>CADAZU010000001.1 GCA_902792535.1 uncultured Bacteroidales bacterium
ATATTCAGCAGTTGCTTCTTTGGTAGCATCTGCGTGAGTCGGCATTGCACCATACTCCAGCGTCTCATGGTCAATCTCCGAGCCATCCTCGTTCAGCCATGTGATGGTGTAGGTATTCTTCGTAGCGGTAAAGGTTGCTTGGTAGGTTTCGTTGCCCGTTACCAGAGCAATCTCCTTGCCCCAACCGGAGAAGTTGTAGGTGTATTCGGCGGTGGACTCTTTGGTCGCATCTGCGTGAGTCGGCATTACACCATACTCCAGCGTCACGTGGTCAATCTCCGAGCCATCATCGTTCAGCCAAGTGATCGTATAGTGACGCTTGGTAGCGGTGAAGGTTGCGGTATAGGTTGCATCGGCGGTGGCTGCTGCAATCGCCTTATTCCAACCGGCAAAGGTATAGGTGTATTCGGCGGTGGACTCTTTGGTCGGGGTTTCACCGCTAAATGCAGGCATAGCGCCGTTCTGCACTTGCTTAGACTGCAACTCCGTGCCGTCTTCGTTCACGAAACGGATCGTGAAAGCTAATTTAGGATCGCAAGCATAGAAATAATGGTTGTCGGAGAAAGAAATTGCTGCACCTGTAGAGTTGTTCCATTTTCCGATTATTTCGCGACGTAGTTTGGCGTCAGAATCTTCATCATAAGTTTTTTCATTTTTAGAGGTTATACACCATGCATTGTTTATCCATGTGTAATCATTCGAAACCACAAGAATGTTGTTATGATAGCCTTTTTCGTATCGCAAGGCATTCTGCCATCCGTTATTACTATTACTCTGCACAATTTGATCTATTAAGTGCCCCTCTGCATCATAAGTATATAAATATCTATTGAAAGCAGTCCAGCCGTTATTCCAATTGTAAAGTTTTTTCTCCGCAGTCTGTCCCATCTCATTGAAAACCGTTTCCGTCATTGTGGTGCCCACCCAATTGTTAGTAGTAGAACTCCATGAATTATAAGTGGCAGAGTAGGTTTGTCTACCTTGTTCGTCATATCCGTACTCATACCGGAAACTTCCTTTCCATTGGTTTGAAGTCCAGTTATAGCGTTCGTTAAGGAGCAGACGATCCGCCTCATCATAAACAAGCGTCTGCTTATAAGAAGGAACCCAGGCATTGTTTACCCAAGAGGTATATTTCGCAGCATAGATTTGTTTGCCTGTCGCGGAGAACACCGCCGTATCTTTCTGCACACCGATCCACACGGAGTCCGCTCCGCAACGCCATGAGGCATTGAGCGTTTGGCGGATGCCGTCTATTGTTATATCGCTGATGTCCGTACGGGTCATGGAGGTCATTATCCATTTCTCGCCATTCCATTGAGCTTTATGGGTCATGATATTAGTCCCCGCAGCATTATAGGTATTCATAGTGCGGTTGGAATAAATCCATTCTGTGCCATTATTGGTATAGGTCTTAATGGTGTCATTCTGACCTTTGGCGTTGTAATGCCAATCACTTCTGCTGGTACCGACCCATGCATCATTCTGCCATGCGTAGGTTGCTTCTTGGGTTGTTTTAGAGCCGGTGTATTCCGTAGTGGCACGGCTATAATTCGCCCAAGAGTTGGTTTCGGAGGACCAAGTCTGGGTAATGACTTCTATCGGTTTGTTGCCGCTATTGTTGGTGGTCAAAGTCCTATTACCGGATCCCACCCAGGCAGTACCGTTCCAATTATAACGGCAACTCTCTGCGGGACTGCTTACCTTGTTGTTTACTGTTTTTACATTCTTTACCCATGCATCGTTTGTCCATTTATAGGTAACTGTTTCAACCTTGGTCGATCCCGAGAAAGTATATTCCTCTTTCTTGGAGCCTTTCTGCACGCCATTGGTATAGGTGTAGTTCTCAATGAGGTTGTTGTTGCCTGCTGCGTCATAGCCGGAGTTCTCTTGAGCCGTAACAGCCCAATCGCCATTGGTCCAACTGTAAGTCTCGTGCAGGGTCTGTTTTGAAGACGGACCATTGAACGCCCAGATTTCTTTGGACGATCCTACCCATGCACCATTGGACCAGGTGTCTTTCTCGTAGTAGGTCTTTTTGCCTGCGGTGTAGGTCCAGATTTCTTTGGACGAGCCCACCCATGCGCCGTTGGCGAGGAAACCGTAATACTCGTTGAGAATCGTATTACTGCCATCGTAATCGTAGATACGCTTGTTACCCGCCGTCCACTCCGCGCCGTTATGAGCGGTGTAGTTGATCTCTTGCATCATCTTGCCTGCGGCATTGTATTCGCGGAGGCGCTGCTGGGAATAGACGAGTTCGCCTGCGGCATTGCGGGTGTAGGTGGTATATTCGATCTCGCGACCGGCGGCGTCATAGACCCAAGTATCTTGCGTATTCGCCGACCAAGCACCGTTCAGCCAGTCATAGCTGGTATGGACAGTCTCTTTGCCGGAGACGAAAGTATGCTCCTCTTTGACGGTTCCTTTCCAGTCATTGGCATCAAAGTCCCATTCGTAGGAAGCGGAAAAAGTGATGTTTCCGTTGGTGCCCGATTCTTCGCGCGTATTACCGACACGGGAACCATCGGGGTTGATCGTCCAAGTGATGGTGCGGGTGGTATCGCCATACTCATAGACGGAAACGCCGGTGAGGACGGAGTCCACATCGAAGATCCGCACCGAGTCGATCGGGCAGTTCGCCGCCGCACGTCTCGGAGCCGGATGGCGAGCTATAAACGAGTCCAGGGACATCGGGGCGACATACCATTCCGGATCCGGATTAAGAACTGTATCGACAGCGACAGAGTCGATATTAGCAACGGGGGCTTCTTCCGCCCACAAGGAAAGGCTGCCGAGCAGCACTAAAAGTGATATAGATATTATTTTACGCATGTTCCTATTTTAGTTTTATTGTTTATAGACAAAAACCTATAAAACCCCTTTGCTGTTTGCAGCCCTATGGGCTCTTGCGCTCCGGTTCGCTATGACGGCTTGGTATGCAAGCATCCCTGCCGCCCTACCGCCCCGTATCACACTCCTTGCGGAGTACAAACATCAAAGGACATAAACATAAAAAACATTTTTGCGGTGGAAAGTGGCGGCATAGGTGCGGATGAGTGAAATCCTAAAACAAAATGAAAAAAAAACCGCACCTATGCACACTACCACTACGTTCAACATGTCAATACATATTATATAAAGAGGAACGCGCGCGTGTGCACACATAGGTGCATAAAAGAAGCGCAGACCTCTCATTGTTTACTTCACAATCAGAGGCCTTCGCATTGCCTTATAACTCAAATAAACAACAGGAAACCTACGCTGATATGACAATCCCGAACAAGTACCAAGTAACAAAGTACTTAGTACGAGTCAGGGTATGATGCCATACCCCTAGGCATCTATTGCTCACTTTGCCTTGAGTTATAAATCTGAAAGTTGCGAAGTTTCTGATTGCCAACAACAAAGCGTCAATAAACGCTATTCAATATGTCCGAAAACCCACCTTTAGCACGAGAGACATTCCCTCCAGCGTAAGTTTTCGGTGCAAAAGTACTACATTTTTTTTGAATACGCAAGAAAAAAGTTATTTTTTTGAAATTTTTTGATATTTTTTTCATATCGGAGTGTTGCGATTATTTTAAGAACATTAGTAGTGTTGCGATTATTTTAAGAACATTAGTAGTGTTGCGATTATTTTAAGAACAAAAACAAAGATAAAAGTCGGATACTATCCGACGAAATGGACGAAGCATAAGGGGGAATAAGAAAAAGGACACCCGATTGGATGTCCTTTGTGTCCCCCGAGGGACTCGAACCCTCGACCCACTGATTAAGAGTCAGTTCCATAGGGGACGTAAACCGCTGTGAACAAATAAGTTATACAATGTCAATTAAATTTGTGCAAAGTTTTCGGGAAAAAGTTACACATCACGCCTGCTCACCAGCGGGCTTTTTTATGCTCCCAACTTTGTCTATCTGACTGCTTTTCAGCCGCCGGAGTATTACTCAAGTCTTATCGCGCCGACCACGATTGAGAGCGACCGTATCTCTTCTTTCGGAAGACGGAACGGCGGGTAGTTCTCGTTGTCCGATTTGCAGAGTACCAAGTCGGGTTCGCCGTCAATCTCAAAGAGCCGCTTTACCATCATGCCTTGCTGACTGTCTATGACATAAATCTTTCCCCATTGGAGGAAAGTTATCTCACGGATACGCCTGCACGCAAGGATATCGCCGGAGGAATACTTTGGGTACATTGACGAGCCGCTGACCCGGATTAGAAACTCGGCATTAACGGCAAAGAAATCGGGAACGCTGTACTGCGGACATTCTGCCAACGTCACGCCCGCCTCGTCCAGTCCGTTGTAACCTGCAACGGCTGCAATCGGCACGAGCGGGAGCGTTGCCGTGTTTTGCTGCGGTTCTGCGTCCTCTTCTGCCTTCGGATTAACATTGAGCATTTCGCCTTCACCAGTCATTAGCCAAGCAACATTTAATTGCGGATAATTGCGCGCGATGTTCTCAACTTTGTCTTGCGCAAGCGATTTGCGCATGTTTGCAACGGTAGCGTTCGACATGCCACACTGACGCTCAAAAGCAGACACAGGAATACCTAAATGATAGATGAACTTTTGCAGTCGCCCGCGCACGGTACTTTCATCAAATTCTCTACTCATTTCTACATTGTGCTAAAAGTGATACATTGTTTTATATTATAAGGTACGCGCTACACGCGCACGCCCACGTAGCAACAAATTCTGTCTTTTCGTTAAAAATATGCTCAAAAACATATTTTAGCGTAATACCCTTATTTTTAGCGCAATTTAGAGCGATTTTATAGCGTATTTTGAAGAAAAATGAAAAAATTTTCAAAAAAATGCTCTAAAAATTTGCATATATCGCAAAAAAGTTGTACCTTTGCACTCGATTTTAGAATGTAACTAAAAACACGCTCTAAAATTACACACTTTCGCGCTATAAAAAAGTGCGCAAAGTTACAAAAAAAAATTGATATATGCAAATAAAAGTATAACTTTTTTAATAAAACCCTCTTATGAAAAAGAATTTTGCAAAGTTTATCGCTCAACTGGCAACGGTTAGCATCATTGCAACAATCGGCATTTTGGCACTTTGTTCAGAGCCTACAGCCGAGGCTGATTTTCTCAAGACCTTTATCGCGCAAGTAGCCATCGCAGCAGTATGTTTTACTGTTACGTATCTGCTCGGTCGTAAATGGCAAATCAACCGCAAAATGACCTTTACCGGGCTTTTTCAATAGTCCAAAGTAATCAACCCTCTAAATTACCCTCATCATGGCAAATTTAGCACCCCTCTTCACGTACAACAATGTACAAGAATGTGAAAACACTCTTAACCTTGCATATGCTATCCGCGAGGTTCTGACATCTGCACAGTTCAAAGAAGATGCCCGCGTTCGCGCTGGTATCGTTCTTAAATCTCTCAACAAAGAAATCGAGACCGCCGAGGCATACTGGGCGGCTCGCAACTGATACACCCGCTGCGCTATCGGCATGACGGGCACACTCCTATTTTAACAATGATTAAAACAATGTAACAATGGCAGCACGAATTATTATAAAAGCATTTCGCACGCAGCGAGACAGTCTGCATGAGTACGGCGAGAATGACACGCTGGGCTATCGAGCAGAACCCGAATTTTGCTATGTTGGTATGCCGGACTACGCAAGGGGCAAAAAGCACTTCGGCAAAGGGCTGACACCGTGGGATGCCGTGATGCAATTAGCCCGCTATCTCCCGAGAGACCTGCGTGAGCAACTGCAAGCCCGAAATGAGAGCGAGATATATGTGCGCCCGGACACACATTTTCCGAGTGACCGCATATTAGAAATGGACGGGCACGTACCCGACAAAGCCGAATGGCTGCGGCAAAGACAGTACTTTAACACCTTTGGTAGTCTGTACTACTACTTTAAGGCTCAAGACGAAAAATCACTATAATGTATAACTCTTAAAATTAACAATGTTATGGCAGAAAACAACCCTCAACTGTTGCAACTCATCGCCGATGTGTCAAACCGACACAATAGCAAGGTGAACGAGATGCACACCGTGGTAGCACACCTGCACACGGTAAACGATGAAATTAAGTTCCTTGACCACATGCGCAAAGAACTGCTCAAGCAGGCTGGTTTGAAAGAGAGTGACCTGCACGCAATCGTCATCGAGTTAGGTGACTTGGGTCACAAGCCGGGTGACGCGGCGCAAGCCGCAGCAACCGAAGAAGAGAAAAACGGCATCAAACTCCGTAGCGGTCTCATCACGGTCTTCGACAAATCGGGCAAACGCTCATTTGCAACGCCCGAAGACTATCGCGACGGCAAGTACCCTTTGAGCGACTACACGCCCGAGGCAATCGTGGTACGCCGCAAGAATGACGGCGAGTGGATGGAAATCTCCCTTGTGAACATGAGTTGCAAGAACCCCGAGACGGGTGTTGCAAGTAATGACAGCGAATGGCGTATGCCTTTCGGCGGTTACGGCGAGCACGTAGATGGTCTGACAAAGTACGGTGAAAGTGACCGTGCGCAAATACTGGTTAGTCGCAGCGGTAACGCAAGCGGCAGCAGCAATTACGGCTATGTAGCAAGTAGCAAGTTTGCAGACGGCGATGGTGACAAATCGACCGAAGACGCGTCCAAGCGTTACTATTTCGACGACGAAGACCATTACCTCCCGCTTTCTCGCCTTGCAGATGGCAAGCCGAACCCGTTATTTGGCAAGGGTGAAAACGCGCCCTCGTTCTTGGCTGACGGCGTGAACTTTGAGAATAACATGAAGGCTATTCTTGAAAAGGCTACGTATCAAGCAGATTGGCGCACAGCAGCCGAAATCACCTGCAACGCAGAGAAGGGCAACTATCCGGCGGCAGAGTGTTGTGCGCGCTTTAAGACTGCGCACTATGATGACTGGGGGCTACCTACGGCTGAAGACTGGGCTATCGCCTTTGAGGACTTTGCCGAGGTGCAAGAAGGACTGAAGGCAGTGCAGGCTATCAACCCGAACCTTGCAGTTCCGTTGCATGGCGGCCACAATTATCTCTCGTCCAGTGAGTACGATAGTTACGGTGTGTACTGCGTGCCCACGGGCAATGGCTGCGTGTACGATATAAGTAAGGACTTCCCGAGGCTCGTCCGGGCGTTCCGTCTCCTCCGCATTTAATTGCGCTTTAACCTTAATATCCCGCGCATCGTCTGTACGAGCGCGGGGTATGAGGACAAAAACATATCACAATGTATCACGTTAAAATGTAGAAAACAATGAAAAGGTTAATCACAATTCAGCAAGGACTTCGCGTGACGAAGGACAAAAGCGGCGACGGTGGACGATTCAAATTCCGCTCCGCAGAAGACATCTTTGAAAAAGCAAAGCCGTTCTTGAAAGAGACAGATACGGCGGTAATTGTAACCGACGAACTGACAGAAGTAGGCGGCAGAGTAGCCATCAAAGCGACGGCGAGCCTAATAGGCGAAAACGGCGTAATCGCAAGCGCAAGTGGATGGGCGTGTCTTGACAGTCATATCGTCTCGGGCGTAGATAGAAGCGGACAGCCTTACGAGAAGCGCACGATGAGCAACGAGCAATGCACCGGGTCTGCATCGTCCTACGCACGCAAGTACGCTCTATGCGGTTTGTTTGCAATCGACAACGATGAGAACGACCCCGACCAGCCGAATATCCAAATCGACAACACGCAGCCCGCACAGCAGCCGCAACCGCAGAAACCCGCTGCACAGCCGAAGGCGAAAGCACCGCAAGCGAAACAACCTGCACAGCCGCAGCAGCAGACAAAGGCGGCGAAAGGTGAGACAACAGCCGCTCCGCAGCAGCCCGCAGAAGAGCCGTTGAATCATGAAGAGATAGCCGCGTACATGTCTATTTGCGCAGATATTGATGCAAGCGATAGCATCGAGCAAATCAAAGCCAATGCGGCGCGCGCAAAGGGTACACGTTACGCGAAAAAAGCGAACGCGCACGCGGTTAAAGTTGCAACAGAGAAAGGCTGGTATAATCCGGCAGAGCAGGCAAAGAAATAATCACTCCTAAATAATTCAGCAATGAAAAAGACCAATACCCCCCCCATTTTGGCACTCGATGAGAACGTCGCATATGTGCCTAACAAAGTCGAAATCGCCAACGCCGCAACGAAACTCGTTGAGAAAGTTGATGAGGGCTATATGTCCCCGCTCCTCGCTCTCGGTCAGTTGAGCGCACTTGAGCAAGTCGTCAAGACTGCGAAAGACCGCATAGCAGACGCAGCACTCGCAGAGGCAGAGAAGTATGAGAAAGGCGGCACAATTCCTTTCGGCGCATACAACTGCGATTTCCAAGTAAAAGAGTCAGGTGTCAAATACGACTTCAGCGAGAATGCGCATTGGCGCGAACTCAAAGAGGCTAACGATATTACAACCGCCGAACTGAAGGCGCATGAAGACCTGCTCAAGCGCATGAAGATGTGTGCAAAATCAAGCAAGACCATCGTGCAAGTAACCTTGCGCAAGGGCTAACCTATAAGCAGAAAAAGAGTATGGCAAAACGCGCATTCCGTTTTCAGAAAGAACGTGGCACTGTCGCCAACAGTCAGAACCTACACGGCACGCTGGATATGTGGCTATCTACCATTACCAACGGTGACTATGTGATGATTGTTGAGCGCGTACAGAAACCAAGGAGCAACCCGCAAAACAGACTGATGTGGGTTTGGTTCACCTGCATAGCGCAGGCGTGGTCAGAGGCTACCGGGCGCGTGTTTACACCCGAAAACGTGCATGACGCGTATTGCCTGCTCTATCTGCCCGTTACAATGCCTAACGGCGCGAACATACCGGGAAGCACAAGCAAACTTACAGCAGAGGAGTTTACGGACTTTCTCAACAAAGTACAGGCTGATGCTGAAACCGAATACGGCATACAATTACCCAACCCCGATGATGCTTTGTATTACCAATTTGCAAATGACTTCGGCTATGGAGCATAAACATTATATTAACAACATCAAATTCTTATCACAATGGAAACAACAGCAAACAATGAGAAGAAAGCCAATCTTGTATTGACTGGCAGCATTTGTCTCTCCGACATCCCGAAAGAACTCATCAAGAAAGTCGAGACCAAGCAGATAGGCAGCGACGGCAAGCCCATCACCAAACTCTACTTGAGCCTTGCAGTTATGGAGACCGCAGAGCCGAGCAAATTCGGTGACACGCACTTTATCAGTTGCGCACCGAAGAAAGAAGAGCGCATCGAGGGACGTAGTTATATCATCGGTAACTTCAAGCGTTGGATACCGAAGAATGACACTCACGTTACCCAAGAGCAGATTAACAACGCTCCGGCACTCTCTCCCGAAGAGGTAGCAGCATTAGAGCAGACTCAAGATTTGCCCTTCTAACCTATGGCGAAGCGAGTAGTAACAATAGCGAAGAAAACGCCTTGTGAGAACTGGCGTAACCGCGTTTGCGATGACTGTGCTTTCGGCACATGGAACACATGGACGGAGTGGAATCGTGACCCGCAGGGCAGACCCATCACGTTACGGTGTCCCCATTACAAAGACGGCAAGTACGGCATCGTACGCGGCTCGCAGGCGTGCTATCGCTTTGTCGAGAAAAAGCCTACAAGCGAGTAGGTTTAAGTGACTAATACATAATTTATTCATTCTAACGGCGTGCGGTCGTTGAGAAATGACCGTACGATTGGGAGCATGGCGCAGCGGTAGCGTACCGGGGTTTCCCGCAAATACTTTCACCCCGGAGGTCGCAGGTTCAAATCCTGCTACTCCCACAATAAAATAATTAAACAATGGCAAAAGCAAAAACAGTAATAGTGCCGCTGGCAGACCGTCCTTATTGTGTCGGCAATGCCGAATTAGCCGGGTATTTAGTGGTCGATGGGGACACGCTGAAAAAGAACTATCTGAATAAAGGACTACGCCCGGTGATTAGAGAGCGTAAGTTGTACTATTTCAAGAGCGACATTGAGAAGTTCCTGCGTAAGAACGACATGTATCAAGAAATGAAAGCAATATAAAAACCCTTAAAGATATGGAGTACGGTGTATCAACTCAAATGTTCCAAGACAAACGTGTGAAACGTCTGCTCGATGAGCACAAGTTACGCAGTTATGGCGTTTTTCGGTTTGTCGTTGATGAAATCTTCCTCGCAGGTGGCAAAGAGGGCAAAGTATCTATGTCAGACCCCAACTTTCAGAAGAAAATGGAGAAAATATGTAACTTCTCATTTAAGTATGTTGAGGGCTATATTGACGACATGGTAGAGTGCGGACTCCTGCGTTATTGCACAGAAAACGGCGAAACTGTTACAGAAACGCCCGAAAATGTTACAAAATACGTCGCATTGTTACAGAATGAGACGTTGTTTAGCAATCTTTAATTTGTGTAGGTATGGCAAGAGAGAAGTTTATATTCTTTACCATCGACCTCAATATCTTGGGCGATAGTAAGATACGCAGATTAAAGAGAAAAGGCAACCGTGATAAGTTCCTTGTGTACTTGAGTGTCATCAAGGCTGCATACGGCGAGAGCGGTTATTACGTGCCTTATAATCAAGACCTTGTGCTCGACATAGCCGACGACTGGGAGTTGGAAGAGGAGTACGTAGATAATACCATCCGGGACTGCGTTGAGATAGGTCTGTTTTCAAAAGAAATGTTCGACAAAGGCATTCTCACATCAAAGGGGCTGCAAGAGCGATATTTGGAAATGTGCAAGCGTTCCCGTTGGGTGAAATACGAGATTGCAGAAGAGTATAACGTGCTTGAAAAATCTGCTGAAGAAAATAGTGAAAATGTAGCAGAAACACCCAAAAATGTAGCAGAAAATGGTGGAAATGTTACAAAAACACCCAAAAATGTAGCCACGCGCGCGGATAGGATAATAAAGGATAATATAAATAATGAAGGAACTGAAGTTCCTATGTCAGTCAAAACTGACGCAGGGCTGTTCCCCATCGAGCCTAATGATGAAGAAAGCGATAGCGTGAGT
Source organism: uncultured Bacteroidales bacterium (assembly GCA_902792535.1). GTDB lineage: Bacteria > Bacteroidota > Bacteroidia > Bacteroidales > Paludibacteraceae > Colicola. The sequence continues at coordinate 10,985 of CADAZU010000001.1, forward strand.
GAAGAGAAAACCAACAAAGAGAAAGCCGACAAAGAGACTTCCGCGAAAGTTCGCGTGAACTGGCAGAACCTCATCACTTTTTGGAATGAGACAACAAAGGGTGCGTTCCCTCCTATATCGAGCATAGAGAATAAGCGCAAGCAATCGGCTGCGGCTCGTATCAGCGAGTACGGCAAAGAGAAATTCATAGAAGCCATCCGGCGCGCGGTGCAGAGTGACTTCCTACGGGGACAGAACGCACGCGGGTTCATACTCACCTTTGATTGGCTTATACGCCCAAACAACTTCCCGAAAGTGTTAGAGGGCAACTACGATAACAACACGACAACACGAACACAACAAACACAACAAAACAATGGAACAGCAAGTAAACAACGTAATCCCAAATTCGCAGACTTTGGTGAAACTATGGCAGCAATCAACGCAGGTATCAACGCTGGCATCACAGAACGCGGCATTAGCCCGGACAGAAAATGATACCGAGGATGCTCCCGACTTACTGCCCGTCGTACCGTCGGTGTTTGGCAATCTGCCCGCAGCGAACGAGGACGAGGTGAAGATGGCTATAGCAACACTCGCGGCGTGCTTTCCGCAGCAGACATCAATGTTTTGGGGGTTCGTGTCAAAGCAGATTATCAAGAAATGTATATCAGCAGCGCGGCTTGAGTACATCGTAGAACGTATCACGCTCAATCATAAGTTCCCGACAATAACGATGGCTGACATCTTCGGGGTCGATAAGAGCATACGCACGCTGACATACGACGAGATGCAAGCACTCCAAGTGCCGCACAAACCACTCGCACAGATATACTTTAACGGCAAATTCCTTCTAACCTATCAAGAAGAAGCCGAGAAATGCGGTTACGCTTTCGTTCCCTATGAGAGTACGGCCGAGCGTGACGCACGAGAGAAACGCGAGAGTGAAGAGCGATGGGCGAAAGAGTATGAAGAAATGGTGAAGAATGGCGAGGTTGACCCGAACGCTCCCGATGAGCAACTGATAGGCGGGTTAGGCAAGATGGCAGAGAACCTTGCGCACTCAATGACACTCAAAGGGCACGAAGAGGAGCAGATAAGACAAAAACGCATATATGCCATCCGGCAACGGGTCATCAAGGCAAACAACAAACTGTTTGACAAAGACCCGGACAAAGCAATGGATATCATCAACGCAAAGATAAACGCAGCACTTAAAAAAGCAGGGCTATTATGATACACAACTTTGAAATTCAGACAAAGCCGCTGACAGAATGGGAGAAATTCACACTACTCCCCGCAATGGTCAAAGAGTTGGCACAACATCGTTCAAGCGGCAACGCTATCAAGTCAGACCACCTCGCAGAGCGCATGAAACTCGCGACAGGTCAGAAACCCAACGGCGCACGCATTCGTAAGGTAGTGAACGCTATTCGTATCGGCGGCTATCTCCGATGCTTATCTGCAACGTCCGACGGCTATTTTGTGGCAGTCAACCGTGACGAGATAGCGGATTGTGTGCTCTCGCTCCAACAGCGCGCCGGGCAGATATGGCAAGTAGCCGAGGCTTTGAAGTTGCAGATGGACGCAACTTTCCCAACTAACCCACAACAGACAATCAATTTCGACTAACACTATACACTTATGATGACGAAAGCAAAACGACAGCGAATTTACGACTGGCTGCGCCTGCACAATGGCAAGGGCGGCGATGTAATTGAGACCAAGTGGATATCTACCACCGATTACAACAATATACGCCAACGCATCAATAAAGGCTACTCCTACGCCACGTATGAGACCATTGAGCGCAAGGGCGATAAAGTGCGTATGCGTATCACTATTAAGTAAATTCGACTATGGCAGAACAGACCACAAGCGCGCTGACCGCAGTGCGAAACAAGTTCCTGTTAAAAGCAGGTATCGACATGCGGCGGGTACGGACGGACATTGACGAAAACGCTTTGAACGCCCGTGTCCTCACTCCGCTATGCGCTATCGACATGGCTTACGCAGCGTTTCAGTCTCTCGACAAAGGCTACTTTAAGCAGAGTACGAAGATGTACTACAACGACATTCAGTCCAAGTTCCACGTTATCTTTAACCGCAACGGTATTCTCTACAAGGGGTTGACCGATGATGAAATGATGATGGTGGTTGACTATATGGAGAAAATAGAAGACTGCGTGAAGAAAGACATGGAGATTCTGAAATGGCAGATACACGGACATATCATGCACCTGCCAATGAAGGAGCGTAACATAGCCGCAACACTCATCACTATGATGACCATCTGCTGCTATTCGCACGACATGCTTGAACGCGACCTGCACACCGATTTCGTAGAACTGAACTACATCGCAAAGCGCGCCAGCAACATCGTGGACGTTATGCTTAAGCAACTATTTGGCAAAAACGCTCCCAATATCGAGTTTACCGATGACATGTTCACCCGCACGCTGACCGTGCTGTTTAAGAAACTGACCGAGATTACAACCGAAGGAGTATGACGATTGATAAGATTTTCAATATGGATTGCCTAATCGGCATGAAAGAACTGCCGGACGAGAGCGTTGACTGCGTGGTAACGGATTGCCCGTATGAGACCGTGGGTGGAGGCTGCTCCGCTGGCAACTACAAAACGGCAAAAGGACATTCACAGCCGAGCGGTATGCTCAACAGGCAGCGCACGGTGGTAAGAGACGAGGAGAAAGCACAGATAGAAGCCGTCCGTGCTGGTAAGATGTTTGAGTACAACAGCATAAAGTTCTCGGACTGGTTGCCCGAGGTGTACCGGGTACTGAAGAAAGGAACACACTGCTATATAATGATTAACAGCCGCAACCTCAAAGAACTGCAAATCGAAGCGGAGAAAGTGGGCTTTGCGTTTCAGAACTTGCTCGTGTGGGACAAAAGCAATATGGCAGGCACGCCGAATAAGTACTACATGCAGAAATGCGAGTTTATATTGATGCTCTCCAAGCGTCCGGCGCGTAACATCAACGACATGGGACAATCGAACCTGCTTTCGTGTCCGAACCCGACAGGAAAGTCCAACACACACCCCACAGCCAAGCCGCCACGTCTCATGCAGGTGTTAATCGAAAACTCGACCAAGAAAGGTGATTTGGTGCTCGACCCGTTCATGGGGAGCGGAGCGACTGCGATAGCATGTGTGCAATCCGAAAGACACTATTTGGGGTATGAAATAGATGAAAAATACTTCAATGTTGCAGAAAGAAGATTAAAGTCTATGGCTGTTCAAAAAACATTATTTGATTTGATATGAAACAAGAAATATGGAAACCGATTCCGGGATATGATGGATACGAAGTCTCGAGTTTTGGAAGAGTAAAAAGTTTGTCCTATCGGAAGACAAAGAAACCGAACTTATTAAAACAACAGACAGACAGAAAAGGATATCTATTTGTGGGGTTGCCGGGAAAACAAGAGCGCGTGCATAGGCTGGTTGCTTTGGCATTTATACCTTTGGAGGAAGGAAAGGAGTATATCAATCACAAAGACGAGAATAGAAAGAATAACCATGTTGAGAATCTTGAATGGTGTACCACAAAATACAACTTGGAGTATAACAATTTACGGATAAGGATTGGCGAAAAACACAAAGTGCCAGTTCTTCAATATAGTGCAAATGGTGATTTGTTAAATAAGTTCGACTGTTTGCTTTCTGCCGAAAAATATCTCAATATAAAAGGCGCGAGCACCCCTATATGCAGATGTTGCAAAGGGAAGAAAAAATCAGCCTATGGCTATATATGGAAATATGCAGATTGAACTTGACCACATATATAACTGCGACTGCCTGCAAGGAATGCAGGATATCCCGGACGGGTCAGTAGATGCCATCATCTGCGACCTACCCTATGAGGTGCTGCACAAGAATAACGAACTTGTGCAATGGGACAGGCAAATACCGCTTGAGCCGCTATGGGAGCAATACCTGCGTGTTGCCAAGCCCAATGCCGCTATTGTACTATTCTGTCAAGGAATGTTCACCGCGCAACTGATGATGTCACAGCCGAAATTATGGAAGTACAATCTCATTTGGGAGAAAGGACGCGCAACGGGCTTTCTCAATGCGAACCGAATGCCAATGCGCAGCCACGAAGATATAGCCGTTTTCTACCGCAGCCAGCCGACCTATAACCCGCAGATGCGGCAGGGCGACCGGCACTCACGCGGCAAAGGAGTACACAAGCAGACAAACCAATGCTACGGCAAGTTCAAAGAGGTCAAGCAGAAAGTGGGAGCGACGTACGACTATGCACACATCAAGGTTGTCGAGCCGACGGGCGAGTGTTTCCCGATGAGCGTGCTGCATTTCGACAAAGAGCACTCCGAGGACACGTTTCACCCCACGCAAAAGCCGGTTGACCTGCTGCGGTGGCTGATCAAGACCTACACCAACGAGGGAGAGACCGTTTTGGATAACTGCATGGGTTCGGGTACTACGGCTATCGCGGCGATCATGGAAAAACGGCATTTCATCGGCTTCGAGACGAACGAGGAGTATTTCAACCGCGCCTGCAAACGCATTGACGCTGAACAAAGACAATTAAGACTATTCTAACCAATATAAATTTTGACATTATGGCTAACATTGAAGAAAAAGTAAAAGCACTTATTGCTGATCACCTCGGCATTGACGCGTCGGAGGTGACGAAAGACCAACATTTTGAAAAAGACCTCAACGCAGACTCGCTCGACGTAGTGGAGTTGACGATGATGTTTGAGAAAGAGTTTCAGATCAACATCCCCGATGAAGAGATGCAGGGCTTTGCCACGGTAGGAGATGCTATCGAATGCGTCATGCAACATGTTTCATAAAAAACTCACACGATCATGGTACAGAATTTGAATTTTCACGAGGACGCTTTCAATAACCTCCTCGAACAGTTTGAGAAAGGCGAGAGTGCATCTTTTGCCGTGAAAGACCTGCGCGGTATTCGTCTTGGTGACACGCTCCGTATCTTCGAGATCAAGAACGGCTACGACATTACGAACCCGAACCATCGTGCGGCGGTAGCAGACGGTAAGATGCAGAACTATACTGGTCGTGAACTCCGCGGTTTCATCAAAGGCTGCTACGTGCTCGACGATAAGAAAGGCTACGGCGTTGTACTGATCAAGGAGTAAATCAATCGTTAACCTATAAATCTTGGCTCATTATGGAGATAAACATTGAATGGCTCAACGCCTGCAATAATTTTCGCAAGGCGATCAAGCGGTCGCAGGAGTTATTGGAGAAGATGGAAACGCCCTACCTGACGGACTTGGGTCTCGTGCCGGAGATACACGCCATGCTGCAAACATACCTTGCGAACCAAGAGCCGTACGTGGCGACGCGTGCGGAGGTGTTGATCCTCGTGTACCTGTACGAACCCGCCCGGCTGGCACGTCAACAGAAAGGACGCGGCAAGAAGAGCAAGATCCTGACAGAGATCGCCAACGGCATCGGCATGTCGAACAGCAGCATCTATGTGTATAAGACGAGCGTGATGCAACATTATCGTATTTACAGTGACTTTCGCGAGATCGTCGATGAGGGTATTCGCAGGGTCAAAAACGCCTACCCTGCACAAGCCTGAAAAATCACCATTTTGAGCCAAATTGAGAAAGATACGCAAAAACGGCAAAATTTTTCGTATTTTTTATATAACTTCAGTTATATGTGTCAAGAATTAAAAAAAAAAATGAAAAAAAGTTATCAAAAAATTTGCGTATATCAAAAAAATGTATTACCTTTGCAGCGTCAAATTAAAAAACGTGTTTAAGTTTGACGCAAAAAAGCACAATGTTTAACAGTTAAAATTGCAATGTTATGGCACAGAAGATTATCACGAAAAAGATTGAAGAGTTGTTTGCAAAGTACCCGCTTTATTCTCAAGAGAACGCCGGGGGTGACGCAAAGGTATTATGCAAGATTTTTAACCCGTACGGTCGCGGCAGTTGGTATATCACCGAGGCGACAAAGCAAGAGAACGGTGACTATATGTGTTTCGGTTTGACGAGCCTGCACGAGACAGAACTGGGTTATTTCATGCTCTCTGACCTATTGAATGCCCGCGTGAACGTGTGGGGGTGTCGCCTGCCTTTCGAGCGCGATCTGTATTTCGTAAACAAGACGCTGCGTGACGCGTACCACGATTGCGGCGCGGTGTGTATCTTCGATAAGAAAGCCGCGTGATCGGTGCAAAACATTAAGATATTTGATTAAATAAGCGATTTTCGGGGCAAAGGTTTGCCTATATGCAAAAAAAGCAGTACCTTTGCACCCGAAACGTACAAAAATATGTTTCACTATTAAAAAGTCAGTTTTATTATGGCAGAAAACAACGCAAAAACGCCCGCCGTCAAAGTCGATGTGCAAGCGTTAGTAGAGAAAATGAAAGCAGAGGGCAAGAAGATCATCACCTTCAGCCTTAAGCAAAAGTATTTCGACGCTATTCTCGCCGGACGTAAGGTGCAAGAGTTCCGCGAGATACGTCCGACGACAGTTAAGCGGCTCGTGCAGTTGGACGAGCAAGGTTTCGACATCGAAGACGAGGACGGTTTCGCTATTCCTATCAAGTACGACGCGATCCTGTTCTATACGGGCAAGTACGAGGCAGGCAAAAAGCGCGATTGTGCGCTGGTTGAGGTCACGGATTCGCTTGTGCAGTATCTCACCGACGATGAGGGCAATATCATCGAGTACAAAGTGGACTATAACGGGCAGAAAGACGTGTACTGGCAAGAGTCACGCGTGGTGTATAACCTCGGCACGATTCTTGCGGTGAACATCTACGATCAAAGCAAGAAGAAAAATGTCCTTTAAGAAGATTGTCTTACATATTCCTCATGCAGCCATCGGCGGTCTCAATGACGCGGTTTATTCTGACCGCCGTTCGCTGTATGCTTGGGTGCGAGATTACACAGACTGGTTCACGGACTACCTATTCGATCAGCATGTGCCCGGTGTGGTAGCCGTGCAGTCTATCTTCAGCCGTTTTGTAGTGGACTGCGAGCGGTTGATCAACGACCCGCTTGAGGCGCAAGGCAGGGGCATTCTATATACGCATATCGGCAAGACGTTGCGCACTATCAGCGATGAAGAGCGCGCAAGGCTCATGGCGTATTACACACAGCATCACGACCGCTTGCGTAACGAGATCAAGCCGGGCACGCTGCTGATTGACTGTCACTCGTTCCCGCACGCTGACGGCGATGTGGATATTTGCATCGGGTACAATGAGGACTGGTCAAAGCCTGACGAAAAGACGCTGCGGCTCGTGCATGACCATTTTGCTAACGCCGGCTATAAGGTATGCTTCAACGCTCCTTATTCCAACAGCGTCTCGCCCAAGACTACGTTCGCGTACCCATCGCTGATGATTGAGATCAACAAACGCTGCTATATGAACGAAGACTGTATGCGTCTGACCGACGGCAGCGACCAAATCCGCACAATGTTAAACGAACTATACACAATGTTACTGCAATGAAAGAGTTTACCAAAGAGCAGATCGCGCAATTTCGCGCCGATGTGATTGAAGAGTTAAAGAAACTACCTGTGACTGAAGGCATGAACCCGCCTAACTACGACGCAGAGATCGAGCAGGTCAAGAACCGTGCCGATGATGTGATCGCCTATGCGATGGCGTACAACACGCCAGCCCAGTACGCAGAAATGCTAACGATGTAAGAAATGGCAACAAAGAAACGAAATTACAAAGTGACGAGTGCGCACCGTTCCCGTGCGTTAAGTCTGCGAGTTGACCGGGCGTTACGTGCCCGGGGTATTGCACCTAACAGTCAGTCTATCCGGCAGGTGTCGGCTGAGGAGTTCCATGCGGCTATCTCGGCAGGCAAGCCGTATATCAAGCGCGGTTGGATGGTCGATGTGCATAGTGTCGAGGAGTATCGCGGCATGAAATGCTATCTGACCGCCGACGGCAAAGGTGGTATAGCGGTAGGTCAGCACGGCTCGGAGAAAGGTAATGTCGCTTCTTTGTTCAGCGTCGGCGGTGGTCGTAAGTTGGCTAAACTGCTCCCGTATGCGGTAGCGGCAGGCGGTCGTAAGTTAGACTGCTTTGCGGACGGTCTGCAAGATATGTATGCGCAGTACGGAGCGAAAGCCACGGGTCAAACGCCGTTCAATGACGAATATGCACCCGATGGCTGGAACGAGAGCGAGGGCAGACCGCCTGTAGTGGCGATGACGCTCCCGCGCAGTCTCAACGAGTTGATCAAGAGTTATAACCCGGATGCCAAGGTCGATATGAAGAAAGTGAAGACCTATTACGGCGACGATGGTTATACGAAGATGACCGATGCGCGTGACCGTCAGATGGCTCGCGGCGGCAAGGCGGCTCTCGGGCTGACAGCCGGATAAGTGTTCCATTAGTTTTCCATTTTGTGCCAAGTGGGGCGTAGTGATTAAGTTCATTACGCCCTTTTTCTGTGCTAATCTTTAAGATAACCGTATATCGCAATCCTAAACCCCGTGCGTATGAGGAAGTTTATAAAATAAAACAGTACCTTTGCGGCGTTTTAGATGAGTCAGTTTTATAGAGTGCTAACATCAAATCATTGCAACTATGCCGAAAAGAAATTCTTTCAAGCAGTCGTACACTGTAAACGGAGGTGGCTATCAAGCAGCAACGTCGGGAACTCGTTTCACCAACAAGACCGTTTCTGCTAATGGTCGTTTCTTGGGAGGTCGTCAAGGCTTCACCAATGTGGATGACAACGGTGCAAAATCGGGCACGTACAGCGGTCGTTTCATCTCGCGTAAGCAGATGTATCGCGACATTCGTACAGGCTTGGGTTTAGCAGCCGGATAAAACTGAAGTAACGGGAGCAGGTGGTGCATCGCCACCTTCTCCCTTGTTTATTAACATCTAAAATCAACCAATTATGCCTACAAGAGTAAGCAGGGTAAGGCGCATGAAGTCGTATCGTGATTTGACAAAGCAAGCGGAGCGTATTTATTCGGCTGCAAGACAGCAAGACCCGAACATCACCTACGCGTTTTTGGAGGGAAGATACACATCTTCATCGCCAAACCAGCAGACAGTGAATAGGCTCAACCGCGCGTATGATACGTTCAACCGCTACCGCCGTAACATGGAGAGCAGTCCGCGTTGGCGCAAACTCGATGAGAGATCACGTCAAGCGTTCAACTCGGGAACGGAGGAAGAATGGAATAGAGCAACAGAGCGCAAGGTAGCAGCCAAATTCGGTCGCGGTACTTACATGGGGCTTTCGGTTGGATAGAAAGGAGGACTTATGCCACGTAAGAAATCATTACAGCAGATTTATGCGCAGGCAGACAGGCTCGGTGATGAAGCGGCGTTGAGAGGTTGGGACGGAAGACGTTACAGCGAGCAATCGCTTAAACGCCTTGACCGTATCCACGAAATCACCACCCGTTACAGCAAGAACGTAGCCAAGCACTTCAACCGAAGAGACTATGTTTCCAACGAGCAATATGTCACTCCTGTTTCCCGCCGAGCCTACATGGGTCTCGCAGCCGGATAAATGAAACGAAATTGATATGACCAAGTTAGAGACAGCATTAGACACCATCGCTTACGTTCAGCAACAGACTGACGAAGTGATACTTTTCAACTCCTTCGGCAAGGACAGCCTTGTGGTATTAGACCTCATCGCGCCTTACTTCAAGCGTGTTGTCTGCGTGTTTATGTACTTTGTTCCCGACCTTGACCATATCAACCGTTTCATCAAACAGTGTGTATGCCGCTATCCGAATGTAGAGGTGATACAAGTGCCGCATTGGAACTTGACGCACATCTATCGGAGCGGCATGTACTGCGAGAAACGTCCGAAACAGAAACTACTCAAACTGCGCGACATCGCAGACATCGTTTGCAAGCAGTACGGTATTGAGTGGTGTTTCCTCGGAATGAAGAAAGCGGACGGCATGAACCGCCGTCTGATGCTCAACACATACGCTGCGGCTCATTACACGAACAAAGGTATGTGTTACCCGCTCGCCGACTGGACGCAGAAAGAGATTTTAGCCTACATGGAGCAGCACCGCTTGCCCGAACCGATCCGTTACGGCAAGAAAGCGAGCAACGGTGTGGGCTTTAATCTCGACTGTTTCCTGTGGTTAGAGCAGAATGCGCCGGACGATCTGGCGAAGATTTACCAAGTCTTCCCCATGTCCCAACGCATTCTCTACGAATATCATTACAATAACGATCAAAAATGAATAGATTATGCCGAAGAGATATAAAGCCAATTTCAACGAGATGTTCAACGTAGGCAAAGCGCGTTACGTGGTGAACTATCACGATGGAAAGAAGACGCACCCGGACGGCTCTCCGTTCTACGATATCCACATCAGCCGCAACAAACGCGAGCATGAGAAATTCGTGAAGAGCCTGCGCGCTCAAGGTTATGCCGAAGGTCGCGGTATGGCGTTATCTGCGGGATAGAAAGGAGGTAATTATGCCAAGACGAAACAGAATACAACCGTTATTGCTGTCTGAAAGCAGAACGCAGCGGCTTTCCCAAAGTTTGGGAGCATCCGAATGGGCAGACGGATCATATTTTACGACCCGTGACTGGATGGGTAACGGAACACAGCGCGATTATGCCGAGGCTTTACTCACCCAGGCGCAAGCAGCCCGTGAGAATGGTCGCCCGAAGATCGCCAAGGCCTACGAGCGTATGGCACGTAACAACGGCGCAGATGCCGGTCAGTTTAAGGAGTATCGTTCAAACATCCGTGAACTCGGACTTTCGGTAGGTTAAGGAGGTATTTATGGCACGTAAGAAATCTATCAATGATATTGACAGGCAGGTTGAGAGAATCAACCGCCTTGCGGGAGAGTATAACCGTTCTGCTCCATCAGAGCAAGAAAGCAAGGTGCAGAGAGCGGTCGGCATCGCGGAGAGATACGTGCGCAACATCGCGGGCACTCGCAAGTACCAAAATGGTTTGGCAAGAGCGAACAGCATTTTATTTGGTGACAGACCGAACAGCGGCGACGAGTCTTATGCTGCATGGCAAAAGAACCGCGAACGCAAATACTCCCAACGTACCTACATGGGTCTGAACGCCGGATAGGAGGTAAGAGTATGCCGAGAAAGAAATCAATAGTGAACGTCGAGGCGCAGCGCGTACGCCTGCAAAACGAATTGAGCCGCCAGTATCGCGCCGCCCAAGAAAGATATTTCAATGGTGGTCAGAACGCTGCCGATTTGGAGCGTATGGAAACTATTGCACGCCGTTCGGCATCTGTCAATCGTATTGCTAACCGCTACGATAAGAACATACGCCGCGCTACAGGAGTGTCCGACACCGTAAACTCGTTCTATGGCGACCGTCGTTTGATCACTCAAAAAGTATCACGCCGGACATACATGGGACTTGCAAACGGCTGACAATAGGGAGTTGGCGGCTGATTACCGCTTACTCTCACAAGAAAGAAGATTATGGAACAGGCGATGATATATGGGCATGAGCCTATACGAATGAAAATAAGAGACGTGTTTCGCGAGTTACGCAGAAATGGCTTTACTACAACAGAGCCATTTATAATAGGAAGAAACGAAAAGCGAATGACCGACTATGCGAGTGCGAATGATATTACATTAGGTTCAAAGTCGCTATATTTTACATCGAAGTCCATAGCGCACGCAAATAGGACGAGCAAGGAGAGAAAGAGATTGACAATTCCTGCGCGGTCGTATGAGGACTTCCCGTTTAAGCGCAAGAGAATGGATTTGTATTGGGACGGCGATAGTTTTATTTACACAGACTACAAGGATAAATTCATTATCAAGCCGAACTACGAAATCAAGTTCAAGACTACGAAGAACGGAAAGAAGCACGTGAAGAAAAGAAAGGTCTGCCTTGTTACCGCTGGCAAAGTGACAAACAGCAACGACTTTAACAACGAAAAATATCACAAAGTGGTATGAAAAAAAAAGACAAATCAGACGGGTTTTTCGAGAACCTACACGTCCCCTCTTAACGAGGTTAGCCGCCTTTACCATCATCGCGGGTCTATCTGATTTATCTTATTTCGACTGCAAAGGTACAACAAAAAAATGATATATGCAAATTTTTTGATAACTTTTTTATAAAAACATATATTTTTATGGCAAAAACTCAAAAAACAGAAGAGGAACGCCTCGACAAAGCCGCGAAAAAGGCGATGAAAGACAGCGTGACTGAAGGTAAGCGCACCACGAACGACCTCGCAGAGTTGTCGAAGTTCTTTTGTGGCGAGCAGGCGGTACTCAACCGTTCCGATATCCATTTTGCCGATTACAACCCCCGTGAGATAGACGATGAGCACCTCAAGACCCTCAAACGCGGTATCAAGAAATACGGCTTGGTCGGAGGTATAGTCGTAAACAAACAGACTGGTAACACACTCGTCTCGGGTCATCAGCGTTTGACCGTCATGGACGAGTTGCAGAAATACGACCCGGCGACGCACGAAAACGACTACTCCATTCGCTGCGACCTTATTGACGTAGATGAGAAAACGGAGAAAGAGTTGGTCATCTTCCTCAATAACCCCAACGCACAAGGTAAATGGGACTGGGGACGTTTGCGCGATCTGGTCAATCCCGATAACTATAAAGATGTAGGTTTCACCGATGCCGACCTGTCGATGATCGGAGTGGACTTTGCCATGCCGACAGTAGGCGACCCCGATACCGCCGCAGCCATCACGCAGATGATACTGCCGGACATCGTGCAACCTATCGCACCCGTTGCTGCCGCTCCCCAAGTGCCCGCAGGCGAAAGCCCCGCCGAGTACGAGGCGAAGAAACAGCACATGAAAGATGTCAAAGCCCAAGTGCAAGAGCAAGCCATGCAACGCGCGGCCGACAATGCGGCTTACATCATGCTCTCCTTTGACAACTTCACCAACATGCAGGACTTCCTTGCGTGGCTCGACCTGCCCGCCGACACCCAGATCATCAAAGGTGAGGAGTTGGCGACGATGTTTCAAGACATGGACGAAGGCGGCGATGAGGGCGACTACGAAAACGAATAACACACACTGCGAATAGCATTTAATGAGAGTCAGTTCTGATAATACTAACGAACCCAAAAAGGAGAAAGCAAAAAAGAAAAAGAAATCACCGAAACGAAAACTAACCGTCATCAAGCCCAAGGATATCCACCAACAGATAGCCGAGGCAACGCCGCAACCCGAGACACCGCCCGCTCCGTGGAAAGGTATGTCAAGAGGTCGCCAAGCCAAAAACGATTATGACAGCGATGATTTCTATGACGAAGTATTCTTCCTCGCTTTTAACGGTGCATCGGACGCGGAAATAGCCTGCGCGTTCGACATCACACCGTCGTATTTCTCCCAGATCAAAAACGGCAAGGTTCGCGAGTGGTCAGCCGAAGACAATGCGCATCGCAGTACCCGTTTGCTCAAAGTGTTAGAGCGTGCGCGCAAGAAGATTTTGCAGGCCATCAAAGGTAAGTACCTCCAAGCCGCGTTAGGCGGTCAAGACGTAGAGAGTGTGAGCACCGTGACCCGTAAGGTAATGCTACCCGGCGCGGAAACTCCGACGGACGTGATACAGCAGACCGTGACGCGCACCAAGACGCTGCCGAACATGCAGGCTCTCGCCACCCTCATGTTCCACTACGACAAAGACTGGCGAAAGGTACAGCGAGGGCAAGACGATGACACAACGGGCATTCCGCAGGACATCGAGACGGGCATTGACATACATAAATGGATAGAGAGGGAGGTCGGCGTAAGCACCGAGAAATAGCATGATCAAGAACCATCCCATATACTACCCTCTCTACGAAGACACCGATAAATTCATTATACTCATTACGGGAGGACGCGGATCGGGTAAGTCGTTTGCCTCGTCTGCCTTTATTGAGCGATTGACCTTTGAATTAAAGAAGTTCATCAACGATGACGGTGAGGTGGAGCGTATCACGCACAACATCCTCTACACCCGTTACACGATGACCTCCGCTGCGATCTCGGTTATCCCCGAGTTCATGGAGAAGGTGGAGATGGACGGTCTCGAACGCTATTTCAGCGCGACCAAAGCGGACGTGGTGAACCGCATGACAGGCGCACGGATCATGTTCCGTGGCATCAAGACCAGCAGCGGTAATCAGACAGCCAAACTGAAGTCCATACATGGTATTACCACATTCGTAGTGGACGAGGCGGAAGAGTGGACGAGCGAGCAGGAGTTTGATACGATCATGTTCTCTATCCGGCAAAAGGGTATTCAGAACCGTATCATCATCATAATGAACCCGACGGACAATAACCATTTCATATACAAGAAGTATATCGAAAAGACGCACAAAGAGGTATTGTTTGACGGCGTTCCCGTGCAGATAAGCACACACCCGAACGTGCTGCATATACACACCTCCTACCTTGACAACATCGAGCACTTGAGCGAGCAGTTTATCAAGGAGGCGCAGGCGATGAAAGAGAATGACCCGAAGAAATACGCACACGTGTTCATGGGTCGGTGGGATGATGTGAAAGAGGGTGCGATCTACAAGAACTGGTCGATTGTGCATGAGTTCCCCGCACAGTGCCGCGAGGTGGCGTTGGGTCTCGACTTCGGCTATTCGACCGCTCCGACGGCGTGCGTCAAGTGCGGCGTGATGAATAACGACCTGTATGTGGACGAGCAGTTCTACGACATCGGACTGAACCTCACTCCGCTCAAGCAGAAACTCACGCAACGCGGTCTGACCGTCTATGCCGACAGCGCAGCCGACGTGCTCATACGGGAGATAGCCAACGAGGGGCTGATGGTATATCCGATCGACAAATCCGGCATGACCGTCGCAGCAGGCATACAGAAGGTGCAGGACTTTGACCATATATACGTCACGGCGCGCTCCCTCAACCTGCAACACGAACTGCGCAACTATGTATGGCAGAAAGACCGCAACGGCAACACGCTCAACGTGCCCGTCAAAGAAGATGACCACCTGCTCGACGCACTCCGCTATTATGTGACAGGGTGCATCTTCGGACAGGTATTGCCACCCCTCGGAGGAGAGGTACGCAACCAAGATGTAGTAGTATTTTAACGATATAGATATATGGCAGTAGTAAACACTAATTCAACGTATGTAAACAACATCGCGACGTTCTTTCGCAACGTCACGCTCAACGCACTCGGTATCGAGCGCGATTTCTATCAGTTGATGGAGGATCGCGATGTGCATCATGCCCTTGCCATGTGCGAGGATAACAGCGACGATGTGGATAACGCTTTGAGCGAGTACAACCCGCAACTGCACAAGGTCATGCGGACACCCAACAAATACCCCGTCGGGCGATCTCCGTATATCACCTGCAAGCACCCGCGTACACGGCAGCGGTATATCAACGAGGTCGAACTGTTCTTCCTGCTCGCCAACCCGATCAAATGGAAAAAGGAGAAAGGCGAGGACGAGGCGTTTGACCTGTTCACCAAGTTCATCCGCGACAGCCGTTTCAACGTCACCATGCGCAAGGCGAAACGTCTGGCAGGTGCCGAAACGGAGTGCGCCAAGTTGTACCATATCACCCGCGACCCGAAGACGAACGATGTCAAATGGCAGGTGGTAGTGCTCTCGCGCTCGACGGGTTACATGCTCCGACCGCTCTTTGACCAGTTCGGCAACCTCGTCGCCTTCGCCTACGGCTACAAGCGCAAAAACGCTTTTGGCAAGACCGTGCAGTGCTGGGGAGTGCAGACCGCCGACATCATCTACGATTGCGAGAAAGCCACTATTGGCTGGGAGGTCACACAATACCCCAACCCTACGGGCAAGATCAACATCATCTACTACAAGCAGCCGAAAGCATGGGACGGTGTAGAACCGCGTATCGACCGCGAGGAGGAGTTAGACAGCAAGATAGGCGACGCAAACAACTATTTTGCCGATCCCGTGCTGATGGGTACGGCTGACGCGATCAAGTCCATCTACTCCCCAGAGACGCGCGGAAAACTTGTGCGGCTCTCCGGCGAGAAATCGCGCCTTGAGTACCTCAACCCGCCGCAGGCAAGCGGTATGCGCAAGGAGGAGAAAGATGACCTCAAAGAGAGCATCCTGTTTGACACGTTCACGCCGGACTTCTCCATCGAGAAAATGCGCGGTTTCGGTACACTCACCGGCAAAGCCATCCGCAACGCGATGATACTCGGCTACATCAAGCGTAGCAAGAACATCGAGATATACGAGGAGTTAGTCGATCGAGAGAAAAACGTCATCATCGAGTTGCTGAAGTTCATCAACCCGAAGATGGCGGCTAAACTCGACGAGTTGGAGATTTCGTTTGAGTTCAGCGAGCCGTTCGCCGATGATGAGCAAGCCAACTGGGCTGCGATAGCCAACCTCTACAAAGCCGGACTGCTCTCGTTGGAGACCGCCGTGGTCATGCTCTCGCTCGCCAAAGCACCCGAGGAGGAGATCGACCGCATACGTATGCAGCAGATTGAGCAGACGCTGGACGGCGAGGAAGCCAAGACCGAGCAGGCACAAGAGACCGGCAAGGTCAAGGTCGAAGAGGAGGAACACCCGGAGGACGAAGAGAGTGAATCAATCAGCGAAAGCGTGGAGGAAACAGCATGAAAGCCTTACATTGTGCCATAAAAAGGCAGTACCTCGACCTCATCATGGCAGGTACAAAGACCGTGGAGTATCGCGACATGTCGCCGTACTGGGTGCAGCGGCTCGTCGTGATCCCTGCGGGCAAGGACATCAACCAGTATCGCGCGGATATCATCAGCGGAAAGGTTGAACCCAAGTTCCAACACTATACGCATATCGTCTTTCATTGCGAGGGTGCAACGGCGACGATGCCGATCACGGGCGTGAAGACCTATCGCGGTCATCACCTGTTCGCCATCAGCCTCGACACGGAGAAGATCAAGGCGACAACGCCTTCAAAAAAGCAGACGGGGAAATGAGGGTTGCCTCGTCTGTAATTGTGTTTTTTCATGGTATTAGATTTAAGTTATTAAGAAATGAGATCGCAGGGATGCGGTCTCTTTCGTTTTTGTCCGGCTGCGGCTTTTCGGCTGCTTGTTTTGGGTTTTACCGTGTGTGTGCAAAACCTTAAAAGCGGGTGCGCTGGCAGGCACATGTACGCACGAGAGAATCGCTCTATTTGCACAACCTTTGCCAAAAGATCGCTGAAAAGTGATTTTTTTCTTCATTTTTTATATAACTATGTTATATAGTGCAAACAATTAAAAAAAAGTATAAAAAAGTTATCGAAAAATTTGCATATATCAAAAAAAATGTATTACCTTTGCAGCGTGAAATTAAAAAATGTCTTTAAGTACAACGCAAAAAACAATGTATTATGGTACTGAAACAAGAACACAAAGCGATCCTTCGCGAGTTTGGTAACGATGACCGCGATATAGCCGAGATCGGGCTGGCACTTGATGCAGGTGAGTTCACTTTCACGAACGTAGCCACGGGCAAGCGTATCAGCGAACAAACCGCTTTTGACAAATTAGGTGTAAGAACCTTTTTGTCCGGCATAAGCCGAGCCGCTTTTCACTCTTCTTGCATAAGAGAGACAAAAGAGGGCAAAGAGATAGATATACGTCGTAACTATTAAAACTTGTGAGATCATGGCAGATTATCAAAACATGTTCAACCGCGATTTCTACCCGACACCCGTTGAGGTTATCGAGCAGATGTTATCGCTGACAGATGTAAGCGGCAAGATAGTCCTTGAACCCTCCGCTGGTAGTGGCAATATCGTGGACTATTGCAAAGAGCGCGGTGCGCGTGAAGTTATCGCGTGCGAGATTAACGACAAACTGCGTGCTATTGTAGCGGGCAAGTGTAAAGTGATTGCGAAGGACTTTCTGACGGTTACGTCCGACATGATAAGCCACGTCGATGTGATTGTAATGAACCCGCCCTTCTCTAACGAAGAGCAGCATATATTGCACGCATGGGACATAGCACCCGAGGGCTGCGAGATTATCAGCCTGTGCAACTCCTCAATGCTTGAATATGGCGGCTATGCCAACCGCGACCGCATACGCGAGTTAGTGCAACTCAACGGCGGCACTGAATACCTTGGCAGAGTGTTCTCAACCGCTGAACGCTCCACCGATGTGAGCGTGTCCGTGGTACGTCTCTATAAACCGCGTACAGGTAAGCATGAGTTTGACGGCTTTTTCGACATGAGCGAAGACGAAGAGGCACAATGGCAAACGTCCGGCGGCGTGGTGAGGTACGATTTCGTGCAAGACCTTGTGAGCCGCTACAAAGACGCGCTTGAGTGCTTCGATGACGTAATGGCTGCAAACAAGAAGATCAACGACGCTTGCAAGAGCGTAGGTAGTGGCAGCATCGTATTCGGTGCGCATAGGGTAAACCGAGACTATCAGCCGCAGCCTGGTGTAGTGACACGTGACGAGTTCCGCAAGCAGTTGCAGAAAGACGCATGGCAGAGCCTTTTCGATAAGTTCAACATGCGCAAGTACGTGACGCATAGCGTGATTGAGGACTTGAACAGAGCGATTGAGCGCATAGAAAATATGCCGTTCACAATGAAAAACATATACCGATTTGTGACCAACCTCGTGCAGACACACGGCGACCGTATGCAAGGCGTATTAGTCGAAGCATTTGAGCACATTTGCAGCCTATCAGCCGAGAACAGCACGGCAGGCGAGAAATGGAAAACCAACTCCGACTACATGATTAACCGCCGCTTTATCGTGCCGGGCATGTGTAGGTATGACTCGCGGTGGCCGAGTTCGTATGTAGATAGTTCGTATAATTCTTATTTCAGACTTGACGATGTGATAAAAGCCTTGTGCTATCTGACGGGCGAGAATTATGACAAATTCGGTTACTTGAGTTCGTTCCTGCACGACCACAAAATACCGTGGGGTGAGTGGCGCGACTGGATTGTGTACGAGCGCGACAAACAGGGCAATGTGATTGCAGAGCACGGCTTTTTCAGAATACGCGGCTACAAGAAAGGCACTATGCACTTTGAGTTTTTGGACGAAGATGTGTGGTATCGCTTTAACCAAGCCGTCGCAAGAATTAAGGGCTGGCAGTTGCCGAAACAGCACACACAGAAGAAAGGCAGAAAATAACTTCAAAACAATATGATTATGGATGAGTATTCCGTAGAAATGAAATTTAGTGTCGATGTTGCTGCGGCTTTCGATGAGTTGACCGGGCGCGAGCAAGAGGCATTTATCAAAGAGCGTATGCACTTGATTTCGGACACAGACGTTGCCGAAATGATAGGCGAGCGTGGTATTTATGATTACCTCGATGAAGGCTTGATGAAAGAGCAACTTGAGGCATGGGGTTACACCGTAACGAAATACGAATAAAAGTGCAGATTATGAGATACGCAACAATACAAGAACTGAAGACACCGCTCCAAGTAGGCGATACCGTCATACACGGTTTCGGGCACGCTGGTAAGATTACCGAGATAACACCCGGCATATACCGCATCAAAGACAAAGGGTTTGACCAAGGCGACGGGCAAGATGTCGTCTCGTTCGCGGCGAACGAGATAGGTATTATTCCGTTGACTGAAGACCTGCTCTTGCGCAATGGCTTTTGGTATGGTGACAGCGATAAGTCCATGCGGGTGATTGAATGGCACGGCAGCGCAGCCGACAGCCCGCACATTAACATGATACGCGAGGATGATCGCAATGGCTTTCCGTCATGGACGGTACAGGTGAGACCTGCAAAGATGAGTTCGTATGATGAGACGAGCAATGTGCAGTTTTTCCATGAACTCCAACGTATCATCAGTGATAACCGAATAGTTAAAAACTTAAAGGTATGAGTAAGAAGCAGAAAGAAAAGCGCGAACTTGAAATAGCACGCGCAGCCGATAAGAGATACCCTATTTATGGGGCGATAGACCCGGATTACTCCGACGAGAATGCCGGATTTGTCGAGGGTGCAGAATGGTCGGACAGAAACCCGCAGAACCCGTGGCGTAGCATGACGACCGACGGCGAACCCGAACGCTCCATGTTTGTCTTGGCAAACCTCGGCTTTAACTACATCGTGTGCGAGTACAAAGCAGACGTAAAAGAATGGTGGCAGTGCGACGGCTACATAGCTGGTTACTCACCCGAGCACAAGCCGTTATTCTCCGCGAAGACCAAACTAACCCCGAAAGAGGTAGAGTTGATTATCAACTATATGGAAATTCCGAACGAACCAAACGACGAAGACAATGAATAGTTACATCATCAAAGCAGACGGTACGCAAGTACCATACGCTCCGGCAGACGGACGTGCTTTCACGTTGAAAGAAATGCAGGCAGCCGTTGGCGGTTATATAGAGCGTGTCGGCACGTACCAAAACAAAGGTATTTGGGCGAACGAAGAAGGGCGATTGAGAGGTCTTCCCGTAAATGAAAAAGCGAGTTATATGTGTTATCGTGAAATTGTGGGCGATGTCCTTGTTTGCCCCGAAGAGTACGTAAGATGAGTGAACAACTGACCATATTTGATCAACCGTTAGAGACGAACCCGCAGCCTGTGGTGATCGCCCCTCCAAAGAGAAAAACGTATGTGCTGCGCGACTATCAGAAAGCCGCGTCCAACGCAGCCGTTAATTTCTTCACGGGCAAACTTGGCAACGGAAACGCGCTAATAGTGTGCCCGACAGGTAGCGGTAAATCGCTCATCGTGGCTGATATAGCATCGCGGCTCGAAGGCAAACTCCTTGTGTTCCAACCGAACAAAGAGATCCTTGAACAGAACTACGAGAAATATCGCTCCTACGGTTTCCGCGACTGTGCTATTTACTCTGCCAGTCTGAATAGCAAAAAGAAAGCGCGTGTTACATTTGCCACGATCGGTAGCGTAATGAGCCATCCCGAACTATTTGACGAGTACGAGCATATAGTGGTTGACGAGGCGCATCTTGTAAACTCCCGTGGCGGCAGATACAAAGATTTCTTTGAAATGGGCGATCGCCGTATTCTTGGATTAACTGCAACTCCATATCGTCTGCAATCATACGAAATGGGGTGTATTCTGAAGTTCCTAACGAGGACGCGGCCGCGTATATTCTCCAAAATGATCTACCAAGTACCTATTCAGACGCTCATGGCGCGCGGCTTTCTGGCACGCTTGCAGTACTTTGATATGCAACTCATTGACGTGAGCGATGTCAAACGCAATAGCACCGGGCAGGACTACGACGAGGCATCGCTCCGCAGAGCCTATGAAATGCAAGACCTCAACGGCAAACTGGTTGAGGTTGTCAATCGCCTGCGTACTCCGAAAGATGGATCAAAGCGGCATGGCATACTCGTGTTTACGCGATTCGTCGAAGAGAGCGAGTGGCTTGTTAAGCAGTTAGGCGACTGCGCAGCCATAGTATCCGGCGACACTCCCAAGAAAGAGCGTGAGCGCATACTGAAGGACTTTAAGGCGGGCAAGATTGAGATCGTGAGCAACGTCGGTGTGCTGACTACCGGCTTTGACTTCCCCGAGTTAGACACGATCGTCATGGCGCGTCCTACGATGTCGCTGGCAATGTACTATCAGATCGTCGGGCGTGGCATACGACCCTCCGAGGGCAAAGACGGTTGGTTTGTCGATATGTGCGGCAATGTCGGCAGGTTCGGTAAGGTCGATGACCTCGAACTCATGGAGGAAACGCCCGGGCACGGCACGTGGTGCGTGTTTGGTCGCGTCAGTGGAGAAAGAAAACAATTAACAAACATATTCTTTTGATATTATGAAAGTAGCAGAATTGATGATTGGCGACTGGGTACACGTTGATGGTGTGCAGGTCGATGATGACGGCAAGAACCCCGTTTACCAACTCCTTGCAAAGCGCGTTGAAGGTCTGCGCAAGGGTGTGGTAGAGATAGACCACTATGAGTTTCCACCGTTCCTGTGTATGCCGATTTCACTCACGAGAGATATATTGGAGCGTAACGGCTTTCACGACACGTACAAAGACCGCAGTCTTGCCAAAGACGACGTTTTTAAGTGGTATGATGTGTATGGTCATTGCGTGACGGTTGACATGAACACCAACGCTATCAAGATACAGCATGACAGCCGCGTGCTATTAGACCTGCGCTACAACATAGTAGTACCAGTCCACGAACTTCAGCACACGCTCCGGCAGTGCGGCATTGATAAAGACATTGAATTGTAGAACCTCTAAACGTAATAGATTATGAAACCGAATGAGATTATCGACATCGCCACCAAAGGCGGGTCAAAAGTGGTGTTCCAGATCACCGGCGACGATCTGATGAACCTCTTGCGTTACATCGCCAAGGACAGCAACAAAGGCGCGAACGTCCTCCATACGGCAGAGCGCGAGCACATGTACGCGATCCTTGGTATGACATTGCGCGAGTGTTACGACGCGGGTAAGATCAGCGTGCGGACGTTCAGCGGGCTGAATGAGCATAACATCACGACCTTGGGCGCATTGTGTCAGACCACTCCCAAAGAGTTGACCAAGTTCCGCAATTTCGGGCATATCTCCTGCGAGGAGGCGAAAGACCTGCTGCGCGAGAACGGACTCGAGTTCGGCATGGACGTAACACCGTACGGCTACCCGAAGATCGCATGGCATCCGAGACGGCAGCAGTACGAGTTTGTACGGCTATAGAGAGCGATTAAGTACGCAAAAACGCGTAAATTAAAGAAAAAATTAAATTATTTTGCAAAAAGTTATATAAAAATTTGCGTATATCAAAAATTTATATTACCTTTGCACCCGAAAATTAAAATTTCAGTTTAAGAGTACACGATGACACGGTTATTGTACATAGATTTATTCTGCGGTGCTGGCGGTACAAGCACAGGTGTAGCACGCGCCCGACTCAACGGCGAACAATGCGCCAAGGTTATAGCGTGTGTGAACCATGACCCGAATGCGATCAAGTCACATGCAGCCAATCACCCGGACACACTCCATTTCACAGAGGATATCCGCACGCTCGATATGAAACCGCTCGAAGAGATCACGAACTCCGAGCGTGCCAAAGACCCTAACGCCAAGGTTGTGTTATGGGCATCCCTGGAATGTACCAACTTCAGTAAGGCGAAAGGCGGTCAGCCGCGAGACGCTGACAGCCGGACGCTGGCTGAACATCTGTTCCGCTATATCGAAGCACTCAAACCAGACTACATCTATATTGAGAATGTAGAAGAGTTTATGTGTTGGGGCGAACTCGACGAGAACGGCAAACCCGTGAGCAAAGACAAAGGTATCTTATACCTCCGTTGGGTTAAGAACGTGTGCAACTATGGCTATGATTTCTCTCACCGTCTGCTCAATGCCGCAGACTATGGCGCAGTAACAAGCCGGACACGTTTCTTTGGTATCTTCGCCAAACATGGACTGCCGACGGTATTCCCCGAACCTACTCATTGCAAAGGCGGCAGACCGGCAGATATGTTCCATGCAGCACTCAAGCCGTGGCAACCTGTTCGCGATGTGCTCGAACTCGACAACGAGGGTGATAGTATCTTCGCACGCGAAAAACCTCTTGTAGAGCGTACGCTTGAACGCATATACGCTGGTCTTATTAAATATGTAGCGGGCGGCAAAGATGCGTTCCTTTCGCGCTACAACAGCGTTAAGCCGATCGAAACGGCTATGTCGTTAGATGAGCCGTGCGGTGTCGTTACAACAGAGAACCGCTTTGCCAAGGTTAAGGTACAGTTCCTTTCCAAGCAGTTCAGCGGCGACCCGGATAGCAAGAACATCAGCATCGACGAACCGAGCGGCGCGATCACATGCAAAGATCATCACGCGCTTGCAACGGCGCAGTTCCTCGCTGACTATAACTACAAGGGCGAAGGGCGTTCTATTGACGTGCCTGCACCTACGCTGCTAACGCATGACAAACTGGCAGTAGTCAATGCAAGTTTCCTTGACGCGTACTATGGCAACGGACATGAGCACTCGATTGATGAGCCTGCTCCCGTCGTGCGCACCGTCGGACATCTTGCACTCGTCACCTCGCGTTTCTTCGCCAATGAGTATAGCGGTGGCGGGCAACTGGCAAGCATAGAAAAGCCATCACCGGCAGTTACTACCGTTCCGAAGATGAAGTTGGTGTCGGTAGAGCACGGAAAATTCCTGATGAACCCTGCTTATCGCTCAAAAGGCGGCAGTATCGACACTCCGAGTTTCACGCTTGTAGCACGTATGGATAAGACCCCGCCGTACCTCATCAGTACCGAGCGCGGCGATATATGCGGCGTGATCATCTATGAGACTGACAGCCCTGCGATGCGTAACATAAAGGAGTTTATGGCTATGTACGGTATCGTGGATATCAAAATGCGTATGCTGAACATACCCGAACTCAAACGTATCATGGGCTTTGGCACGGACTATACGCTGATCGGCACGCAGACCGAGCAAAAGAAATACATCGGCAATGCGGTTGAGTGTCACATGAGCCAAGCGTTATGTGAGGCACTTGCTGCGGTTCTGAACAAATAAGGCTATGGAGGAATGAAACCGATCTGCATCAACTGTTTCTACTACTGCTACGATGCCATTTTGCGGGCAAATCGCGGGCTTGACCCATACGACTACAGCAGATCGTTCTGCGGACTGCATGGCTGCGCTGAAATAGAGAACCCGAGAGAGGTGCAAACGGTAGATCGCTTGAATGGCGGTGTTAATGAAGAATACCCGGGATGTAGATGCGGATTCTTCCCAAAGAAAGACAACAAACCAATTCAGTTAGCATTGGAAATATGATCAAGCCTATTTATAACTTCAAAGAAAAGGAGTAAACGATATGACCGAAACGATTAAAGAATTGCGCCCCGTGGCACGCAAGCCGCATAGATGTGACTGGTGCGGTGGCATAATTGAGAAAGGCGAGCAGTACGTGCGACACACGCTGAAGTATGAGAACGAGCCGCCTTATGACTGGTGTAGTCACAAGGACTGTGATGAGATAGTCGGCGTGCTCGATATGTCGCAGGTATGCGCAGATAGCGACGGCATTTCCGCAGACGATTTTGAAGAGATTGTGTATGATGCGTATCTTTTTCTGATTGAGACCAAAGAGTTGCAGCCAATGCGCGACCTCCACGAAAAGGTTAAGTATGTGTTAGAACACAAAGACGAATTAAAGCAGTAGTATGGATACAGCATTGTCAGTAGATAAAATTCAGCGGCTTATTGTAGATTACGAGGGCGGCGCACGGACGAGCATCTTTGTTCCGAACGTGTCATGGGGCTATTTCAAGAGCCACGAAGCCGATCTGCTCCGTATCAGCAAGCAAGGCTATCTGACCGAGTACGAGATCAAACGATCATGGTCGGACTTTCTCGCTGATTTCAAGAAAGACGGTACGCACTTTGAGGGTAAGGTCGCTCATCTGTACTACGTTGTGCCGGAGAGCATTAAGGATAAGTGCAAGCAGTTCTTGGAAGAGCACGATTTCCACGAGCCGTACACGAAGAGCCGTAATTTCGGCTACCCGCCAGTCGGATTGCTCTACTACACCGAGAGCGGTATCATGTACGGTTGCAAGAACGCTCCGCACCTCGCACGGTACACGCATAGCAACGATTGCGACTACAAACTCTACTTGGAGGAACAGTTGGCGATCATGCGCCTTGGACTGCTGCGGCTGTGGACGCGCCCAACACAAAAAGAACCAACATTAGATTTAGAATAGTTATGGCAAGAGAGATTAAGTTTCGGGCGAAAGTAAAACAACCCGATGGCATACGATTACCGTTGCCGCCTTACTTCAAAGAGGGAGAATGGGTGCAGGGTGATTTGCACTCCCGTTGCAAAATACCGCATATTCACCCGTGCGGTAACGACAAATTCCCGATCGACGTTAACACCATCGGTCAGTTCATCGGTATGCTCGATAAGAACGGCAAGGAGATATATGAGGGCGATATTGTCTATATCAGAATGGGCGACGGTAGCGAATGCCATTGTCTCATAGGATATGATGAAATACTCCTTGGGTTCGGTATCATGGACGAGTATGCCTACCGCTCCACGCTGCGAGGATATCCACGTAACTTTGACAATGGCTTTATGCACAGGCTATACAGAGACAGTAAGATCTTTGAGGTACGCGGCAACCTCTACGACAACCCCGAATTGTTAACTAAAGACCCCGAGGAATAAAAAGAGTACTTTTCTCCAAGAAAAAGAGTACATTTTATGCCATAAAAAGAGTACTAAAATTTTGAGACTATGCAAACCATTCACAAGCAAGAACTGGCGATCAGCGACATTCAGACGCTCGAACTGCCGCGATTTGCAAGAATAGTACACATCGGCTTGCAGCGTGGAGTGCCGTGTGTGTGGTACATGTGCGACCCCAATGAGCCGAAGATGAAGATGACCATCCGCTGCTACGGCACTGGGCATCCGATCGGCGAAAGCGGGCTTTCCTACCTCGGCACAGTCCTTATCCCCGGCGATCTCCTTGTGCTGCACTATTTTATTCAGAATGTATAAAAACAAGCATATATGTTTCTGTCAACGTACACCAGCAAAGATAAGGTCTTGCGAATGCGGGACGAGATCGAGAAAAAGGCTGACCGCCTGCGCTCCCTTTCTGCCATGAGCGGGTTCTATACCGAGGCAAGAGCGCGTAAGAAACGCAAGAAAATGAACCGCCACAAGAAAAATCATTGAACTATGCAACATCTACATCAAATAACAGTTGACGTGTACAACGCGGTACTGCAAGTGCTGTTCGGTGAGCCGGACGAGTGTGCGCAGGCTATGCGTGAGTGCAATATCGAGGAGAAAGTTATCAAGGACTGGTTGGACGGGATTAACGAGCGCAAGGACTGCTACGGCATGTTCTCGCACAATGACGAAGAGAACTTTACCATGCTGTGGTTGCGCGAAGTTCCAGTGACTATCAGAAACTACGCATCGTTAGTCCATGAGATAGAGCACTATGTATTCTACCTACTCCGACGTATCGGCATGAGACACACCGATGCCAGTGACGAGGCGTATGCCTATCTGACTGCGTACGTCTTTGAGCAGATCGACAACATCATCGTCACCATGCGTGAAGAAAACGAAAAACAAGACTGATATGATCTACATCGTAACAGGCGGTCGCTCCTGCGGTAAGACGTGGGCGATAAAGAAATACCTCATCGGTATAATACTAACATCATTAAAAAACAAAAAACAATCATTATGAGTTTCTATTGGATCACGCGTTTAGACGCAATCGTACTGACAGCAGGAGTCATCGGCTCAATCTTATTGACTATCGCGCTGGTGATGTTCCTGATCGGAAACACGGTCGAAGAATGGGATAAAGAAAACGAGAATGACAGAAAGCATATCCGTGCAACGTGGATCACTACGTTCGTCGGGATGTTCCTCGTTCTCGTCGCTATCTTCACGCCGACTACAGAGCAGGCTTGTGCGATCTACTTTGTGGACTACCTGCAAAAGAATGAGGATGCCCGCGAGTTGCCGGACAAAGTAATCAAGTCTGCCAACCTCTATTTCGACAAACTGATCGAAGAGTTAGACAAAGAACAGAAGGAGGGCAAGCGATGAAAACAGTTCTAATCATCATTGGTGTGTTGGTATTCCTGTACATCGTCTATGCAGTGGTACGGCATAACAACGACATCAGAAACGGTAAGTGCCCGCGCTGCGGCGCACCCCTGCAACCGTTCGCCAACGAGAGCGTCACAGGGCATTTCTGCGAAGAGTGCGACTGGTAGGAAGGAGTGGATAACTACGGCAAGACCGTGCCCTAAAGAAAGGAGAAAACTATGAGAGCAACAGAACTAATGCTTGGGGATTATATCTATGATCTCTACGGCAATAAGGCAATAGTAAGAAAACTTGACGACTACAATGAGCACGCCAAGGCAAGCGGTGTCCTCATCGAGTTGGTCGAAGGTGCAGAAGAGGGCGAGACATTCTGTCTGTATGGAGAGATTGAGCCTATTCGTATCACGCCGGAGATATTGGAAAAGAATGGCTTTGTGTTGAGAGAGGGCTGCACTACTGCATGGGATTGGCACTCGGACGATTATTCCGTTCATGTCAGCGGTAACAATGAGCAAGTCCCGATGACGCTGACAATATATGTTCCTTCCGGATGGTCACGTCATGGCAGTCGCAGACTATTAGATGATTTATCTGTTAGTTATGTACACAAACTACAACATGCGCTGCGGCTATGTGGCGTAAACAAGGAGATCAAGTTATGACACACACTTATCGAATGACGTGCCCGTTGTGTTTCGGGTACACGGTGGAGAGCATACTGCGGGGTTTTGTCCTCGATGTAGCAGAGCAGTTCGCCGTCAATGGCGGGTGGAATGACTGCGTAGAGACCGATCTAATAGCACGCAATCTGAAAATCTCCGTCAACCGAAAGAAACAGTTGCTCGCAGCCGAATACGAATTACCGTTCCGCACGAAGAGTATTCATCTGAAGGGTGCAGAGAAAAACGAGTACCTGCGTCTCATGCAGCGAGAACGGATGTTTGAACCGAGCGTGATCGACGTGGCGATACGTCTCTTCGGCAAGGACAAAATCAACTCCATACGTGAGAAACTGGGGCTATGCCCGGTCGAGGAGGAACAGATGCGGTTGCAGGGTCAAGAATTAGACACCGCGATCACACAAGCCCTGTTGAGCGGCGATGAGCCTTTCGACTGGAAGAAACTCCGTAGCGTAGGCACTATCTCCGACGCTGCTATCTCGCGGCTGGTAGAGAAAACGATCAAGAGCAAAGTGCGCTACAAGGTCATCGTGAACGGCTATCGTCACAACCCTCCGCGCAAACTGATGATCGGTGACTACGTGGGTGTGATGGTTATGGGGCACTACGGCTTATATGCCAAGGTTGCCGAACTGTACGATGACCGCTTCAAAGTGCTCACCCGTGAGGAGAATGACAGCGACTACGACACGCCGCATGTAGAACGGTACGAAATGCTCGAGTCCATACCGCTGACGCATGACATGCTCATGGCTAACGGATGGACGTGTATCTCCCAAGCACAGCACGACTACACCAACCCCGACTTACTGCGCTACCATGCGTTCATTCGGATATCCCCGATGTCCGGCATATCTGCGCAAAGTGACACGTTCCGAGACAACCTGTATTTCAACGTGCAGTACGTCCATGAACTTCAGCACGTGTTGAGTATCTTCAACGGCGGCGTGAACGAGGTATTTAATATCTAATCAGTATATATATGAAACGTAAACGTAAATTTGACCTCAAAGGAGGTTACACCTTTATTCAGCAGGCGATCGGGTGCAATCCGAAGAATGCCAAGACCATCGCAAAGTGCTGGAATCAGATCCTTAAGCACTCCATCGTGCATATCCGTCGCGGTTACGTCGTGTCGGCCGCAATCAAGAACCAGGAAGACTACGACCGCATGATGGACTTCCGCAAGCGTGTCAACGAGCGTCGCAAGCAGATCCGCGAGGAACAGACCGCTATTATGCAAGCCATGCTGCGTAACGTAGAGCGGCGTATCGAGTTCGCCTGCCGCCATATCATCGACAACCCCATCACGGGTGACATCACCAAAGCCGCAATGGACGAACGTAATCTGAAAGTGATCAAGGCGCGCATGGAGGACGGTTCGCAGATGTATCACCTCCGACAGGGCGAGGCGATCGTCAAACTCAATTTCGAGGGAAAGGACTTGGAGGACTTTGCTCACTGGCTGCAAGAGACCTACCACGAGTGTATCACCAATCGCGGCGTGGAGAAAGAGCCGGAAAACCCGCAGAAACAGGTTATCAAACCACTTAATACTAACAACTAAAAACCCTTATCATTATGTACGAAATCAAAGTGAACTATCTTCGTCAAACGGGCGAAGACAACCCCGGAACAGTTAAGGAAACGTACCTCGTGGACGGTGCTACTCCGAGTGATGCAGAAAAACGTCTCATGGACGAGATCAAGCCGTTTATCTTCGGTGACTGCGAAGTGCCGATGATACGCAATCGCCGGTTCTTTGACATCTTCCCCAATGCGGGCGGCGAGAACTGGTACGAGGGCAAGGTCGAACTCATCACCGTGGACGGAGAGATCGAGAAACGCCGCGTCGTGACCGTGCTCGTGCAGGACAATCGTATTGATGACGCATTGACCGCGCTCCGTAAGAACCTCAATAACGTGGACTGCGAGATCCTTGCTATCAAGAAATCGCAGATCATCGACCTCATCAAAGAGTAGCGGAGAGCCGCAGCACAAAAGAAAAGCACCCAGCCATGATGGTTGAGTGCTTTTTTTGATAACAGCCCCGTGACCCTCTAAAACACAGGACTGCTATTTCTTCCGGCTTTTCTTTTCGTACGAGAACAGGTCGAAGATCGTCACTCCGAGCGCGTCTGCTATCTGACACATGCGCTGGTAGGTCGGATTGCCGGCACGCAGCATCACGGAGAAAGCAACGTCGGTGATGCCGATCTTCTGCGCTACCTCGCGTTTCTGAAGTCCGCTGCGTGCTACCGCACCGTCGATATCCAGCACGAGTTCGCCTTTGTCCTCTTCGGGAGCTTGTACGACAACGCCGTTCTTGGTGATCGGCTCGTCCTCAAAGAACTCACCGATAGAACACCCGATCACGTCCGCGATAGCACGGAGCGTCGCAACGCTCATGCTGTTCGTCTCGCGGCTCTTGGCTAACATCACATCAAGCGTCTTTTCATGCTTGCCTAACAGTTTACTCACCTGCTTAACCGTGAACCCGTATTTGTGTATTACACCTGCTACATTCATACTCAAAAATGCGTTAAAATTTGAAATCGCCTGCAAAGATACAACAAATTATTTAATTATGCAAATAAAGTTAAAAAAAACTATAGATTTTGTGCATTTTTTACTTCAAAATCGCATCTGATCGCAACAGGCAAAAAACACGAAAAACGACCATTTCGCGATAAAAAAGCAAAAAAAGTGATTTTTTTCTTCATTTTTTATATTACTAAAGTAATATAGCGAAAATAATTAAAAAAAATAATTTAAAAAAGTTATCAAAAAATTTGCATATATCAAAAAAATGTATTACCTTTGCAGCGTCAAATTAAAATCACACTTTAATTGACGCACAAAATTAGTACAATGTTTAACGTCAAAAACACAATGTTATGAAAACTTTGAATGAACAAATCAACGAGGTTCTGACCTCAAAGCAAACGAAGAGTGCAAAACGTAATGATCTGATCAAGAAATTAGGTCTTACCCAGTTAGACGTACGCGTACTGTTCAAGACGTACGCAGACGTGATCGAGCAAACGTCCACGACGCACACCCGCGCCCCGCGTATCACAGGCGAACGCGCTGCCACGATCAACGCAATCGCGATGAAGTACACGTTCGGCGTAGAGATCGAATGCTACAACGCCCCGCGTGAATCGCTTATGCAGGCTCTCGCTGCTAACAACCTTCGCGCGCAAAACCTTATAAATTATTGCGACGCACACACTGGTTCGTACAGACGCGCGTATCGCCTTGTACACGACGGTTCGATCGAAGGCTGCAACGCCGTAGAGTGTGTGACCCCTATCCTCAAAGGCAATCGCGGTTTCAATAGCCTGCAAGCGTGCTGCAAAGCCCTCAATACCGTAGGTGCTCGCGTGAATACGTCCACAGGCTTACACATACACGTAGGCGGCGAGATCACCGAGGCACAATACTGCAATACTTTCGCCAATTACTACTATCTCGAAAGCGTGATCGACACCTTCATGCCTGAAAGCCGCCGCGACACGTTCTACTCAAAGAGCCTGCACGGTCACGTAAACGCTTACAACCTCTTGCACGCTCGCACTTTCGATGAGGTGTACAATGTATTTCAAAGCCGCTACTACAAAGTAAACGCCTGCTCTTGGTCACGTCACCAAACAATAGAGTTTCGCCAACACAGCGGCACAACAAATTATGAGAAGATCCAAATGTGGGCGAAGTTCTGCCTGAAGTTGGTCGCTTGGTCTGCTGACAACCGACTGACCGCAGATGTCCGCTCGATCAAAGATATACCTTTCTTGACGAAAGCCGAAAAAGACTGGTTCACCAATCGCGCTAATACACTTGCGGGGGCTGCTGAATAAAGCCCCTGCAATAGCCGAAAATCTTTTGTTTAACGAATTAAAATAGATATTACTATGTGCTGCATATTACACAAGCCCGCAGGCGTTCAAATGCCTCATATACAAGTTCTCGAAAGCATGTTCATGCACAACCGCGACGGCGTAGGTTTCTGCACCTCGTCCGGCAAGTCATGGCATGGGTTCAGTTTCTACAAGTTCCTCGCCGCCCTTGGCAAGACCGATGATAGCGAAGAGATCATCATACACATGCGCTGGGCTACACATGGCTCGGTAAGCGTCAAAAACTGCCACCCGTTCTATGACAAAGAGCACGATATTTGGTTCGCGCATAACGGCGTGCTGCCTATACGTCCACGGCGTGACATGACAGATAGCGAGACCTTCTTCAGAGATCGTTTTATCCCTATGCTCGAAGAGCGCGACTATGAAGATCCCGAATTGTGGGACTGGGTGAACGTAGAGCGAGGTACGTCCCGGTTTATCTTCATGCGCGGCGGCGAAGTCAAACGCCTTGGCGCGTGGTACGAGTTTGGCGGGTGCTATTTTTCAAATCTGAACTGGCAATACTAATACCCCTGCAAGGGGTGTAAAAGCCCCTTGTATCGGTTTTCATAACATTACTAATTTCTTTGTGCGCGGGGTGCATGTCTGTGAAGACGTGCGCCCTTTTCTTTT
This sequence comes from uncultured Bacteroidales bacterium, assembly GCA_902792535.1. Lineage (GTDB taxonomy): Bacteria > Bacteroidota > Bacteroidia > Bacteroidales > Paludibacteraceae > Colicola. The sequence continues at coordinate 43,761 of CADAZU010000001.1, forward strand.
TGTGTGCTATAAAACTATACACAAGCGATGAGAAAAGCCCGCAAAACGGCTAAAAACGACCTTTGCAACCGTTTTATTTTAAGACAAACGAATATCGCAATACATACGTGCGCTATGTGTAGGCTATATAAAAAGTAAAGCAGTATCTTTGCCGTGAAATTTCAAATCAACTATTGCAACTTATGAAAGACAAGATTTTTCAAGCCCTAAAACAAGCGTTTCCGCAACTTGGGTTAGGTGATGAGATTCTGCTGGCACGAGCCGAAGCCTTAGACGCAACTGGTCTCGTTACAGATGAGAACCTGCAAGCGGTAGTGACCTCGCAGAAAGCCAACCTCGAGGCACTCCAAAAGTCGAATGACAAACGTGTGGCTGACGCTCTCGCGAAAGCGAAGAAAGACAACGAAGCAGCCGCAGCCAAACTGAAAGCCGAACACGAGACTGCTCTGAAAGCCCAAAAGGATGCCCTTGAGGATGCACAGAAAGAACTCGAAGAGTTGAAGAAAAAGCAACCCGGCGGCGGTCAAGGAGGCGGTCAAGAGACGAACGCGCAGATCGACGCATTGAAGGCGGCGTACGATGGTCAGTTAGCCGAGATCAACAAAACCATCAAGGCTTTGCAGGACACTAACAACGACTATTCTGCCAAGATCAAGGCGATGCAAGATGAGAAAGACGCAGCAGCGAAAGCCGCAGCAGCAAAAGCCCGTCTTGACATGATCAACGCGAAGGCAAAAGAGGCAGGCATTCCTCAATGGCGTATCGACCAAGGTTTCAACTTTGCCGATGACATGGACGAGACCAAGATCGGTGAGACGCTGGCAGGGTTTGCAGCCGACATCAAGAAGCAAATGCTCCCGACCGAAACCCGTTTCGCTCACCAAGGCGACGGCAAAGTCACCTCGGAAGAGGCAACGGACATCGCAAAGAGTATTTTGCGGAAGTAACTAACCAAGTTGTTTAACTCAAAACATTGTTCTTTATGGCAAATGTAGTAAATTTGACCACGGAGCGCGAGCAAGTTCTTTTCGGTAAGGACAACGTAATCATACAGAAGCACATCGCAGGTATCCCCGGCGGTCGTGCCCTGAATGTGGAGGGTGTTGCCGAGAAGGTGCTGTACGCCGGTCATCCGATCATCACGGACGGCAATGGCAACTACAAGCCGCTGGCCGTGAACACTGTTGGGGACGTTAAGTCCTACGGCAGTCTGCCCCAAGGGTGGAACTATGCAGGTATTTTGGAGCACTCCATGCAGACCTCCAAGCCGTCCGCTGCCATTCTCATCTCGGGCGTGGTAAACGACGCTGCTGTGGAAATTCCGTATGGTGCCCACAAGGCTGCGATCAAGAGCGCAATCCCGACCATCATGTTCGTCAAGGACGAGGTGGCTGACCCGACGAAACCCGCCGAGGAGAGCGAGAGCGCAAGTGAATCCTAATTAAGAAAGGGAAAACGATTATGAAGGAGAAATCACTTTATTTTCAGTTAGCGGACAGATATGTACCGCAACTGGTAACTTCTACCGTGGAGTTGCTGAACGGTAAGGACGGTGAACTGCCGTACCTCTATCAGCGTATGCTCCGCACCGTCTTCTCTGCTGATGGTAAGTGGTCGAGCCTCGTGGCTAAACACACCCGTGTTAAGGCTGACATCGTGGCTCTCGACTCCGAACTTCCGCTCAAGAGCCGCGACTCTATCGAGCGTCTGAACGGCGACATACCTAAACTGGGTATGAAGTACTATCTGTCCGAAAAGCAGATGAAAGACGTTGACAACATGCTCGCGAACGCAAGTATCTCCGAGCGTACGATTGTCGAAAAGATCTTCGAGGACGTTCCTCACTGCGTTGAGGGTATCTACGAGGAACTGGAAGACATCTTCCAATCCTTGCTGTCCTCTGGTATCGGTCTCGCCCACAACAACGTGGGTCAAGGTATCCGTCTCGACATGGGCTTCTACAACGAGAACAAATTTGGTGTTCTCAAGGTATGGAGCGCGGCTGACGCTGACGCTATCAAGGATATCGACAAGGTATTCAAGAAAGCGAAGAAAGACGGCAACCGTATCACCGACATCTACGTGGATGACACGTGGTTGGACGCATTCGAGAACAACGCTGCCGTACGTGCCCTGTATGGATTCCAGATGGGTTACGCAGGTGCTACCGCTGTTCCGACGCTCGACGAAGAGCAGGCTGCGTCGGTTATCCGTCGTAAGTGGAAATGCGAACTCCACCTCGTTGATCGTCGTATCATCTCCGAGGCTAACGGCGAGCGTGAGGACTTCTGCGCTTGGGCTAACGGCGTAGCATCGTTCGTTTGCAGCGATGTAGTCGGCGACCTCGTATGGACGACCTGTGCAGAGATGAACCCGGATCGTCAAGTGAAGGGTGTCACCTACCAGATCGCCAACGAGTTCATCCTTGTGTCGGAGTACTCGACCAACGACCCGCTGCGTGAGTACACCTCTTCGCAGGCTATGGTAGTTCCCGTTCTCAACAACGTGAACAAGATTTATCTGTTGAACTCTACCGAGGTGGTAGCCTAAAAACTCCCGATCGTTATGAAACAGATAAAAGTGCTTCACAAGTTTCGTGACATTAACAACTTCTCCCACATCTATGGTGTGGGTGAGGTTGTAGCCTTTGACGATGCACGTGCTGCGAATATCGTAGAGCGTGGTCTGGGCGAGTATGTCACCCCGAAAGCGGAAACCAAAAAGCACGAACCTGTTGCCCCTGCTGCCGCCCCTGCGGACGGCGGCAAGGTAGCAGATGGTGCTGCCAAGGAGACCGAGGAAAAGAACGACGGTACTAACGATGATGAGAGCGAAAGCACCATCGCCGCTGACCCTGCCCCTGCTGCCGCCCCTGCGGAGCAAGCGGCAGAGCAATCAGCAGAGACCGCCGAGGTACATGAACCGGCCGCAGAGCAAGAGACCAAAGCCCCGAAAAGCAAAGGCACTCGCAAAGGCGGCAAAAAGGCTGAATAAGCATGACCAATCTTCAAGCACTGAAGGCGCGGGTCAACTACCCGCAGTCGGACGCTAACGCCGAGGTGAGCCTTATCGCTCGCGGAGTAGCAAAAGACGGTGAGTTCAGCGAAGACATTGCCAACAGCAAAGGTTTTCGACTGGCATACGCCGACACCTTGCGTTTCATCGTGACGATGGTCAACCTCTCACAAGGAGGTAGCATCACGGCGCAGAGCATACCCGAGATCAGGGCAACCGCCAACGCCATCTACAAGGAGTACGGCGAGACCGAGATCGGTACTACCGGCGAAAAGCCGAATGTGATTGAAGATGAGTCGCAGAATTGGTAACTATGCTGATATTCCCGAACGGCACTGCTTACTTCGGTGAGCAAGGTGCGCAAAACGATATTGATGAGAAAGGCTTGCCGGTGGAGGCAACCGCGCCGACCGATGGCGTTCCCTGCTTTATCGAAGCTAATGGCGAAGATAGAAAAGGGCGCAACGAGGACGGGGCTTACCCTCACGGAGCATACACGGTATCGGTGGACTATGACAGCGTAGATGTCAATTCATTCAGCCCGAAAACGGTTACGCTGACGCAAGATCATAAAGGTGAGTTGGGTTCGTTCCCGATTCAACGGGTAGAGTTCTATGAGATAACGCGCACGGTCAAGGTATGGGTATAAAGGTCACAGGCATTAAGGAGGCAAAGGAGCGGCTGCGGCTACTGCAACAGCAGGCAGACAAAGCCATTCTGCAAGCCCTCGATGATGCGGGCAAGCGGTTGTCAGAAATCGCGTTGTCAACCAAGACCTACCAAAACCGAACTGGCAACCTCTCCGCTTCTATCGGCTACGGTGTCTATTACAACGGCAACGAGTATAGCACAGGCGGTTTCGGTGGAGGTGACGGAGAGAGCCGGGGGCGCGAGTATCTCGAGCAAGTCCAAGCCCAATATGCACACTCTAAATTTGCGCTCATCGTAGTAGCAGGTATGGAGTACGCGGCAGCGGTAGAGCGCAAGGGATTTGTAGTGTTAGATGGTGCTATGTTACGCTCTAACAGCGTAGTAGCAGACGAAATGAGCAAGATTAAGTTATGAACAGCGAGACGATTGAGACACGCATACACGACATGGTGGAGGCTTTCATCAAAGATGAGTACCTTACTATTGGCGGCAAGGTGTATTATCGCGGCTCGCGACCTATCGGTAAGAACCAGTCTTCGTACGCGGAGGATGCCGTAGTGGCATTCCTAACGGGTACAAGCAGCGACATACAGAAAGGCACATGCTTGGTCAACGTCTATACCAACGACATCAAAGCCCCGAGCGGCATGTACTACAAGGACAAAACGCGCTGTGAGGAGATTGCCGCCGCGCTTGATAAATTTCCAGCTTATGCTACCAAGCATGATAAGGATCTCTATTTCAAGCAAAGCGACATCATCCGCACAGAAGCGGAGGAAGAAATACGTCAGCACTTTGTTTCATTAAAGATGGAGTTCAAAGTGTTAAACGAGAATTATTAACAATCAAATTTCGTACAGATATGATTTTATCTTGGGGTAAACCGAAAATCTTTGTGCGTAGTCTTGACACTATCGGCGCAATCTGGCGTTTATTGGTAACGCCGAAAGAGGACACGACCCAATTCGAGGAAGCCGAGGGCGATGAGCAGGAGGCAAAAGAAGAGGGTGGTGACGTTGTTGACACCAACTACAAGTCGAGTAGCGCGACCCTCACGTTTGAGGAGTTCGTTAAGAAAGGTGGCAAAAAGCCTTTCAAATCGACTGGTGGACGTATCAACGATCACTACGAGGTCTATCTCCAACCGGAAGACCCGGAGTGCGTTGGTCTGCACATCCCGCACGTAGCAGGTAAGCAAGTTCTGAAAGCCAACGCGGCAGACGGTGCTCTGTACACCGAGACGCTGAAGGCGATCAAAGAGGCAGGCAAAGACCTGTTCACCGAGGGCGTAGTTACCGTAACTGGTACTACTGGTTCGTACGGTATCTCGTTCGAGCCGATCGAGGCAGAGTCCGAGACGGGAGATGACGACAGTTCTCTCCCGAACGGATAATCATTAAGCGGGGTGTGTGAGAAACTAACGGTTCGGACACACGCCCTGCTTTTTACTGCGGGATAGAGCAGCGGAGTGCTCGCCGGGTTCATATCCCGGAGGTCGGAGGTTCGATCCCTTCTCCCGCTACCAAGTAGCACAAACAAATGGCTGACAATTCAAAAGAAAAATCAATACTTTCCAATGTGGCAGAGACCATCATGGAGATGCCCATCGGCTACCAAGCAGGTGGGCGCGATTTTTACTTATACCCTCCTTCTCTCGGCTCGACCATGCTCATCGAGCGTCTTCTGAAAGACATAGTACCCGAACCCGATGCCAAACTTGGTCTGTTCGGAATGCTCAAAGCCATCCGGCAGAATAAGGCTATTGTGGTGAAGATCGCCGCTATATGCTCGTTTGAGAACCGCGCTGACGCACTCAAAGCGCACTTGCTCAAAGAACGGGAGAGCGAGATCAAAGGCATAAAGGACGAGGTTCTGATGCAACTGTTACTGCATTTCTCGGCATGGGCGCAAGACGTGCCGCAGTTCATCAAGCATTTTGCACTCGACAAAGAGCAGGAATATATCAAGCGTTGCAGCGATGCGAAAGATAAGGACGGCGGCAGTCTGACGTTCAACGGCAGATCAGTCTATGGTTCACTCATCGACGTGGCGTGCGAGCGTTACGGCTGGCCGATGGACTATGTGGTGTGGGGTATCTCCATGAATAACCTGCAAATGCTGCTCAACGATCATGTCGTAAGTGTCTATCTGACCAAGAAAGAACGTGCGAAAGCGAACGTGCCTATGGACAGGCGTGTGGTCAATATGGATAAGATGACCAAGGAAGAGTATATCAAACTGCGTAAAAAGAAATAGTATATGGATGAGGGTTTACATTTTGAGATAACGGGCGAAAACGAAAGCCTTAAGCAAGCGGTTCGAGAGAGCGAACAGTTGATTGACGATCTCGGAGAAAAGGCTGAAGTCGCATGTGAGAAGTTAAAGCATATCTTTGAGAGTGGCGGTGTGATGACCGACAGCAGTATCAAGGATATGTTCAAAGATTTCTCGCTGGATGACTACGTGCAAGAGATCGACGCTTTCGTTGCAGCCGGAGGTGACGCGGCGAACCAAGCCAAGGTGCTTGACATGGCGTTGCGTTCCATGCAGTCTGCGCTTGACGCTGCACCCGTCGATAACACCGCCCTCGTGGACGAACTGAACGGTATCGTTGAGAACATCAAAGCCGCCAAGGGAGCGTTAGAGGCACAGGTGATGAAAGAAGCCGAGGCAGCTGGTATGAACTTTTCTTTTTCTGCCGGCAACTCCGATATACTCACGCAAGAAGAGATTGATAAGTTAGAGCAGGCACGCAATGCGACGAAAGACCTCGCCGGTGCAGAGCAGGAATACCAGGACGTTGTGCAACAGCGCAGCCAACTTCCGCAGCCGCCTACGGGTGGTGGTGACGGTGGTAATGGCGGTAGTGGCGGAGGTAGCAATCCTCCGTCTAATCCGCCGAGCACGCCGACAGACAACCGCTCCATCAAGGATATCGAGAACGAGATCGAATCTCTCGACAAAACGATAGATAAGGTTACATCCAAGCAAGGTGAGATAACCGCTATGTTCGATTCGTATCGCGGAGCGGACGCTGCGGCTATGAGCATTCGCGGACTGAACCAAGCCAATGATGAGATCGGTGACGGTTTCGCTGAGTTAGGCAGAGCGCAAGACGCTTATAACACCAAGATCGCCGACCTCGAAAGCCTTGCACAAAAGCAGGAACAGGCATTGCAGAACCTCAAGAACGCACAAGAGCAGGCGTTTGCCAGCGGTGACAGCCGTGGTGCAGCACAAGCCCTTGCCGATTACAGCGCATTGTCCGGGCAGTTAGAACAGACGCGCCAACGTATTGAGCAAACCAAAGAGCAGGCGGCAAACCTCGGAGCAGTAATTGACAACAATGCCGATGTGCAGAACCGCTATAATGATGTGTTAGACGCAGCCGAGTTTGCAGACGCAACGAACGACATAGGCGCGCTGCAAGAGGCTTTCGATAGCGAGAAAAATATCATGGAGGACTGTGAGCAAGAAATGAACCGAATGCAGGAGGAATTGGAGGAATTGCAAAAGCAGATGGCATCCGGCAAACTCACACCAGACGAGCAAGGCGCAGCACAGAAGAAACTCGATGATCTCCGCAATAAGATCGCCGAGGTGGCGAGTGCGTATCAGAACGCGTCAGATCGTGCCAAACAGTTCGGTAGCAAGATAGGTCAGTCCATACCCGATAACGCTACACAGTCCGGCGGTGTCAACCTCGGAGGTAGTGACAAAGGCGGTAAGACAGCCAAGTCCATCGGCAACGTAGGCGATTCAGCCAAATCAGCCAGCACGCAACTCGGTAAACTGCGTATGAACGTCACATCTATCACACGCGGTTTCAGTGCCATGTCGAAAGGCGGTGCGAATGTCATCACGGGTCTCGCAGGTGTCGGCAAAGGAGTAGCGGGTCTCTCGGCTCAACTGCTCACGCTCTTGGCAAACCCTGTTGTGCTCTTTATCGCGGCGATCGTGGCGGCTATTGCGGCTCTCATTAAGATGTTCAAGAACTTCGTCACGGGAACAGCAGAGGGCGCAGATATGTTCGCGTCGTGGATCGGCTATATCAAAGGTTTCAAAGAATGGGTCAATCAGATATTCACTGAAGTCGGCCGTAAGGTAGCGGAGTTCGTAAAGGGTTTCGGTACGTTCGGGCAGGCTATATGGGCATCGCTCAAAGTAGCCATCACAGCCGTGTCTGCATGGGGTGCAGAGGTTATCGCTATCATCGGCGCAACCTTCTCCGGCTTGGGTGCGTATGTAACCGCAGCATGGGATAACATCGTCGGCGGTATCAAGAACGCATGGACGAAGACGAAAGCATGGTTTACGGGCGAAGAGGTTAAAGAGGAAGACCTTGTGCAGACCACCGACGCAAGCAGCGCGTTTGATGATCTCAAGAAGAAAGCCGCTGATTTCGGCAATACCGCCCGTAGCGAGTTAGCAGCCACCAAGGAAGAGAGCAAGGCACTTTGGCAAGAGTGGACGAAAGGCTTTTCTTCGTTCGAGATGCCGAGTTTCAAGGATTTCATGTCAACCTACGCGCAGATCGAGGAGTTACAACGCAGCATCGTCAAGCGAGAGCGTGAATGGACGGTGACGAGTGCCGAGTTAGAAGCCAAACAGTCCGAACTCCAAGACCAACTCAACCGTGCAGGAAATGTGGATAAGTTGCAGAAGATGGTAGAACTGCAAAAACTCGTGACGGACAAATACGACACGGAGTTAGGTATTGCACGCGACCAGTTGAGCATACAGCAGAAGATCAACGCACTCAAAGGGCGTAACGTCAGCGATGAAGATTTGAAGAAAGAGGCAGACCTCACCGCCAAAGTGCTCGGTATAGAGCAGAAACGCAATAACGAGGTGCGATCGCTAAAGAACCAGCATATCGACCTTACCCGGCAGATCGAGGAGCAGCAGCGCGAGCAGCAGCGTATTCTCGCCAATAACACCCGTGAGCGAGAGATTTCCGCTTTGCAGCAGCAACTCAAATACGAGAAAGACCTGACCAAGCAGTTAGAGATACAAGACCAAATCCGGCAGAAACAGTTGGAGAAAGAGTTGGAGGGTATCACCAAACAGCAGCAGGGCGCGATCAAGACCTCATTGGGTGCAGAGGCAGAGCAAGCCTTTGCCAACGGAGCGACCAAGGACGAACTGAAGGGCATGTTCACCGGCAACGATGCAGCATTAGCCGAGATAGACCGTATATTCGCGTACTACGATCAGTTGAGCGAAGACGCTCGCAATAAGTCCGCGCTGCAAGGCGCGTTTGCCGATTACGATAAGGACTACCAAGCCTATATGCAGTACTGCGAAGAGGTGATAGCCGCAGAGGAGTGGAAACAGCAAGAGTTGGCGAAGATTGCGGCAGGTGAGAGTAACATGACCGAGGCGCAGGTCAACCTCGCCTATAACAACCAAATCGAGCAGGCAGGCAAGAATGCTAATCTGGACGCGGCTGAACTCAAACTGACGGATATAGCCGCAGCGTTCCAAGCGAAGATAGCCAGCGCGACCGTAGAGGGTATCGAAGAGGCGTACGAAGAGTTAGAGACCGCCATCACGGGGGAGAATAACCTCATTGATAAGATCATGGGTATGTCCGACGAGCAGAAAGCCGCCCGGACGGAAGCACTCAACACGCAGATGACCGCAGACCAAGCCATTGCATCCGACGAGAACCAAGACCCGAATGCCCGCGCAGAAGCCGAGGAACGTATCTTGAACGCACAGCGCGAGATACTGTTGCTCTCGTATGATCAGCAGCAGTTGGATGGGCAGAAGATAAAGAACACCGAGGTCTTGGAGCGTATGCGCAAGAAAGCCACGGCGGCAGAGCAGCAGGGCAACAAAGTCGTATCATCGACCACGGTTAAGAACATGCGTAACATGAAAGCGATGGCAGGCGCACTCGGAGCAGTAGCCGACATGGCAGACATGGTAGCAGACACGTTCGGCGGCGCGATGAGCAAGAAAGCAAAGAAGGCATTGGGTGTCATCAGCGACGTAGCCAAGACGGGAACATCGGTCATCAGCGGCATTGAGAACCTTGTGAACGTAGCGACCAAAGGTATGACAGTCACGGCTGCGTCCGGCGTAGCCAGTATGTCCGCACTCGAAAAGGCATCGTTCATTCTTACTATTCTCTCCGTGGCTGTGCAGGCAATCACGGCAATAGCGCAGTTCCTTATGAAATTCACAGCCGCAGCGAAGATGCAAGAGCAGATCGACGAACATCTTGACCGCGTAAAGCAGTTGGAGTACGAGCACGATAAACTTGAGCGGCAGTATCAGAACTCGACGGGTACGGCGTACTACAAGAACATGTCGAAAGCAGCCAAGGACTACGAAAACATCATTCGTGAGCAAAACGCCGCATTGGCAGAGGCAAACAAACTGTACGAGTACCAGGCATCCAAGTACGGAGAGGACAGCGGCAAGGCGCAGGACGCGAAAGAGCAGGCGCAAGAGATTGAGAAACAGAAAGCCGAATACGAAGACGCACAACGCGAGTTGTATCAGACGATGATGGAAGACCTGTCCGGCACAAGCCTCAAGTCTTTCTCCGAGAACCTTGCAGACGCGCTCGTTGAGGGTTTCAAGCAAGGCAAGGACGAGGTAAATGACGTGTGGGACGACATGATGGACGACCTCATGCGAACAATGATGAAAAACCAACTCGCACTCGCTATCGAAGACATGTTCGATGACGTATTCAAACACCTCAATCAGAAGACTTCCGACGGTAGCCTTACGCAGTCCGAGATAGACGAGATCATGGCAGAGTTCGACGCGAAGAGCGAGCAAGCCAAGTACCTTGCAGAGCAGTATTATAATATGATGAGCGAGCGCGGGTTGCTCGATGATGATCTGGACGCAGAGGGTTCGCAAGGTTTCGGGCAGATGACGCAAGATCAAGCGGACACGCTCACGGCACGGTTCACTGCATTGCAGATGGAGGGTGCGAACGTGGTAGCCATCGCGCAACTAATGTATGAGGGTATGCTCGAGCAGCAGGGCGTAGCCGAGCGGCAGACCAGTTTGTTGCAGAGTATCGACCAATATCAGCAATTAGTATTCATGCAAGCGCAAGACCACCTCGACCAACTGCAAATCATTGCCGACAACACCGCCCTGCTCTCCGAGACCAACTCACGCCTCAAAGCAATCGAACAAAACACCGATAAGTTATGATGACAACCGACTATTTCAACCGGCTCAAAGCCGACCTCTTGACCACATACGCCGCCGACCTGTGCGAGGAGAGCCTTGCGGATATCCAAGCGGCGACCAACGTGCAAGAGTTCATCGCAGTACTCAATAAGTACACTGCCTTCCTCAAATACAAGTGCATCCCGACGATCGACTGGGTGCGCAAGTGGTTCGGCGACTACAAAAGTGACGCGGAGGAATGCGGTTGTTATCTCGACTGCGTACGTGTCGTGACCAACCCCACAACCCCGATCACGCTCTACGGCAAAGCCAGCGTGACGCTCATCGTGACCGAGCCGCATGTCTATCAGATCACGACCCAAGACGAGAGCCGTTTGAACATCGACGCGAACGGAGTGGCGGCGGTCAACGTCCGGCAGAAACACCAAAGCGAGGTGACAGTCCTCAACCAAGCAAAGACATCAATCATCAAAATACGTAAAGTATGACATTGCATATTTCACTCAACGGCAGAGACATCACGGAGTACGGCATTACCCCGATGGACGGTATTATCAACGCCCTGATGAAACCTGCGGGTTATAAGAAACTCATCACGAACTCCAACGCGGCGTTCGATGGTGTAGTACCCGTTATCAATGCGCAACGCAAGAAAGACAGCCGCACCGTCACGCTCAATTTCTACCTGCGTTCGACCTCGCTTATCGACCGTCGCAGGGATGTGGAGACCTTGGAGGAGGCACTCGTGGCAGGCATCGGCAACGGCGTGAATGAACTGTATGTGTCCGAGTTGGAACAGACCTACCGGCTCATCTTCGAGGGCATCACGTCGTTCAACGCCAACGTCCATGAGAAAGCCATCATCGCAATCAAGTTTATGGAGTTCTGCCCGACCGCAGAAAACCGCGTACCCTAAAAAGACATCATTATGGCAGCAAGAACAGCACTCAAAGACATTCAGATATTCAACCCGTACGTCAATGGTAACGGGTCATTCAACGCGTATTCGTACTATGATCACGGTGTCGAGACGCAAGAGAACTTTCGTGACGTGTTCCCCGTAACCGACCAATGTGAGCGTTCGGCGCAACTGATGGGCGATGACTACGTGCGGCTGAAGTTCAACCTCACGGCGTATGTGCCTATGGCGGCATTCTCCTTTATCCGCTACAATGGTCAGACTTTCTTCCTGATGAACGACTACTGCCCGCACAGCAACGGCTCGCGTAAGATTTACGACGGGCAGGGTAACGCGGAGGTCGTGTCTGATTCGTATGAGTACGATATGAAGTTCTACTCGGTGGCGAACATGCTGCGCAAGCCTATCTGTTACCGCCATGTCAAGGTAGCCAAAGGGGCGACTGCTGCCGACGGTTATCACGAGTGGGACGAGCCGGAGATCACGGTGAGTGCGACGCTGCCAACGATGTACGTCATCATCGTGCAGTCCATCGCGCGGTACACCACCCGTCTTGACAGCAACCTCCTCCTCACGCAGATGCTCGCTACCATACCGACCAACGGACTGGATAGCACGGGTATCGCACCAAAGAACACCGTCAAACTGACCGCAGACACGGAATTGGCGACGTTCAACTTCAACGGCGATAACATTGCCGATGTATGTACCACCGTAGCCAACGCGTACAGCGATGCGAAGAAAGAGACGGAATGGTATATCGAAGAGGACGCGAACCACAGTCTGACGCTGCATTTCTGCAAGTGCCTTGATACGCAGAGCATGAACCATGCCGATGATTTCTCGTATAAGAACACCGAGGGTATCAACCGCGAGACGCACCCGGTCATCACGGGCGGTCTGAAGAAAGTCGATTACTCCCGCGACGAGTCCAACATACCGCAGGTAATCATCCCGTACGGTTCGGAGCGTAACATGACATACCAAGCCGTCAAAGGTATCGACGAGGTGTCGCAGATGCAGTCCACGTTCGGCAAGCGGCTGCGGCTCAAAGCCAACCACACCTGCACCGTGGACGGGGTGACGTACCCGACTGCCGCCATGCAAGCGGCTGGTATCACCGGCGCGTATGCCGTCAAGGACAAAGACAATAACACCGTCATCCTTGGAGTGGACGCACACGGCGGTATCGCCAACGACCAAGTGAACACGGGTAACGAGAAAGTGGAGTATTTCGATGATGTGTACCCGCAGTGCCATTTCGTTGTGAGTAAGGTCGAAGAGCGCAGCAAGAAGAAAGACGGTAACACCATCCCCGAATACACCTGCGAGGGTATCGTAGTCAATTCGCAAGGGCAGGAGATCCAGCCTGAAGGTGATTTCTACCCCCTTCAGATCGAAGAGGGCAAGACGCTCTCCGTGCGCTTTGAGAGCGGCTACCTCAACGGACGCGAGTTCGAGATCGCCAATAAGACGCAGAAGAAAACCAACCCGTCCACGGGTCAGCCCGAGACCAACTACACCCTGCGGTTCGTCATCGTAGCCGACGGTTCGATAGAGGACGGTACGCTCATTCCGAGCGGTAACTTCAAGCCGAGGGCACGAGAGGCGGGCGGCTATGAGGGTGATAAGTTTGCCCTGTTCAACATGAAGATGCCCGAAGCGTATATCACCTATGCACAAGAGGAGTTGGCGCAGAAAGCGTACGAAAAACTGATGGAGTACCAGGACACCGTGCCCGATGTCAAGTGTACGTCCGACCCCGATTCGTTCGGCGGCAAGGATGTCTATTTCGGTGCGCAGTACACCATTAACTCCGAGAAGTTAGGCTTTACGCTCAACGAGCAGAACCGCCGTGTGCCGGTGGACTTTATCTCCCGCGTCGTGGCATATTCGTACAAACTGACCAAGGTGGACGATGTGTCGTTTACGTTGTCAAGTGCCTTGGTGCGCGGTGTGCTGTCCGAGATGGAGGCGGCGATCACCAATGTGTCGTACGCTACCGAAGGTCTCGGTCAGCGGTCTATCAACCTCTCCCGTCGCGGCTGGCGTGACGCAAGCGAGGTGGCAGACATGATCACGAGCATGAACACCGAGATGATGCTGGTCGGTAACGAAAAGTACCAGTTCGGCTATACCTCCGAGATACTGCCGTTGCATACCAATGGTGTGTTCACGGGGCTGAAAGTGTCGTATGGTCAGTTACAGCACACGCAGCAGCCGTATATCGACTATGCCAACGGCGGTCTATGGCAGATCCAGCCGGAAGCGTCGCTGAATGCCGACTACCAAGGCAATGCGCTCGACGGAACGAAACCGTATTACGTGTTCGCTGTCTGCGGTACTGACAACCTCGAATGGGCGACGGTCATCCTCATGGATAAGGACGCAGCCGAGACGAACGGGGTCTATCACAAAGACGCGGAGATAAGCGACCAAGACCAATACCCGCAATACCTGTTGTTAGGTATCTTGAGTTCGGAGTTTGCCGAAGAAAAAAACGGTCAGATGACCTATGAGCGTGTCTTTAGCCCTACTTGCGGTTTTACGGCTATCGAGGGCGGCACGATCACCACCGAGCAGATTCAGGACGCAAACCGCCAACTCATCATCGACTTCCTCTCCAAGCCCCCCCGTATTATTGCTGTTAACGGAGCGGAGGTGTTCGGTAACATAAGGTTCAAGTCCATGCTGACCGAAGACGGCAAGAACGCCGGAGAGGAAATCTTCAAGGAGATAGGCGGCGAGAACCTGTATTCCGGCGTTGACCCGTGCCAGATAATTACATCTACAAAAGATACGGATATAGTTCTTGAGAATGGAAAGAAATATGTAATCTCCATAGCAGCTATAGACGGAAACGCATACGGACTGTTAGCGAAAGAGAAGATAGGCTCTGCTTATAGTGATTTGGGGTGGATGGTTAAGGATGGTACTATCGGAACTATGCAGCACTATAAGAATAAAACGCTTGTGGTCACAGGGCATGGCGGGAAACTCGCGCTGCAAGTTACTTCGAGTGGGGCTGATTACTACTACACCCTCACGGGCATCATGGTACAGCAGGGAGAGAAACCGACTGCTTACCACGCAGGCTATCTCGCCAAGGCTCTTGAACGCGACGCGACGAAAGAGGTGACGAGTATCGACGGAGGTCTGCTGCTCTCTGCACTCATCAAGTTAGTGCAAGGCGGTGTCGTTCGGGCAGGTATGAGCGGTCTCGCTGACTACGGACAAAAGACCATTGACGGGCAAACGTATCAGTCGGAGGGTGTTGGCTTTTGGGCAGGTGCCGACTATGAAGACGCTCTCGCTGCCGCTTGTGGCATTGAGACGAACACGTTGCCGCCTGTATTCCTATCTAAGACTGGCTACAAGAGCCGCATAGGCTGCTTCCGTGTAGTAAATAGGAACACGATTGCCGTAGTTACAGATCAAAGCACTATTTATGTCACGAATGATAGCATTTCTAATACAGTTACCGTTGAGGAAACGCATGTGGAAGAGTGTTTGAGTTCGTACAAAAGTCTGGATGGAACAGGAAGTAACTCTGGAGAGGTGTTTGCTTCTAAGTCGTTTGTTATATCAGGAGGAAAATACGCAATAAAAGTGCCTGCATACACGATAGACGCTTCTGCGTATTCAAGCACACGTCCTATCAACGGAGCATATGCGAGAGTAGAAGGCAGTTTTACTCTGCATATGGAGATAAGGCATAGTAATGGAACTGTTATATATAGTTCTGATGATAAGTATTGTGGAATATCTGCGAACTGCTATAACCCTAACGAAAGCAACAATGCTACAGACTCAAAGACGATGCCAGCAGTAGAATTGCCGGATGTGGAATTACCTGCAGGTACAGTGATCATAGAGATTAAGGGAGTTTACGATTTGTCGATCGACGGTCAAAATATGTTGTCCAATCATATCTCATTCCAAGGTCATGCCGTAACAGCATCTATCATCAATATGGATAAATTTGTTGTATTGGCGAAAGATGGAATTGGAATCATTGCTAACGCGATGAGTACGTTCTATGTATATACCGACTCGACGGATATGCTAAAGGTAATCGCCAAGGGTCTGCCTTCATCAAATCCGAATGTTGCAGGTCAGTTGTACACGCAGAATGTGAACATCAACGGAACTACGCAGAAAATAGTTTGTGTAAGCACAGGCAGCGTTTAATCTTGCATCAAGTAGTGAATAGAACTACCGATAATAGTGAGCGTATCAGTGAATGATGCCTCGCTCTTATCTATTCCGACCGTGAAGAAGACTTTCGGATATGCCATCTTGTACGATGAGTATGTGTTGAAATCCATCTCCGGCATAGGTGTTAAATCATTGTAGATTGTGCAATATGAGTAAGCACTATCCTTTGAGAAGAAGTTTATGACATGCCAGAACTGCTCATAGCCGTATGGGTTCTTGTCTTCTCCAGATATGTCACTTACATACATCTTACCTACAGGCGACCAAGTGGCGGGATCGGAGGGTTGATGTTGAGAGGTGGGGGTGTCTCCATCTTTCTTCGTATCGTCAGGCTCGTCCTGATTGCAGGAGATCAGAGTGAATACGCACAATAGCGCAAGAATGGTATTTGAGGGTTGCATATCGTTGAGGGTTTTACAAATCGGGTGCAAAGGTACGAAAAAAAAGTGACATCTGCAAATAATTCCGGCAAAAAGCATTAAAAAAAGGAGGAAACACCTCCTTTCGTATGGTCAAAACCCTTCACCGCGTTCAAGCACTTGCCTTCAACGCGTTCAAGCACTTGCCTTCACCGTGGTCAAGCCACGACCTCCGGCACGTACTCCGGGTAGAGATCGACATCCATGCCCCAACGCAGCCCGTGATCTTCGAGCAGTTCGTCCAACTCGCACAGGCTCTTCTTGCCGAAATTGCGGTATTTGAGCAGGTCGGTGCGGAAGTGCTTGAGCAGGTCGCGGAGGGTGTCTATCTCGGCGTACCTCATGCAGTTCATCGTCCGTGCGGAGAGACCGAAATTATCCAATCGTGCGGCGAGCAACCGGCTCATGTTCTGCGTGTCCTCGTCCACCTTGATCTGCTTATCGTTGAGTTGGGCTTTTAGGTTGGCTATCTCCACGTTTTTCTCCTTCAGCGTCTCGCGCAGTTCGTCGTTCTGCGAGTTGAGGTGATAGAACGCGGCTTTGACGTGTGCGAACTTACGCAGTCCTTTCGCCCAGATGAGCCGTGCCGATTGGGGGGTGACGTGGAACTTACCGCCTATCTCCTCGAACGTCTTGCCTTGCAGCGCGTCCCACACGGCATTGAGTTCGCGCGGTGTGACGCAGCAGTCGGCGAAATCGACGTATCGGTTCACGCCCTCCATGACGGCGAGCAGCGTGTCGCGTATCGCCTCGATGCGGCGAGGGAACATGTCAAGGTTCAGCATTCGTTCGCGGTACTTGGCTTGCATGGTCATCAACTCGTTTTTGAGCCTGTCGCGCTCGGTCTCTAACTGGTGCTTGTACTGCTCGATGTCCTCGGTGACGGGGTGAATATCGGCGATGGTGGCGGCGTACCGCTCCACCTCCTCACGGTTCGGGTAGAACAGGTTACTGCGCATCTGATAGGACAGCGTGCCTGCCTTGCACAGGTTACGGATGGTCTGCGAGGTCACGCCTGCGATCTTGGCCGCGTCGGCCGTGGAGATAAATTTCTTCTTATACATCTTTGTTGCCTTTCTTTTTGGTTCGTAAACGTATCTGTTGTTTCTGATAAGCGGGGAAATAATGACACACCTCGTCGTAGCCGTCCATGATCTCGTTATTATAGAGGTCGTTGAACTTGGCTTTGTAGCCTTCCTGCATGGTGTCGTTGGCGATGAAGGTCATCAGCACGAAACTGCAACGGTCGAGGGGGTGACGGTAGCCGAAAACCGCTCCGTCCACGCAGGACAGCATGATGTCGGTGTCATCGTCCTTGCTCTTGCGGCGGTAGTCAGCCATGTGAACGGTGTCCATGTTCTTTTTGAAGAATACCCGCATGAGGTCGATACCGTCCTGCTTGTAGCCCATACGCTCCTTGTAGCGTTTGAACAGGTGGGGCATGAAATAGAACGTGTGCAGGCGGTGGTCTTCAAAGTTGAGTATCATCGCGCATAGCATCTTGCCGCGCTCGGTGTCGATGACCGCTGCGGCTTCGAGACCTGCGGAGAAATGGAACAGGTCTTGGCGGCTGTTGAAGGTGAGCATGACGAGGTAGCGGTTTCCGGACGTGGCGGTGTACTCGTGGATATAACGGAGGGGGAAGGTCTTGGCGGTGCGCACCTCTTTGCAGTTGCCTTTTGCCATGTACTGCACACACTCGCGTTTGATCTCTTCGCGGTCGGCAAGCATCTGTGCCAGCACCTCATCGGGTGTCATTGTCGTGGTGATCATAGGGCTTATAAAATCTTTCGATACATTCTTCTGGAACTTACGGTACATTCTTTTGGAAGAATCGGTACTAACTTTTGGGTGGTTGGTTAGAAGATACCGACGCGTTCATCGTACATGCCGCAGGAGCAGACGCTTTGGTAGGTGATGATCTGCTTGGTCTTGACGCAGAACATCTGTCCTCGGAGGTCATCCGTCCGCTGGTTCATGCACATCATGCAGTATCTCGGTTTCTTGTTTGGCATAGTTACGCTCCTTTGTTTTGGATATCGGTTGCAAAGCGGTTCTTTACCTCTTTGGTGAACTCTTCAAGCACCTTTGCGCCTTCAGCGTCTTTGAACACAAGGACGATGGACGTAGGATAGATGATGCCCTCTTTTGCGAGATCGGGAACGCACCTGCCGTTGTAGAGATCAACGCCTTTCTTGTGCTCTTCTTTGAGTGCGCTCAAGACGATACCGTGAACAGGGGCGTTATCTCTCGTCAGCGAGGCATCCATGATGGAGAGCAGTACCTTGCCATCGCCGAAGATGACGTTGATGTGTCCGTTCTCGTCGCGAACGATGGTGTCATTGCCCTTGTTCTCTTTGTAGTACCGCTCGTACTCGTTTTTCATTTGCCGAAACGGAGCCAGTTCGGATTTCAGTTCTGCATTCTCTTTTTGCAGTCTCTCGATGATTTCTTCGTTGGTCATAATTAGTCCTTTCTTAAATTGGAGTTGTGCCTCCGTTGTCAAATTGTTGGTAGAACGGGTTGTCGATCTCAAAGCGGTTCACGTCTTTTCTCTCGATACCGAGCGAGCGAAACACCTCATCAGCGTCCACCACCAACTTGACGGTGATAGTTGTCGGCTCTTTCGCTTTCTTTTTCTGCTCTTCCTCTTTCTCCTTGTACTCATTGAGTTTCTTTTGCGCCTTTTGGTAGTCGCGTGGCAAAAACAGCCCGTACGACCATACGACGATCAGCAGCAGCGTCATCCATGCGCCGTGCCCGGTGTACAGGTAGAGGAACACCGCCGCAGCGATGATAGCCAAATCCACGATGGCGCATAATATCATGCCTGCCAGTTCTAATGCTTTCAAATCTAATGGTTTCATATTATAATCTCCTTATTCTAAAATAGTCATCCATTCTGTGACGTTGTAGATCACTTTGTCACGTGACCATTGGACGTGACTGCCTGATAGCGTGATCGGGCAAAAGATATTATCGCCGTTCTCTTTGCCGAGGAACATTGCCGACATATAGGCTTTCTGCTCTCTGCCGAACCTGATAAAAACCTGCTGACCAACTTTCGGGAGATCGAAATTGACACTCACCCATTTCGGTGCGTTCTTTACCAGCCGAAACGCCATTCGGAAAATATCGCGTTCGTTCTGCGCCTTTCGTACTTGGTGCTTGAGGTCTTCGATCTCATCGTCGCGGTCTCTGTTTTCGCGCTCGAACTTTGCGCCTTGTATGAAGACCGATT
This sequence comes from uncultured Bacteroidales bacterium, assembly GCA_902792535.1. GTDB lineage: Bacteria > Bacteroidota > Bacteroidia > Bacteroidales > Paludibacteraceae > Colicola. The sequence continues at coordinate 63,388 of CADAZU010000001.1, forward strand.
GCAACTCTTCAAAGCCGGGGAATATCTCTTTGGCTATCGCTTCAATATATTCGTCTGTCATAATTTATTTCTTTTTAGTGTCGATATATGCTATTGCGAAGAGGAACGCAGCCGTGAGCAGGATCATCGACCATAGCCATGCGTTCGTGACGGACTTGGTTGCCTCGGTGCAGACCCTGCATACCTCGATATTGCGGTCAAAGGACGCGAGCAATGCGCTGTGGAGCGTGTCTGCGTACTCTCTGTAAATGTCGATCGTCTCATTCAGTTTGACGATGTGTAAACTGTCTAATTCAGCCTGTGTCATAGTGGTCTCAAAAAGTTAGTTATGATTTTATGGCATAAAAGGTTAACCTTCTTCTGGAAAAACATTAACCTTCTTTGCTATAGGGGGTTAATCGTCTTCGGCAGGGTCGGACTTCGGGAGCATTGGTCTGCACCGCCGCTGCCATTCGGGATTGACGTAATAATCGTTATAGCCGTCGTAATCCTCGGGTCGCTTGTAGTTATCTACCCGCCCGTCGATGATGTGCATACTCATTGCGCCCTCCTCTCTGCAAAATGGCGTTTCAGCCCGGTCATCTGCCGCTCTTTGCCTGCCTTGGTCACTTCGCCGCGCTTGCGGACGTTCACACCCAGTTCTTTGAGCGTTCGGAGCAAGCACATGCGCGACACCCCGAACCGTGCCTGTATCTGCGCCATCGGCTCGCGATGGTAGGCGGTGATGAGGTACATGCGCTCAACGGGGGTCAGTCTCTCAAGGAACGACACCGTACCGCGTTTGCGTCTCGGCTGTGCCTGCGGCTCTTGCTGCGCAACGGGCTTGGTTTCAACGATCGACTGCGGCTCTTTCACCGGCTCGGTCGTGGGAGCGTCCACCGTCGGGGCTTTGAGCACGGGCTTGGCGGGCTTGCGTCTGCCGAAAGCCGTACACGCAGGGCGGTCGGTGCGTACCTCGCGGAAATGCTTATCGCAGAAACCTACGCAAGCACAAACGCCGTTAATATGTCTGCAATCGCCGCAATAGTCCATCAGAATGCCGTTTCAAAATACGCCGAGTCGTTGTCGGCTGCGTCCGTCAGTTCGATCGGTATCTCATCACCGTCGGGCTTGATGCCCTGGTACTGGGGAGCGGGCAGGATCTCTTCTGTCTCAATGAAGACCGCCACACCGAGCAGGCGCAGTTCTTTGATGTACCGCTGCGCGTCACTCTTGGGGCTGTACCCGCCGCCACGCGGAACGAAACAACGCATCACGTTCGCAATGCCGTTGAAATAGGCTCTGACGAGTATCGTCCCGTCCGGCACTTGCGCGTGCATCCCGTCGAACAAAAGTATGTCATGTAGTTTGCTTTCCATATAGGGGTGTTTTTTATTATAACCAAGATTTCTTGTTTACTATTCGTGATACGGTTTGTTGTGTAACTCCATAATCTGATGCTATATCAACCTGCCTTCGATGAGTGCTTCTATACTCTTTGCGTATTTGCTCAACTTCATCTATGTGCAGGTGAGTATTTGAACTGTTCCTGTTGTTTACCTTAACGGGTACAAATCGGCAGTTTTCAGGGCAATAGTTGCCATCGTTATTTATCCGATCGAGCGTTAGTCCTCGCTGATAGCCATGCGCAATAGCCCAGTCCACAAAAACGGTAGGATCTTTCCACTCCTCGCATATAGAAATACCACGCTCACCATATCTATGATACCTTTTATCAGTACGTCTATTGCATCTTCCTCGCATACTTTTCCAAACATTGTAAATATGCCGCAAGTTAGGATCTTTGCTAAACTCATGCTTTTTGTGCTGCCCTAAAATACGCTCCTTATTTTCTGTTTCGAGACAACCGCAACTTTGAGTAGTACCATAGCGCAAAGAATATCCGAGAACATCTGAATAGTTGCCGCAGTCGCATTTGCACCGCCAAACGATATGCTTACGTCTGCGTTCAGGAAGTTGCTCTATTACTACGAGCCTGCCAAATCGTTGCCCTGTAATGTCAATCGTCTGCATACGTACCTCCTTTTGGCGAGTATATCGCCTTGCCGTTTAATGGTTTGTTAGTCTGCGTTGTGTTCATCGAGTCTTCTTTTTAGTCGTTGGGTTTTGTATTCTATTTGGAGTGCGACCGCGTTCTTACCGTATATGATCGCGAGTTGCTGCATCATAATGGTCACGTCGGCGATCTCCTCAATGATGTCATCTACTGTTGTACGTCCCCGATCGAATTTCATCAGGGCGTTGGTCAGTTCTGCCATTTCTTCGATGGCGATCCTGCGCTGGTGCTCAACACCTTTCTCTTGTATCGCACGTTTGTATATCTCTTCAGCGTTCATCTTATTCAAAAGCGTCGTTAGTTATTTCAAAATTCAGGAACTGCAAGCGGAAAAGCCAATTTTCAGCCATTTCGGGCTTCTCTATTACGAGTGTCGGGAGAAGGCAGAAACTATCATACCACTTAATCAGTTTGATACCTACATACGTGCCAATCAAGAACTTCACTTCACCGTACACCACGCGAGACCAGTTTGCATCGTATTCCATAATCAGTCCTTCGGAATTTTCATCCATTCAACTACTTTGTACGGCAAAACGGACTCGCCTGCGATCTCGCCAAGGCACATGAACCATGTGTCGATCTGATAGGAGTACCAAGCCGTTACGTAATCGCATTTTTCGGTCTTTGCCAGTACCTCAATCGAGATACCGTCTGTAAAACCATTTGCGTCCTTACGTAAGTCCGGCTTGCGCTCATCGGCTTTCACCCACGGGTGACGGAGTTCGTAAATCTTGTTACGCTGCTGATGGCACAACTCATTGACGTTCGCGAGGGCTTTTTCGAGATCGTTCACCTCTTTGTCACGGCTGTGCGCACCGGCTACATGTGCCTCAACGATCGGTCGTTCATGCACAGGGTGCGGAGTGTCTTCGCCGTTCAGCAACTGCTCGCGGTGGTACTCATCGTATCCTTCTGTCAGATAGACGAGCGCGTTATGTCTCATTTGCTCTTCAGTCATAGCCGTAAGATTTTTACGGAGCGGGTTGCTCGGTTGCAAAAACAAGGTTACGCCACTCGATATCCAAGTTCGTCCAATAGTCCTGCCCTTGCGGGGTCTTCGCCCAGTCAAAGCCAGCCGATACCCATACCTCGACGCGGTTACGTTGCATGATGTCCTCGACCAGCGCGTGATGGTCATTGAGCGCGTTCTGCGCGTAACTCTCATGCGCATTGTGCGCTTTCAGGAACTCAATAAATTTCTGTTTCATAATATATCATTCAAATAAAAATCTGTCATCAAACTTGCCTTTCGCGAGACTGCCTGCGATCACCATGTTTTTGATAATGTTATTGTAGCCGCCTACGCGCAACTGCCTTTTGGCTACCTCTGCCATCTTCTGCTCAAGCGGCAGATCGGGAGGTATCACTACGCCGCAGACTATCTCACAAAGGAAGTACCTGTCAACGTCCGGCATACGCACATCTGCCATTGCGGTCATGCTCTTATTCAAAATAAGAAAGCCGTCGCCGTTCACCGCTACGTCAAAGATGACCAGCGGAGTGTTGAGCAGTTCTGCTATGTCGCCCGCGTAACCGCGTACCGTCTGCGTGCTCTTCAATATGCAAAAACCTTTGATACCCATAGCCGTAATTATTTTTCGGCAGGAGTGTGCCACATCGCTTGTGCCTTACCAATAGCCGTAAGTGACGATAGGCTCACCTGCATATTATCTTTTAATAACTTCATCATGTCCGATGCCATGACGAACCCCACCGGGATCAGTGAGGTGTTTTCGTGCTGCAAGTCACCGAAGATAGGAGTATCATCTATGCGCATGATGTTAATAACAAGCGCGTCCTTGCCATCTTTCGCGTAGAGACCGTATATGTAGCGGTTACGCGGAACTTTCTCATTTGGTAGATATACTCGTATCATATCATTGCTTTTTAGATTGTGCCTTGAGACTATCAAGATACTCTTGCAAGGTCGGTATGTCGTACTGCTTGCGCTCATCGTCGGTTAGTTCTCTTTGTTCACCGCACATAGAACATTCCATACGGGAGAGTGCTTTCGGCATCGTCGTTGTCAATCGCCAGTCGTGCTTGCCGTCATTCTGACAATCGCACTTGCTGACATTGAAATCAATCATTACGATAGTGTCTGCACGGAACTGCTTATCACAGTGCGGGCACTCGATGATGTTAATTGCTTCGTCGTGCGTATCGACATTGTGCTGCCGCCAGTCTGTTTTGCCGCCACAATAGGGGCACGTGATCATGTAACTCATAGCGTGAAGTTTACTATAAAGTTTACTATAAAGTTTACTTTGCTATCCAATTCGGCGACCGAGTTTGATGATGAACACGTCTTCATCGGGAGCACCCCACTCGGGTCTGCCTTTGCCTATCCCTAACCCTGCGAACTCAAAGAGCATTGTCTGCTTGCCGCCTTGCCCCTTGTGAAAACGTACTGCGTCATATCGGCGTGCGCCATAATCACGGAGTAACTGCTGCGGCTTGTAGTATGGGGCGTTTTTCATGTTGGCGAAAATCGTGTCCCAATACTCTTTCTGTCCAAGGTTCTTATGATAGAGCAGGCGGTTGGCGTAGTACGGTCGAAAATCGCGGTACTCTTCGCTTTTGCGTCCTGCTGCTATCATGTTAAACCATTCGTGCTTGAGGCTCAAATCCAGTGCGTACATATTACGGTTCTAATTTGATAAGTTGATCAATCACATCGCGCACTTCAGCCTGTATCTCTGCGGTAGTCCATCTGCGCTCGTTAAAGTTCGGCAGGGCTGCGGTGTAGTCGCCTGCGTGAGTATAGTCCCAGCCGATGCACCACTGACCGTCCATATCGGGGCGTGCGCTCGAAAACGTCAGACCGCCGTGACACTGTACCGGCACATCGTCGTAGAACTGACCGTGATACTTGCTTTTCTTCGGGATCGCGACATACGCACAAGGGTGCGTGCCAAACGACATGATCAGGTAGTCGTAACCGCGATAAGTGCCTTTGTCTAAAACCTCTTCAACTCGCTCGATGAGAGGGCTTATGTACTGCATCTCTTTTGCCATAGTGCTACATTGTGTTTTACTATTCAATTAAACATTTATTTTAATTTGACGCTGCAAAGGTAATACAATTATTTGATATATGCAAATTTTTCGATAACTTTTTTGCAAAAAATTTAATTTTTTCTTTAATTTGGGCGTTTTTGGCTAAATTTTGTCGCTTTTTTTGCTCGTTTTTGTCGCTTTCTCGATCACCTTTACTGCCCGTTCTCGTGCGTATAGGTGTGTGCAATTCGTGTGTATTTTATATTAAGGTGTAGGCGCATTCTGTGCCCTTTTTTGCCTCTGATGACCGTCAAAACATGCGCTCCAAGACCTAACTTTTAAGACAAAGAAATATCGCAATTCTTACAAGCCCTTTCATACCCAAAGTATGAAATATATTCTGTACCTTTGCGCTCGCTAAACAAAAAAAACAAGGCAAAAGTAAAATGAACTGGGGTATAATTTTTCATAATTTCGTGATCAAAATGCGGGAACTCTTGCAGACCTTATGGGGATGGCTGCTCGTCTTATTCAGTGCTATCATCAATTTTCTCGGTGACTATAAAGTGTCGGTGCTTGCCGTCATCATCGCCGTTGCGCTCGATGCCTTTTGGGGTATCTGGGCGGCGGTGCGTCAGGGCAAATATGCACGCTCCGAGTTGGCACGAGACAGCATCAGCAAGATAGCCGCATACGGATCGGCTCTGCTCATCACCATTATGATCGAACAGGTCAAGGACTGGGAGAGCATGTTCGTCACAAGTCTCATCGCCGTGCTGATATGTGCCGTAGAGTTATGGAGTATCAGCGGAAACATACTCATCGTGAACCCTAACGCTGTTTTCTTCAAACTGTTGCGCCCGGCTCTCAAAGGCGAGATTGCCCGCAAGTTGGGTATAGAGGAGGAGAGAGTGGACGAGGTGCTGGACGGCGGTGTCAAACCAATCAAAAAAACACAAGACGATGCCAAGACTGAATGAAGACGAGAAACGGACGATATGGAAGTTCCGTTACGAGAAAAGCGCGAGTGAGATCGCACAGATGATCGGCAGAACACCTGCAACAGTTCTTAACTACCTCCGCAAAAACGGGGTGTCTTACAAATCCAACAGAAAACAATGACTATGCAAGAGAGATTTCACGAGGTGCTGAAGAAAGCCCGCAAGTACATGCTGCACGGCATGGCGATACTGTTAGCGATCATCTTTGCTCCGGCGGGGTTGCTGACGCTGCTCATGGTCGCGCTCATCGACATTCTGCGCGAAATAGCAGACGAGGATTAGGCAAGTAGTCTGCGGCGAGGACAGCCGTTTTTTTGAGGGTTACGGTAGCGTCTTTCCCGCAGACGAAAGTCATCACAACGAACCAAAACATTACGAACATGGATATATTACCTATTGGAGGAGAATACTACGCAGGTCGCGTTCGCTATCTCGGCGGGGCAGCATTACAGTCTGCGCCCGTCGTTGTGCTTCATAGCAAGAGCACCCGCAAGTTCTATCGGGCAACGGTCGAGGCTGCACCGACGGGATCGGTGGGGCATGACGCTACGTTCCCTGCCACCGTCACGGCACGTATGCTGCCCGGCGTGTATGCCTTGGAGGTCTATGCCGATAATGCCATGACCCAACTGATCGCCTACGATGAGTTTGCGGTACGTGCAGAGCGGGTAGCCAAGACCACCGGCGAGACAGATAACACTTCAGCATCACAATCTTAATCCCTACGACTATGGCAGAAGAGAAAGTGATCATCATCAAGCCTCGCGGCAATGACATCATCATCAAGGAGCAGCAGGGCAGACCCGTGACCATCGACCCGCCGAAGGGCGGTGCGGTATGGGGTAAGTTGGTCGGCGACATCAACGATCAGCAAGACCTCATGGCTAAACTAAACAAGATTGAGAAACTCGCAAAGGCAGGAATAGTATTATGAAAGAGATTATCTACAATATCGACGGAGTGGCTGGTCGCGTGATCACGCTGACCGGCTTGACGGGTACGTTCACGAAGAACAACGTGCTCGGTATCATCAACAAGTCCCAAGGCGATGTGCTCTACACGCCGATGGACTGGAACCTGCTGACCTTTGCGTACAGTAACGGCACGATGACGCTGACGCTCGCAGAGAGTGTGGCGGCTATTGTGGCAGGCGACAAACTGTTTATCAAACTCTACACCGACGAGGAAGGCAGTTCCGGTGACGCGGCGGAGCAAGTCAAGGACTTCTTCCATATTGTCAAGGATGGTGACACGGTGAAGGTCATTACGGAGGATGGCGGGGAAGAGGTCGTTGTGCCGGTGGAACTCGCTACCGAACAGGAGGTCAAGGACATCAATGACGACGTGATGGGTGCGCTCTATGGATATGGCAAAGTCACCGTCACCATACACAGCCTCATGCGGACGGGAGCAGAGACCACACAAGACCTTGCGTCGGTCATATATGTCGATCCGGAGAAGACGTGGGCGGAGAACGGTTATCCGACGCTCTACGACGATGAGGGCAATGCCATCGACACCACCACCAATCCCGCAGCCGGCGACGAAGTGTTTAACTATCAAATTCAAGAATCATGAGTGTAATTTCAAAAGTTCTAACAGCGGCTTTGTACCGCATCGGCCAGACAGACCTTGCGCTCAAAATGCAAGGCAAGATACATGAGGCTGTGTTGCAAGCGCAGCAGATTGCGGACACGTTCACCATCCGCAATGTCGGGACGCAGGACAACGTGGAGGGCATCGTCAGTGCCTTTGCCCGCGACCCTGAGACCGGCGAAACAGAACACATGCGTATCGTGGAGCAGCAATGGCCCGGCGACTCGGCAGCGGCGCAGCACACGGTTTATGACAGCATCATGTACATCGGCGGCGAGGAGGTGACGGTATGATCGGCTTGGGTGCAAAATATCTCACGGCGGCAGGCTTCGGACGATATAAAATCACCGCTGCATCGCTCGGCAATCTCTTCTGCCGGATCAGTTGGCTGACGGGTGCGACCATGCAAGCCATCCTCGCAGCGTTTGGAGATGATGGAGTGGCGGTGATCAAGGCGACGAACGCCTATCTCAACGGCATCGCTGCTCAAGGTCAAGCAGGGAAGGACAAGGCTACCGCTCTGGCGGGGTTCATCAACGAAGACCCGATGATGGTCTGCTCGCTCGGACTCGAACCGCAAGGAGTCACTATGCCGATAAGGTGGCTCGTGGGGGATGGAGCATCTTGGGTAAATACTGGCATAGTTCCGACAACCGATACTGTTCTCGAAATGCACATCAAGATTCAGCAGCGAGTTGCATCGCACATGGTATGCTTCGGAAGCCGTATAGACCAAACAGACCAATTCTATGTAGGTATGACATTCCACTTATCGAACAAGTTGCGTTTGGACTTTGCCGGCACTCGTTTGGAGACAGCAAATGCCGTAGAGGGTACGGAATACAATATCAAGTTCGGCAAGTCCTATGCGATTGTAAACGGAACGAGTTATGGAACTTTCAGCGGAAGTATATCGGCTAACGCAAAGCCTATGTATATCATGGCAGGCAATAACGATGGCAGTCCGCAATATGGAACGGGAGTGATTGTAGATTTTGCAAAGTTAAACAGCGGGCAGTACAATTTCGCGCCGTTCAAATCGACAACAAGGGAAGGTATGGTGGATATTGTAAATGGCACATTCCATCCAAATATGGGAACAGGGCACTTCTCGGTTGCTTATACCCGCAACGGACAACCTTGGACCCCATCCACTCCCTAACCCCGGCCAACGCCCAGTTTTCCGCATAGAAAAAGTGCACATTTTGTATAACTAAAACTATAGTTTTTCTAAAATCAAAAGAGTATGAACAAGTATTCAGTACACGAATTTACGCCCAATGCGGCGCAAATCGCAAACGGTCAGGGTCACTCTTGGGTTGCTCAGGAGGAGATCGACCATGTTATCACGAACAACGAACTCGCCGACAAGGTGGACAAACGCTGTTCGCTCCGTAAGTTTGAGGTCAAAGCATGTCTGGAGGCGGCTTGTGAGGTCATCCTCGAAGAGCTGCTGGAGAGCAATGCCGTGCGTATTAGTTTCGACGAGGGCAAGACCTTCATCACCATCCGTCCTGAGTGTAAGGGCAGCATCAGCGACAAGGGTATCTTGGCTCGCACGACGGCTGCACATGCCGAGGATGCGTCGGTGGAAATCCGCAACAAGGCCGAGGAGAGCGACCTGCGTGCATCCGACCTTGAATGGCGGGTAGCGGTAACGGTTGGCAAGAAATTCAGCGAGAAGTTCCGCCAAGACAAAGCGGCATCGAAAGTGCCGTACCGTTCGGGCGCAGCGACGGCAGAGGTCGTACCGGCAAACGGCGGCAATGGAGGCAACACCGATGATGGGATGCTGGGATGATTTTAGGGCATAGGGCATTGGCTTGCCCTGTGTTCGCAATGAATTAAATGTAGAGGGATGGAAATCGACAAAATATATAACATCGACTGCCTCGAAGGCATGAAACACATACCCGATGGCTCCATTGATGCCATCATCTGCGATTTGCCTTACGGAACGACCGCTAACAAGTGGGACAGCATCATACCGCTTGACCAACTTTGGGCGCAATACAAGCGCATCATCAAACGCGGTGCTCCGATCGTCCTGTTTGCTCAATGCCCGTTCGACAAGATACTCGGATGTAGCAACCTCGATTGGCTCAAATATGAGTGGATTTGGGAAAAGGAGAAGGGAACGGGCTGGCTCAATGCCAAACAAGAGCCGATGAGAAAGCACGAGACCATATTGGTGTTCTATAACAGCCTGCCGACCTACAATCCGCAAATGCGACCCGGAACGGCTTACTCTAAAGGACAGACGGGCGCAAGTTCCAACTATGGCAAAGTCCGTGACGATATTGTGACCAAGATGGGCGATGAGCGATACCCAGAGAGCATCCTGCATTTCACGAGAGACACGCAAAACGGACAAGCCGAGGCGATCCACCCCACCCAAAAGCCTGTGGACCTGTTGCGATACCTCATCCGCACCTACAGCAACGAAGGCGACACGATTTTGGATAATTGCATGGGCAGCGGGACGACCGCAGTCGCTTGCATCAAGGAAAAGAGGCATTTTATAGGGTTTGAGTTGAATAAGGAGTATTTTGATAAAGCATGTAAGAGGGTAGATATAGAACAAAGACAATTGAAACTTTTTTAAAGCATATGAATGAATCTGAGAAAAATATCGAGACCTGCTTGCCGGAGTCTATCTTGGCGGAGGTGGCGAGTGTGCCGACCGACCCGCAATTTGTGTCCAATTTGTGTCGCTGGTCAATGAGTCCCTCGACCCGCTCAAACAGCAAGCCTTCCAACAGGCAGGCTCCGACGCCTACAATGAGGTCGTAGCATCGCACCAGCCGTACACCTTCACCTCGTCCGTCCGGCAGATGAAGTCGAACCTCATCCTGCTGCTCCGCCGCTTATGGCGTTTCCCCTTTGGCGCAGGCACTCTCCGCTCCCTGTCGGATATGTGGGAACACTATATCAGCCGTTTGCAGGGTTCGGAAACCTACGGCATCCCGTCGCGTCTCTCCCAACTCACCGACCTCCCATCAGCACCGTTACTCGTAGCGGATAGGAAGATAAGCAACGGAGACAACACACCCGATGGAATCAGTCTTGCACAATCCGTATTGAGTACCAACAACCCTATCACGGAGTTGGTTGACAATAACGAGGAATGGGATATGAAAGCGGTGTGGCTATCGGAGATGTTCCCGAACCTCACAAGGCTCATCCTTAACTGCCGGAGCATCGCGACTCCTTCCGATTCGAAGACTTGGCTCACAATGACATCTTCCGAGCCTATTCGTTTCCCATCGCTGAAACATATCACCGGTGGCTACTATCACGAAACGCTGCTGAATGTAACCACACCGCTATTGGACTTGCCGGAACTGATAGACACGGAGCAATGCCGATGGGGTGGAGCCTATGACGCTATCAATGCTCCGAAGTTCCAAAGAGTAAAGAGTTATTGGGCATACCAAGACCTCATCTCATCGAGCACTCTTCGACACCTCAACCTGCCTGCGTTCAACTACCTCACTTCCTGCTATTATTACGACACGGCAATGGTTCGTGCCGCAAAGGTTGAGGACATCACGCTGCTTGGATGGAATGGTGCTTATGGCAACAATGGTGTAGATGTACTCGCAAAGAACTGCCCGGAGTTGTTATGGATAGACCTGTCGTATTGTACTACCCACGCTTGGCATACCGCAGTAGATTGTCCCAAGTTGCAATGGGTCAAGTTCGGCAAAGTGACCACATTCACAAGAGGAGCAAAGGGCGGTGGTAATGATAACGTAGAGTGGAGAGGATGTGTGAATCTGTTGAAGATAGAGTTTGGGCAGGATAGTGCTTGTAGTATAGATTTGGGCACTTGGTCTCCGACCTTGGATAGTTCCAACCTCCAGCAGTTCCTTCAAAACTTCCGCTCGTTCATCGTCCTTCGTCTTGCGAACCGCAAGACCATCACGGCTCTGACCTTGACCCTCTCGGCGGCTGTCTATAACGCCGTGACAGGTGCCAACAGCGGATGGGCTTCACAGCATACCCTCGCAGACCTCGGCATCACCGACAACGACCTCACCGACCTCGAAACCGAACTCGGCATCACCTCCGCTACTATCTACGCCACTTGGCTCGACACCTACACCGGAGCCAACGGCATTCACCGCTCCTGAGTTTTGGAAAGAGGTGCGCACCTCCGAGCCGGAGGACTACACCGAAGTGACCGATGTAGTCCGCATCGAGATGGAAGAAGCATGGCATGAATCCCATCCCGAACCTGAACCGGAACCATCGCCCGAACCCGAACAGGAACAGGAAGGAGGTGAGGTATGAGAACCATCAAAGAGATCATCGTCCACTGCGCTGATACGCCGGAGGGACGCGATAACAAAGCCGCTGACATCAAGCGTTGGCACAAGGCGCAGGGCTGGAAAGACATCGGCTACCATTACGTCATCGACCTCGACGGTACGATCGAACCGGGCAGACCGTTAGAGACCGCAGGAGCGCATTGTACGGGGCACAACGCTAATTCCATCGGTGTGTGCTATATCGGCGGCTGTGATGCCAAAATGCAGCCAAAGGACACCCGTACCGACGAACAGAAAGCAAGCCTGATCTTACTGCTGAAGTACCTCGTCGCCAAATACCCCGGAGCAAAGATATACGGGCATAAGGACTTCGCCCAGAAAGCCTGCCCGTCATTCGATGCCAAAGCCGAGTACGCAGACCTGTGCAAATCTTAAAATAGTACATTATAAAAAGGCAAACCCCAGAGAATTTTTTGCCTCGGAGGTCTGAAACCTTAATAATCGTATATTTTTTGAGCCTTACCACTCGATGATGATGGTCGTACGACGCTTGTGCAGACCCAGCACAGAGTACTTCGTTTTAGCACCTGCTTTCGACACAGAAGCACTCGGCATCCCGAACGTATAACCGTCACAGGTCACAAACCGCTCCTCGTGCGGGTACTCCAGCAATCGCAGCACGGCAGCGTCCTCTCGGGTCGGTAGCACCCACGGGGCTGGCAGGGTGATACTTGCCACCTCACTATACAGAATATGCTCTTTGAAAATCTTGACACGCCACTCCGTCGTGTCCGTCACATACACGATCGTCCCGTTGGCATCGGCAACACGTTCGTCCGTCGGCTGATCCGGCTCATCCGGTTTAGAACACGCGACCAGACTGGTCAGACCAAGTAGGCTTGACAGTAACAGTAAACGTGACAGCCGTCGTGCTGGCGCACAGAACCGATATAGGAGCGAGGTCGAGGACATGGGTTTCGGTTACCACGTACCGACGATGTTGCTGTTCCATGTGTGGCTGACAGAGACGGATGCGGAGGGAGATGTGAACAGGTTGCCGGACAGCATCGTTTTAGTGTTAGCTGCCAAGCGCACGTCCTCGATGGTCACGCTGTAGATAACCGCGTCAAGCGAGTTGTAGATGTTGATCGTCAGGTCGGAGGTGTACTCATCGGTTAGACTCGGCGCAAGGAAATTGAAGCTGTACTGTACGCCGGACTGACCAACCTTGCCGGTACACGAAACCTTCTGACTCCACTCCGCACCATTGGCACCGCAGAGCGTCGCCACATTGAGCGAGGTGTAGCGGGTAGCCATCACGAACTCGATCTGATTCGCGGTCGCCGGGAACTCATCATTGATGGTGATATAGAGCAAGCCGCTGATACGATCCAGCGTAAGGTTCTGCGCCGGAGTACTGCCGGACACATTCAGCGCAAGGGTTTTGCCGAAAGTCGAGCGCAACGATGTAGCAGAGAGCACACCTGCACTATATGCCAACCCGGATGAACGGGTAGCCACGAAAGACAGATTGTGGTTGCCATGAGACAACTCCAGCGTCACCGTACCGAAAGCGTCGGTATCGTCTGCATAAACTTGGTGCGCCACCTGCGTTGAGCCGTCGAATACGTATAAGTCCGTGAGTGCCACGCCACCTTCATCATCGAGGATCGTAGCCTGCGGAGCGCGGCGCGGGCTGTTCATCGGTTCGGTGGACTGATCAAAAGCGGAAACTTTGAAAACTACTTGCTGCTTGCCATCGGGTTCGTTAGCGTCACCCTTGCAAGAGCATAGGAAAAGCGCAGAAATCGCGCATAAACAGAGGGTTAATTGTTTCATAAGTGACTAATTTTGTTACAAATCGGCTGCAAAATTACAAAAATCCAGCCATATATGCAAGAAAATTGGCTTAAAACAGTCAAAAACTTATAAAATTAAAGCAAAAATGAAGAAAAATGCTCATTACAGATTGATTTTCGGCGTTTTTTGCGCCGTGTTGCTCCTTGCGGGCATGGTCGGTTGTGCCACCCAAAAACCCGTAGTCAGTGAAAACACCTCGAACACGCTCATCGAACGGGAGAAAGTGGACTCGCTCATCGGCGTGGCGGCAGACAGTGCCCGGGCACATCTCGCTCTTGCCTGCGACAGCATGGGTAACGTCTATATAGCCGAGATCAACACGCTCCAAGGTGAACGGACACGGTTAGAGATCGCGCTGCGGGCGGCGTTGGAGAAAGCCAATACCAACACACCGAGCACCGCTTCGGCTGTTACACCCGCCAAGCCGAAAATAGTCTATCTCGATGTCGATTGTGCAGCGGACAGTTTGCAGATACTCGTCACAAAACTGCGCGAGCGTATCACACACATGGAGCAGAACAAAGAGAAAGAGACCGTCGTGGAAAAGGTTGTGCCGGACTATTACCGCAACTGCACACGTGGTTTTTGGGTGCTGCTGATCGTGGTCGTGCTCCTGTTTGTATGGTGGGTTGCTGACTATATCCCCGTCGTGAGCAAGTACAAGATGCTCATCAAAGGTGCGTTCAAACTGCTCGGCTGACCTTACTTTCAGAACACCGCCGAAAGACCAAATCGCGACTTTTTATCTACCAAATGTGAACTACAGAACAAAAATAGCCGAATGCGTCACGGCTTAATGTTGGCGCACAAACAAAATTCATTTCATCTATGAAGAAGTTTTTATTTGCAATTATCGCGTGTTTGGCACTCTGCTCGTGCGGCACGCAATTCGGTCTGACTTACGGAGTGAGTCTGACAGGTGACGGCGATGGAAAGTTTGAGGTGACTTTCCCGCAAGGTAGTTATGCGATGGACGGTACGGCGACCCTCGCGCTGAACGTGGGTGATACCATCCCGTTCTTTAATCAGCATGTCACGACCAAAGCGGAGGTGCTGGAACACGGCAACGCCAAGCAACTCAAAGCCCTGCGTATCGCCAATGACTCTATCGCGGCGCAGTTCAATGCCACGGAGGGCGATGGTACGTATGACTTATGGCTTAAAGGTTACGTGAAAGAAATCGGCACAGGCTTAATCTTTGAGGTAGATAGGCATTTTACTAATAGACCGCCTAATCTGCGCAAGTCCGCCGCGTCTCCCGCTACATCCGACCCATACCCATTCATTAAGTAGGTCAGTAGAGAGACCATACGGCAGTACGCACAAGTGGTCGAGTGTTCCTTGCCGACCAGCGCAAGGAGTGATTAGGTTCACCGTCGCGGGTTCGACTCCCGTCTGCCGTCCAAGAATTTCTTTATTCAGAAAAGAAAAATGCCTGTTTTGAAAAAGAAAACAATGCTAACATACTGAAATGCTGCGTTTTTAGAATGACATAAAATAAACAAATCGAAAACAAATCAAAAAGAAAAGCGATATGAAAACAATTATTTTAGCAATCTTATTCGGCTGCGGAGTACCGCGCACCGAACTCTACTGTGAGAAGCCGCAGCGGCTTACCTATAAGTACAAGACCTATTTCTACGAGCCTATTTTCTGATGGAAAAATAAGCACGTTGAAACAGGCTTATTTGGCAAGTACAACGTAAACTACTGATTTGTAGCAATATGGCAAAGGAAAATAAGAAACGCACATGCTGTCAATGCGCATTTTGGCAGATGGGTTTTGACAACTCATGCACCGAGCGCATTCGGTTATACGATGACTACAGCAATCAACCTGCCGACCAGTCTGCGTGTGAACATTTTGAAAAGGAGCAATTATGAAAGAACAGATTGTAGTATCGCTCACATCATGGAGCAAGCGCATAGGTAACATACCCATCGTACTCGATACGATTTTCGCGCAGACAGTCCTGCCGGACGCTATTGTGATTAACCTCTCTCTTGACGAGTTCCCAACCCGCGAACTACCCGCCAATGTGCAGTCGTATATCGATGCCTACGACCGCATTCGCGTGAACTGGGTCGTACATGATACACGCGTATGGAAAAAGTTTTTGCCTACGCTCCTGTTGTACCCCGATGCGCTGATACTGCCGATAGATGATGATATTCTCTACCCGCCGACAATGATAGAGGGTTTCATGCAGGCACATGCCAAGTACCCGGACAGACCGATAAGCGGCAATCACTACTGGTATCACGGAATAAAATGCCATTGCGGCTGCGCGAGCCTTGTGCAAGCCAAACACTTTGAGGGCTGGCAGAAATACTACAAGCACTCTTTCCGTATCTCCTGCCCGTCAAGCGACCTCTTCTATACCTATCTCGCTGCGAAAAACGGCTATTTCTATGCCGAGACCGAGGTGGACTATATGCGCACCATCGTCAGTTATAACGAGGTGGACGGCTATTCGGCATCGTTTCCAAAGAACCGTCTGCGCGTGAGCCGCGAGGCTATCTTCAAGGCGTTCGGCGTGGAGGTAGTGCGGCTCTTCAAAGACGAAGACCACCGCCCCTTTTGCGTTCTCGGCTCTATGCAGACGGATAAGGGTAAGGTTATCGAAGAGGAGATGCTGGCATGGCTTACTCCGCATTTTAACGTCTATCTTGTGCGCCATGACGGGCGGGCGTTTGAATACACAGCAATCAAGTTTCTGAAGGACATGATGAGCAAGCAAGACGCGCCGTGTTTCTACCTGCACACCAAAGGCGCGTTCTACACCCGCAAGGTATCGCACCGCGTACGGAACATGTGGTGGTATGAGTTTGCCGCGATGCAAGACAAATACCTGCGTGCCGTGGAGGGCGACACGCCGAAAGTGGCGTGCCCGTACACCGGGAGCGACAAAGTGACGTGGTATAACGGCTGGTGCGCCAACGCTGCGGCTATTCGCGAAATGAACCTCATTAAGACCGATGACCGTTTCTATTACGAATACATGCTATTCAAGAACGCGGAGGTTGTAGGCTTGCGCATGAATAACATCAATAGTCCGAAAGAAGAGCGGGCTATCATGCACAACGATTTGAGAACTTATTTTGATTAGACTATGGATATCCTTTACATTGTAGGTACTGGCTCAAAGTGGAACAATAACGAACTCCGCTACAGCCTGCGCAGTATTGAGAAATTCGGGCGCAACGTGGGGCGCGTGTTTATCGTAGGGCATAAGCCGTCATTCGTGAGTGACGCGGTGACGCATATTCCTTGTGATGACCCGTACAACCGCAAGCACAAAAACATTCTCAACAAAGTTATTTCCGCCATCGAGAAAAGTGACATCGGCAAACACTTTATCGTGAGTAGCGATGACCATTTCTACACTCGGGAGGTGGACTTTGACAATTTCCCCGTCTATTACCAAGCGAGTGTCATTCAGACCGAACCCGGCGAGGGCAAGAAGCGCAATAATTATCACCGCAGCCTTGAAGACACCAAGGCGATGTTGGAGAAGTGGGGACTGCCAACATATCAGACGAACCCGCATTGCAACACGCATTTCGATGCAGATGTGTATCGCCTGTATTACCCGCTCTTTGCCGAGGCGATGGAAAAGGAGTATGGCGGCGAAATGAACTGCCTTATGGGTAACATACTCATTCACGACGGCGCAAAGCCGCAGCGTTTTGTCGATAAGAAAATAGGCGCGTTTGCCGATACCGAAGACCTCATCAAGCAGATAGACGGCGCAGAGTGTTTCAGCATCTCCGATGATGCGGTTATATGCGGCGTAGGCGGCTACCTGCAAACGCTATTCCCAAATAAAAGCAAATACGAGAAATGAGCATTGAAGAAGCATTAGCCATCATAGACGGCAAGGCGATTGAGAAAGCACCGCGCAAGCCGCCGACACAACGGGAGCACAACCTGCAAACGGCATGTGTGCGCTGGGCGCGCCTGCAATTCCCTAAACTGACCATCTTCGCCATACCTAACGGCGCATGGTGTGGGTACAAGCAAGGGCGCAAACTCGTTGCGGAGGGTATGCTAAAAGGCGTGCCGGACATCTTTGTCGCTCTCGCCCGCAAAGGTTATCACGGTCTGTTTATCGAAATGAAAGCAGGCAAGAAAGGCGTGGTGCGCGAAGAGCAGTCCGAGATGCTGCTCAAGTTGCGCGAGGAAGGCTATCAATGTGCCGTGTGCCGGACGTTTGAGCAGTTTCAGACAATCATAGTCAACTATATATCATAATACCGATTTTAGCCATTGTTTGTGACAACTCCCTGCTGTGAAGCAGGGATTGTTATTTGTGCCTGTACGTGGTCTATAACCTTTCTATTCCACTTGGCGGTTAAGTGCCATTTGTAGTCCCGGTATGACCTGTCATTTACGCTGTTATCCATGTGACCCATGCTCTTGTTTATGATGTAGTCCGGGCACTCCAATTCGCCCGCTATGGTCGCCCATGTGCGGCGTATCTTTGCCATGCTGATGTCAATGCCGATGTCTTCGCTCACTTTCTTCAGCGCGAGGTTCATGCGGCGTTGGAACGTCTCATAACTCGCGTAGTCCTCTTTGAAACGGAGCATAGCGTCTTTGCCTTGGTATCTGTCTATTATTGCCTGCAACTCGCTCTCAATACGTACGTGTATAGCGCGCTTATTCTTGCGTATGGTCTTGTGCCGGACATAAACCACCTCCCCGTTTTTCGGGATATCCATTTCATAAAGGTCGAGCAGGTTCACACCGCACAGATAGAATGACATGATGGCGATGTCACGCGCACACTCCTTATTTATACTATTTAGGCGCGCGCACGCGAGCGTGTGTATCTCTGCCGCCGTTAATGTCTCGATGTCATGCTGCGGAACAGGCGCAATGCTATAATCGAAATACGGGTCGTTGTCTCTGCTGATGACGTGCCTTTTCTCTGCCTCTTTGTATGCAGCCCGAACGTAAGACTCAAGCATGTGCCGCGTGCTCTCTCCCCGGTCGGTGTTACGTAACCATCGGGCGAAGTCTGTCAGCGTGGAGTAGTTGATGTCGGCGAATGTCAGCCTACGCCAATGACGAAAGTCGGTGTACTCGCGTAGCACGTTCTCCGCGTAGCCGTAACTCTTGCGGGTCTTGGCTGCGCTGCGGCTCTCGCCGTACTCTTTGAAGAAAGCGATGAAGTCTTCGTTGTCTTGCGCTGCGGCTCTCCGCTCGTTCTCTTCAGCCGCTTGGCGTATCTGCGCTGCGGTCATGTGAGACAGGCGGCATCTGCGTTCAAGGTCAACGATAGCGTCAAAGTAGCGCGCATAGATGTTGTAGAGAATGACGTTTGCCTCCTGCGCTTGCGGCGATGACTTAACGAGAACCTGCGTAGGCTCTCCGATAAAATACTTCGGCGAAGTCGATATGCCAGTCGTGATTGTCGTGGTACTTGCTCCGTTCGATATGAGCAGCCGGATGGGTAGCCTGCCGTATTTGTCCGGGCGGCGATTGTCTGCGAAAAATGATAGTTTAGCCATTGTTATTTTCTGTGCAAAGTTTGTGCAAAGTTTTTTCTTTACCATTTCGGTGTCAAATAGGGGTCTAATCGGGTATTTTTGCCCCTTTTTGCCATGTGACCCACTGACTAATTGCGCAAAACAGCACAAAAAACAGAATAAGTCACGAATTTTCCAATTCATAACTTATTCATTCTTAACGACTTACGTTCTTGTGTCCCCCGAGAGGCTCGAACTCTCGACCCACTGATTAAGAGTCAGTTGCTCTACCAACTGAGCTAGGGAGACGCGCTTGCGGATCGTGTTTTTTGAAAAGCGGGTGCAAAGGTACTGCTTTTTTTTGAACTGACCAAATATTTTTGAAAAAAAATGCGTTTAATGGTGCATTTTTCTTACATTTTTCTTATAATAGGCTCTCGGCGAAGGCTTCGGCTTCGGATATTTGGTCGATTTTACCCACATCCATCATGCGGTAGTCGGAAGGGACGTAGGCCTGCAAAGGCACTTCTTTCATGATCTCCAGATAAAAAGGTATCAGCGAGAATTTAGTCTCATCTATCTGTTGCAAGCGGGGGAGCGTGTCATCATTGAGTATCTGCATACCGGAGAACGCCAAATGCCGCCCGTCGAATCCTTTCTGTTCTCCGGTCGCTATATTGGTCCAGCCGCATAATAAATCATCCCCGTTGAAACAGAGATAGCGCTGCGTTTGCCGTTCGCTGACCACCAGGCGGGAGACACCGGTCTCCTCATACTGCGCTATAAGCGCCTTGATATCTATATTGGACAGGATGTCCACATTGCAGGCGAGAACCGGTTCGTCGGTTCCAAGAAGCCCGTCTCTCCACGCTTTGCGCAGTCCGCCGCCGGTGTCCAGCAGTTGATTGCGTTCGTCCGAGATATGTATATTCGTACCCCAGCCGTTGTTGGTGCGGACGGCGTCAATGATCTGATCCGGGAAATGGTGGACGTTGACGATGATGTCGGTGATGCCTGCGTCACGCAGTTTCTCCACCTGCCATTGCAGCAGCGGTTTGCCCGCCAGCGGCACAAGCGCCTTTGGCATTGTATCGGTGAGCGGTTTGAGGCGCGTGCCAAGCCCCGCGGCAAATATCATAGCTTTCATATTAATGAATAATGATTAGTAGTGTTGCGATAATTTTAAGAAAAAAAACATATAAAAGGCTTTTGGAAATCGAAAATACGCAGCCCCCGAGCCTAATGGCTCTTGCGCCCAAGTCCCTGTATGCCGGTCAGTAAGCAAGCTTCCTGCCGTCATTCATGCCCTTAGTGATTTACAATTTACAATTAAAGTTACTATTTATAAGTTACGATCGATGCCTTGTTCGCGGTGGATGAGGTGGATGCGGACGGGGTATTTGTCCTTGAGGTGCGAAGCCAGATGTTCGGCGCAATAGACGGAGCGGTGCTGACCGCCCGTGCAGCCGAACGAGACCTGCAGGTGGTTGAAACCGCGTTCGAGGAACCGCTCCACATGATGGTCCACCAGCGCATAGACGGAGTTCAGGAAAGTCAGGATCTCGCCGTCCTTCTCCAGAAAATCAATCACCGGTTGGTCGAGACCTGTTTGGGTCTTGTACTCCTCGTACTTGCCGGGGTTGTGGGTGGAACGGCAGTCGAAGACATAGCCTCCGCCGTTGCCGGAGGTGTCTGCCGGAATACCGCGTTTGAAGGAGAAGGAGTAGATGGTGATTAGTAACCCCTCCCCACTGTATTCTACGGACTGCCAGCGGCAGTCCGATTGAGCAGAGCTCTTCACCCGCTCAAGGGAGGGAGAAAGGGCTATTCGGCTGCTCCCTAAGGCATGCGACAACTCATATATATACGGATAACATGCAGCTAATCCGTTATTCGTAGCGAATAGTTCGTTGAGGTTCTTCAGGGCGTTGGGTATGGACTCGAGGAAATGGGGTTTGCGCTCGAAATAGCCTCTGTAGCCATACGCGCCCAAGACTTGGAGCGTACGGAAAAGGACGAAATGAGGGAGCGCGGCGCGCCATGACTGTTCAGCCAAGCTTGGCTGAAGCTTGTGCAGTTCGTCCAGATAGGCGTCAATCAGTTCTTCGCGGAGAGAGGCAGGGACATTGGCTTTCGCCTGCCACAAGAAGGAAGCCACGTCGTACTGGGTGGGTCCTTTGCGTCCGCCCTGGAAATCGATGAAGTACGGCTGCCCGTCTTTGATCATGACATTACGGCTCTGGAAGTCGCGGTAGAGGAACCAACCCCTCTCCGGCTCTCCCCTCAAGGGAGAGAGTATCTTCGCCGTCAGGGTATCGAAGTCGTCCTCCAGACGGGGTTCGGAGAATTCGATCCGGGTGCCTTTGAGGAAACAGTACTTGAAATAATTGAGATCCCAGCGGATAGACCGTTCGTCCATCTCGGGAACAGGGAAACATACCGACCAGTCGAAGGACTGTGCGCCGACCACTTGCACGTGCGCGAGCGCGCGTATCGCGCGTTCTAATAAGGTGCGCTCCTCGGCGCTGAACTCTCCCGTCTCGCGCCCATGACGGATGGCGTCGAAGAGCAAGGTGTCACCCAGATCCTCCTGGGTATAAGTCATCTCGTCTTCGCTGACCCAATAGAGTTCGGGAACGGGAAGTCCCAAGTCATGGAAATGGCGCGCCATATAGATGAAGGCGCGGTTCTCATCGCGGTTGGTGCCTTCTACGCGGATCACGCTACGACCCGACGCGTCCTGAATGCGGGTATAAAGTCTATTTGAGCCTTGCTGTTTCACAATTTAAAGAAAATAAATATTATTTCAGCATCTGAATTGGAGGGCGTGGGGGATGCAGGTGACGCGGCAGGGACCCATGAAATTCTCCAGAATGCCGTCCGCCTCGATGAGGATATGCTTGCGATAATTGATCTCAATCTCTTTGCCTACGATCGGATAGACGAAGGGGAGCTCGGTCAGGCGTCCGTTATAGAGTTTCGGCAGGGCTTTGAGCACCTGTTTGAACGTCGGTTTGCGGATGAACATACCATGGAAGATACCGTCCGCAGGATCGGCTTCGGGGTTCTGCTTGATACCTCCGCCGGAGAAAGGTCCGTTGCCGATGTTCATGGTGAAGAGCAGGTCGTTGACCGCTTCCTTGCCGTCCACGGTCAGGATCATGTGCTGGCTCTTATGCTGGACGATCGCGGCGATGAGCCCGAAGAGGTAGTTGACATGGTGGGAACCGATATAGTATTTGAGGGTATCGGCTTTCTTGCAGCAGAGGGGATCAACGCCGAAGCCAACGGAGTTGATGAAATAGCGGTGGTGGGCTATACCGTTTCGCCAGTACGTGACGCAGCCGATGTCGATGGGGTGTCCCGTTCCCTCAAAGAAACGCCGGAGGCTCTCTTTATGGTTCTTGGTGAGGAGCCAGTATCTGCCCCAGTCGTTGCCGGTTCCGCGCGGCATGAGTCCCACTTGGATCTTCGCCCGCTGCTCGGGGGCAAGGGAGGAACGCATAATGCCGTTGATCACCTCGGAGAGGGTGCCGTCGCCGCCGAGGACGAGGATCTCGTCATACCCTTTCTCCGCCAACTCGCGGGCCAGTTCCGTAGCGTGCCCCGCAAACTTAGTCACCCTATAGGCGAAGGGCAGGTGTCGCTTGCGCAGCAGTTTCCATAGATAAATGCGTTGCGCGCGGAAAGCCCTCTTGCCGGACTTAGGATTGATGATTATGCCTAACATGATATGATTTACAATTGGACGATTTTGTAAAGCGAGTGCAAAGGTACACAAAAAAAATGACATACGCAAATTTGTATGTCATTTTTCTTTCAGTTTTCAATTTTCGTCTAGTGACTTACTTGAAGAACTCCTGTACTTTCTCGTTGAGAACGATTTCCTCCTGGAAGATGTAAGCCCCTGTTTTCGGCGACTTAACCATCTTGATGCACTTAGAGTGCGCACGTCCGGAATTACCGGTTTGAAGGGTTGCGACCGCTTTCTTTGCCATAGTTCTAAGCCTTTCTAAATAGGGGTTAATTACTTAATCTCTTTATGGAGCGTGTAACGCTTCAAGTAGGGATTGTACTTCATGAGTTCCAAACGATCCGGAGTGTTCTTACGGTTTTTGGTGGTAATGTAACGAGACATTCCGGGAACACCGCTGGCTTTTTGCTCAGTGCACTCAAGGATCACTTGAACGCGGGCTTCTTTCGTTTTCTTTGCCATAGTTTAGCTCCTTTCGTTAATAGAGATAGCCCTTCTCGGCAGCCTGTTTGAGGGCAGCGTCGAGGCCGATCTTGTTAATAGTTCTCAGACCAGCTGCACTCACGTTCAGCTCGATCCACACATCGCGTTCTACCCAGTAGAACTTGCGGCGGAAAAGGTTCACATCGAAGGTGCGCTTTGTGTGGCGCTTCGAGTGCGAAACGTTGCATCCGCCCATGGCTTTCTTGCCTGTAATTTGACAAATCTTTGACATTGTAGTATATATTTTATATTTTCTTCGATTTTGGGGATTCTTCGCATATCAACACGAAAAATCGCGCAAAGGTACTGCTTTTTTTTGAGATAGACAAATTTTTTTAGGAAAAAATGCTTTTTTTCTTCATTTTGTAATTAAATAGGGGGATGGGGAGGGGTGACGAGAAGGAGGAAGGAAGGGAGAAGAGGAAGGGAAGGAGAGTGGGAAAAAGGAGGCACAGGAAGAAAAAAGAGGCAAAGGGACGATTTTATTTGCGTATGTCAAAAAAAAGTACTATCTTTGCAGCCGATTTAAGAATTTATGCAGTATTCAATCAAAGAAGTATTTTCTCCTAAGTTATTTCAGACGCTACGCGGGTACACGCGTGGTCAGTTGGGTCAGGATGCCTTAGCAGGTATTATCGTAGGAATCGTAGCTATTCCGCTGGCGATTGCCTTTGGTATTTCGTCGGGTGTAGGTCCGACAGAGGGTTTGGTGACGGCTATCATCGCAGGACTGATTATTTCGGTTTTCGGCGGTAGCAAGGTCCAGATCGGCGGTCCGACGGGTGCTTTCATCGTCATCATTTATGGTATTATCCAGGAGTTCGGATTAGGCGGTCTGATGATCGCTACGGTCATGGCAGGAATCATATTGGTGGTCATGGGTTTGACGCGGTTAGGGAACGTGATCAAGTTCGTACCCTACCCCGTCATCGTCGGCTTCACGGCAGGTATCGCCGTAACGATCTTCAGCACGCAGATGAATGATTTCTTCGGGTTGGGGTTAACGGACGTGCCGGCTAATTTCATCGAGAAATGGATCTATTACGGGTCGCATTTCCATGTAGAATGGTGGAGTTTCGGAGTGGGTGTATTCTCCCTGCTGGTCTGCATCGGCATGCCGTATATCACAAAGAAGATCCCGGGCAGTCTGGCGGCAATCATACTGGCGACGGCAGCGGTTTGGGCGCTGAAACGGTACGCACCGGAGAGCTGGGGCGTAGCGGGTATCCAAACGATCAGCGACCTATACACTTTGCCTCACGGCATACCTGCTCCGCATGTACCCAGCATTGAGGTAGCGGAAGGCGAAACAATCATCAGCACGATAGAGAAACTCTTCCCGGCGGCTTTCACGATCGCGATGTTGGGCGCGATAGAAAGCCTGCTGTCAGCGATGGTGGCGGACGGCGTGATAGGCGACAAGCATAACTCGAACACGGAACTGATCGCCCAAGGAATGGCGAATATCGTAGTGCCGTTCTTCGGCGGTATTCCTGCGACGGGCGCTATCGCACGTACTATGACGAACATCAACAACGGCGGACGGAGTCCGATTGCGGGCGTGGTACATGCGGTTGTGCTGATGATGGTGTTGCTATTCATGGGCACATTAGTAGGTATGATTCCGATGGCGTGTCTGGCGGCAGTACTGATCATGGTCGCTTATTCGATGAGCGGATGGAAGACGATCGTAGGACTGATCAAGCACCCGAACCGCGACCTATGGGTGTTGCTGATCACGTTCTTCCTGACCGTAATCTTCGACCTGACGGTAGCTATCGAGGTAGGAATATTATTAGCGATGGTTCTCTTCCTGATGCGCACAAGCGAGGCAACGCATATCCGTACATTCCACGACGAGATCGATCCGAACGAAGACACGGAGAGCAGTCAGAACCTGGAGCACCTGACGATCCCTGCAGGCGTGGAGGTGTACGAGATCGACGGACCGTATTTCTTCGGTATCGCGAACCGGTTTGACGACGTGATGGGACATGTGAGCAGCGAGAAATACCCGGTTCGAATCATCCGCATGAGGAAAGTGCCATTCGTCGATTCGACGGCGATGCACAACCTGTCGATGCTGATCGAGCGGTCGCACAAAGAGGGCATGACGATCATCCTCTCCGGCGTGAACGACCACGTACACAAGCAGTTGCTGCAAGGCGGTATCGAGCAGCAGATGGATCCGCATAATATATGCGCGAACATCCATTTTGCGCTACGCAGAGCGGAGGATATTATTGAGAGAATTGAGAATTGAGAATTATTTAAGAAAAAAACATAGATAAACCCTTTTGAAGGCTTTAGAGCTGCGCTCTGTGCGTATTTTGCTGATAAAACCTCCTCGCAAGCAAACTTTCGGATAGTTTTTACCATCAAATCCGCAACTCTGCGAGTAAAAGCCTTCAAAAGCAATAAACATAAAAAACATTGCCAATCTTTAATTAATTATATTAACCCTAAAAAATTAACACTATGGTAAAGAAATTCATTTGCCCGATATGCGGGTATGTACATGAGGGCACGGAGGCACCGGAGCGCTGTCCGCAATGCAAACAAGTAGTAGAATGGAAAGTAGCAGACGAGAGCAAAGGTCTGCAGTTCGCTTGCGAGCACGTAGTAGGCGTGGGTCGCGAGGTAGAAGATCCGATCATCCATGACGGTCTGCGTGCACATTTCATGGGCGAATGTACGGAGGTAGGTCAGTACCTGGCTATGGCTCGTCAAGCCGACCGCGAGGGTTATCCTGAGATCGCAGCTGCATTCCGCAAATATGCGTACGAAGAGGCAGACCACGCTTCGCTGTTCGCAGAGATGTTAGGCGAGATTGTATGGGACACCAAGACGAACCTGGAGAAACGTATGATGGCTGAGGCAGGCGCTTGCGAAGACAAACTGAACATCGCCAAACGTGCGAAAGAGTTAGGTCTCGACCCGATCCACGACGCCGTACACGAGATGGCACGCGACGAAGCACGTCACGGCAAAGGTTTTGAGGGACTGTTCAAGCGTTATTTCGGAAAGTAATCAGTTGATTATTATACCGCCGCCGATGAGGAGGTCATCTTGGTAAAAGACGACCGACTGACCGGGGGTGACGCCCCAGACAGGCTCGCTGAAAGACAGCGAGCCTATTTGATTATTTGACGATTGGATGATTTGAAAATTCGACACTTCGACGGGCGAAGTTCGATAGCGAATCTTCGC
The DNA here is from genome assembly GCA_902792535.1 of uncultured Bacteroidales bacterium. Classification (GTDB taxonomy): domain Bacteria; phylum Bacteroidota; class Bacteroidia; order Bacteroidales; family Paludibacteraceae; genus Colicola. The sequence continues at coordinate 90,100 of CADAZU010000001.1, forward strand.
CAGCAGAGGCTGGTCGGGACGGTATGGACGAAGCGGCGTGACGAGGCGGAAACGGAGCGAAGAAGCGTACATATCTTCGTTCGAGCCGAGCGTGACACGATTCGAAGCGGCGTCAATATGGGTGACGTACGCAGGGTGTCCGAGCGCGATACCAAGTCCCTTGCGCTGGCCGATGGTATAGTTGACAAAGCCGGAATGGGTGCCCAAGACATGCCCCTCCGCATCGACATACTCGCCTGCGCGCACGCGTTCATTATAATCGGGCACGTTCGCGCGCAAGAAAGAGCGGTAGTCGTCATCGGGGATGAAGCATATCTCCTGGCTCTCGCGCTTCTTCGCCAGCGTCTCATAGCCATACGAACGGGCTATCTCCCGCACTTGGTCTTTGGTGAGGTTCCCCAGCGGGAAGAGAGTGCGACGCAGCTGCTCCTCCGTCAGCATCCAGAGGAAATAGGTCTGGTCCTTATGGGTGTCGGCAGCCGATGTGAGATAGAGATGTCCGTCGCGCCCGGCGATACGCGCATAGTGCCCCGTGGCGATATAGTCGCAGCCCATCTCGTCCGCCACGCGCAGGAGTTCGCCCCATTTGATGGCATGATTGCACAAGACGCAGGGGTTCGGCGTGCGACCGGACATATACTCATCAATGAAATTAGCAATGACGCAGCGTCGGAAGGAGTCGCGGAAATCGACTATATGATGCTCAAAGCCCATGCGCTCGGCGTTATGCTTTGCCTCCATGATCGACTCAATCGTGCAACAGCCTTTCTCCTTCGCAAGGCACGAGTCCTTCATGCTGTCATAGGTGCGGAAGGTGACGCCCACGATATCGTATCCCTGCTCCATGAGAAGCATGGCTGAGACGGTGGAGTCTATGCCGCCGGACATACCAAGCAAAACCTTGGGTTTTGCATTTGATATTTGAGATTTGAGATTTGACGATTGACGATTTTCCATTTTATTGCTGCATATCTACGAGTTTGGTATAATAGCCGCCGAGGGCGTATAGTTCATCGTGCGTGCCACGCTCGACGATACGTCCGTCATGCAGGACACAGATGAGGTCGGCATGGCGGATGGTAGAGAGACGATGCGCCACAACGATAGTGGTCCGGTCTTTCATCAGATGCTCCAGCGCCTCTTGCACAAGCCGTTCGGACTCGGAGTCAAGCGCCGAAGTAGCTTCATCGAGGATGAGGATCGGCGGGTTCTTAAGGATCGCGCGCGCTATACTGAGCCGCTGGCGCTGCCCTCCGGAGAGACGCGAACCGCGGTCGCCAATGACCGTGTTGTACCCATCGGGCATAGCGGCAATGAACTCATGGGCATTGGCGATGCGCGCAGCCTGCTCTACTGCTTGCTGCCACGTCATGCCGGACGGCGCAGGAAGGGAGGTATCGACCCCGAAAGTGATGTTATTATAGACCGTGTCGTTGAAGAGAACCGGTTCCTGGCAAACGATGCCCATGAGGGAACGCAGGTCGCGGGTTGCAAACCGCCGGATGTCGATTCCGTCTATTGTAATAGCGCCCTCGGAGGGATCATAGAAGCGCGGAACAAGATCCGTGAGGGTCGTTTTGCCGCTGCCGGACTGCCCGACCAGAGCGACCATCTTGCCTTTGGGCACCTCAAGATTGATGTCGGAGAGCACTTCGCGCTCGGGAATATATGAGAAAGAGACATGATCAAAAGCTATCGCGCGCTCAAAGGCGACAGGCAGCGGCGACTCCGGTTCGCGGATATTCGATTCGGTAGATAGTATCTCGTCAATGCGCTCCAGGGAAGCCATGCCGCGGCGGATACCATAGGCTGCCTTGGAGAGATCTTTGGACGGATTGATGATCGAATAGAAGATCACCAGATAATAGATAAACGTGGAGGCATCGATCGTAGCATGGTCGCCAAGAATGAGCAAGCCGCCGAACCACAGAATGATGGCGATGAGGGCTGTGCCGAGAAACTCCGAGAGCGGGTGCGCCAAGTAATAGCGGCGGTTGATACGGTTGAAGGTCGCGCGGGTGGCATTGATGAGGGCTTCGAAACGGGTGCGCAGTTTGGATTGCGCATTGAAGCCTTTGACGACCCGCAGTCCCAGAAGGGTCTCGTCGATGGAAGAGAGGATTTCTGCATTCTGCTCCTGACCGCGCGTAGAAGCACGCTTGAGACTGCGACCGATTCGACCGATGAGGAAGACGGACAGGGGCATGAGCAGGAGGACGAAGAGCGTCAGTTGCCACGAGATGACAAAGAGGGTGATGAGATAGACGAGGATCATGATCGGGTCTTTGAAGAGGATATCGAGCGCCGACATGATGGAGGATTCCACTTCGGAAACATCATTGGTCATGCGGGAGATGACGTCTCCGCGCCTTGCTTCCGTGAAATAGCACATGGGCAGGGAGAGGATTTTATCATACAGTTGCTGCCTCAGATCGCGCAAGACGCCCGTCCGGATGGGTACCATGAAATAGTTCGCCAGCCATGCCGCTCCGCATTTGAGTCCCGTCATAAGAACGAGAAACGCGCCCAAGAGAAGCAGCACATGACTCGCTCCGTGCAGCGCGATCTGATCATTAAGCAGGCAATAGAGGTTATTGCGCAGGGCGGCGATGGTCTGCTGCAGTCCCTGCACCGAGGCAAGATCCACCCACTCCACCTCCACCTCCGTCAAGCCGAAGAGGATCCGCAGGACAGGGATGATTGCCGCAAACGAGAAGAGCGAGAGCACCGTGGACAGGAGGTTGAAGAGGATATTCAACGTCATCAGCCCCCGATAGGGCGGGATGAAGCGGCGAAGGATATTATTTGCGGAGGTTTTCATGGACATAATTGAGTATCTGGCGGTCAAAATTCTCTTTCGGAGTACAGAAACGCACGTCAATAGGCAGGGCGACAAGCCGTTTAGACTCCGCCGCGAGCCTCTCCTCCAGCGAGGTATTGTGCAGGCGAGGGAGATCTTTCTCAGTCGTGAGGACGAAATCAAAGTTGCGTGCGCGCTCAACGATAGCATCTATATCCGCCGGCGTATAGCGGTAGTGATCGGGGTACGCCATGAGCTGTGCCTGCGGGTAGCGGGAACGGACATGTTCAAAGAGGTATTTGGGTCGGGCTATGCCGCAAAGGACAAGCGGCGTGCCTTCCTGCTCCAGAGGAGCATAAGCGATGCCGGCAAAATGGAGAAGCTGGTATGTCGGCAAATGGAGCCTGTTATCCACCACGCGCATGTCTATCGGACGGATCGTGTCCGGACATTTGGTAATGACCACGGAATTGGCTTGGCGAGCGCGCGAAGGCAGGTCGCGCAGGGTGCCCCAAGGCAGCATATGGTCCTCCAGATAGAGGTGGTCATACGGGGTTAGGAGGATCGTGAAGCCGCAGCGGAGGGCGCGGTGCTGCATCGCATCGTCCAAGACCACCACATCCAAATGCTCTACTTGCCGGCGGAGTTGTTTCACCCCTCGCACCCTGTTCTCACACACCGCAATGGGCACCTCGGGGAAAGCACGATGGAGTTGCATCGCTTCATCGCCGATGGTCTCCACCGTAGAGGCCGGATCCGCCATGACGAAACCTCGGGAACGGCGTTTGTACCCCCGCGAGAGGATCGCAGGATGGTAGCCGTGGTCCAGCAGGAGACGCACTATATACGCCGTCATGGGCGTTTTGCCCGTGCCTCCCACCGCCAGGTTTCCGACGCAGATGGTCGGAACCGGGACGGCGAAGGACGGCAGTATATGCGTGTCATAGAGCCAATGACGGAACGCTACACCAATGGTGTAGAGCCATGAGAGCGGTATGTAAACGATGTTTCGGAACATCGAATCGGTAATTGGTGATTTAATAAATCTTCACTTCGGGCATGAGCGCCATGACGCGAGGTTTGGAGCAGAACTCACGCACTTTCAGTACCAGACGCTCCTCCTCGGTGGTATTATCCAGCATCTTGAGCAGTTCCTCATAGGGATCGGCTTTCTCCGGATAATAGGTAAGTCGGTAGTTCTCCAGTCCGGCGAGGGCAACGGCTTTGGCTATCGCGTCGTCGATATTACCCATCTCGTCCACGATACCGATTTCTTTACCTTTGGTACCCAGCCAAACACGTCCTTCTCCGATGGATTTGATATAGTCTTGCTCCACATGACGTCCAGCGGCGCAACGGGAGGTGAAGAGGTCATATCCGCGCTCAACCATGGTCTGCATCAGGGCGCGCTCCTCGGGGTTCATACCTTTCATCACGAGGTTTCCGTCGAGGTCCGAATGTTTATTGGTAGCAATACCGTCAATGTCCAGACCCACTTTCTCGCGCAGTTTGGCTACATTGGGCACGGTACCGAAGATACCGATCGAGCCGGTGATCGTGGTCGGTTCCGCATAGATATAGTCTGCGCCGCAGGAGATATAATAACCTCCGGAAGCGGCATAATCGCCCATGGAAACGACCACAGGAATACTGTCCGCTTTGATATTCTGGATGGCATGCCAAATCTGCTCGCTGGCGTCGGCGGAACCACCCGGGCTGTTGACACGCAGGACGAGGGCTTTGACCTCATCGTCCTTGCGGATCTTCTTGAGGGTCTTCACCACATCTTTTCCTACAATTCCGTCTCCCGTCTCGTCGGTAATCTCGCCTTCGAGATAGAGAACCGCCACTTTATCTTTCGCTTTGGAATCCGGGCGTTTCACTTGTGCCAACTTGGATGTCGTGATCATATTGTAGTCCTTCGTACCGGTATAGATACGCAGCAGGCTATCCATGTCCTGGGTATAGACGAGTGTGTCCACGAGACCTGCTGCGACATGGTCTTGGGCGGGTTGGAGACCCATATAGCGATCCGCGAGTGCATCCAGTTGATCCGCGCTAATACCGCGCGAAGCGCTCACAGCGGCTTTATATTCATTCCAAATACCGGCAAGGTATTGCTGGGTCTGCAGACGATCCGCGTCGGACATCGAAGTGCGGAAGAAAGGTTCAACTGCCGATTTGAACGTGCCGACTTTGAGAATCTGCATCTCTACGCCGATCTTCTCCATCGCGCGGGTGTAGTACATCTTCTGCGCCGCAAGACCATTCCATTCCACCGCGCCGGTGGGGTCGAGACAAAGGCGGTCGGCAACCGAAGCGAGGTAATAATTGGTCTGACCATAAGTCTTAGCCGAAGCGAGAACCCATTTGCCGGAAGACTTGAAGTCAATGAGCGCGTCGCGGATGGTCTTCGCCGAAGCCGGCGCCATAGCCAACTCTGCGCCATCGAGCCAGATACCGAGGATCTTGTCGTCGTTTTTAGCCAGACGGATATTGCTCAGGATCTCATCCAGACCGACCGTCTCCTGCTTTGCATAGTTGCCATAAGGCACAGAACCCATCAATCCGGCAAACGGATTGTTTTCCTTGGCTTGCTCAACGAGCGTTCCTTTGAGTTGCAAGCGATAGACCGATTTGTCCTGCAAGGTAACGGTCGAGGACGAGAACATGTCGCCCATGATCCATCCGAGGATGGCACTACAAATGAAATAGACAGCAAAGAAGATGAGGCAGCCCCCGAGGCAGCCCACTCTGCGCCGCGGACGAGGCTGTCCGTCCTGCGCTTGGATGTTGCGATTGAAAAGCATAGTTGTTTGTAGTTTGTTATTTGTGATTTGTTGTTTATATTTTCAGGTTGAATGTCATTCGGTGGTACGGTGTGGGTCCGTATTGGCGAAGGGCGGCATAGTGTTCCGCCGTGGGGTAGCCCTTGTTGGACGCCCATCCGTATTGGGGGTATTCGTCGTGCAGCCGCAGCATGTAGTCATCCCTATAGGTTTTGGCGAGAACGGAAGCGGCTGCAATAGACATATAGGTAGCGTCGCCGTGGACGACCGTGTGCGCCGGAATCTCCAACAGCTCGCCTTCCGGCACGTATGGTTTCCATTTATTGCCGTCCACGAGTATGTGTTGCGGCCGGATGGTCAGTTTGTCCAATGCCCGCTGCATACCGAGGATGGAGCATTGGAGGATGTTTCGTTCGTCAATCTCTTGCGCGCTCACTTCGACCACCGCCCAAGCGAGTGCTTCCCGTTCGATGACCGGACGCAGGGCGTAACGCTGTTTGTCGGTCAGTTGCTTGGAATCATTGAGTTCAGCGAATTCTGGCACCTGCATGGCATGATCGGGGTCCAAGATCACCGCCGCACAGAAGACGCTGCCCGCCAACGGACCTCTGCCGGCTTCGTCGCACCCGGCTTCCAAGACATTATGTATCATACAGGGTTTCAGCATACTAAAACGGGTGTCCGATAGCGAAGTGGAACGTCATATCATCCTTCCATCCCAAGCCGTTCGGGACGGTTCGCCACTGTTTGCCTTCGGCAATGCGGCTCGGATCATGCAGTTTGACGCCGAAATCGACACGGAAGACGAAGATCGAGAGGTCAAAGCGGATGCCCACTCCGTAACTCCAAGCTATCTGTTTATAAAATTGGTCAAAGAGGAACACGCCTCCCGGTTGAGATTCGTATTCCCGGATGGTCCATATATTTCCCGCGTCGAGGAAGGCTGCCAGTTCCAGGAAGGTCAGCACTTTGAACCGGTATTCGAGGTTGAGGTCGAGTTTGATGTCGCCCACCTGCAGGTCATAGACCATAGTGTTGCCCGTTCCGCGGAAGGTACCGGGTCCGAGTGTGCGTGCCTGCCAACCGCGGACGCTGTTGGCTCCTCCGCCGAAATAGCGTTTCTCGAAAGGCAGGACAGAGGCATTGAGATAAGGAACCGCCACACCCAGACCGATATGCCCCACAAGGTGGTGCTCCGGCGTAATAATACCGTGGTAAGTGAAGTTGACATCGCCTTTGGCGTACTGGGCAAAGGGGATCTTCCATAACATGTGCTGACCCGCTTCATTCTGCGGCAGGGCAGCCGCTTTGGCAAGACCGTAGAGCAGATTTCCTGCCGTCTCTGCGCGCAACGCCAACTGCAAATAAGAGCGGTTCGGGAAGCGCGGATTGAGGGTAGAGAACGTGCCGGTATAACTCCAGTCGAGAATAAAATGGTCTTCGTAACTGGATTTGAGCACCGATGCTTTCGCCATGAACTGGTTTTTGAATTGGTCGGACATCCATGGCACATAGATATAATTGATGTCGATGAGGTTGAACTGGTGCGTCCATCGGCTGCCTGCGCGTCGGGGAATGGTGTAACCCAATCCGGCATTGGCTATCGTACGGGTGTATTCCTCGGGGCGCTGCTGGTAGTTATACGCGATGTTGATCTTCACATTGGAAGGGAAAAGCAGCCCTGCTTCGGCTTTGGCTTCGATCGCCCGTCCGCCGTTAGCGCGCCACTCATAGGATGCCCGTCCGCCGAGGGTGAGTACTTCGGCGCCCTTGAAGATATTCTTGTTGGTATAATTGACTCCTGCCGCTACACCCCAGTCGCCGGCACTATAAGTTCCCTCCACCTCCACGGCGAACTGGTTCAGCCGTCCGCGGGAGATCGTGATATAGCAGTCCAGCAGGCTGTCTCCCGCAGGGTTGAAAGCTATGTCCACGTATTTGACCGGAGCGAGTGCGTTCATCCGGGCGTACGTACGTTCCACCCGCCACTCGGCATACCGTGAGTCCGGCGCTATACGGCTGGCATAACGGAGAGCATCTTTGCGCAAAAAGCGCCGTCCCGTCCAACTGTACTCGTTGCCGTATTTGTCGCTGTCGCGTTTGAGCACGACGGAATCCGGCAGGTGGCTCGGGTCATAATCAATCTGGTAATAGACCTTGCGTACCGAATATTGGGTGCGCAGTTTCTTCAGCGAAGCGGAGTCCAGTTGGAACACATAGGGCGCGAAATGAATGCGCACGTCCACTTGGTGGGTATTAAGCGAACTGTCGGCTGTGAACTCCAGCATCGATTTCTCGAAGTAGAAATAGCCTCTGTTGCGGAGGGTCGTGGTGATCCGCTCCCGCTCTTCGTCGAGGGTCGCGGTGGAGAACTGTTCCCCTTCGTGCACTTTGCAGCGCTCATCAAGGGCAATCGCCGCCACCGCCGGTTCGGGGATGTCCACCTCATAGTGGCGGATCATATATGGCTGGTGGGCGGTAATGAGATAAGTGAGGTTGATCTTACGATCCTTGATCACTTTCTGGGTGTCCACTTCGGCATGGAAATACCCCATGTTGTTCATCTGCTGGCGGAGTTGCTGCATGCTGATCGCCGTCAGTTCTTCGTCGTAGATCACCGGCGCTTCACCCATCTTATGGGCATTGCGCGCAAGTCGTTTGTTGGTTTTGGAGGTGGTATCCGAAGGGGCGGTGTTATAGACATGCAGTTGCAGTTTCCAGAAACCGAAGATCTCCGTGTTCTGCTTCTGGCGCAAGTAGCTGCGCAGTTCAGTCGCAGAGAAGTTCTTGTCGTCCACGCATTTGACTTTGGCTTTATTGAGCAGGTATTGCCCCTGCGGCACGAACTTCGTCGTGTTGCAGGAAGCCAACGCCATTACCATCGCCAGCGCTAATACTATGTGCCACTTATTTCTCAACTCTTCTGAATTCAGCTAAAACGATTGCGGTTGCGATCGCTACGTTCAGGCTCTCGGATGTCTCTGCGTCCTTGGGGTACGAAGGGATCCGGATGGGGTGCGTGACCAAACGACGCACCTCTTCCGAGATACCGTTTCCTTCGTTGCCCATAATAATTATGGAAGCCCCCCTCAGTCCCCAGGGGGGAAGATGGGTTTGCGAGAGGACTTCGTACATGTCTTCTCCTTCCAAGAGCGTGCCGTAGATGGCAGGTCTCTCCCCCTTTATAGGGGAGTTGGAGGAGGCGAGCCATTCGGCTAAGTCCGTGTAGTGGACTCGGACGCGGGTGAGCGCACCCATCGTAGCTTGCACCACTTTGGGATTGAAACAATCCGCCGTGTCGCGCGAACAGACGATGTCATGCACTCCGAACCAGTCGCAGGTGCGAATGATCGTCCCGAGGTTTCCGGGGTTCTGCACGCCGTCAAGCGCCAACAAAACCTCTCCCCCTGCCCTCTCTTCAAGAGAGGGGGCCAAAGGAAGGACAGGTTTTCTAAACACTCCGATCGTGCCTTGGGGCGTCTGCAGACCGCTCATCTGCTCAATCTCTACACGCGAGGCGTTCTCGCCCTCGCGGTAGAGAGAGACCAGTTCAAAGCCTTTCTGCAGCTCTTCCACGCACTTATCGCCTTCGGCGACAAAGAGCCCGAGCTCGTCGCGGAATTTCTTCTGCTGCAGCGACCGAACCTGCTTTATTTCAGATTTGGTAATCTTCAAATCCTCAAATTTTCAAATCTTCAAATCCTTAGTACGCGCTCATCTGTTCGCGGACGGTATTGTTGATGAAGTCTGCGAACTCTTGGATCGTCATAGAGCCCTTCTCTTCTGCGCCTTGCTGACGCACGGAGACAAGTCCCTGTTCGGCTTCTTTCTCGCCGACGATCAGCATGTACGGAATACGTTTGAGCTCGTTGTCACGGATCTTGCGTCCCAGTTTCTCGTTGCGGTCATCTACGATGACGCGAACGTCCTGTGCCTCCAGCATCTCTTTCACTTTCCATGCGTACTCGTTGCTCTTCTCCGAGATCGGCAGTACGACAGCCTGATCCGGCGTGAGCCACAGCGGGAACTTACCCGCCGTATGTTCAATCAGCACAGCCACGAAACGCTCCATGGAGCCGAACGGCGCACGGTGGATCATGACCGGACGGTGTTTCTGATTGTCTTCACCCGTGTACTCCAGTTCGAAACGCTCCGGCAGGTTGTAGTCCACTTGGATTGTACCTAACTGCCAACGGCGGCCGAGTGCGTCCTTGACCATGAAGTCGAGTTTCGGTCCGTAGAATGCCGCTTCTCCGGTCTCTTCGCGTGCGGGCAGGTTCATCTCCTTGCATGCCTCGCGGATAGCGTTCTCTGCGTGCTCCCAGATCTCATCCGAACCCACGTATTTCTCGTGGTTATTGGGGTCACGAAGCGAGATCTGCGCTTCGTAGTTCTCGAAGTTCAGCGCTTTGAAGATGATATTGATGATCTCCATGACGCGGATGAACTCTTGTTTCACCTGATCGGGACGGCAGAAGATATGGGCGTCATCCTGGGTGAACGAACGAACGCGGGTCAGACCGTGCAGCTCGCCGGATTGCTCATAGCGATAGACGGTTCCGAACTCGGCGCAGCGGAAAGGCAGGTCTTTGTAGCTCTTCGGGCTGTTCTTGTAAATCGCACAGTGGTGCGGGCAGTTCATCGGCTTGAGCATATATACCTCGCCTTCCTCCGGCGTCGTGATCGGCTGGAAGGAGTCCTTGCCGTAATGGTCCCAGTGGCCCGACGTCATATACAGCTGCTTGGAGCCGATATGCGGCGTGATGACCTGCTGGTAACCGTAGCGCTTCTGGATCTTCTTCAGGAAATCCTCCAGACGCAGACGGAGCGCCGTTCCTTTCGGCAGCCAGATCGGCAGACCTTTTCCGACCATGTCGGAGAACATGAACAACTCCAGCTCCTTACCGATCTTACGGTGGTCACGTTTCTTCGCCTCTTCGAGCAAGGTCAGATACTCATCCAGCATGGCTTTCTTCGGGAACGAGATTCCGTAAATACGGGTCATCATCGGACGTTTCTCATCGCCACGCCAGTAAGCCGCGGAGCAACTCAGCACTTTGACCGCTTTGATCGGTTCCGTACTCAGCAAGTGCGGACCTTTGCAGAGGTCGGTAAACGCGCCCTGCGTATAAGTGCTGATATGTCCGTCTTCCAACTCGGAGATCAACTCGCATTTGTAGGTCTGACCCTTGTCGCCAAACGCCTTCAGCGCATCGGCTTTGGAAATCATGCGTTTCTCCAGATGCTCTTTCTTCGCGCGGAGCTCCATCATCTTTGCCTCGATAGCGGGGAAGTCGGTATCTTTGATGACCACGCCCTCGGGCGGCATGACGTCGTAATAGAATCCGCTCTCGATCGCCGGACCGATACCAAACTGGATCCCCGGATAGAGTTCCTGCAGGGCTTCCGCCATGAGGTGGCTGGACGTGTGCCAGAAAGCGTGTTTCGCTTCCTCGTCCTCCCATTTGTGCAACTTGATTGCTGCATCTTCCTCGATCGGGAAATTCAACTCTACAATTTTCTCATTCACACTGGCGCACAAGATGTCTTGCGCCAAACGGGAGCTGATGCTCTCCGCAATCTGCAGCGGCGTTACGCCGCTTTCGTACTCACGGACGCTTCCGTCCGGAAAAGTAATTTTAATCATATTGGATAAACCTACAAATGTTTATGCCTGCTTGACTCACAACTGCCAAGCCCGGCGTTAATATGTTGATGTTGTGATATTCTATTGCAATCTAAAATTCACCGGCACGGTGTATTTGACGCGAACCAGTTTGCCTCTCTGTTTGCCGGGTTGCCATCTCGGCATGGACTTGATCACGCGTACCGCCTCTCTGTCAAGCGAAGGATCGCCTCCTGTGCGAACGACCTCCACGTTCTCTATCTTGCCGTCCTTGGCAACCACGAACTGCACGATCACGCGTCCTTGGATCGAATTCTCCTGCGCGATCTTCGGGTATTTGACGTTCGCAGAAAGGAACTCCACCAGCGCATCTTGCCCACCCGGGAACTCCGGCATCTGCATATAAGGCTCAAACTTCTGCTTCGGACGTTTTACTACTTTGCCTTTCTCGTTGTAATAAACGGTCGTCAGGTTCGTGGTCTTCTCGTCCATTGTTTCCTCGTATTGCAGCCCTCCGTCCGGGTAATAGCACTTGCGGGTATAGAAAATGCCCTCTGCGCCGTATTTGGCAGGTTTGTAACTCAGGATCACTTCCTCTTTGGTCTTGCCGTTTGGATAGAGATACGTCTCTTGCGCCAACCGATTCCGCGCTTTGGTCGGAGGCGTGCCGGGCACAACGCTCTTGCGCTCCTCGATCACGAGGGTGTAGATCTCCATGGCTTCCACTTTGCCCTCTGCGTTGAAATAAAGCTGTTTGCCTTTCTGCAAACCCTGCCCTTCTCCGGCAGCCACGCGTTTCTGGACGGAGCGCAAGCGATCCTCCGCTTTCGTATAATACTGCATGGTCACAGTATTGGACGCGGTGTCCACTTTCTTGACCAGCCCGTACATCGTCGCTGCCTCTGGCGCAACGGCTTCATAGCTGTCATTCACCCAGATCTTAGCACCCTCCGCATAAGGCGGAGTTGCTTGATCCTCTGCTTGCGCGAACGCCCACGCAGGCATGCACAAAACAATAAAAATTAATAGTCTTTTCATGTTCCTTTTCATACGCACGTACATTTGAGCCTGCAAAATTACTACTTTTTTTTGAGATATGCAAGAGTTTTGTGCATTTTTGCGCTCAGGAGGGCGAAAAAAGAGAGTAAAAAAGCGGCTGGAAAAGATACGATGGGGACGCTGTGGTTATAGTGCGAGGCGCTTACTAACCAATGAATCACCTATGAATCACCTATGAATCACCTAAGAATCGCCTAAGAATCACCTATAGATTACAGCAAGAAAACAGGTCAAAGCCCCCCAACCCCCTGAAGGGGGAGGAAGGGAGGAATGGAGGAAGGGGAAATGCCGACTGGCAGTCGGCGCAATACAAAGAATCTAACGGCGGCAAAAATGCCACCGAAGGGAACTAAGAGGACGGCGAAGCCGTGTCCAAATTGAATTTGGACGCAATAAACAAAGTAAAACAGTAAAACAAAGTAAAACAATAAAACAAAGTAAAACAGTAAAACAAAGTAAAACAGTAAAACAAAGTAAAACAGTAAAACAAAGTAAATATACCCACTATGTGCAAGCACCTGTGGCTATAAGCGCGCCCGAAACAATAGAATAAAAATTCTATTTTGCTAAAATTTATCGTTAAAAATTTGCATATGTGCAATTTTTGTTGTACCTTTGCAGGCGATTTCAAGCTCGGGGAAAATTCTATGATTGAGACTTTTATTCAAACGGACTGGATCGGGTTGCTGACAAAGGTTCTGTTGGCAACGGCGCTGGGCTATCTAATGGGCATGGAGCGCGAGCTGCACGGCAAAGCGGTCGGACGCAGAACGATCTCCCTCATCGTCATCGGAAGTATGTTATATGTCTTAATGTCGCCATCCATTTTGGGTGGCGATAATTCGCGTGTGATCGCCCAAGTGGTGTCGGGCATCGGTTTCCTCGGCGCAGGTATCATCTTCAAGCACGGCGACACAGTGCGCGGACTGACGACCGCTGCTACGGTCTGGTGTGCCGCTGCGATCGGATGTCTCTGCGGAGTCGGTATGTTCGCCGAAGCCATCATCGGCACAGCGGCGGTCATGGTGGTCAACCTGCTGTTCAAGCACGGCAAGATGCCCAAGACCACAAGCCCCACCGAAAGTGACGAAGAATGAGAGCCGGAACCTAGATTAACTATATCTACTAGATTAAACACAAATACTATGATAAAAAGACAAATTCTCTATGTGCTGGTATGCCTGGTGGGCATGAGCATGCACAGCGTGCCGGCGTTCTCTTGGGGACAAGAGGGACACCGGATTATTGCGAAAATCGCTTACGACAACCTCAAATGCAGTACCAAAAAGAAAGTGGACAAGATCGTGGGCAAACGCGGGATCATCTATTATGCCAACTGGGCGGACGAGATTAAGAGCGACAACATTTACCCGCAGAGTATCAAAGACGGCTGGCATTTTCAGGACATGAACGCCGGCATGAGTGACAGTCTGGTAGCGGACGCTTTGACCCACTATCCGACCGAAGGAGGCAGCCTCTTCCGTGCGCTGGACAGTCTCGAGATCGAGATGGCAGGCAAGAAAGTGGATCCGATCAACGAGGAACACATTCTGCGGTTTATCATTCACCTCAACGGCGACCGTTATTGCCCGATGCACATCGCACACATGGACGACAAAGGCGGTAACATGGTGAAGATGAAATGGTTCGGACGCGAGACGAACCTGCATACCGTCTGGGACTCCAAAATCATTGAAAGTCAAGGATATAGCTATACCGAATATGTCCAAATGATCCAAGACGAATACGGAGACATGAAGCGCGAGATTGAGAAGAAAAGCGACGAGCAGCTGCTGATAGAGAGTTACCAAATGACCGAAGCGATTTACCAATACCAGGAGATTTGGGACGGCAACACCTACCACTATATCTACACCTGGCGTCAGCCCATGGAGCGGCAACTCTACATCGCCGGAATACGGTTGGCGATGTGGCTGAATAAAAATCTATAATTTAACAACTCTATGAGAAGATTTATTCCCTTAGTGCTGTGCCTATTCGCGGCGGGAAATCTGTTCGCCGAAGCACAGAAAGTGACAGGAAGCGTCCGGGACGCGAAGACCGGTGAGGAGCTCATCGGCGTGTCGGTTCTGGAAGTCGGAACCACCAACGGAAACACCACCGATCTGGATGGTAATTTCACCCTCAACGTGGAGTCCGGAGCTACCCTGCAGTTGTCGTATGTGGGTTACAAGACCTTAGTAGTAGAAAGTAGAAAGTCGAAAGACAAAAGCATTGACCTCGGTGTCATCCGTCTGGAGCCGGAAGCGATTGCGTTGGAAGACGTGACGATCACGGGTCAGATGGCGCGCACCCAGCAGACGCCGGTGGCGGTGAGCCAAGTGACGGCGCTGGAGATCGAGGAGCGTCTGGCGGGTCAGGAGTTTCCGGAAGTGCTGAAGAACACACCGGGTGTACACGCCCAACGTAGCGACCATGATCAACGGTGTGCCGATGAACGACATGGAGGGCGGTACGGTCTATTGGAGCAACTGGCAGGGTCTGAGCGACGTGACATCGGTCATGCAGACCCAGCGCGGTATGGGTGCTTCCAAACTGTCGGCACCTTCCGTCGGCGGTACGATCAACATCGTCACCCGCGGCATTGACGCCAAGAAAGGCGGTTCGCTGAGTTACGCTATGGGAAACGACGGATACAACAAAGTGATGTTCAGCGTGAGCACGGGTCTGATGAAAAACGGCTGGGCGATCACCGTCATGGGTAGCCGCACTTGGGGTAATGGATATATCCAGGGAACAAGTTTCCAAGGATACAGCTATTTCGCCAACATCTCCAAACGCATCAACGAGAACCACCAGCTCTCGCTCACGGGTTTCGGAGCGCCGCAGTGGCACTGGACCCGTCCGGCAGGACGTTACGGCGCGCTGACGCTGGCGGAATGGAACCGCGTGGCGCAATACATGCCGTCCGGTATGGACCGCCGCAGATACAACCCTTCCTACGGTCTGGGACGCGACGGCAAACAAGCCGGAACGAACTACAACCAATACCACAAGCCGCAGATCAGCCTCAACCATATCTGGCAGATCGACGACCTCAGCAGTCTCTCCACCACCGCCTATGTCTCCATCGGACGCGGTTTCGGACGCACGGCGGAGAACGGCTACGGTTCGGCTTATTCGTACAGCGACCTGACGAACGGAGCAGCGAACGGTCAGATCACAACTACCTTCCGCGACCCCGTCACCGGTATGTTTGACTACGGCATGGTACAAGAGATCAACGCCGCTTCCGAGTCCGGATCGGAACTCGTCATCTGCGAGAACCGTAACTACCACAACTGGGTGGGACTCGTCTCGACGTACGACAAGAAATTCCTTGACTGCCTCGAACTGACAGCCGGTGTCGATGTGCGGTACTACCAGGGTATTCACCAAGCGGTCGTAAGCGACCTCTTCGGCGGCAGTTATTATATCGACGCTACGCGTAGCAAGGTCAATCCCGCGAACAACCCCAATGCGGCGGACATCAACTGGGTAACCGAGAAATTAGGAGTTGGCGACATCGCCTACCGCGACTACACAGGTACGATCGTGCAGGAAGGAATCTTCGGAAGCCTGGAATACAGCAAGAACAATCTCTCCGCCTTCATCAACGGTTCGCTCTCTTTCAACCATAACTGGCGTACCGACCGCTACTATTATAATAATGTTACCGCGCGCGACTCCGTTGTACGCGTGAGCGGAACAATCAAGGGCGGTCTGAACTACAAGTTCGCCAAATGGCACAACGTCTTCGTCAACGCCGGTTATATCAGCCGTGCGCCGAAATACCAGAACATCTACATGTCGGTCAGCACGTCCAACGCCATCAACAACCAAGCCCGCAACGAGCAGATCGCGTCCGTCGAGATCGGTTACGGCTTTGAGAACCAATACGCTTCGATCCACGTGAACGGCTATTTCACGGAATGGATGGACAAAGCCATGACCAAATACGGTACGCTCAACGACCAAGTGACCAATTACTACCTTAATATGACGGGCGTGGGCGCGCGACACATGGGACTGGAGTTCGAGGGTAAGGTTCGTCCGACCAAATGGCTGGAGATCAGCGCAATGGTCTCCCTCGGCGACTGGAAATGGGATCGCGACAGCGTGGTGGGTTACGCCTACGACGAACACGGCATGCCTATGACCGCAGACGGACAAGTGACCCAGATCGGTGCACCTGACCATTTCTGGGCAAAAGTGAACATGAAGGGCATCCACGTCGGCGGACAGGCACAGACGACTGCTAACTTCGGTATCCTCTTCAAGCCGTTCAAGGGCTTCCGCATCGGCGGCGAATACACCCTCTACGACCGCAACTACAGCTACTACGCTTTCTCCGGAAGCGACCTCACGCCGGGCAAAGTGATGAATATAGTAGAGCCGTACCGCTGTCCGCTGGGCGGCAGCCTCGACCTCAGAGCCAGCTATGCCTTCGACATGGGACCGATCCGCGCAACGATCCGAGGCAACGTGACCAACGTGCTCAACCAATACTACATCGAGAAAGCCTGGTCCGCCAGCACGACCACCACGACCGTTTCGGAGAACACCAAGGACAACATCTATTTCTTCTACAACAAAGGAAGACAATGGAATATCAGCCTTAAATTACAGTTCTAAAAAGATTTGAAGATTTGATAATTTGAAAATTTGAAGATTATGAAAGCAAACTATATTTTAGGCGCAGCCTTGGTACTTGGTACTTTGTCTCTCGGTACTTCGTGCGAGAACTATTTCGACGAGAAATACATGGGCAACGGCGATCCCCAAATCACCGATGTGCGCACCGGCATGACGTACGAACTGACCGACGACGACTACAAACAGATCACCACCTTTGCGGAGAACAAAGAGAAAGCCCTTGCGCTCGATCCCGTGGACTCCACCGGACTGAAAGAGTTGATGGCTATCGCTACCGAGAAATCGTTCACGGAGACCGCCTCGGCGGATATGTACGTCCCCGCATTGATGCAAAGCAAATTCCCTTATCTGGACAATGGTACGACCTGCGATGTGCTCTACACCATGCGCGAAGGCAAGTCCAACCGCGTCAAAGAGTTCGGGAATGCCCGCCCGATAGTGCTCACGACGGACGACTATGAAGCTATCTGGCAGAAACGCGGAGCGGACTACCTCACCCCGGCTACAGTGACCGGCATTCCGGCATTTTTATCTAATTCTCTGCCAACAGTCAAAGAGGGACAGATCGCGCTGGTCTCCTATACGTTCTGCGAAGACGAACCGGATCCGTCGGAGTTGTCGGACTTCCTGCCGTACGAACTGACGCTGAGCGAGTTACTTGCTTTTCCTGATAATAAGAAGCACCAGATAAGCGGCTATGTAGGCGAAGTAAAGTCCACGATCTATGGTCGTTTCTATATGACAGACGGCGAAGAGAGCATCTATGTCTATGGTCTGACGGACGAGGACGGCAACAAGGTATGGAAAGACAAAGGTATCCAGACGGGCGACGCGATTACCATCACGGGCCGCTATTCCGAGGAGAACGGCGAACCGCAGATTCTGGACGCTATCTATGTCAGCCACACCCCGGCTAATCCTTCTCCTGCTCCGAGGAGAGCCAAACAGGCACGTCATTTCGAGACCGTCAATGCGATCTACCAACTGACCGCAGACGGATGGGCTCCTTACGCCAACGACCAACTGAAAGTTGCTATCGCACTGCCGCAACGGATCTACGAATCCGCAGGAGTGAGCCAGATCGCAGACATGGACATCATTCTCAAATACCTGCAAGCGACTTATCCTTATGCCGCCGACAAAGAGATCTATCTCGTAGCGTACATGGGCAAGAACGGCGCTACGGCAGACGAATGGGTAGTCAACGGCACCGAGTTCGAATTGACAACAGGTTATATCACCGAAACGATGTCCTTCGAACGCAAGAACAACGCGTGGATGGCGAATATATCTACGTACCTGCAGGCGAAGTTTGTAGGCGAAGGACCGGGTAAGTTCACGATCCAACATGTCTCGCTGGACGGACTGAGTTATATCTGGCGCTATCAAGCGGCGTACGGTATGACCGCTTCGGCTTATGTCAGCGGCACGAACCACCGCGTAGAGGACTGGCTCATCTCGCCGAATATACGGCTCAAGAAAAGCGTCCAGCCGCAACTGACGTTTGATCAGGCGGTGCGCTACGGCGATGTCACCAACAATCCCAAATGGCTCAACGTTATGGTCACCGACAACTACACCGGCGATGTAGCTTCCACCGAATGGAAACAACTGGCATGGCCAGCCGACCTGCCGGACGGTAGCAACTGGGTATTCCAGAGCTCAGGTATCTTTGATCTCTCCGAATACAACGGAAAGACCATCGTCATCGCCTTCCGCTACGACACGGACATTGACGGCGTGGACGTCGCTTCCGCTCCTACATGGGAAATCCAAAATCTTCTGCTGGCTGAACCTGCGGAGGAAGAAAACAAAGAATAAAATTAAAATTTCTAAATTAAAAATTAAAAATTGCTTTATGAAAAAGATTTTTACTTTTGCAGCTCTCCTATGTGCAGCTGTAACGATGAATGCAGAAATCACTGCAATGACCTGCGCAGAGGCTAAAGAGGCTGCCCTTGCCATTGATCGTGGTAACCAAGAGTCGGCCACCGGTACCGACTCCGTAGCTGTAACCGGCTATGTAACCAACACCAACGGCTCTATCAGTCGCGGTCAGCAGACTTTCTGGTTAGACGATGTAAAAGGTAACGTAAAGACTTTCCAAGCATATTGGTGCAATATCCCCGAGGGAGAGGATCCGCTTAATGTAGGCGACAAAGTGACCATCAAAGGTTTCCTGATGAATTACAAAGGAACCACCGCCGAGATGAAAAACGGCGACACATATATTCTGGAGAGAGTTTCCGTACATCTTGACACAATGAAAGTTAGTGTTTGTGATGCGATCGAGGAAGGCGAGTCACTCAATGACGGAGCAGTCAGCGATGACTATTTCAGCGTTAGCGGACGCGTTGTTTCTGTGGACATGACTAACGACCAATACATGCAGGAGACCTTCTGGATGCAATGCGCCGACAATGAGAAACGCTTTGAGGCTTACTATGTAACGATTCAAGGCAGCGAATTCGCAGAGATCGGCGACAGCGTACTAGTATTGGGCAAACTGACTAATTTCGCCAATGCCAGCGGCAATGTGATTGAAATCGCCAACGGCAAAGCATGGATCATTGAGAAAGGCGAGAAACAAGCGACTCCGCGCGTTTCTGTAGCACAAGCGCTCGAAATCGGTCAGGCTCTGGAGCAAGGTGAAAAAACAGACGGAATGTACCTCATTGAGGGATATGTGGACAGCATCAGTTCTGCATACAGCGACCAATACAAGAACATCTCCTTCTTCATGACGGACGACATGACAGCTCCTACGTTTGACCTCGAGGTGTACCGCGGTAAATTCAATACCGACATTCCTGTAGGCACCAAGGTTTACGTTCTCGGTCAAATCCAGCGCTACTACAAAGCCGCTGATCCGGAAAAGGAACTGGAAGAGGTGGACAAAGTACAAATCAGCAATGGTACCGTTTACCTTAATGACCCGCAGGGAATTGAGAATGTACAAAATACCAAAGTACAAAGTACTAAAGTGATCGAGAACGGGCAAGTAGTCATCATCCGCAACGGTGTCCGCTACAATGCACTCGGCGCGAAAATTGAGAAATGATAATTGAGAATTAAGAATTGAGAATTAAGACGCTCATAGTATCTGTAGTTTTGTGTCTGTGCTCGCTGATGGCGAGTGCAGGCACGAACCTGCAGTTATACTACGACTTCGGATCGCTCGGAACGGCTTGCCAAAACCAGCGTTCCAACCGCGTCACTACGACGCTCGAACTCTTCTACCCCGACCCCTGGGGCAATACATTCGCCTTCATCGATCTGGACTATAACATCCACCCTTCCGACCCGAAAAATACACCCTTCATGGGCTATTTCGAGATCGCACGGTGTCTCAATTTCTGGTCCAAGACGGCAGCCAAAGACCTGTCCGTCCAAGTGGAATACAACGGCGGATTAGGGTTATACAAAGACCTGATCGGAGACATCCGAGGCTACGGCATCAACCATGCCGCTCTCGTCGGACTGAACTATTGTCTCCATACCGCGGACTACAAGAATATCTTCAACCTCGAATTGCTCTTCAAATATGTTGTAGATGAATACAACATGTGGCAGTACCGGGACGCAAGCGGTCAATGGATCCGGCAAGCCGGCAACACGATCCCCTTGCAGTTTACTTTTGTCTGGGGCTGCGACGATTTCTGCACGCTGCCCGGACTACGCTTCTCAGGCTTCCTCGATATTTGGGGACAGAAACTGCTCGTGCCGGATTACCGCAACAATACCTATACCGACCCTACTAAACAATCGTTTGTCCTCATCTCCGAACCGCAACTATGGTACAATGTCGGACGATGGTTCAAATGTCCGAACCTGAATATCGGTACCGAAATCGAGTTCAGTTATAATTTCATCGGCAAAGGATTTATGTGCAACCCTTGCCTCGGCATCAAGTGGTGTTTTGACTAAGACTTTCAGCCTTCAGCTGTCAACCATCAGCCTTCAGACTTCTTGATGTTGGCAGTCACGTTTCTATTTCCCGAAACACCCACGAATCCCCCACGAAACAACATAGGAAAAAGCCTTAATGATGTTGCATTTCGACAAAAATGCAATATTTTTCTTTATTTTTATTGATATTACTTGCACGAATGAAATAAATGTTGTATCTTTGCGCGCTTTTTGGAATTATATGTCCAATTTTGCTATAAAAACAAATATCAAATCGCAACATTTAAAATTTTAATATTAGTAGTGTTGCGATAATTTTAAGAAAAAAACATATAAAACCCTTTTGAAGGCTTTAGGAAATCGAAAATACGCAGCCCCCGAGCCTAATGGCTCTTGCGCCCAAGTCCCTGTATGCCGGTCAGTAAGCAAGCTTCCTGCCGTCATTCATGCCCTTCAAAAATATCCCTTCGGGATTGGAAAATAAGAAAAATCTATGCAGCGCGTAGGTCGGGGTAAAAGCACTCAAAGTAATAAATAGTTGTGTTGCGATAATTTTAAGAAAAAAAACATATAAAACACTTTTGAAGGCTTTTGAGCTTCGCTCTCACGTACTTTTCCGGTAAAAACTCCTCGCAAGCAAACTTTCGGATAGTTTTTACCATCAAACTCCGCAACTCTGCGAGTAAAAGCCTTCAAAAGCAATAAACATAAAAAATTTTTTATTAGTCAAAAATTACCAATAATTATTCAAAAATTTGCATTGCTGATCAAATCAAAAAAAGAATAGACTTAAAATATCGCAACATTTAAAATTTTAATATCATGAAATTAAGAAAATTTTACTCTTTCATGCTCCTTTTCGCCGCCCTCCTGTGCGGCACTAATGTTTGGGGAGAAGAATTAACCGTCGCAGATGATACCTATGAGAACAATGCTGTTCCTATTGATGGTTACAACTGTGATGGGTATGTGCGTAGTCAAATTATTTATCCTGCCACTGATTTATCATCTATGAATGGAAAATCTATCACTGGTTTGACATTTTATATGAAATCAACTGGTACAAAAAACTGGGGGGTTACTTTTGAAATATCTCTTCTTGAGGTATCAGAGGCGGCTTTTACTTCTGCGACATGGCATTCAATTGAAGGGGCAACATTAGTGTATACGGGTGTGATTAACACAAGCGGTGTAAATGAATTAAATATTGAATTCGACGAAGGATACGCCTACTCCGGTGGAAACTTATTGATAGATATTACTGCTACGAATAAAGGCTCCTGGTGGAAACCAACTTTTTATGGCTATAACGATTTTTCTACATATTACGCTTTAACTGGTTATAATTCAAGTAAATCAAGTATTTCGCCGAGTAGAAGCCTACAGTATCCCAAAACCACTTTTACCTACGAATCAGCAGTTGCGGTTTCCTGCGCAAAACCAACTTCTATTGAGGTAGAAGATAGCAACGTAGAAGCTAATAGTGCTATCGTTTCATTAGCTGGTCTCAACAATGCTACATTAGAGTATAAAAAGAAAAGCGAAAGCGATTGGACAATTGCCGTTACTGGATTAGGAGGCACTTCGTACACATTAACTGGCTTATCTGCTTTTACAGCTTATGATGTGCAAGTTAAAAATGTTTGTGGAGAGGAAGAAAGTAAGTACATTACTGCTTCGTTTTCAACGAAATGTGGTGCTAACAATATTCCATGGACAGAAGATTTTGAAAACGGATATACAATAGGATTTTCGACGAGTGATCCGGGTTGTTGGCATATTATAGACGCAAATACTAGTAGTTATTCGTATCCGCGTATATATGTAACAAGCAAGAGTAGTAATAGCGACTTTGTGCAAAACGGGAATAATGCTTTCTTCATTATCTCTAGTGGATCAGCGGATAGTTACATCATTTTCCCTGAAATGAACGCACCGCTGAATACCCTTCAGATAACACTATCTCATAAAGGCGAAGCAAATTATTCTGGTGCTGTTCAA
This sequence comes from uncultured Bacteroidales bacterium, assembly GCA_902792535.1. Lineage (GTDB taxonomy): Bacteria > Bacteroidota > Bacteroidia > Bacteroidales > Paludibacteraceae > Colicola. The sequence goes on from CADAZU010000001.1 coordinate 112,940, forward strand.
AGTTCAAAACTTACATTGGGCTATGTTACGGATGCAAATGATGCCTCAACTTTTGTGGCTTTGCGTGGAGAATTTGAGCGCAGCTCGAACTGGACTACAGAGGAGGAAAGTTTAGCTGGAGTACCTGCCGAAGTCGCATCTACGGCTCATTTGGCTATTAAAGTAGGACAAAGTGAGAATAATAATTATTATACAGGAATAGATGACATATCCATTACTGTAGCGTCTTCTTGCGCTAAACCGACAGGATTGGCAGTTGGTACAACTCTGCCAGACGGTGCTACATTAACTTGGGATGAAGGTGGAGCTTCTGCATGGCAGTATATTGTAGTTGCTAAAAATACAGCCGAGGATTGGAAAAGCCCTGTAGATGTAAATACCAACGCGGCTACTGTTTCAGGTCTTGCAGCAGATACAGAATATGATTTCTATCTTCGTACCAATTGTGGTGGTTCGCAGAGTAATTCTACCAAAGTATCTTTTACCCCGGTATGCCCGGCTCCAACTGGCGTAACGGTTTCTGCAATAGGCACAACTTCGGCAACTGTGTCTTGGACTGCCGCCGCCAATATTACTGAATATCAATACTGCGTAGTGGAAGCAGGCGAAACTGCTACTTGGGATAAGAGCACAACTTCTACCTCTGTTGCTCTGGAACTGGAACCGAGCACAAGTTATGATTTCTATGTTCGTTCGTACAAGAACGCTTCTTCTTATAAGGCGGCTGCAAAAGTGAATTTCCGTACGGCTTGCGTTCCTTACGCATCTGCAGCAGCTTGGTCTGAGAGTTTTGATACTTATGCTACCGGCTCTTCCACAAGCACGGCTCCCGGTTGTTGGGGATTGCTTAATGCCAATGAAGGAGGACGTGTCCCGCATGTATATGTCAAAAATAATAGTGAGTACTATTATTCAAGTTGGGCAAAGGATGGAAGCCAATTCTTGTTCTTCTCAACTTATAGCGATTCGGGCTATGGCTATGCTCTCTTACCGGAATTTGAAACAGCATTGAGCACATTACAGATTAAGTTCTCTCATATTGAGGAAGATGGCAGTTTACTGCAATTCGGTTATTTGACTAATGTGAATGATGCAAGTACGTTTGTTGCATTGGCAACCTATACCAGCACTTCTCTGAAAGACGAAGTTGTTTCGCTTGCAACGGTACTTACCGGTGCGCGTTTGGCTTTCCGCCATATTGGTGCTGGAACATATGGCAGAAGTGACGCTGCTGTAGATGCTATCTCCTTCGAGGTTCTGCCCTCTTGCTTCAAACCCACTCTTAATGAGGCGAGTGCTATCACTCCGGACGGTGCTACGTTCAGTTGGACGGCTTCGGACAAGGGCGAGACACAATATCAATATATATGCGTGCCTGCGGGCGAGACTCCCGATTGGAGTGCTGCTACGCTGACAAGCGAACTGACGGCTACGGTATCCGACAAGGCTGCCGGTACGTATGATTTCTATGTACGTTCGTACTGTGGCACAGACGACCAGAGCGATGCGGTCAGCAAGTCCTTCACGACCGCTACTGTTCCTGCTCCCGCAAGCGTTACCGTTTCCGCAATTACCAACAACAGTGCAACCGCTTCTTGGACTGCTCCCGATGTAACGTACTCTGTACAATATCAGTGGAAGGCCAGCCAAACAGGCTCTGCATGGAGTACTCCTTCTGCGGATCTCAGTGCTGCGCTCAGCGGTCTTGAAGCCAACACGGAATATACAATCTATGTACGCACGTATTATTCGGCAGGTGTGCAAAGCGCGGAAGCAAGCACTACCTTCACCACCGCTTGTAACCCTGTTACAATTAGCACTGATGCATACGTAGAACATTTTGAGACCTTCCCTTCTTGCTGGGACAACAGCGAAGGAACAACCCTCAATGCTAACTACAAATGGTCTTCCGTTTCCGGCGGACAGAGTGGCAAGTGCATGCGATTCGAAGGCGTTGAGAACGGCTGGGATATAACCAATATCCTTGCTTCTCCGCTCTTCTTCCTGGAGGCAGACGCAGACCTCACTTTCTATTGGAAGAACGCCAAAACGGGTGACTACAAAGTGCAGATAGCGGTGGATCACGGGGCGCGTCAAGACTTGGTAACCGGTCTGGTTAACAATAATGATTGGCAGGAGAAAGAAATAGCCCTGACAGCTTACAAAGACCATATTATTCAGCTCTTCTTCTGCGGAACGAGTGCCAATGATGGTAACGCTAACCTCTGGCTTGACGAGCTGGCTATTACTCCGCAAGCGTGCCGCAAACCGGCTACGCTGAATGAGGCTACGGCAATCACGGCTGAGGGTGCAACGCTCACATGGACTGCCGGCGGTTCGGCTGCCGACTACCAGTACGCTGTTGCCGAGGCCGGTCAAACTCCTGTTTGGGAGGCAGAAAATGTAGTTAGTGAACAGGCTGTTACCCTTAGCGGGTTGCAGGCTTCCACCTCGTATGATTTCTATGTCCGCACCTACTGCGACGAGGACAATCAGAGCGAGGCACGCAAGGTTTCCTTCCGCACCGGCTGCGGCGTGGTGGCTGCACTGCCTTGGGAGGAAGACTTTGACAACGTAGCACTCGCTGGAGATATTCCCGAGTGCTGGGATAAATCGTTGAGCACTTTGAGTTCTTACTCCTACGAGTGGAAACTCGGTGGCAATTACTCCGGCAGAAACGGCGGCAAAGCAATGCAATGCGGTCTGGCTGTTGAAGAAGCAGGCAAACAGAATATCCTCGCTACGCCGTCTATTCAATTGGGAAGCAAAAACATGCTCACTTTCTGGTGCAAGAAGAGCGCAGGCGATAACTTTACCGTAGAGATTTCTGCGGATGGCGGTTCAAGCAAGACGCAACTTATTGATCTGACATCTGAAGCACTAAGTGACTGGACGCTCCAATATGCGGATCTCTCTGCATACGACAATCAGAAAGTAATCCTCTATTTCAAGGCTACCTCAGCAGGCGGCTATGCAGGCGATATGATTTATATTGATAATATCCGTGTAGCACGCGCCGAGGTATTCAACGATAGCGAGGATAACGAGGATCGTTTCGCTACTCTGGCAGCTGCCGGCGAGACGATGGACGTGATCTTCAACCGCACGCTTCTCTGCAACGGCGATTACAACACCCTCTGTCTGCCGTTCAGCCTGAGCGCAGAGCAGATCGCGAAGAGCCCGCTGGCTGAATTCAAACTCAAAGCGTTTGACTATGCAACCGTAACCGAAGATGAGTTGCAAATAGCTATCTGTGGTGCTTCGTCCATCGAAGCAGGCGTGCCGTATTTTGCCGCGTATCAAGGTGCGCCGATGGCTAACCAGACACAGCAAATATTCCAAGATGTTGTCATTACGGCAACTGCACCGGGTTCGGTAAGCAGCAGCGATGTAGAGTACCGCGGTATCTTTAACCCTGTATATCTGACAAATTCTTCCGACTACTTGTATCTGGCAGCAGGCAATACCATCTATTGGCCGGGCGCAGATAACAAGCAAGTGAAGGGCTTCCGCGCTTACTTCAAAGTCGTTACCGGTAACAATGCTCCTATCCGCCGCGGAATGCCGGTTCGCCTCGTAGAGCGCGCAGAGGTAACTACCGGCGTAGAGAATGTACACGGCGAGGATCAGGCTCTCAAAGTGCTGGAGAACGGACAAGTAGTAATCATCCGCAACGGCATGAAGTACAACCTCCAAGGACAAAAAATACAATAATCTTAACAGAATACGACAATGAAAAAGGAAAATTATATTCAGCCCGCAGTAGAGGTTGTCCCCGTATACTCCATGATGGTGATGAACTCGGAATCGAATCCGTTCATTTTCGGAGGAGAAGATATTGGAGATCATGAGCCTGTATAAAAAGTGTTTATTCAGGTTCCTCCCCTCTCCCCCATACCCCTACACCCTACTATGTATATTAAAAACCCTTCCGAAAATGAAAACGGGAGGGTTTTTGATGTGCCGTCGTCAAGCCGTTCCCGGAAGATGATCCCGTGATGCTCCTGCGATTGAAAGCAAATAGATAGCAGAATGGTCATATTGTATGCTTTTCTGTCCTGTTTGCCCGATAAATGTTCCATTTATTAAAAAATTGCACGAAAAATTTGGATATTTGAAGAAATATTCGTAACTTTGCGCGCTTTTTGTCAGATTGACTTTACAAAACCACAAACAAATACAATCAATCAATGAAAAAAATCTATGCATTTCTCGTAGCAGCATTGTTCTGCACGTACAGTTACGCCGATCAGGCAGTAACAGTAAACCCCAGCGGAACTGCCACACAGGCGCATTTCCCTGTTTTTGGCAATAACGCCGACAGTCAAGGGCAAAAGATGCAAGCCATCTATCTGGCAAACCAACTCAAAGGTATCACAGTAGGCAGCGAAATCAAAGCGCTGACCTTCTACTCCGCCAATCAAACCCAATCTTGGGGTAAAGCAGAGTTCAAAGTATCTCTCGCCAAGACGGATGACAGTTTCTTCCAGAATGCTTCCGGAGCGTATGCCACCGTCTCGGAAGGAAGCACACTTACCGAAGTGTACGAAGGAACTCTGTCTGTAGCAGAGGGAGAACTGACCATCAATTTCACCACCCCGTACACCTACGAAGGCGGTAACCTGCTGATTCAGGTAGTAATTACCAGGGCAGGCACCTATTCTGCTTCTTCTTTCTATTCCGCGAATACGGATTACCTGATCAAGTACGCCAATAGTGGCTCTTCCCGTGATAACAAACAGCCGAAAGTCACCTTCGTGATTGCAGGCGGCAGCTCTGATCCCATCAGCCAGACCTGTGCTGCGCCTACCGCGGCTAAGGTAGAATCTGTAACGGAGTCAACAGCTACTATCTCATGGCAAGGCGAAGCTTCGCAGTACCAATACTGCGTTGAATTCGAAGGCGACCTGCCCGACTGGACAGCCGCTACACTCACGAGCCAAAAGTCTGTAACCGTATCCGGTCTCTATGACGAGCAGAAATATTATCTCTATGTACGCTCCTATTGCTCCGCAACGGAAGTAAGCGAGAGCGTAAGAGTTGCTTTCAAGACTGCTTGCGCCCGTATGAACGTGCCTTGGATTGAGACCTTCACCCGCGACGCCTCCGGTAGCGCGACAGTTGGTGACGTAGCCCCTGAATGCTGGACTATTTCCTCCGCTGCTCCTGCCGTAACTATCGTAGCAGAGAAAGTAGATGACGGTAGCGGAAATCAGATACCTACCGGCCAACAATATCTTACTGTACGTGGAGGTGGTGCCACTACCGCTCAGGTATTTGCACTTCCTCTCTTCAACGCCCAACTCGACACCTGCGAACTGGCGTTTGACTACCGTACCAGCGTGGTCAACGAGAGCTACGGTTCGTTGGAAATCGGCTATATGACCAACCCCGCAGACGCTTCCACTTTCGTTTCCTTGAAGACGTTTGCGCAGGTTACTACCAGCCAACACGTGGTATTCCCCTTGAATAACCTGCCCGCCGGAATAGAGTACATAGCCTTCCGCTTTGCCGGAGGTACCAGCAATTTCGGCAGTGTGGTAATGGATAACTTTATTTTAGCCGGTATCGGCAAATCCCAAGACGTAGATCCCTCGCAAGAGGAACTGTCGGACGCCAATATATTGGGTCTCTCCTACTGCCAGGCACAGTTCGCATGGTATTCGTACTCCGCAGAGGCATTTGCTATCGGTTTGTTTGACGAAAATGGCACTCTGATTGCCCGTATACCGGTTACTACCAGTGAGTGCGACCGCTTTGCGCAGGAAGATATGACTAACGGTGAGTTCAGTGGTTTCTCGGATGGCGATGACGTTGACAACCACTATTATTGCTCCACCAAATGGATCCTTAACGCCGAAGTTATGCTGAAAGGTTCTGCATGGGAAGCAAGCGTGATCAACGTAGGTTCACAACTCGGACTCAAGCCGGGTACCTACCATGTAGAGGTGAACGCGATGAATTCAAGCACATATGAAATCGGCGAAGAGTTGGCGAATATCCCGTTCACGCTGGTAGAGAAGAAAGTAGAGAACCTCACCGCCGTTGTTGCCGAGGACAAGACGAGCGCCACCCTCAGTTGGGTGGCTCCTGAATTCGATGCGGGCGAGCGTCTGTACGTTCGCGTATGGTCCGGCGAAACGGTAGCTTACGACAACTTTGATACCAAAGATCGTCCGGCAAGCCCGCTCACCGTCAACGTACAGGAAGGACTCTCCTACACCGCTATCGTGCAGGTAGTTGACAGGTATAATAACGCGATGGGTCAGGAAGTGATGACTAACTTCACCGTAGGTGTCAATAAGTTCGAACCCACCAACCTCCATGCAGAGGTCTTCGGCGGAGACAACGTCACCTTCTCTTGGGAAGCAGCGTCTCTGGCTGACCGCTATGTGATCACCCTCTTCTGCAACGGCGAGTTCTACGCTACCCTGACCGTCAACGGTACCTCCAAAACAACCACCATGCCCAAGGACGGCACTTGGTCGTGGACCGTACAGGCGTTCTACGAAGGCACCAACGGCAACTATTTCGAGGCTTCGAATGCGATCGCCGGTGCGGACTTCGTCTCCAAAGCAGCAGACATCCCGGAGGACGCCATCGTCATGGACGTATGGGGCATGGAGGCGGCGTACCTCGATGAATACACCGCGCAGTTCCCGGAGGGCAAGTACGGATGGTATATCACCTTCGCTACCAACGAAGCAGGCGGAACAGGCTACCCGATGCCTACTTTCCTCATCTACACCGACAAAGAGCGTGCGATCTCCGGCGTGTATAATGTAGCTCGCGGCGGTATTGACGCAGAGAGCTGCTATATCAACGTCAACGGCAAACAAGCGGACGCTATCACAGCTACAGACGCTGAGCTCCGCCTCCAGTTCGACGGATATGACGAGGAGAAAGCAGAGAGCGGCTATGCATACGGCTACTACACCGGTTCGTTCCGTCTGGTAGGATCGGACGGCAAGACCTATGTAGGTAAGTTCATGGAGATGTTCTGCAACTCGTTCAATTTCTCCACCTATGGCACGATCCGCGACCACGTAGGCATGTACGACGAGGATCCGAACGCCCTCTGGGGAATAGAAAGCATTCAGCCGTCAGAAGTCAGCACGCAGAAAATCCTGCACGAAGGACAACTCTACATCGTCCGCCCGAATGGCACGATCTACAACGCTACAGGCATAAGAGTAAAATAACCAACCCCACCCTAACCCTCCCCTCAAGGGAGGGAACAAAAAAAAAAAGCGCCCCGCAAGGGACGCTTTTTTTTATTGGTGTTGCTCGCGGAGCAAGTCGTTTACCGTCTTCACGGGGTTGAAGGTGCTCACCGGCACCTCGACGAAGATCGTGTTCCAGCGGCTCATAGCGCCGTTCCACAGACCCGGCAACTCCAGCGCCAGCAACTCCTTGCCATCCTTGCTCTTGTTGGAGATAAAGCCCGTCTGCGGGTCAACGAACGACGGCAGGTCAAACGGTTTGCCTTCGTAGTCGCGGATAGCGCACACCAGATCCACCGGATTGAAATGGGTGCTCTGTTTCATCAGCTCCGGATCGCTGATCTGGCTGGACTCCAAGATCTGGCAAGAGATACTGCCGTCCGCCTCGCGCACCAGGAACGGACCGCCACCCGGCTCGCCGGTGTTCTTCACTACGCCGCAGACACGAATCGGTCGGTTCAACTTTGCGCGCTCCTCGTCGCTCAGGTTCGGATCCCGCAATGCCTCAAAGACGCGTTTCTGCTCGGTCACCAGCACACCCGCCAAGATCTGTTTGTAGCGGATCGTGTCCTTCTTCAGCCGGTCCGGCACCACATTGTCGATATTCTTGATAAAGACGATGTCGGCGTCCTGTTGGTTGAGGTTCTCAATGAGAGCTCCGTGTCCGCCCGGACGGAAAAGCAACTTGCCGTCTTTCGTCCTGAACGGCGTACCGTCCGGATTAGCCGCCAAGGTATCCGTGCTCGGCAACTGCTCGCTGAATGTAACGTCGTATTTCACACCGTACTTGGCTTCGAACTTAGGCAGGTTCTCCGCAATGTGCTGGCGGAAAAGAGGCAGATGGTCGTGGCTCACCGTAAAATGCAGATAGACGGTCGGCTTCTCGCCTTCCGTCGCCGGTGCTACGCAGTACTGCGCTCCCTCTACCAAGTGCTCCAAGGCAGGCGTGCGCGCGCCATCGCGGTATTTATGGAATAAGAGCAGACCTTTCGGCAGCTCGCCGTAGTGCATGTCGTTCAGCAGGTAGCGAACCGCCTCCTGACCTTCCTTGCCCGCCAGCTGCGGACCGAATGCGAACTGGTCTTTGTGCGCCAGAAAATCCTGAATGAACGGCGTCTCAATGCCGTCCTCCAAGTATTGGAAGAGGTTCTTGAACATCCGGCTGGCTGCACCCGAAGCAGGGACGAACTTCAGGATCTTGTGTCCCTCTTTCAGGTACTCCTGCCATGCTTCGATATATGCCTCCTGCTCGGCGCGCTTAGGTGCCAGAATACCTTTCTTCGTCGATGCCGGCGCTACGATGTCTAACTCGGGAAAACCGTTTCGGAAACACTCCAACTGCGCTTCCGCTTTCTCTACAGAAATGCCTCGAGCCTGTAATTGCTCCAGGTCTTGTGCACTAAAAATTGCCATGGTATTATAAATTTTAAAATTGATGGGCTCATTTGCGCTGCAAATTTACGATAAAAATCGGACATACACAAATTTTTCAGCGATTTTAAGCGCTTTATTTGCGTATTTGAAAAAAAAGCGTTAATTTTGCAGCAAAATTTGAGTGTTATGTCCCAAAAAGATGATGCTTTTGAGTTTGTCCTGAACCGCATAGCCGAGAGAGCTGTGCGCCGGTTGGGTCTGGATGCCGGAGACCCGCGTTATGCCTTTTTGCTCCGCAATCTGTTAATCAGCCTGTGCGGTCCCGATGGGGACGAATATATAGCCGCCGAGATGATGAGTTACCTCAACGAGGAAGGCTACGACATGGAGCAGGAGGAGGTGCAGCGTATTGTTTCCGAAGCCCGTGTGCAATGCGACCCGCATGTGTTTGCTCTCCAGACGGCGTTTAACGACATCGAGGAATTGAACCTCTCCGGAGAAACAGCCTATGACAATATACGCGGTTTTCTGGACAGACACGAACATTAAATTGCTACCCATATGATTCTAATTGCCGACAGCGGAAGTACCAAAGTTCATTGGTGTCTTGTGACCGCAAGCGGACAATGCTCCGACGTCTTTACGGACGGCATCAACCCGCTTTTCCAGACTACTATCGCGATGCAGAATAGCATCTCGAACCAACTTCTCCCCCAGATCAGTTCGCTCCTCTGGGCGGGTACACTCACCCATGTCTTCTTCTACGGAGCGGGTTGTACGCCGGAGAAAAAAGTGTTTGTTCAGAAGGCCTTGGAGGCGATCTTCAAGAAAGCGGAAGTGTTCGTGGCGTCCGACATGTTAGGAGCAGCGCGAGGTCTGCTGAGCCGCAGCGCCGGAGTAGCTTGTATTCTCGGCACCGGCTCCGGCAGCTGTTTCTACGACGGAGAAAACATCGCGTGGGCTGTTCCTTCTCTGGGTTATATCCTCGGTGACGAAGGGTCAGCCGCTGTGCTCGGCAAACGGCTCGTCGGTGACCTGCTGAAAAACCAATTGGGAGACGATCTCAAAGAGGCATTCTTCGCCGAGTACCAGACCTCCATGGCGGACATTATTGAGAAAGTGTATCGCCAACCTTTCCCGAATCGTTTCTTGGCGAAGCTCTCGCGCTTCTGCGCAGACCACATAGCAGACCCGCGCATTCACGACCTCGTCTATGACCACTTCGTCCAGTTCATCCGCCGCAACCTCAAGCAATACAACGCCGATGCACCTATTGGCTTTGTGGGCTCCATCGCCTATTATTACCGTCCGGTCTTGGAGGAAGCGATGGCGGCTGAAGGCTTGCCGCTGGGCGCTATCATGCAAGACCCCATCGAAGGACTCAAAGAATTCCATAAATCTGCCGTAATTCCCACAACAGAATGATCAATACTTTTTATCTGCCGGGCCGCGTGTGCTCGACCGCTGCGATTCGCGAGATCGCCCAAAAAGCGACTGAACCCTACACCCTCATCTGTCTCAAACCCGACATTGAGTGGGTCTATTTGGGACAGGAGCGGATGATCCAAGTCCTCGAAATGACCGGAGCAACCATGGTCTATGCCGACCATCTCAATAAAGTACAAAGGGACAATGTACAATATACAAAGGCAGACGGCGAATGGCTCATCTCCGAAGCGCCGGTCATTGACTACCAAGCCGGTGCGCTGCGGGACGACTTTGATTTCGGTGCTGTGCTCCTGTGGGACACTGCCAAACTCAAAGCGCTCGTCGCACAAATGGACACCGACTACGAATATGCCGGTCTTTACGACCTGCGGTTGCGGGCTGAACGGTTAGAGCATATTCCCGAGTATCTCTATTACGAGGTGGAGACCGACACCCGCAAGTCCGGAGAGAAACTCTTTGACTATGTCGATCCGCGTAACAGAGCCGTTCAGATCGAGATGGAGGCTTGCGTCACAGCCCATCTCAAACGCATCGGAGCATACCTTGCGCTGGGTGAATACCAACCCCTGCCGGAAGCCGGAGAGTTCCCTGTCACCGCCAGTGTCATTATTCCTTGTAAAAACCGCGCGCGTACGATCGCGGACGCGGTACGCTCCGCACTTGCGCAGAAAGTACGGGCTCCCTACTCGTTCAACGTCATCGTCGTGGACGACAACTCCACCGACGGCACAGCGGAAATCCTTAATGACCTTAAAGCCCTTAATGACCCTAAAGACCTTATAGTCATTGCCCAGGACAAGACCTGGCACGCCATCGGCGGTAACTGGAACGTAGCAATCCACGACCCGCGTTGCGGTAAATATGCGATCCAGTTGGACTCCGACGACACCTATTTTGACGAACACACCGTGCAGAAATTCATTGACGCCTTTGAGTCCGGTCAGTACGGAATGGTCATTGGCACGTACCAACTGACCAACATGGCGGGCGAGATCTTACCTCCGGGCGTGATTGACCACCGCGAATGGACAAACGAAAACGGGCGCAACAACGCCTTGCGAATCAACGGATTAGGTGCGCCGCGAGGCTTCTACGTACCGCTCCTTCGGACGATCAATTATCCCACCACCAAATATGGCGAAGACTACGCCGTCGGACTGCGTATTAGCCGCGACTGGCGTATCGGGCGGATCTACGACGTGCTCTATAACTGCCGCCGGTGGGAAGACAACTCCGACGCCAACTGCGACATCGTAGCCATGAACCGCAATAACTGGTACAAAGACCGCCTACGCACGTGGGAACTGATTGCACGGATAAAGAATAAGGAATAAAGAATAATGAATATCCGCATCGGTATATTGACTGCGCCCAAGATCGATTTTGAGCAGCGGGAACACTCTTTCGTACTGAAAAACGTGCGGATTGGCATCGGCTTTCATTGGGACCGACACGAAGACCAGGAGTTCGCGGGCACGCTGGAGATAAAGCCCACCCCTACCCCCTCCCAAAAGGGAGGGGAACCTTGGCAGGTAGCCGTCAACACCATCGACTTGGAGGACTACCTCTGTTCGGTCATTTCTTCCGAGATGAACGCCAACAGCCCGATGGAGTTACTCAAAGCACATGCCATCATCTCCCGCTCTTGGGCTATCCGCGCAATGGAAAACCCCAATCATGAAGGGTTTCATGTATGTGCCGACGACCATTGCCAGCGGTACGAAGGGCTCAGACGGATGAACGAACGCGCCGTGGAAGCCGTGCGGGCAACTGCCGGACAAGTGCTGATGTACGATGGCAAAGTGTGCGACTGCCGCTATTACAAATGCTGCGGGGGAAAAACCGAAATATGGAGCACGTGCTGGGAAGACATTGACGTGCCCTATATACAATCCGTCGAATGTCCGTACTGCGGGCGGGTGAGCGAACGCACTTTGCAACTCGTGCTGAATAATTACGACCAAGAGACCACGGATTTCCACGATTGGCAGGTCTCCTATACCGCTGACGAGTTGAGCGAGATCATCCGCTCTAAATCAGGGATCGACTTCGGGTCAATCCTAGACATTATTCCTCTCAAGCGAGGTGCTTCGGGGCGTATTTACCAACTCAAAATAGTGGGTACGAAGCACACCGAAATCATCGGCAAAGAGCTCAAGATCCGCCTCTGGCTTAGCCGCACCTGCCTCTATAGTTCTTGGTTTGAGGTGGAGAAAGGATCTTCGTCCTTCGTACTTCGCGGTCACGGTTGGGGTCACGGAGCAGGGCTATGCCAAATAGGCGCAGCTGTCATGGCGGCGGAAGGAAAAACATACGAAGAGATCTTATCCTATTACTATCGTGGGGCAGTACTCCAACATATCCATTGAGCAACTGGCTCTGCAACGGAACCGCTACCGCCATCTCTCCGACGACGAATGGCGGTGGTTCTTGCAGCAAGTCGAAGGACGTGAACGGACAGCGGACAAACTGCCTACTTTTGCCGCCATGGACGATTGGTGGTACCCCGTCCGCCTCTCCTGCGAACAATGCTCCTCCGAACTAACCGCACGCTATAAGGCGCAAATAGTACTTAGTACTTCGTCACTTGGTACATGTCTTGACCTCACCGGCGGCTACGGCGTGGACACCTATTTCCTCTCCGAACTTTTTGCTCATACGGACTACGTGGAGCAGAACCTTGAACTATGCCGCATTGCCACACATAACTTCAATGTACCAAGGGACAATGTACAACGTACAACGAGACACATTGCCATCCATAACACCACCGCCGAAGATTTCCTTTCCTCCTCCCCGCGCTATGATCTCATCTTCCTTGACCCTGCAAGGCGAGATAGCCATGGAGGCAAAGTCTTCCGGCTGGCGGACTGCACACCCAACGTCGTAGAGTTACTTCCCTCGCTGTTGACCCACCTTGCCCCGGACGGACGGATTCTTCTCAAACTCTCGCCGATGTTGGACATCACCCAGGCGATAAAAGAGCTGTCAGCCGTCAGCACTCAGCATTCAGGCATCATTTGGGATGTCCATGTCGTAGCCGTCAAGAACGAAGTGAAAGAGGTCTTGTTGCTGAGTCGGAATACCGATATATCGAAATATCGAGATACAGAACCGACGATTACCGCCATCGACCTATCAAAAAAGGAGCAGGCGTTCACTTTCACCCGCGAGGAAGAGAAAGAAGCACAGCCACAAATAGTAAATGATACCTGGTCACATGGTGCTTTCCTTTATGAGCCCAACGCCGCCATCCTCAAAGCCGGTGCCTACAAACTCATTGCGCAACGCTTCGGGCTCCGCAAACTCGACCCGAACACCCACCTCTATACCTCCGACACCCTCGTAGAGCACTTCCCCGGACGCGTCTGGCGAATAAAAGAAGCCCCTTTCCAACTTTCCCCTAAAGGCGCAAGAGATAAGCAAGCAAATGTTCTTACACGCAACTACCCACTCACGCCGGAGCAGTTAAAGAAAAAACTGCACCTCCGCGATGGAGGCGCAGCCTATGTCATTGCGTGCCGGGTGGCAGGCAAGCCTACTATTTTCTTAGCAGAGCGGGTGGAAGATATCCATGCCGAAAGCTGAGGTAAAAGCGTCTTTCTTTTTTAACTCTTCCGCCGTGTCTAACTGCACACCCTTGCCGGGTGTCATCAGCAGAATCCGGTCGCTCAACGTGAGAGCCAGATCCAGTTCGTGCGTCGAGATCAGGACTGTTTTGCCCTGCTCGTGCGCCAGTTGGCGTAACAGCCGCAGCACTAAGATCCTGTGCGGCAGATCCAAATGCGCCGTGGGTTCATCCAATAGGATGATCGGCGTCTGTTGCGCCAGCGCTTTAGCAATCAATATCCGCTGTTTCTCACCGTCCGAATGGGCGTTGAAGAACGACTCGCTCACTTCCTCTGCATTCGCAAAACCCACCTCGCGCAGCGACTCTTTTATAATCCGTTCATCTTCGTCCGACAGCCCGTCCAGAAATGAAGTATAAGGATACCGCCCCATCGCCACCACGTCGTGTACCGTCGTGTTCTCCATCGACATCCGCTCCGTCAACACCAACGCCACGCTCTTTTCTGCTTTCTGATGCAGGTCTGAACTTGCTGACAGTTGATAAGTTCCCTCCAACGCCGGTTGCAGTCCTGCGAGGGTGCGCAACAGCGTGGACTTGCCACAACCGTTCGGACCCAGCATACACACCATCTCGCCCTCGTAGAGCGAGAAAGTGAGGTCGGTCTGTACTATCTTCTGACGGCTGACAGCTGATGGTTTTCGACCCTTGTCGGCATAGCCGATGGTCAGTTTATTCGTAGAAATAGAGACGTTGGACACGGCGGCTGACAGAAGTTAAAATTTCATATGTGATCGTACCGAGTTTGTCGGCAAGTTCTTGCAGCGGCATATGTTCGCCGAACACCTCCACCGGGTCGCCCGGACGTGCATCTGTTCCGGTCACATCGACCATCGATTGGTCCATGCACACATTGCCCACTACCGGACAGCGTTTGCCGCGCAGCCACACTTCGCCGCCATAATTGGAGAAGCGTCGGTCGAAACCATCGGCGTAACCGATTGGGATCACAGCGATCGTGCGGTCTTCCTCCAGCTTGGTGTGACGTCCGTAACCGATCGTCTCGCCCGCCTTGACGGTCTTGACAGACAGGATGGTCGTCTCCAGCGAACAGACATTGCGCAACTTCGCTCCGGCGAACGAAAAACCGTACAGACCGATGCCCAAACGGCACATGTCAAATTGATAGTCCGTGAACCGTTCTATGCCGGCGGAGTTGCATATATGTTTGATCACCGTTGTACCTGGTACTTGGTCATTTAATCCATTCTTCAACTCCTCCGCACACTCGTCGAAATACTTTATTTGTTGAAGGGTGAAATCGTCAAACTGCGCTTCGTCGCTACCTGCCAGATGCGAGAAGACGGACGCCACACGTACCGCCTTATGTGCCTTCAATTTCTCCAGCAACCAAGGAATATCTTCTTTGTAGAAGCCCAACCGGTGCATGCCGGAGTCGATCTTGATATGGATCGGCACGTGTTCCAGCCCTTTCGCCTCCGCTGCTGCGATTACGGTCTTCAGCGACTGATGGCTATAAACGTTCGGCTCCAAGTTGTTCTCCAGAATCAAGTCCATCGCAGCCACTTCGGGATCCATAATAATGATCGGCAGCGTGATACCTGCCTTGCGCAACTCCACGCCTTCGTCCGCCACAGCGACCGCCAAATAATCCACCAAACCGCTTGCTTGGAGCGCTTTGGACACTTCGACGCTTCCTGCTCCGTACGCGAACGCTTTTACCATGCATGTCAGTTTCGTCTCCGGCTTCAGCAGTCCGCGGAAATAGCGCACATTCTCCACCAGCGCAGATAGGTTCACTTTGAGCACCGTCTCGTGCGTCTGGTGGAGTATTCGCGAAGCGATCAACTCCTCGTCGTAACCCAATGCCCGCATCACAGCCGCGCACGTCCGCACGTTTTGGTGCGTCGGATCTTCGATGATCTGCTCCGAGTGAACAAACAGTTTCATCTTCTCCGCCCGTTTCTGCTCCAGCGAGACGAAGTTCTCGTCGTGTTCATGCCCGATATACGTGATTACGCCTATGGTCGGACGAATGATCGGTTCCAATTTCTCCATCTCACCCGGCTGCGAAATTCCAGCCTCGAAGATCGCCAATACCGGCTTCTCTGCCTTCTGACGGTTGACAGCAGACAGTTCCCACACACTCAGCGGCACGCCGATCTGCGAGTTATACGATTTGGGCGAACGGATGATGGTGTAGTCGTCCTTCAGCAGCTGGTACAACCACTCTTTGACCACGGTCTTTCCGTTCGAACCGGTAATACCGATCACGGTTCCTTTGAACTGCGCCCGCACATGCGCCGCGAGTGCCTGCAACGCCGCTATACTATCGCCGGTCACAAAAGCCTGCACACCTTTTTCCCGCAAGTCCGGGATATATTTTGCTCCGTCGTTCTTCGCCGTCTTGATCGCAAAAAACAAGGTCTGACCTGCCTTTGTATGTTGTACTAATTCCCTGCTGTCCGTCAGCAGGTAACGGATTTCGATATCGTCCGGTCCTTCCACTTGGGCGATCGACCCTATAACTTGTTTGATCTCAGATAATTTCATGATAAATTACTTTTGCGACTGCAAAATTACTACTTTTTGGGGACATGTGCAAATCTTTATGCTTTTTTCTTCCGTTTTCGTGCCAATGTCCTGCCTGCAATCCTGTGTTAATCCTGTGTTGAAAAGAGGAAGGATGAAAAAAATCACTAATTTATTTGCATATATGCAAAAAAAGCAGTAATTTTGCAGCCGTAAATTGCGCAAGTATGCGCGTATGGAGCGATTTAGAGACGATTTAGAGATGGAATATCGATATATCAATAAGATTGATTCGCCAGCGGATTTGAAGAAAATACCGCTTGATGAACTGCCGTCGGTGTGTGCGGAATTGAGACAGTTTATCATTGAGGCGCTCAGCAAAAATCCCGGACATTTGGCTTCTTCATTAGGCACGATCGAACTGACCGTTGCCTTGCACTATGTGTTCGATACGCCGAACGACAAACTGGTTTGGGACGTGGGACACCAGGCTTATGCGCATAAGATTCTCACGGGACGGAGAGACCGCTTTCATACCAACCGACAGTTCAAAGGACTCTCGCCTTTCACCAACCCGGCGGAGAGCGAATACGATGCTTTTATCGCAGGACATGCGAGCAATTCTATCTCTGCCGCACTCGGAATAGATATAGCCATCAGCCATCAGCAGTCAGCTGCCGAAAGACGCAACGTGGTGGCAATCATCGGCGACGGAGCTATGACGGGCGGATTGGCTTTCGAGGGACTGAACAACACCTCGATGGACAAGAACAACCTGCTCATCGTCCTCAACGACAACCACATGGCGATCGATCCGCTCAAAGGCGGTTTCACCCAATATCTGGTCGATTTGACGACCAGCGAACGATACAACCGCTGGAGATGGAACCTCTACCGCATTGCGGCTAAGTTGCACCTTGTGGACGAACGCAAGCGACGCGCTATGCTGCGACGTAACAACAGCCTAAAAGCCGTTCTTTCCAAACAAAGCAGTAATATCTTCACGGGTCTCAATATCCGCTATTTCGGTCCGACCGACGGACACGACGTAGTGGGATTGGTTCGTATATTGAGCGAGATCAAGAACCACCGCGGACCGAAAGTGCTGCATATCATAACCAAGAAAGGCAAAGGTTATGCACCCGCGGAGAACGACCAAACGGTTTGGCACGCTCCGGGAGAATTCAATGTAGAAACAGGGGAGCGGCAAAGCCTTCAGCCGTCAGAAGTCAGCGTTCCGCCGCTATGGCAGGAAGTGTTCGGCGAGACGCTCTTGGAGTTAGCGAAACAGAACGAGAAGATCGTGGGTATCACGCCCGCTATGCCCAGCGGATGCAGCATGAGTATCATGCAGAAAGAGTTGCCGGATCGCGTCTTTGATGTCGGCATAGCCGAAGGACACGCGGTGACCTTCAGCGCAGGTTTGGCGAAAGCAGGCATGATCCCTTATTGCAATATCTACTCCACTTTCCTGCAACGGGCATACGACAATATCGTCCATGACGTGGCGCTCCAGAACCTGCACGTAGTGCTCTGTATCGACCGCGCAGGTATCGTCGGAAACGACGGCGCTACCCACCACGGACTGCTCGACCTCTCTTACTTGCGTCCTATTCCGAACATGCAGATCTGCGCTCCGCGCACAGCGGAAGACCTGAAAGAGATGCTTGCCCTTGCGGAGAAGATAGACGGACCTGTGGCGATTCGGTATCCGAGAGGAAGAACCGCGATGGATGTACGAAGGAACGATGTACGATGTACGAAGGTGGAATACGGCAAGGGCATCCGACTCCGAGACGGAGAAGACGTAGCCGTACTGACCATCGGCGCAATCGGAAACGCGATGGCGGAAGCGATAGAGGAAGTGACAAAGGGACAAAGGACAAAGGACAAAGGGAGCTTTGCACACTACGATATGCGATGGCTCAAACCGCTGGACGAAGAGATTCTGCACGAAGTCGGGAAGAAATACCAAACCATCGTGACCGCCGAAGACGGTATGATCGCAGGAGGATTAGGATCCGCCGTACTGGAATGGATGGCGGATCATGGTTACACCCCACGCGTCATTCGTCTCGGAGTGAACGACCAGTTCGTAGAACACGGCTCTACCAAAGAGCTCTATCATATGCTTAAATTAGACAAAGAAGGACTATGCGAATCGTTATTGCAGGTGCCGGTGAAGTCGGCACGCACTTAGCCAAGCTGCTGAGTCGCGAAGATATGGAAATCAGTCTGCTGGACGAGAGCCAGGAGCGGCTGGGAGACCTGAGTGCCAACTATGATATGTTGACCAAAGTCGGCAACCCCACTTCTATCCACGATCTGCGCGAGATTGGCGTGAACGGCTGTGACCTGTTTATCTCCGTTACTCCTCATGAGACGGAGAACATGACGGCATGCCTGATTGCCAACTCATTAGGCGCCAAACGGACCCTCGCCCGCATCGACAACTACGAGTACCTGCTGCCGGAGAACAAACGGTTCTTTGAGAATATGGGTCTGAACCACCTCATCTATCCGGAGGTGTTAGCCGCCAACGAGATCGAAGAGAGTCTTCGCACCAACTGGATGCGATACCACTTGCATCTGGGTCAAGGAGCGCTGGAACTTTGCGTGGTCAAAGTGCGCTCGGGAGCGAAGATATTAGGGCAACCCTTCTCCTCCGGCATTTACAACCACGGCAAATACCGCATTGTGGCTATCAAACGCGGACAGAACACGATTATTCCGCGCGGAAACGACACCGTGGAAGAGAACGATATGGTCTATTGCGTGTGCGCCAAAGAGCACATGGAGTTCATGCGCGAGGAATTAGGCAAGTCGAAACGCGAGATCAAGAATATCATTTTCTTCGGCGGCGGACGTATAGCCCGCAAAGCAGCTACCGAACTGACGGACGAGATGAATATCAAGATCATCGAGAAGGACCGTGAGTTATGCTATATCTTGAGCGAGAAAGTGCCAAACGCATTGATTATCAATGCCGATGGTAGTGACATGGATGTCCTTAAAGAAGAAGGTATCCAAGACACGGACGCGTTTGTAGCCGTGACCGACAGTAGCGAAGCCAACATCTTTGCATGCCTGGCGGCACAACGTTTCGGCGTACGGAAGACCATCGCCGAGGTGGAGAACTTAGATTACATCCCGATGGCGGAAGGTCTGGATATCGGAACCGTACTGAATAAAAAGACCATCGCCGCCAGCTATATCTACCAGATGTTATTGGACGCTTCCGTGCGCGGCGTACACAACCTCACCAGCGCAGATGCCGAGATCGTAGAGTTCTACGCCAAAGAAGGCAGTACGATCACCCGCCACAAGGTGAAAGATCTGCTGCTGCCGAAAGAAGCCAATATAGGCGGTATCGTTCGTGCCGGAGAAGGTGTGCTCGTTAACGGCGAGACCCAGATTATTGCAGGAGACTTGGTAGTAGTATTCTGTAAGAGCCACGTCATCCGTAACTTAGAGCGATTCTTCAAATGACACGAACATTCAACTGGCGGCTGGTCTTCAAGACCATGGGAGTGTTAACCACTCTGGAGGCGTTTTTTCTACTCGTCCCCACGTTTGCCGCATGGTGGTATGACGAACCGGATCTGGGTGCTTGGGTGATCTCCAGCGGCATCACATGGCTGAGCAGCTGGTGGATGTTGCTGGCAGGTCGCAGAGCAGAGAGACGCGTGGGAGAACGGGAAGGATACGTCATTGTAGCGACCGTCTGGCTCGTCTATTCGATCTTCGGCATGCTGCCCTATTGGTTAAGCGGAGCACTATCGTCTATCACGGACGCATGGTACGAGACCATGGCGGGATTTACCACCACCGGTTCTACCGTCCTCACCGATGTAGCCGTACAGACCCACTCGATCCTCCTATGGCGCGCACTCTCCCAATGGATCGGCGGAATGGGAATTATCGTACTGAGCGTAGCTATCCTGCCGATGTTCGGACTAGGAGGAATGCAGCTCTATAGCGCCGAAGTGACGGGTGTCAGTTACGAGAAACTCAGTCCCCGCATCGCCGATACAGCGAAACACATGTGGCTGACCTATATAGGTCTGACCATCGGAGAAGGAATATTACTATGGCTCTTCGGAATGGGTAAGTTCGACTCCGTCTGCCACGCGATGGCGACCATCTCCACCGGAGGTTTTGCCACCCATAACGACAGCGTGATCTCTTTCTCTCCGGCGATCCAATGGATCATCTTGATCTTCATGCTCCTGTCGGGTATCAATTTCACCCAACTGATCTATCTTTTCCGCGGCAAGCCGCAGCGACTGATACACGACGAAGAGACCAAATGGTATATAGGCGCCTGCGCAGTAGCCGGAACAGCACTCGCAGCAGGTCTGTTGGTTCATACCGGCGCATGGGAGAATATCCGAATCGGTTTCTTTACCGCCGTAGCGATGATCACGAGCACGGGTTTTGTAGCTTCGGACTACATGGTCTGGCCACCGATACTATGGATGATTGTCTTCTTCCTTATGTTCCCGGGCGGAGCGAGCGGTTCTACCGCCGGAGGTATGAAATGGGTGCGTGTGGCTATTTTTGCCAAATCAGCTATCGCCGAGACCAAACGGCGTATCCATCCCAATGCCGTCATTCCGGTGCGGTTCAATGGACGAACGATACGCGAACAAACGACCAGTAATATTGTGGCATTCATGTTTTTCTATATTGTGATTATCGTGATGGCTTCGCTCTGGTTCTGCGGTTGCGGCATCGGCTTTGACGAAGCACTCGGTATCGCGGTCTCCATGATCGGCAATGTGGGAGTCTCCATCGGTCAATGGGGTTCCAGCGGCTGTTATGCTGCGCTCCCTGACGCCGCCAAATGGATGGCTACTTTTGTCATGCTGATCGGACGTCTGGAGATATTCACGGTTATTCTGCTGTTCAGCAGAGCGTTGTGGAAGAAATAAAGAGATGTACGAAGGAACGATGTACGATGTACGAAGGGAAGGATTAAGATAAAGTGAGACCATATAAAGTTCTGATATTCATAGTCTGTGTAATGGCGGGTCTGGCTGCGCTATGTTTGGTATTGCCCGGACGGATTGCGTTCGGTGATAAAGAGCTACGCTGGCCCACGCTGGCGGAGGTGCTTGAGACAGAGGAAGCCATCGTTCCCCAGGATAGTCTGGAAAACCTAGGGTCTCTGGAAACTCCAGAAAGTCCGGTTCCCTCCGCCCCAAAAGACACAGTTGTTCCTGCTATTCCCAAAGTGTCAGTCGATTCGGTCACAGACAGCCGCATGTTTCTTGCTGCGTTCTATGCTTCGCTGGCGGAGAGTAGCGAACGGGTGGTGCGCGTGGTACACTATGGCGACAGCCAGATCGAGGAAGATCGGATGAGCCAGCAGATACGGGAGAAACTGCAGGCACTATACGGCGGCAAAGGTGTCGGTCTCGTGCCTCTGGCACAAACGATCCCTTCGCATTCGGTGCGCCAGGAACTACGCATGAACGGGCGTTTTACCGCTCCGGCGCAGGGTCCCAAGCGGTATTTGGTATATGGTCCTAAGCGCGATCAGCGGACGGATGGATTATATGGCGTAATGGGACAAGTGGCGGTTATGAACGACAGTCTGGTCAAAGGCAGCGAAGAGATTACTGCTATCGTCACACCTCTTATTCCGACCGCACGATATAGTCATTGGCGCGTGTTTGCAGACACGTCTGTCCATTATTCCTTTGCCGGCGACACGGTGCAACTCTCCGGTCGCGGAGCGGTGTATGGACTTTCGCAACAGAGTGAAACAGGTGTTATCGTAGATAATATCCCGATGCGCGGATGCCTCGGTCTGGTGTTCGAGAAAATGGACAGCGCGCAACTGGCAACTTTCTACCACCAAGAGAATGTCAAACTGATCATTATGCAGTTTGGCGGCAATGCCATTCCTTCCAATAACAACCCCGGCACGATCTCCGGCATCGTGAAAGGTCTGCGCGACCAAGTGCGTTATTTGCAAGCTTGCGCACCGGAAACGTCTATTCTCTTTATCGGTCCGAGCGATATGCTGACCCAATCAGAGGGAGAATGGATCACGTACCCGATGGTACCTTATATGGATCGGTTGTTGCGCAAAATGGCATTGGAAGAGAATATCGCCTATTTCAGTCTTTACCGCTGGATGGGTGGTGCTGGTAGTATGCTGAAATGGCAAGAGATCGGTTTAGCGGGTTCAGACGGAGTCCATTTCACGCGAGCAGGAGCACGCAAAGCCGGCAATGCCGTAGCAGACTGGATGTTGGAGGGAATGGAGAATTGAGAATTGAGAATGGAGAATTGAGAATTGGACTTTCTACGTCACATATTAGCTTTTAACTCGGAGAGCCCTCTGCTGTTCACCCAGTTCTATTTCTGGGCGTTCTTTGCGCTGGTCTTTGCGCTCTTTGCGCTGATCATGAGCGGCAAGTCAGCAGACGGAAAGAGCAGACTTCATCTGCGCAACGTCTATCTGCTGTTCGTCAGTTGGTTCTTCTATTACAAGACCAGCGGACTGTTTCTGCTTATTCTGGCGTTTGTAACCCTCTCCGACTGGATTATTGCGGGGCGGATAAAGGCTGCCATCAGCCGTCAGCAATCCGCTTTCAGCAAATTCCTTTTGGCGCTCTCTGTAACAATAGACTTGGGGCTGCTGGCTTATTTCAAGTACGCATATTTCTTCACGAACATGGTCAATGACCTGTTCGGAACAGGTTTTCAGGTATTTGACATCTTCGCGTATATAGGCAACGGTTTTGCGGAAGCCGGACGTTTCAGCGTGGACACGATCGTGCTGCCGGTGGGTATCTCGTTCTATATCTTCCAAGTCATTTCTTATACAGCGGACGTCTATCGCGGGCGAATCCAGCCGGAGAAGAACATTCTGGACTTCGGGTTCTATGTATCGTTCTTTCCGCAGTTGGTGGCTGGTCCTATTGTGCGTGCAGAGGAGTTTATTCCGCAGCTCTACAAGCCTTACCGCCTCAGCCGAAGGGTATTCGGAGTAGCGGTATTCTGGATATTGAATGGTTTGGCAAAGAAGATTATCATGTCGGATTACTTGGCGGTGAACCTGATAGACCGGGTGTTTGACAATCCGCTTCTGTTCTCCGGATTCGAGAACCTGTTTGCGCTCTTTGCTTATTCGCTGCAAGTCTATGCGGATTTCTCGGGCTACACAGATATTGCAATCGGCGTAGCCATGCTGATGGGATTTTATCTGCCGATGAACTTCAACAGCCCCTATAAATCGCAAAGTCCGCAGGAGTTCTGGCGGCGGTGGCACATGTCGCTCGGACGATGGCTGAAAACATATCTGTATATTCCGTTAGGCGGCAATAGAAAGATCGGATTAGGCACCTATTTCTGGCTGTCACTTATCGCATTTGTCTCTGCTGCTCTCACCGGCTGGTGGTGGATCCTACTGATAGTGGGAACAGGTTTAGCCTGCGTGTTCATTTGGGATAAAATTACCAATCACCAAGGACAACTCACCTCTCGTCAAAAACTGATCTATGCAAATCTGAACTCCTTTATCACGCAAGTATTAGGCGGTTTATGGCATGGCGCAAGCTGGAATTTCATTATTTGGGGTGGTATCAACGGCATCGGAATGATTGTTGAGAAGATCTGGCGGGGTATGAACTGGCATGTCCGTATGGTGTGCATGAGTCTGTTAACCGGCGGTCTATGGCTGGCGGTCTATTATACGAACCTGCCGGCTTGGCGGCTCTTCGCCGTCTGGGCAAGTGCGCTATGGATCGGTACTACTATCCGGTATGTATATCACTTATGCAAAGGGGCAGACAACCGAACTACGAATGGTTTAAGTACTGCCTGGGCGGTTATACAGACCTTCACGTTTATCACCTTCACGCGTCTGTTCTTCCGTTCTTCCAGCAATCTGGATCCCGCTACGGCAAATGAGGTAGCTTGGGCTACGGCAAAGAATATGGTGAACCAGATCGGCGGCGCATGGAGCAATGCCATCATTCCTGATTTCCTATGGGAATACCGATGGGTGGTAGCGATGTTCGTTGCCGGAATGGTCATTCACTGGCTTCCGACCAATTGGAAAAGGCGGTATCGTCTGGCATTCAGCGCTATGCCGCTATGGCTGATGGTGATTGCGGTATGTATTGCGATTGTCGTCATTTATCAGTTCGTTACGGCGGACATGCAACCGTTTATATATTTCCAGTTCTAATATGATCATAGGAATAACAGGCGGCATAGGAAGTGGTAAATCCACGATAGCCCGCGCACTCGCGGCGCGAGGGTATGCTGTGTATGACTGCGACCAAGAAGCGAAGCGGATTATTGCCGAAAACAAAGAAGTGCAGCAACAGATTATTGCCCTTTTCGGCAAAAAAGCGTTTGTTAATGGGGTTTATAATACCGCTTATGTGGCGAGCCGTGTTTTTTCGGAACCGGGGCTGCTGGAGCAGTTGAACAGGATCGTTCATCCGGCGGTAAAGCGGGATATTGAGCGGTCAGCCAGCAGATTTCAGCATTCAGAGTTCTTTTTCTTCGAATCGGCGATCCTGTATGAAGCAGGCTTGGACGGGATATGCGATCGGATTATTGTGGTGGAAGCGCCGGAGGAAGTGCGGATTGCCCGAACGATCCAACGGGACTACCACGGCGAAGCGACACAGGAGAATATCAATAAGGTACGCGCCCGCATACAGGCGCAAAAGGCAGTCAGCCATCAGCAATCAGCAATCAGCAATCTCCTTGTGGTCAATAATGATGGCAAAGCATCTATTGAAGAATTAGTCTCCGTCATTCTCAAAGACCTCTGACTCTCCACCCGAATAGTTTTGGACAGAGTTAACGGTGAAAATTACACATCGGATGTGGAAAAATTGACGGAAATGGGATAAAAGGAGTGCTTCGGCACTCTTTTTGCGTCAATCGTTTGCATATGTCAAAAAAAAGCAGTAAATTTGTAGCCGATTTTGTGCGCACGTGTGAATATGCGCACGTATGTACATAATAAGGAAGATGAAAATAGCAATTATCGGATACGGAAAGATGGGGCACATGATCGAAGATGTGGCTCGAAGCAGAGGACATGAAATCGTGGCGCGAATAGATGTCGGCGATGCGTTTGACTTGAAGGACGCAGATGTGGCGATTGAGTTTACAACTCCGGCTACGGCGAAGGACAATATTTTGCGCGCATGGGCGCAAGGTGTGCCGGTAGTGTGCGGCTCCACGGGGTGGAAACCGGAGGAGTTGAAAGGAGAGGGTTTGGAGTTGAAAGAAGTTGATAGTAAGAAGTTGATAGTTGAGAGCAAGACAGGCAAAGTGATGCTGGTGTGGAGCAGTAATTATTCCGTGGGAGTGAATATATTCTTTGAGTTGAACAAGTTCTTGGCGGAGCAAATGACGGTTCAGACGCAGTACATGCCTTCTATCAAAGAGATTCACCATATACACAAGTTGGACAAACCGAGCGGAACGGCAAAGACGCTGGCGGAACAGATCCGAGAGACCGATTTATCGAGATACCGAAATATCGAAGATATTGAAATTGAGTCGGTTCGCGAGGGAGAAGTGCCGGGGACGCACGAGGTGACATGGGACAGCGAAGAAGATACGATTGTTATTACCCATATCGCTAAAGGTCGCAGAGGGTTTGCTTTGGGAGCTGTTTTAGCAGCGGAAAAGTTGGCTTTATCTCCCGACGACGTCATACTAACAACCCACTAATCACCCACTAATCACCCACTAATCACCCACTCTTGAAAGGAAGATAAGAGGGAAACAAGGGTGGAAAAGAGAAAGAGAAGGAAATTAAATACGTATGAAAAGTTTCAAAGACAGAATATCGGAAGTGACGCGCGGCGGATGGATCCGCGCAGGAATATGGGGAACGCTGTATGTGGCGTTCGTTATTTGGGTCGCATGGGGCGACTGGAAGAGTTTAGGGTGGCTGGTGTTGCTGCCGCTGATCGTGGACGCGTTTACAACCAAGTATATCAACTACAGCTGGTGGAGGAAATACAAAGACAAAAATGCGTTTTTGTACACTTTGTTTTCATGGATAGACGCGATTGTGTTTGCGCTGGTGGCGGTGTATTTTATCAATCTGTATATTTTCCAGAACTACCAGATACCGAGTTCGAGTCTGGAGAAGAGTCTGCGTGTGGGCGATTTTCTGTACGTGAGCAAGATGGCTTACGGCGCGCGCGTGCCGCAGACGCCGCTGAGTATGCCGCTGGTGCAACACACGATGCCGGAATGGCTGGGCGGCGGAAAGAGTTATTTAGATTGGCCGCATTGGGAGTACAAGCGTCTCAAAGGCTGGACAAGTCCGCAGAAAGGCGATATTGTGGTATTCAATTTTCCTGCCGGAGACACGGTTTGCACGAAGATGCAGAATCCGGATTATTACACGCTGAAACATTACTACGGCGAGGGGTTGATCAAAGCGCGGAAGGATGTGTTCGGTGAGATCGTGACGAGGCCTGTGGATAGGCGTGAGAACTACGTGAAGCGCTGTGTGGGCGAACCGGGAGACAGTTTGAAAATCGTGGACAACACGATTTTCACTAAGGGACCAAGTGACCAAGTACCAAGTACCACGGAGTGGGTTCGTGAGCCGGAGAAAGAAGGGCTGCAACTCAATTATTTTGTGCATACCGACGGACATGTGTTTGGGGCGAAATATCTGGAGAAGATCGGCATCAGCGTGGCAGACAGAATGCAGGTAGATCCGCAGACATGGCATTTTCCTTTGACGGAGGCTATGAAGGCTGAGATAGAGAAGAATCCGCATGTGCTGGCTGTGGCTGTTGAGCCGGAGAAACAAGGCGGAGACGTGTATCCGTTGGGCCACAACGAATGGACGCGGGACAATTACGGACCGATTTACATTCCGCGGAAGGGCGACAAGATCCTGATTACCGAGGAGAATTATTGGGTCTATAAGCGTATTGCGGAGGCGTATGAGTTCCAGCCGATGGCGATTGGCGAGGAGTATACGTTCCAGATGGATTATTACTGGATGCAAGGCGACAATCGGCATAACAGCGCGGACAGCCGATATTGGGGATTTGTGCCGGAGGACCATATTGTCGGACGGCCGGTGTTCATCTGGCTAAGTATCGACAAAGATAAGCATGGTATTCGCTGGGAGCGGATTGGCAGAGGAGCGAAGAGGTAGTGCGGAGGTTTTAGAAAAAAACATTGTTGAATTGATACTACCGACTGCATATTTGCCGCCCTTGTCGTACATGGAAGCGCTGATGCGCGAGCCGGCTACGATCGAACAGATGGAGACGTTTGAGAAACAGACGTTCCGCAACAGGGCGATTATAAGAGACGCCAAAGACGAGTTGGTGCGGCTGACGATACCGGTGAAGAAAGTGGAACACAAACAGCTCACGCGGGACATCGAGATCAGTTACCAGACGCGATGGCAACACCAACATTGGATTACGCTCGTAAGTGCCTACCAACACACACCGTATTTCATGTATTTCGCGGACTACCTGAAGCCGTTCTACGAACGCGAGTACAAATGGCTGATTGACCTGAATGACGAACTGAACGCGACAATTGTGAGTTTGCTGAACAGGCAAAGGCCGTCAGCATTCAGCCGTCAGCATTCAGCCCGCACGGAGGATTGGAGCGGACAGATTTGGACAGACAAACATCCGTGGCAAACGGAGATAAGTATATTAGATAGATTATTTGATGAAAGAGATTGATTGGAGTAAATTGGGATTTCATTATACCGAACCGGACTACATCGTCCGCTCGGCATACCATGACGGCGTGTGGGAAGAACCGTACGCCACGCAGGACAAGTTTTTGCATTTGCATGTATCCGCCACTTGTCTGCAATACGGACAAGAGGCTTTTGAGGGGCTGAAAGCATTCCGCGGAGTAGATGGGAAGATCCGTATTTTCCGCTGGCGCGAGAACGCCAAACGAATGGCGCGGAGTGCGGAAGGGCTGTATATGGCTCCTGTGCCAGAGGAGATTTTCGGCAAAGCGATTCATTTGGCGTTGAAGAAGAATATGGATTTTGTTCCGCCTTACGGAACAGGAGCAACGCTGTATTTCCGTCCGCTGCTGATTGGCACGACGCCGCGGCTGGGTGTGGGTCCGGGCAGGGATTTTGAGTTTATCGTCATTCCTTCGCCGATTGGTCCGTACTATCCGGGCAAGTTCCATTGCACAACGTTTGTGGTGAACCGGCATGTGGACAGGGCGGCTCCTTTCGGAACGGGTACATTCAAAGTCGGAGGCAATTATGCTTCTTCGTTCCGCGCGACAGAACCGGCGCACGCGCAAGGAATGGATTGTCTGTTCCTCGACGCCAAATATCATCGGTATATTGATGAGTGCTCGGCGGCGAATTTTATTGGAATTAAGAAGCTTTCAGCTGTCAGCCATCAGCCGTCAGAGATTGAATACCTGACACCGCGGAGTAGTGCAATTCTGCCGAGTATCACGAATGACAGTCTGATGACATTGGCGCGTGATAAGGGGTATAAAGTGACGCGGCGGCATATACGGCTGGAGGAGTTGGAGGAGATGAGCGAAGCGGCAGCTTGCGGCACGGCTTGCGTGATCAGTCCGATCGACAAAGTGATCGACCCGGAGAAGAATAAGATCTACCACCTGAGCGACCAGCCGGGACCGGTTTTGACGGATCTGTACCACACGCTGAAGGATATTCAGTATGGACGGGCGGAAGACACGCATGGATGGTGCGAAGTGATTAACTAGAAAACAAAAATAAAATCAATACATTATGTTTAAGAATCAACCTAAAGGGCTTTTTGCTCTGGCGTTGGCCAACACGGGCGAACGCTTCGGCTACTACACGATGTTAGCCGTTTTTGCGCTGTTCCTGCGCGCTAATTTTGGTTTGTCGGCTTCTGCCGCAGGCGCTATTTATTCCACTTTTTTGGCATTTGTATATTTCCTGCCGCTGATCGGCGGTATCGTAGCCGACAAGATCGGTTACGGCAAATGCGTGACGATCGGAATTATCATTATGTTTCTGGGCTACGTGCTTCTGGCGCTTCCGATGGGTGGCGTAGAGAGCGGCAGTACGGCTGTAGCGATGACAGGCATGATCGCTGCGCTGGTGCTGATCAGTTTCGGAACGGGTCTTTTCAAAGGAAACTTGCAAGTGATGGTGGGCAATCTATACGACGATCCGCAGTACGCCGACCGCCGCGACGCAGCTTTCTCGCTGTTCTATATGGCAATCAACATCGGCGCTATGTTCGCTCCGACGGCAGCTGTGAAAATCATGGCTTGGGCTCAGGATTCGCTGGGTGTGAGCGTCAATGACAGTTACCATTTCGCGTTCGCGGTAGCCTGCGCTTCGCTGGTATTGAGTATCGCGATTTATTATGCTTGCCGTCCTTGGTTCAAACACGTGGAGAACACCGCCAAACAAGCTGCAGCCAGCGGTCAGAAAGTAGAGACGCTGACTCCGGAACAGACCAAGAAACGTATCGTGGCGCTGTGTCTGGTGTTCGCCGTTGTGCTGTTCTTCTGGATGGCATTCCACCAGAACGGTCTGACGCTGACTTATTTCGCCAATGAGTTTGTGAACCCGGTTGTGACGGGTGTTCAGACGATGGCGTTTGATATTATCAACCTGGTATTGGTGGCTATTCTGGTGTATGCGCTGTTCGGTATTTTCGGCGAAGGCAGCCGCAAAGCGAAGACGATCTGGAGCTGCGTGGGTATTGCTGTGATCGGAGCGCTGGCTTATAAATATCTCAGCCACCCGGCAGAGTTGGGTATCTCCGCTCCTATTTTCCAACAATTCAACCCGTTCTACGTAGTAGCTCTGACTCCGGTGAGCATGGCTATTTTCGGTGCGTTGGCGAAGAAAGGCAAAGAGCCGAGTGCTCCGCGTAAAATCGCCTATGGTATGCTGGTAGCCGCAGCAGCTTATGCGGTAATGGCATTCTGTTCGGTTGGGCTGTTGAGTCCGGCAGAGCAAGAGTTGGCTCGCGTTTCCGGCGAAGGTACGTTTGTCAATGCCAATGTGCTGATTTTGACGTATCTGGTACTCACTTTCGGCGAGTTACTGCTCAGCCCGATGGGTATCTCGTTCGTCAGCAAAGTGGCACCTCCGCAATACAAAGGAATGATGATGGGTGGCTGGTTTGTAGCTACTGCGCTGGGTAACTTCCTTGTTTCCGTTGGCGGTTTCCTCTGGGGCAGTCTGCCTCTGTGGCTCGTTTGGAGCGTGTTCATCGGCGTGTGCCTGATTGCCGCTATCTTCATGTTTGCAATGATGGGCAAGCTGGAGGACGCGACGAAATAATTGAGAATTGAGAATTTTTTATGGAGGAAGTAATTAAATATTTTGAGTCTCTGGAGGCGCGGATAGCGGAAAACGAAAAACGCATCGCGGCTATGGAGGAGGCTCAGCAGACCAACGAAGCAGTTATTGCTTCGCTGGAAGCGGAGATAGAGGAACTGAAAGGTCGTCCTCTGCCGGAGCCACAAGTGGTTGAGAAAGTGGTGGAAAAGGTTGTGGAGAAGGTTGTAGAGAAGCCGGTTGTGGCAGCCGCTCCAGCTGAGCCGGAGAGTCCGGCAGAGCCCGTCAAAGAGGAGCCGGCACCCGTCAAAGAGGAACCGGTGAAGGAAGAAGTGGCATCTCCGAAAGCGGCTATCTACGGCAAGGCTGTGACGGACATCCGTCAGGCAATCTCATTAGGCGACCGGTTCTTGTATCAACGTGAGCTGTTCGGTCAGAACGCCGAACTGATGCAAAAGACGCTGACGGAGTTGAACGAGTTGGGTTCGTTTGACGAGGCGATGAACTATATCAGCCGCTTCAGATGGGACACCGAGAGTAATTCATACCAGCAGTTTATTGTAACTCTGCATCGGAGGTTCGGGTAAACCGTTAAACTGTTAAATTGTTAAGATGCTTTATATTGTTCCGACACCGGTTGGCAATCTGCAGGACATGACGTTTCGCGCGATTGAGGTGCTGAAATCAGTGGATCTGATTTTGGCGGAAGACACGCGCACGAGCGGCATTCTGCTGCAACATTACGATATCCATACGCCGCTGAAGAGCCATCATAAATTCAACGAGCATGAGACCTCTGCGGACATCGTGGAGCGGCTGAAAGCGGGTGCTAACATCGCGCTCATTTCCGATGCGGGCACACCTGCTATCAGCGATCCGGGGTTCTTTCTGGTGCGCGCAGCTGCCGAAGCGGAGATAGAGATTCAGACGCTGCCCGGAGCGACCGCTTTTGTGCCGGCGCTGGTGGACAGCGGACTGCCGAACAACCATTTCTATTTCGAAGGTTTCCTGCCGCAAAAGAAAGGCCGGCAGACGCGCTTGCAATACCTTGCTGCGCTGGATCAGACGTTTATCGTCTATGAGTCACCCTTCCGGCTGGTGAAAACGCTGGAACAGCTGGCGGCGGTATGCGGCGAAGAGCGCAAGGCGAGTGTGACGCGCGAGATCAGCAAAGTGCATGAAGAGACGGTGAGAGGGACGCTGGCAGAACTGGTCGCACATTTCAAAGCGAAAGCGCCTAAAGGCGAGATTGTGATCTGCGTTGCAGGAGCAGAGGAAATTTGAAGATTTGAAGATTTGAAAATTTGAAGATCGATGAGTGAGATGAAATCATTGGCGAAGGACACCGTGATCTACGGTGCGAGTTCGATCATAGGCAAGTTTTTGAACTACCTATTGGTGCCGCTGTACACCTATGCATTGGCGCGCACGTCGGACTACGGAATCGTCACCAATATCTACGCTTGGACGGCTCTGCTGCTGGTCATTCTGACTTATGGCATGGAGACTGGATTCTTCCGTTTCGCCAACCGCGAAGACTATGATCCGAAGACCGTGTATAAAACGGCGTTTCTGACGCTGCTATGCTCCAGCGCGGTGTTTACCATGCTGGTGGTCGTTTTCCACCAGCCGATCGCCAATGTATTGGGCTATCCCGATCATTCGGAGTTTATCGAGATGATGTTTGCGACGGTAGCGATTGATGCGTTTGCGTGCATTCCGTTTGCGTACCTGCGGTACCAGAAACGTCCGATTGCCTTTGCGGCGCTCAAGCTGCTGTTCGTCGTTCTCAATATCTCGTTCAACCTGCTGTTTCTCGTTGTGCTGGGCAAGAATGATGTATTCTATATCTTTCTCAGTAATATATTGGCGACGTGCATTCAGACGCTGTGCCTGCTGCCGCTGACGATGCCGAAAGGCGGACAATTCAGCGCGCCGGTGCTGAAAGAGATGCTGCATTATTCGCTGCCGCTGCTGGTGCTCGGCGTAGCGGGAATAATGAACCAGACGCTGGACCGAATCCTTTTTCCATATCTATACTCGGGTGTCGATGCACAAGCGCAGTTGGGTATTTATGGTGCATGCTTCAAAGTGGCGATGGTGATGATGATGTTCACCCAGGCCTTCCGCTACGCGTACGAACCGTTCGTCTTTGCCAAACATAAGGACCGCCAATCGGTGGAGGCGTATGCCGATGCGATGAAGTACTATATCATCTTCTCGTACCTCATTCTGCTGGGTGTGATCTTCTATCTGGATATATTCCGGTACATCGTTTCCAGCGCGTATTGGGAGGGGCTGAAGATCGTTCCGGTGGTGCTCTGGACGTATGTTTTCCAAGGGATTTATTTCAATCTCAGTTTCTGGTACAAACTGACGGACGAGACCAAATGGGGTGCTTATTTCTCGCTGATCGGTCTGGCAATCACGCTGGTGCTGCAGATTGTGGGCGTACCGCGGATCGGGTATTGGGCAAGTTGCGGCAGCAGCCTTGTGTGCTATTTCGTGATCATGCTGCTGTCCTATTTCATCGGTCAGAAGAAAGCGCCAATCCCGTATGACCTGAAAAGTATCGGCGGCTATACGGCAATGACGATTGGGCTGCTGGCGGTCTATTATGCGCTCCGGCTGTATTATATCCACAATATGTGGGTGATGATGGCTGTCGGAACGGGACTGATCGGTATTTATTTAATTGTATTAACTCATAAAGATTTTCCTATTCAAAATGTTCTCAGGAATCGTAGAAACCATGGCTCAGGTCGTTAAGATAGAGACCGAGCAAACGAATAAACATTTCACACTTCGCAATCCGTTTGGCGAACCGCTGAGTATTGACCAATCCATCGCGCATAACGGCGTGTGTCTGACGGTTGTGAAGACCGAAGGCGACCTCTACACCGTGACGGCAATGCAGGAGAGTTTAAGGCTGACGAACCTCGATCTGCTCAAAGAGGGCGATTGGGTCAACGTAGAGCGGTCGATGATGATGGGCGGTCGTCTGGACGGGCACATCGTACAAGGGCATGTGGATCAGAAAGCCGTTTGCATCGAGGCGAAAGAGACCGACGGCA
This sequence comes from uncultured Bacteroidales bacterium, assembly GCA_902792535.1. Taxonomy (GTDB): domain Bacteria; phylum Bacteroidota; class Bacteroidia; order Bacteroidales; family Paludibacteraceae; genus Colicola. Next base: position 146,489 of record CADAZU010000001.1, read on the forward strand.
GTTGGTATTACCGCTTCGAATATGACAGTTCGCGCGAGATGGTGGAGCGCGGCTATTTCTGCGTGGACAAAGGATCGGTGTCGATCAACGGCGTCAGTCTGACGGTATGCGAACCGGATGTCAAAGACGGCAAAGGTTATGTCTCCGTCTGCATCATTCCGTACACCCACGAAGAGACCAATTTCAAATATATCGAGGTCGGCACGGTGGTCAACATCGAGTTTGACATCCTCGGCAAATACCTGAGCCGCTATGCGGCGATTCTAAAGATTTGAAAATTTGAAGATTTGAAAATTTGAAGATTAAATTTAGACAAAATTATATATTATGGACAAAATCAGTTATGCATTAGGCCTTTCAATGGGTCAGAACCTCATGAGCAGCGGCGTAGAGAGCCTGAATTATCAGGACCTCGCAGCCGGTATCGAAGATGTGCTCACAAAACAGCAGCCGAAGATCAGTTATCAGGAGGCGCAACAAGTATTGAATCAATTCTTCCAGGAGCTGGAAGCCAAAGTAGCCGGTGCGGCAAAGGCAGAGGGCGAGAAATTCCTTGCCGAGAACGCCAAACGCGAGGGCGTCAAAGTGACTGCCAGCGGTTTGCAGTACGAGATATTGGAGCCGTCGCTGGGTCAGAAACCTAAAGCAACCGACACCGTGCGCGTTCATTATGAGGGTACACTGATTGACGGCACTGTTTTCGACAGTTCCTATCGCCGCGGCGAGTCGATAACCTTCCCGTTGAACGGTGTGATTGCCGGTTGGACGGAAGGATTGCAGTTGATGTCTATCGGTTCGAAATACAAATTCTTCATTCCGTACAATCTGGCATACGGCGAGCGCGGTGCAGGTCAATCCATTCCGCCGTACGCTGCGCTGATCTTCACGGTTGAGTTATTAGGGATCGAGTAATCGTTTTTGTACCTGAAATTTACGAGAGAAATACGGGACACATACGAGACGATAGACCGACGGGATACCGACGAGATACCGTAATTACAAACATATATATATATTACAAAATAAAAACAACTACAAATGAAAAAATTAAGTATTGTTTTGCTTGCCGCACTGGCAATGATATCCTGCGGCAACAGTTACAAAGCACAAGACGCCGTACTGACCAACGAGAGCGACTCTGTCAACTACGCGCTGGGTGTGCTGAATGGTCTGCAAATCAAGATGTATTATCTGGCAAACGACAGCAGCGACGAAGCTGTAACGGAGTTTGTCGATGCATTGGAAAAAGCGTATCTGAACAAAGAAGAGGAGCTGAACGACATTGAGAAAGCAGGTCGTCAGTTCGGTTCGTCCGTTAAGGGCTTTGAGAAGACGGGGTTGGCAGAGAATAAATCTTGGGCGCTGAACGAGAAGATGTTCTTCCAAGGTATGGTAAACGGGCTGTACGAGGACACCACGGTGATGGATGCGAAGGTAGCCGAGAGCTATCTGATGCAGCAATACCAGAACCGCGCGCAGAGCGAAGAGGCAGCCAAACCGATCACCGGCAAATGTCCGAAGAAAGCCAAAACCGTTGCGCTGAGCAATGATGTGGATTCGCTCAACTACGCGCTTGGTTTGATGAACGGTGTTCAAATCCGCGCCTATATTATGAAAGAAGACACCACCGGCGAAGCGATGGATGAGTTTATCGAGAATGTGAATATCGGTCTGAAAGAGAATGTCCGCAACCCGAAAGTAGTAGAAGCCGCAAAGAATATCGGTACTGCTATTCGTGAACAGGAGCCGGTCGGTCTGCTGGGCGTTTCCGGTCTGGAGACCAACTACGACCTGATCAAACAAGGCTTCATCAACGGTCTGTACAACTACACCGAGCAATTCGACATGCAGTCCGCAAACCACTATGTAGATTCTGTTATCTCGAATAAGAAATTCGGTGACGCCAAGGCTGAGGGCGAGAAATTCCTGCAGGAGAACGCTCTGCGCGAGGAAGTCAAAGTGACCGAGAGCGGTTTGCAGTACGAAGTACTGGTACAAGGCAAAGGTCCGAAACCGACCGCTGAGCAGACCGTCAAAGTTCACTATGAGGGTACGCTGATTGACGGTACTGTCTTCGATAGTTCTTACCAGCGCGGCGAGCCGATCGAGTTCCCGCTGAACGGTGTGATCAAAGGTTGGACCGAAGGTCTGCAGTTGATGCCGAAGGGCTCGAAATACAAACTGTATATCCCGTACGAGTTAGGTTACGGCGAGCGCGGCGCAGGTCAGTCTATTCCGCCGTACGCTACGCTGATCTTCACCGTTGAGCTGCTGGATATCAAATAATTGAGAATTGAAGATTGTGGGCGTCATTGCTAAACAATCCATACGTGGCACGATCGTGACCTACCTCGGCATTGCCGTTGGGGTCATCACCACGTTCTTCGTGTTAACCCGTTTCCTCACTACCGAGGAAATCGGGTTGGCACGGGTGCTTGTTGACGCCGCCACACTCTTCATCGGTCTGGCGCAGCTGGGCACGTGCGCCAGCGTGATCCGTTTCTATCCGTATTTTAAGGAGAAGGAGAGCAACGAGGACCACGGATTCTTCTTCTGGGCGATGGTGGTTCCGTTCATCGGATTTGTCCTTCTCGCCCTGATCTATTGGGCATGCCGTGTGCCGCTGGGTGCTTGGTTCGGGGACAAATCGCCGCAGTTTGTGGAGTACTATTATTTTGTGCTCCCGCTGGCGTTCTTTATGCTCTACCAAACGATCTGCGAGAGTACATGCAATGTGCTGATGCATATTGTGGTGCCGCGGGCGGTGCGCGAACTGGTGGTGCGGGTAGGACTGCTGGTGATCTATCTGCTGTACGCTTTCCGCGTGATTTCCATCGACGGAATGGTCATCGGCATTTGTATCAACTATGCTATAGCAGCGATCATTAACCTGTGCTATTTTTTCTCGCTCCAGCCTATCCGTTTACGTCCGGACCGGTCTTTCCTGCGGGCGAACAAAGGACTCGTCCGACGCTATCTGGTTTACACCGGATTTCTGTTGCTCTCTGCGGTCACAACGGTTCTGGCGCCTACCCTGTCGTCTTTCTTCGTGACCGCCAAAATGGGACTGGACAACACCGGTATTTTTGCGATAGCGACCTATATGGCGGTGATGGTGAGTGTACCGAACCGCTCCGTTTCGGCGATTGCTTCGCCGCAACTGGCACGAGCAATCAAAGAGCAGAACCGCGAAGAGTGTTCTTTCCTGATTCGCCAGGTGACGAGAAACATGCTACTCATCGGCGGGTTTATTCTGGTGGCTATATGGCTCAATATCGATTTGATTTTCCATATTCTGCCGAATGGCGCTACTTTCGCTACGGCGAAGAATGTAGTGCTTATTTTGGGCGTCAGCCAATTGATTTTGGGGACGTTCACTATCTGTCTGACCGCATTGAACTATTCGCGGTACTATGCGTTCAGCCTGATCTTGTCGCTGGTTTTGACAGTCAGCGCCATTATGCTCAATAACTATCTGGTACCGCGTTATGGCATGGAGGGCGCGGCGTTCAGCAATCTGATTTCGTACGGGCTGTATTACCTGCTGATCATTGCGACGTTGGTGCCGCTGGGGCGTTTCCACGTAGTGGATCGCCGATGGGTGTATATACTGGTATTGCTCGTCGGTATTTTCGGACTGAATGTCCTTTGGCAGACCTATCTGCCGGCGATGAATATATGGCTGGACAGCCTCTGCCGGAGCGCGGTGCTGCTCGGCGGCGGCGCTTGGATCGCCTACAAAGCAAAGTTCTCGCCGGAGATCAATGCCCAAATAGCCCAATGGCACAATAAATAACAAATTGTAAATGAATAAATTGTAAATAGCTGTGCGTTATTTCATTACCTTTGCATATTGCGGTACGGATTTCCACGGCTCGCAGACGCAGCCGAACGGAAACACGGTTCAGGCAGAGATGGAAGCTGCATTTGCTACCATTCTCCGGACGCCTGTAGCGCTGACGTTTGCCGGCAGGACGGACGCAGGTGTGCATGCAGAGAAGATGGTGGCGCATTTCGAGATTGAAAGAACGATCCCGGAGAATTTCACGGGACGGCTCAATAATCTGCTGCCCGCATCTATCGCCGTCACCGGTCTGCAGCGCGTGAGGGATGGAGCGCACGCGCGGTTTGACGCCATCGCGCGGACTTATCGCTATCGCATCACCACTCGCAAGGATCCGTTCCTCTATATCACTCATACGCGGGTGGCGGACGGACTGGATTTTGAAGCGATGAACAGAGCGGCGGAGAGGTTGATCGGCGAGAGGGACTTTTCCTCTTTCTGCCGCGCTCACACGGACGCAAAGACCACTATATGCCGGGTAACGGAAGCGCGGTGGGTGCGCGAGAACGAGACGGAGGCTTATTTTGAAATCACCGCCAACCGGTTCTTGCGCAATATGGTGCGCGCAGTAGTCGGCACCCTTTTTGAGGTAGGGCGAGGCAAGATGAGCGAGGAGGAGTTCGAGCAAGTGATCGCTGCACACAACCGATGCCGCGCAGGACACTCCGCTCCCGCAGAAGGGCTGGCTTTAGTAGAAATCATTTATCCCACAAATATATATCTATGAAACACAAATTTTCCTTTTTGCTGCTTGTAGCAGTTGTCATCGGCGCTTGCACCTCTGCGCCGCAGTATCAAACCACCAAGCAGGGCGACATCGACCGACTGACCAAAGCGGCGTCCTTTGCGATGCCGAAAGTGAAAGTTCCTTCGTTCCCGAGCCGCACATTCAATGTGCTGGATTTCGGGGCTGACCCAACGGGCGTAGCGCTGGCTACCGAGGCGATCCAGAAAGCCATCGACGAATGTACAGCCGCCGGAGGCGGAACGGTAGTCATCCCTGCCGGTATCTACACCACCGGTCCGCTCACGCTGAAATCCAACGTCCGTCTCTATACCGAGGCGAACAGTTTCATCGTCTTCAGCCATGATCTGGACCTCTATGAGATCTACGACGAGTGGTTTGAGGGCATTCCGACCAAGCGTTGCACCTCTCCGCTGAATGCACGCGGAGCTGAGAATATCGCCATCACCGGCCATGGTACGTTCAACGGCAACGGCGACTGGTGGCGTCCGCTCAAGAAAGGCAAGATGGCTCCGAGCCAATGGAAGAAGCACCTGCAGGAGAAAGGCGGCGTAGTGACCGAGAAAGACATCTGGTATCCGGACAGCGCATCGATCCTGGCGCAGACTTATTGCGTGGACCAGAACGTGCCGGTCATCACCGACGACAGCCTCTGGCAGGTAGTCAAATCCTTCCTCCGCCCCGTGCTGCTCCATTTCGTGGACTGCAAAGGCATCCTCTTGGAGGGCGTGACGTTTGAGAACAGCCCGGCATGGAACCTCCATCCGATGTGCTGCGAGAACCTTATCCTGCGCGACCTCAATGTCCGCAACCCGTGGTACAGCCAGAACGGCGACGGCGTGGATGTAGAGAGTTGCAAAAACGTAGTGATCAGCCATTGCTCGTTTGACGTAGGCGACGACGCCATCTGCATGAAGTCCGGCAAAGACAAACCCGGTCGCGACAGAGGCATCCCGACGGAGAACGTAGTGGTGGACGACTGCGTCGTTTATCACGGCCATGGCGGGTTTGTATGCGGCTCCGAGATGTCCGGCGGTATCAAGAATGTGCAGGTGAGCAACAACCTCTATATCGGTACCGATGTAGGTCTGCGGTTCAAATCCACCCGCGGACGCGGAGGCGTGGTTGAGAATATCTATATCCGCGACGTCAACATGGCGAATATCCCGAACGAGGGTCTGCTGTTTGACCTCTTCTACGGCGGTAAAGGCGCCGGCGAGGAGACCGAAGAAGAGCTCGCTGCGCGCATGAATGCAGAGGCTCCGGCGGTAAGCGAAGAGACGCCGGCGTTCAAGAATATCGTGATTGAGAACGTCAAGGGTAACAACATCAAACGCGCTATCTATTTCAACGGTCTGCCGGAGATGAAGATCCGGAATGTCACCCTGCGCGACATCACGATGAATGCCACCGAGGGGGCACTCTTCCGCCAGACGAACGGGCTGGTGATTGATAATGTGAATATCCATGTGCAGAAAGGCGAAGCCTTCTCGTTGGCTCCGACGGTTGAGAATGTCACGATCAATAAATAATATCGGCTTAGCGATAGTCGGTCTGCTGCTCGCAGGGTGCGCCCCGCGGGTAGCGACCTCGTTTTGGAAGATCGGCACGCCTGCGGATTCGGTTCGTCCGGGGTATAAAGTTATTTATGCAGAAGGCAAGACACGCCACTGCTACCCTATCACGGAATGGACGTCCACCGACGAGAAAGCGGACACCTACCACCAGCTTCACCACCATGGCGTGGCGGTGGAGAACGAGTTGATGGCGTATCGCATCTATTTCGACAAGAAACAGACGATTGATCCTTATTGCAAACGGAAGCCGCAGCTGGAGTTGGCTGAGAGCCATTGGTACCCCAACGACAGTCTGCTGGCAGCGGGTTACGGCGACGATATTCTCCGCGTCAGCGGAACGGTCGGCGTCGGTTCTGTCAAATACTGGAACGGCAAGAAGCAGATCCACATTGAGAACATCCGCGAACGCAGCCAGCGCATCGTCTCGTCAAAAAAGGATCAGGCTACTATAGAAGTTGCCGTCAAGGGATGGGAGGTGCCCAATCAGTCTGAATCCAAAGTGGACTTTGCTGTCCAATATACTCTCCGCGCCGGACACCGCGATATGCGATGCGATGTCTTCTGCTCTGCGCCTGTCGAAGGCCTCTGCACCGGCGTACAGACCATTCCGGCGAAGGGCGGAAAAGACACAATCTCGATTGTCCTGCCGAACGGCGTTCTGTTGGCTTCATGGGGCACCGACTGGCCTGTGAACGATAGTGCCATGTACGCCAAAGAGACCGTCGGGCTGGGTGCCTTCATTCCGAAAGAGTATGCCGGCGAGTTGGTTCACGACAAGCAGAACAACTTGTGTTTGTTAAAGCTGTCAGCTTTCAGCCATCAGCCGTCAGCCTTGCCCCGCACCGCTCATTTCTACCTCACCTGCTGCGGAGCGACCAAAGAAAACCACCCCGTGGCAAGGACTGCCGAGGAGTGGTATGCCTATCTGAAGAAATGGGCGAAAGGATTAAAGTAAGGTTAGATAAGCAAAATATTTATACGCCAAGTCTTCTAATGAGCGCTCTGCTTGCGCTAAACTTTGCATATCCCCTTCACTCAGACGCTCACGATACAATTGCTTTTTATAGACCATACAGATATATTTCTGTTCTTCGCTTTCCTCTATATGTATATCTTCAAACGGCAGCGAACTATGCGGATCATATACCATATTATACACGATGTTTCGGACGTTTCCTGGAACCGGACGCAACATTTTTTTCTCCACTAAATCCGTTATATCGCGATTGGCAGTATCCAAGGACACCTCTGCCAACTTCGCCCAATTCTTTGCCGTCAGTTTACCATCGTATCCGCTAAGATATATATTCAAAATCTTCTTCTGCCGCTCTGAGCACACAATATCTTCATGAACATGCCAGAAATAGGTCTTATTCAGTACATTTCCTATCACCGTATCGGAGTCCTTTATCGCGACCAACAAGGTATTCAAAAACCACATCAACCAATTGGTGATATCCGTTCCGCGCTGGGCGCGCTCCAGCTCCAAATAATAGTTCTTTCGGTCAGCATAAATCGCCTTGGACATACTATAGTATCGCAGATTGCTATCTTCAACGCGCGCCAAAACCATATCCGATAGAGCACGAGTAATACGTCCGTTCCCATCATCAAAAGGATGGATACATACAAACCGGAAATGCGCTATAGCTGCTTTTATAGGTGTAGCAGGGAGACCGGGATCATTAAACCAATCTATAAACCGCTCCATCTCTCCCGGTACACGTTCCGGAGCCGGAGCCTCGTAGCATACTCGTTCACGCCCCATATTACCGGACACAACCTGCATTCCCACCTGACGATACTGTCCCACATCAATAGGATATAGCCGTGTCCGCTCAACCGGGAACAGTTCACTATGCCACGCAAAAAGACGCTCTTCTGTCAGCGGTTGTCTGTAATTACGCGTTGCATCCAGCGAAACACTCACCATGCCTTCCACATAGTGCGACATTGTATCATTGGTATCTTCGTAGGGTACACCTAAACGGCGCGCCACAGATGAACGAACCGATCGGGTATTAAGCGTTACACCTTCTATCTCTGAGGACGAAACAATATCTTGCGTCACACTCTCGGCAGTTGCTTTCAGCTGCTCATCGAAGCCAACCATACTCAGACGTCCACGCATATACCCTAAAGCTTGCGACACTTCTGCCAGCTTTGCATCTACTATATCATGATTCCACGCAAATTGCGTCCAATTGTCTAATTCGTGAATAAACATATGATATGCCCCTTCCAAAATTCGATGCAAAGATACAACTTTTGCGGCATATATGCAAATTTAAGCCGCATTTTTTGCGGTTTATTTTTTATTTTAAGCCGCATCTTACAGTTTAATGCAGTTACTATGCAGTCGCTACCGGTACCACTTCGTTACCACTACGGACATCTTTGTACAATTTGATGTCCGTTTTTTATATAAAATCACACTTTTGGAAGTCTTTTTTAGAAATAAATTTGCTCTTTCAAAACTTTTTTTGTACCTTTGCAGCCGAATTATGTAAATGACCATTTATATAAATATAGATTAACATTATGAGATTCTACGACAGAGACAAAGAATTAGATGTACTGCAACAGACAGAGTTACAATCACGTACCAATGCCACCTTTACAGTACTGATGGGACGCAGACGAGTAGGAAAAACCGCGCTTTTGATGCATGCATTTGACCATGATGAGTTTGCCTATCTGTTTGTCTCAAAAGATAGCGAAGCCATGCTTTGCCGGAAATTCCAAGATGCGTTGGAACAGCAGTTGCAATTATCGGTATTTGGTACGATAACCCGGTTTCGGGATTTATTTGAGTTAATCATGCGCGCTTCCGTTCAGCGGCATTTCACCATTATTATCGATGAATTTCAGAACTTGCAGAAGATTAATCCAGCCATCTTTAGCGAGATTCAGGACGTATGGGATAGATACCACACGGAGTCGCACATCAATCTCATTGTATCGGGCAGCATCACTTCACTAATGAAGCGGATTTTTGAGAATGAGAGTGAACCACTATACGGACGGCCTACCTCCAAGTTTACACTTCGCCCTTTCAGCATACATGTGCTGAAAAGCATATTTGCAGACCACTGTCCCGAATATACCAACGAAGATCTGCTATGTCTCTATATGATAACCGGAGGAGTGGCAAAATATGTGGAGTTGCTGATGGATGCCGGATGCTATACGAAAGCGCAAATGCTTGATTATGTTTGCCGAATGGATTCATATTTTCTCACGGAAGGAAGGGATATTATCAATAATGAATTCGGCTCGGATTATAATACCTACTATTCCATCTTGCAACTTATTGCAGGAGGTGCCAACAGACGGGGAGAGATAGATGGGGCTTTGCAAAAGGACTGCGGAGTATATTTGTCCAACTTGGAACGCAATTTCAACATGATCACACGCATCAAACCCATGTTGGCGTCTGCATATTCGAAAACATCTTCCTATGAAATATCAGACCCCTTCCTGCGTTTTTGGTTCCGTTTCATTTGTCCTTTTCAGGCTCTTATAGAGAGTGGGCAAATGCAGCTGCTACGAGCAAATATTGATTCGCACTATGACCAATTCACCGGTATTACTTTGGAGCGATATTTCCAGACGCTATTGATGGAAAGCGGACAGTTTACCCAAGTAGGCAATTGGTGGGACAGAAAGGGAGAGAACGAGATTGATATTATTGCCCTGAATGAATTTACCCATGAAGCCCTTGCTGCAGAGGTCAAACGCAACGAGAATAAAATCAGTTTGGATGTCTTGAAAGATAAGGTGAACCATTTGCCTCATGCGCAGTTCGGCAAATATCGCTTTGCATTCAAAAGCTTCTCTATAAAACAAATGTAAAATCTTCTACCGAACATTATTGGGGCTTTCAACAAACCACCCTGCGGCAGGTTGCCACGGGGTGGTTTGTATATCTTCGCCGATAGGCGAAGGGGTTGAAATAGATAAAAAGTGCAGGTAGGACGTCTTTTTTTGCCCAAAAACTTGCATGTATAAAAGATTTTTTGTACCTTTGCAGCGATTTTTTGTTTGTATTTTGTACAAAAACGACAAATTATTTGTTTGTATTTTGTCCGAAATCGCTAAATTATTTACTTGTATTTTATCCAATATACTGATAAACAGTAATGTACAAAGAACGCAACATCGATGCCGCGCTATATACATGGAGCAAGCGTAGCAACCACAAGACATTACTACTGCGTGGGGCACGTCAAGTAGGAAAATCTACTGCTGTTCGCCATTTAGGGGAACGGTTTGAGAGTTTTGTAGAGATCAACTTTGACAAGCAGAAATCATTTCATGCCCTTTTCAACGGCGATTTAGACGCACATGTGATTGCGTCGCAGATTGCCAATATTACCGGTAAAACCGTACTGCCGGGTAAGACCTTGCTATTTTTTGATGAAATACAAGCGTGCCCTAATGCCATTCTCAGTTTGCGCTTTTTCTATGAGGACTATCCGGAATTACATGTTATAGCTGCCGGATCACTATTGGAATTTGCGTTAGCGGAGTTGCCTACTTTTGGTGTCGGACGACTGCAATCACTCTTCATGTATCCGATGTGCTTTGATGAGTTTCTCAAAGCGACTGGTAACGCCGGACTTATCATAGAACGGGAAAAGGCAGCCTCTACTCTCCCCCTTAATGAGGCTTTTCATAAAAAACTGGTGCAGCAATTCCGCAATTATATTATGATAGGAGGCCTTCCCGAGGTAGTTTGCAAATGGGAAGAAACAGGAGACTATCTGCAATGCCAGGAATTGCAAGACCAACTGGTTATCTCTTATGAAGACGACTTCGCCAAATACAAGAAGAAAGCCAATCCTGAACTTTTGAGACGGGTATTACGTAGTGCGGCGGTGCAGATAACCAACAAATTCATCTACGCACAAGCTTCCTCTGAAAAGTCCGAAAAGATCCGTGAGGCACTCAATCTGCTGACTATGGCAGGTCTACTGATTCCTGTAACACGCACAGACGCTAACGGTCTGCCGTTAGGAAGCGAGGCAGACAGTACTTATCAGAAAATATTGGTTTTCGATAGCGGTATATTACTCCGCTTGCTCAATTTGTCGCTGGGTTCCATTCAACATATAACCGAAGAAATCCTGACTGCCAATGAGGCAGATTTAGTGAACAAAGGAAAGATTGTGGAGATGATTGCCGGATTGGAAATAATGAAACATATGCCCGACACTCTGCGCCATGAGATGTATTATTGGGTGAGACAGGAAAAAAGCAGCCAAGCCGAAGTGGACTATCTTGAACCGTATAAAGGACAGATACTACCAATAGAAATCAAAGCAGAAACACAAGGCGGAATGAAAAGTTTATGGACCTTTATGCGCAACAAGAAGCTTGACTATGCATTACGCTGTTCATTGGAGAATTTCGGACAGTTTGACTATACTGACAAAGAAACAGAAAACGCTATTCGACACGTTGACGTCTATCCTCTATATGCCATTTCACAGATGCCGATCTTTAAATAATCTTATACCGTCAATAATACAAACCACCCCGTGGCAACAAGTGCCGAGGAGTGGTTTGTATATCTTCGCCGATGGGCGAAGAACCTGAGATAATTCGTTTCCTCTAAACAAAGTAAACGACAACTTCATCAGTTGTCGTTTACTTGTATTTTAGCGGTCATTTACGTGACCATGTCGTGACCATTACGTACGTCTCTGTAGGGTTTGTATCAGAATGCAGGATCACGCCGCTTGGGAGCACTGACTGACCCATGAGGGCTGCCGGGCAGCGCCATTATATAGTCTGTCTCTAAACAAACAACCTCTAATGTGGGCACTATGTAATGCTTCTTTTTCATTTTTCGACTGCAAAGGTACTGCTTTTTTTTCGAACCAGCAAATTTTATTTCACTTTTTTGCCGGTTGCATTAAATATTGCGCCCTCTTTCGTAATAATATAAATCTCATTCCCGATCAGAACCTTGCGATTGCCGTCCTTTTCGCCGTTAATCTCATCCATTCCGGTGGTGACTTGCGGAGCGTTGACAACCTCCATCTGCAGACCGTAGCCTTCCGTCGTTCCCTTCGTCAGGTCAAGGCTGTACGGGCTTGCCGTCAGATCCCAAATCACGTTGCCGTTATAAGTCAGATAGAGATTAGCATCTTCCGGTGCCTTCTCTATAGCAAGGGAGTACGTCATTGCCTTCGGCGCGTAAAGTTTCAAATCACAGATAGCATTATTATCCGTCAGAGTCAGATTATTGCTACATAGATTCATACCGTTACGCACACTCCAGATACGTGCCACATTGGATTCGTTCATTGTCCCCATCTTGAGAACATCACGACCTATGATATAGTCACCTGTAGCCTCTTCGTCCGCCGAAACCCATAAATAATCAGAAGCATATGTATTTCCATCAGCGGTCAATGACAAGCGGAAATTATCAACATTTCTGCCTTCGCGGGAAGGTGCGAGGAATTTCGTATTCCCTACTGCTTGCACTAATTCTACTGTTTCATCTTGAGCGAGTTGGGTAAAGAATGTCATTCCAACAACTATAGTGAAATCCTTAGCTTCACGCGGTTGATAACACATATTGGCATGATCATATACTTGAATAATCTGGGTTTCTCCATCAACATTCAACTCTGTATGATGCAATGTGCCGTTTCCAAATCCATTCCAGCCATTATCTTTTGCTTCGGCTCCCAAACCTGAGTATTCCGTTACTAATGTGCGGTCACCCGTTAGTGCGGCACTCGCCTTCTTCTTGAAAACAACGGTATTCCAGTCATAGTCATCGTCCAATGCGATGGTATATACCTTGCCGGGTTTCATTGTTCCTTGGAATTTATTCCAATCCTTTCCTTTTACGGCGCGTTTTGACTCCGTATAATCCATCACAGCATAGTTGACATTGAATTTCATTACAGCAGAAGGATCTTCAGCGATACTTATGCCACCTATTACATCCACTTCGAAAGGAACAGTAAAGTCATACCATCCGTATGTATTGCGCCCTGACGGATCAAGTGCCAACTGGAAATATGCATCTCCATTGACTTCGAGTTGATTCTCTTGAAGAACTTGACCGGAGTTCGCAGATGTACTTGCGTCATTGGTGTTAATGCCCAACTTGGCATCCAGTATAAAGTCGCGCACTTTCAATTTGGCATTGTTGCCTAAGATGAGTGAACCGGTTTCCTGAACATGTACATCTCCGTATTCCTCCAGTTCGGCGCTCTTTCCGTTCACAGTCAGCGTGCCGTTCAATGTCATCGTTACACTTCCGCCGCCCTCAATAGTCATGTTGTGCACCTCTACATCGCTGGTGATTGTCACATGACCTTGGATAATCACATCCTCCGCATTGCTCGGTGCTACGCCTTCTGCCCAGTTACTGCCGGTATTCCAATCGCCGTCACCGGTGAAGATATAGCCTGTCGTGTTAATCGTGATGTCTACCGGGATTTCTACCTCGTCATACCACTCGGTTCGTTCCGGACGGAAGACAAGAATAGCGCTTGTCTCGCGACAGTACGGAATATGGGTAGGATTCTTCCACTCGAATACGCCGGCTATTTCCGGTTTCGCCGGATCGATATAGTCAATAGCCTTTCCGGAGCCATTAAGCACTAATTCCGATACCTTAACGCCGTAATCGGCCGGCTCGGTAGTAAAGTTATGGTCGATAGCCGGAGCAAAACGACGTACCTCCACGCTGAATGCACATGCCTTCGGCTCATAGATATTTTTGTTATACGGAATAAAGACTGCCTCGCAAGTATTCATACCCGGATTGTCCATCAGTTTCTCCGGCTCCAGCCATGTGAAGCTTCCATATACCTCCTGTCCGCCGGTATAAGCCTGTCCGGTCGGAGTGGAATTACTCAGGAAGTGGTGAACGTACATGTAGGTAGCGGACAGATTATCCAGCGTCAACTGATTGCGCTTGAGCGTAATCTGCTTGCTTACATTCTCCGCCGGCGCATAGGTATCATCGCCTGCTTGCGTTGCCGTGATGGTAACTACGCCGTATTTCAGCACTTTCAAATGATCCCCCTCGGCATAAGCAATCGTACTATCGGAGGAGTGATATACAACCGCCAATCCGCTGGTGGCGGTAGCATCCAATGCGATGACATCGGCGCACCACTCTTCGCTTTCTGCCGCACGGCTCCATGTGATAGTCTGCGGAGTCTTCAATATCTCTACCTCTACCTCAAATGCAACGGTCTCATAATAATCGTCATCCTCCGGATCAAAGACTGCCGTATAAGTGGCAACACCCTTGGTCACGCTAATGGTCGCATCCTGCCAACGGAACGTTCCCGCAATGCCGCCATCTACGCTTCCGCCTTCTAATGTCGAGCCTGCCAATGTATTCGGCAGAACGACACCTGTTGCTGTCGGATAACTCAAGATATTCGGTGTCACGCGGCTGATATGGTATGTCAACGTCTTATCCGTTGCGGCACTCCAGTTCTCGTTGCCTGTCTGATGAGCCGTGATCTCCACATCGCCGTATTTCTTAATATCCAGCGAATAAACTCCGCCCTCACATACTACATCAGCTATATCCGTATTACCCGAAGTGAAACTTACCGGCAACTCACTCGTAGCCGTTGCGCTCAATACGACTTCATCGGTTGTCAGCACATCCAGTTCCGGCTCCCAAGTAATCGTCTGCGAAGGCAGTACTACCGTAGCCGATACCGGAATACGGAGACTCTGGTCTGCATTATGAACGATTATGGTATTATTCTCTGTACCTAACGTACTTCCCGTACAACTGATATCAATACGTACATTCTTTGCTGCGTCACCGCAGTCCTCACCAACTGTAGTAGTAACTACCGTAAACTGCGTATTCTCCTTATTCTCCATCTCTACATCCAACACACCACTTAGGTTCGAATAGTTGATGTAGAAACTCTGCGTCTTGGTCGAGCCCTTATCCACCTGCGAGAAATTCATCGTATTCTCTGCCAACTCCAGATACTTAGCCAGCGGAATTTCCACATTCTTGAAAGTACGAGTCATCGTTGCACCCGTCTTGGTATAGAGTCTCACAGCAGTAGCATTACGATGCAACGGGAAACTATAGTACTGATAGTCCGATGTGATATTGGGTTTGCCTGTTCGCGAGATTTCCTGAATGTCATGGAAAGCCCCATTATACTCTTCAGCAACCCACATTCCCCATAAAGCATCCCAATCACACTTAGCCCAGAATGTTACGGAATCCGGTTCTCCATAAATAGGAATATCTTTTACAGCCAGAGTATGCAGAGTATACGCATCTTTGTATTCACCAACTAACGGACGGCATTTCGCATTCGGGTTTCTCGATACCAAACTCTTCGATGCCTGAACTGCCACATATTCCTCGTTACCTACTTGCTTGGCAATTACCTGACCGCTTCCCCAGTCTGTCAACGACAACACATTACCGTTGATGGAAGCGAAAGTTTGTGCATCTTCATCCAACTCATACGTAATTGGCAGACCTGCCGACGAAGTAGCCGTCAACTCAATCTCTACCGTCTGACCTTCTTTGCGTTTTCTATTGGATAAGTTATCTGTCCAGGTGATATATTGTACTTTCAAGGTCGTTACCTCTATATCCATGTAGTCTGTTGTCTCTGCCCATTTGGTACTACCTGCCGCAGTCGCTGTCACACGCGCCGTACCTGCAGATACAGGTTCCAAAGTAGTATTGTTCACTACGCGTACAATCTCCGGATGATCCGATTCCAGCGTCACAGCCTGACCCGTGGAAACCATCGCTGCATTCTGGAATGAACCTTCTATCGGCATCGGCGTCAAGTCATTACGCCAGATAATAGTCTGCGGAGCAGGAGTCGTCTGACCATTCAGCGTAACATCGGCATAATTACCATCCACATCCTCGATACGCAACGTAGCGGTATGCGTGGTCTCAGAATTGGTCTCGTGTTTGTACGACACCAATAAATCTACCGTACCATAGTGATCCAACTGCGAATTTATCGTCTTAGATCCCTCGTCCAGCACAAACTTATCTGCATCCGTTCCGGTAATAGTTACCGTACACGGCTTCACGTTGTACCAATCTACCGTGATCGCACGCATGGTTGGATCGTTTCCATTATAGCCCAGACCAAAGTCCTTCGTAGCATCTCGCGGCGCAATCTCCTTACGCTCCGTAACATGCACATTCTTAAATCGGCCACCATAGTTACCATGATACTCCAATTTGATATACTGCGTAGCCGGATCCAACTGTAGATTACTCTCACTTCCCGAAGAGGTACCACCGGACGCATTCATCAACAGATCTTGATACTCCTTGATCAACTCCCAATCCGAACCATTACTACTCTGGTAAAAATGCCAACCATATTGGGTTGCGATACTTGATGCATTCTCAAAATCAAAACTCAGTTTATCCGGAACACCCACAAATTTAAGGATAATATATTTTGCTGACCAATCGAAATAATCTCCGGTTGTCGGCAAAAGTACTGATGTATTGGGCTTTCCGCATAGCACACCATCATTCCATGAAACATTTCCTGCATATCCGCCTTTATAATCCTCAAAATTGCTGTTATCCAACGTCATCGGCAGTCGGTTATTCGGCTGGAAGATCTCAAACGTCTTCTGGTAGTTCACTACCGCATTGTACTTATAGTTAGCATCCTGATTAACCGTAAAGGTCACATTGCCCGAAGTTCCATATACAAAAATCTTATCTTCCTCTTTGATGTATTTTGCCAAGCTCTCATTGCTCGAAGTTATCTGCAACTCCTTCTCTGTATTCAGCGACTTGAACGGATGCTCGATAATCGAGTACCACGCATGGCGGTTGTTCAGCTCGGTCGATACCTTCGGATCACGTTTGTTGACGGTAATTGTCTTGCTCTGACTGATTCCCGTCCAGTATTCCGTAGCGGGCTGCGAGAATGTAACGGTGTTCGTTCCAGCCAGCAGAGCAATCAGCTTGCCGTCCTCGTATTTCATGCTGCCCTCCGGCGTACAGGAGAACTGTACCGCATCGGTCGTATTTGCCAAACCGGTATAGGACACCTCAATCGTATCTTCCACAAGCATGGTTGCCGTATTCGTCAGCGTCATTGCCGACGTATTGCGCTGTACGGTAAACGTATATACTATCTCGCGAGGGAAGAGACGCTCCGTTCCGGGCTGCGAGAGGGTCAAGGTCTGCACACCGTTGCCGACGATTGCACCCTTCTCGGCACGAACCGTTATGGTGCGGTGCTCCGCATCATGAGTATAGCTGATGTAAGCAAGCTCCGATGCCGTACCGATAGCGAAAAGATTATCCGTATTCTCGTTATAGGTGATGGTAGCGGTCTCGCCGATAGGCAGAGTCTTGGATACGGCTTTATCGGTATGACCGTCCATCGTGAAATGCGGCGAACGCTTTGCACGAACGGCATAGTTGTGGGTGGTTTCCACTACAGCATAATACAAGTCGTCTTCTTTCGTAGAAGCCGTAATCATTACATTCACAGCACTACCTTCTTCTTCGACCACGTCACGAGCCTTCAAGTAAGGATACTTATTCGAATCTGTAGTCGATCCTACATAGATAGCGATATCATTCGACTCATATTGTACCTTACGGTCAATTACCTTATCGTTATACATTCTGGCAGCCGGTTCACCGATACTATCGCCCGAATAGATGATTTGCGGATCATCCGTGTTGTCGAATACAATCGTCGGAGTCAGTTTATTCACCGTCACCGTAAACTCAGCTGAATCTGCCTTATAATAAGAGGTTTGCGCCTGCGTCGCGCGTATAGTGTAAGTGCCCACTTGCGTAGCAGAGAACTTATTCTCGCCGTCTATCGCTGCTTTCGCCTTATTTTCGCTGATCACCTTGTACGATACGACTCCTGCACGGCTGGAAACAGCATCTACTACCTTCTCTTTTACTAAATCATCCAAATCAATCTTGCACTCATTGAGATCATCGTTGATGCCAGAAACTTTCACAAGAACCTCACCGTTATTCATCTCAATACCGCCATCTGCACGACTAACCGTCACACTCTGCGCAAAGGTCGAACTTTTGTACATGCCGCCATCCGTCGGAGTGAAAGTAATCATATAATCATGACTTCCCGCAGCATCATTAACAGTTGTTCCATTAAGCGTTTTCCAAGTAAACGTACCATCCACCTTTGTATCAGGCACACCTCTCAGCGTTACTGTTGCCAAGCCTTCACTCAACTGACTATTTGCAAAAGTTCCCTTGTACTTAATCTCTGCAACACTCGGATTCGTTGCAATATTAGGAGTAACTTTATTAATCGTAATATCATGTGTCGTTTCAAATTCCTGAGAAATAGCATCTCCCGGCTGATAAGCACGGATAGTTGCTGTACCCGAACCCGTAAATGTCATTACACCCGTATTCGTAATAGTTACGATATTTGCAGGATTGGAAGTGGTCGGAGTAAAAGTAAAGTCCGTATTATCTACCGTTGTAGATGCTTGCAATGTAACTTGGTCTGTTGTATTATACGTATTGGCAATATTCCATGACTTTAAGAATTGCTCCTGTGCCGTTACAGACGCCGACAAATCAATTGTATGCAGCAAGTCACCTACATTATTGCGGACATACAGTTTATCCGTATACTCACCCTTTGCATTCGAAAGGAATGTAACCGTCACAAGCTGCGAACCTTTCTTTCCACAACCGCCAAAATGCGAAGTGTTTACACTCCACAAACTCTTACCAGACGAAACGCCTGCATCCTCATCCGATTTGAAAGAAAGGAATACCGGAATATTAGAATAAGTCACCGTTATTTGCTTGCCTAATGATTGACCAGGATCTGTTGAGTAGGAAAGTGTATTTAACGAAACCGAAGAAGTGGTATTTCTGGTCGTTTGAACATTGCTGATAGTATATGAATATCCCAGATATGCACCTGCATTGAAACGAATACGAGTCGTATTGGCATTGCAGTTTATACTACGATTTGTTCCGGATGTACTAATATCTCCGTATCCTATAGTCGTCTTTTCAAGTTGGGTTCCGCTTGCGTTATATTGAATAACCTCAAGATCAGCCAAGAATGCAATACTCGATTTTGTCACTCTAAATGTAAGTTGTTTTGGTACAGTTGGATAAATATCAAAATTCTTGCTATCTCTATTCAGTGTACCGCCGCTATGGTTATCCGAAGTAGCACACGGATCGGTCATGTTAATCACCGTAGCATATTTGGTAACAGAAGCGGGGGCGTAACTTGCATTTCCGGCAACGGAAGCAGTAATAGCTACCGGACCACCTAATGCACGAACGGTCAGCACATTGCCCGACAAACTCAACGATGCGTTGGATGCCATCGAATAGGTCACAGGCAAGCCTGATGCCGCTCCTGTTTTGGCATTCTTTGCTACGGCACTCAATGTAATTGTGTAAGGCATATTCTCGTTACTCAAGTCCGCAATATCATCCGTCCATTCTATTTCTTGCGGAGTAAGATTAGTCACATTCAGCGTAAATGCCTCAGAATATGCAGCATAATAAGTCTTTGTATTCTTTGCAAGATTTGCCGTTACAGACAAGTTATTGATTGTGCCGCTAATATCTTCACGAACAGTCAAAATAGGATTTCCTTCTCCGTCTGTTCCTGACGTAAAATAACTTGAGTTGAAATCGCTATAAGAAATCGTTTGTCCCGTTGTGCAACTTGCACGCAGCACATCGCCTGCACTAAGCGTCGTCTCTCCACTCGTCAATTCATTACCATCTCCATCTACCCAAGTAATCGAAGGTTTGTTATAACCGGTCCCTTTCAGATAATAGGTAAGCGACGAAAGTCCATTATCGCTACTTACGGTAAGCGTACAAGTGCGCAAACCATTGGAAGTCGGCTTAAATGTAATGGTAATATTCTTTGTATCTTCTGCAACAGAAGTAAAGGAGCTCTCCGAAAGTACAAAATCATCACTGTGACCTGATTTTGACAAACTAACTGTCCCCGCATGAGCATGATTAATCGTCAAAGTCTGAGTCCCTGACTCTTCTCCTACTACTATATCACCAAATTGGAATGTACCCCCGCTTGCCGTTGTACTTGCCAAACGAGCAAAAATAGCATAATAATCATATGATTCACCACCTATGCCCAAAACTTTTGCGGTACCATGTACAGTAACTTTATATGGTACAGCCGTAGAACCACTCAAAACTGTATTCGATTTATCAGTATTCCAACCTTTAAAGGTATAACCTGAATTAGCTTTGGCACATAACCACAAATTAACGTCGCCACTAGAATGCCAACTTTTTGAAGCTGAATTTTCTCCGTCATCTGTTGATTTTGTCGCATTGGAAGCACTACAATTTGAACTAGTGCCTACATATACATAACCTCCATCAGACGGATTAGCCGCTGCATTTATCTTAGCATACCACGTTCCACCCCACGCCTGCGTATTCCAGCCGCCCAAAAAGAGCAGCAGAAGGGCTATTAGCGAAACACGAGACAGATACGAGACAGATACGAGACGATAGACAGAGTGATTCATCACTCGGTCTTCTCTCGGTTGTCGGTCGCTCATCGCTCGGTCGAGCGTTTTAGCGTAAAGCCAATTGAATATACTTCTAAAACTCATCTTTTTCATACCATTCTATTTTTTGTTCCTTAAATTGCTATATTGAGTTAATTTTATTTCTTTTGGTCAAAAATTACCAAAAATTATAAAAAATGTATTTTTCTTTCTTTTATTTGAGCGATTTAGGATATTTAGTTGCTATCCTCTTAAACTGCTGTTCCACATTTGTCTTGTTAAGAGACTCCAATTCTTCTTGAGCCATTTGCTGAAGGAATGTATAACGCTCTACTCTTTCCACGCCACGTTTAATCATCTCTGCGTTAATTACCTCCATATTTGACAAAACTATCAATTGATTGATGGTTGCCGTGTCCCGTAAATTCAATCCCTTACTTGCCAACTCCGGGTTATGCGCTTCCCAATCCTTTGCTCGGCAACCGAATAAAGCCATATTTAACATATCTGCTTCGGAAGCATACACAATGTATTCCTTCTTTTTCTCAATAGAGAGCTGCGGGATAATA
This sequence comes from uncultured Bacteroidales bacterium, assembly GCA_902792535.1. GTDB lineage: Bacteria > Bacteroidota > Bacteroidia > Bacteroidales > Paludibacteraceae > Colicola. Next base: position 167,762 of record CADAZU010000001.1, read on the forward strand.
TTATCTTTTATTGCGTCCGTATGCAGTTGATAATTTGTCTTTGAGAGTATTCGGGAAATATCCCATTGAAACAACAAAGGATTATTCTCCGCCTCTACTAACCTCTGGAACTCTTTTACCACTAATAAGTTGAACTCCGGAGATAACCACATTCCAAAATGGTAGGCTATATCCTTATGGGCATAAGTTCCACCATATCTGCCTGCTTTTGCAAATATACCAATCGCACCTGTTCGTTCAATGAATTTATTGACAGACATATAGAATCGATTGCTACCTGCTTCCATTCTAATTCCCCCGAATTCGGGGGTTTTAAAATCAGGGTTATTCAATTGTTCCCATACACCCAAGAAGTCAATGGTACTCTTATTATTGAGCCATTTCTCTATCAAACGTGCGCCTTCTTCAAAATTTTTAGTCATATCTGTCAAACAGATATAATCATTCTGATTTTTATTAAGCAACACATTGATGCGTGTATCATTAACTTGTATAGTGCGATTGATCATATTTATCAATTTTTGTCTTTTTTGCGGGTTTTGCTATGTCGGTTTTGCAAATTTACTATTTTTAAGCAAATCTACATATTTGTACTGCAAAACAATGCAAATTTGGGTGCAAAATTAATATATTCCTTTGGAATATGCAAATTTTAGTCCCTTTTACGCGCGCGAATAATAATAAGGTGTAGCCGTTTCTTAAAAAACAACCTCTTTTGGATTATAATATATGCTTTTTCAATCACTTACGGCATATGACACAAAAACAGCGTCCGAAGACGCTGCTTTTAGTTATTTCAAATCTCTATATTGAGTGGTTGTTCGGAATTTTCGAATTACCACTTCGCGAACCAATTCACCTTCTGCGAAGATGTTAGAGACAAGCCTCGCTAGGCACTACGCATCGATGATGCCAGCTTGGCGCCAGGAGTCAACGGTGGCAGAGACATCGGTCATGGCTTGGTCGGGAGAGACTTCGTACTCATCGCAGAGGGTTTTGCAAAGTGCAGGGATGTCGAAAGAGCCATGTGAACGGGTCATTTCTTCCGCCTTTTCCCAAAGGAAAGCCGCAGTTTCGTTGAGGGTGATCATTTTGTTGAAATTGATGAGCGCCATCGATTCGCCCACCAGAATATACTCATTGCCCAACTTGCGCAATTTAAATCCTTCAATCGTTTTCATAAAGATATTTTACAATTTAGATATTTACAATTTACAATTAATACAACCATTTGAGTATGGTATGGCGGTAGATTTTGAGGAGGTATTTGCGGACGGGGAGGAGGAGGTGCCAAAGGCGGGCGCGGGTGAGGGGTTTGGAGCGCCCGGAAGGGCTCTCGATGCGTATGACACGTCCGATGATGTCCTCGCAAGCACAAGACTCTTCGCCCGCCGGATTGCCGTCTCCCATTAGGATATAAAGCGGTTCACCGATCTCGCTGCGCTCAATGCGGATGAGGCGATGGAGGACGTATTTCTTATGTCCGTTCAAGACCGTTGCATCCGCAAGAATGATGTCTCCTATTTGTGGCAACCGCTGCATCGGGGAGAGGATGACCGAGTCTCTGTCGCCCTCGATAAACGGGCGCATGCTGACGCCGGAAGGCGTGAAACGCACTTCCTTTCCTTCCGCCAGCAGTCGTGCCAGCTCCGGGATCAATATGTTATTCTCTATTCGCACCCTGTTTATTTTATAGAATTATAGAAAAAACCTACAAAACCCTTTTAAATGCTTTTGCATTACGTGCTTTGCGTTATTGCCCGATAAACCTCCTTGTGAGTAAACTCCCAGATAGTTTTATCGTCCAATCCCGCCCCCTGAAGGGTTTAAGCATTTAAAAGCAATAAACATAAAAAATATATTGTTCGTATTGATACTACTCTGGTCTGTAAATGAAGCAGTTCGGGCAGGCGGAGAGGTCGAGGCGGCAATACTCTACTGCCTTAATATATGTATTCGTTGTGCCATTTCGCCTAATCCTTATATAATAATCCCCTACTGATGGCACGTTATATATTTTAGCAGTCGAAAGAAAATTTGTAGGGGTCAAGTTGATCCAGCCACCTTCTCCGGTAGTAGAAATTGCAACTTTGGGAGGATTTGCGTCTGTAGCGGGCAAATAAGTAACTATTATCTGGGTCAAATTCTTAATTAGTGTTGTTTCTACTTGCGCAGAATCAGCGTCTAGGTAAATAGCCAACTCCCCAGGTTTTCCTCCGTAATAGAAAAACTTCGCTCCATAAGAACATGTATATACTATTCCATCATCTACAGACCTGCCTGTCTGGTTAGAATCAGTAACCTTAAGTTTAGCTTCCGGCGAAGCACTAAACATTTCGTGTAGATTATGTATTTTACACTTCACCTCAGCCCGGCAGGGAGCGGGGCTGAGAGTGAGGAAGAGAGCAGTAGAGCAGAGCAATATAGACCGAGTGATCGTTTTCATTTACTGAAGGCGTACGCCGGTGAGGGAGTAAACTTCGTTGCCGCGAAGGATCACTAACTGACCGTTTCGGATGGCTTTGACAGCCGCCGGTTGCTCTGCAATCGTGTTTTCTATCGCTGTTCCACTGCCGCCACCGCAGGAGGTAGTGTAGTTGCTGTACGAAGCGCCACCGGTTGCAGTGATGGCGACGGAGTGGATATAGATGGAGTTGGTGGTACAAGTCACTTCGATACCCACTTTGCCTGACGCGTTAGAGAAGGTATATTCCAAGTTACGCAAGTCCGCACCTCCTGTTTTGGTCACTTCCTGCGACAGTTTGGTTGAGCCGACCGACATGGTAATACTTCCTGCTCCGTTTTTGGCGTTGGTGCAATAGGTGACTACTATTTTAGTGACGTCACTCATAGCTGTTTTGGTCTCTGCGCTTGCGCCGGAAACGCCGGCAGTTACTTGCACACCATCTTTGGTGCTGTCATAGGCATGGCCGTCCTGATTGCTGTTCCAGCTGTTGGTTTCGTCCGCCCAAGCCTTGGAGGTAAAGGTATAAGTGGTCGTTTGTACGGATCCGCCTTCACCGCTTTGGGTTGCAAAGACTGCATAGAAGGTTGCGCCTTCCGAAACCGCGTCACCGGCATTGACGAGCGTCGGAGCGGTTGTTTCGGAGCTGTAGTTCTCCGTAGCGGTCCAGCCTACGAATACTTTTCCTTCGCAGGGTGTCGGTTCGTTGGTTGGAAGAACGATCGTACCGGTAGAAGAAGTGGTAGCGAAATCAGCTCCGTTGGCTTTCCATGTGATGTCAAAAGGATCTACTACGGGTGTCGGTTCTTCTATGTAGGTGAGGGTTATGAGTTGGTTGGACTCCGCGATATTGAGCAGCGGTTTTCCGGTAACGACGGTATAGGAAGTTTTGTTTCCCGTACCGGGGAAAGTGTTTTTGGGGCAGTTATCCGTTGAACCATCATTGCCGATCTTGGTTTCTGTAGCGGAAACGATGGTATAGAGCGGAGAACCAGAGGTATTTGTGTTATTCGGGGCGTTATTCTCCCAAGCCGATGCATTGAAATTGACTTTCCAGATGAGCATACCGTGCCCTGTCAAGGGTCTATCCCATCCTACCGCCTGGCGGTTCTCTATGAAATAGCACCATCCGGATGTAGTAGGACCTTGCTGTGTACCGGAAGCGTTGATCTGGTAAGCCTGATAGTTATCCGTTCCATTTGGATAGAGCGTGAGGTTAGCAGGTGTGTTGCCTAAGTTGAGCGGTGTGTGCCATCCAAAGAAATACTTCTCCCACGGGCTGTAGTTGGGCGGGCAGTGTCCGTCTCCGTTGTATGCGCCGCCGTCCATGACATCCCAGTCACCCGGGGTGAGACAGTTGTTATAGTTAGTACTGTATTCGGTGTCATACCAATCGGGCAGACCAAGTACATGTCCGAACTCATGGCAGAGGGTGCCAATACCTGTGAGCGTATTGGCAAAATTGTCCAATTCGCAGGAGATAGCATAGTTCTCGAGTTTCTTACCGTCCAGCGTAGCTTGTGCTCTTGTGTAGGTGCAATACCCAGATTGGATAGCAGAAGAGACCTCCCAGTTATGCGGCCAGATGGTGTTGGCAGCCCCTCCGTCCGCCTGACCGTATCCGGCGTGGATGACATAGACAAAATCGACAAATCCGTCATTATCGGAATCGTAATCCGCCCAGTTGATGTCAAACTTTTCGTTCGCCAATATACAGGCTTCGACCACGGCGTCGGTGGCGTGCTGATCGTCTCCTTCTTCTCTACCGTCGGTGCCGTAATAAGACAGATTGCGGCTGAGTGTCACCGGTCCGAAGACATCAAAAACAGGTCGGTACGCACCGTTGGATTGGTCTGCAAAATACTGCGCAGCAGAAGGATAGCCCTCGTTGACGGTACAGCTGGTAGCGTTGCATAACTGGTCAAAGACCGCCTTGGTATGGGATGATTGCATGCTTTTGTCCTTGAAATTGGCTAATATGACCACTCCTTTTGGTGCCAGATTGGGTTCTACTCCTATTCCTTTTCTCTGCCGTCTCGCGGCAACTTTGGCTCGGCGTGCTTGCGCTTTGGCAGGCGAGGGAACTTCGCCGACGACCTCATACATGCCGTTGATTTCGCGTACTTCTTGTCCATCGCGGTTAATCATATAATGGTAGAACTCATCTCCGAATTGCTGTACTTCGATTGTAGTACCATCAGTTTGAACACGTGTCTGCCATCCGCGGCGGGCAGGAACTGCGTTTGCTGTCACAGCAAAAACGCAGAGTAAAAGAAATGTTAAAATCTTCCTCATGATATAATTAATGTTTTATTTTCAAATTAGCGTGCAAAGGTACGTTTTTTTTTTGAGATACACAAATAAAATTGCAGTTTTTACGAAAATAAACATAGTTTAATAGTTTTTTAAGAAAATAAACATATAAAACCCTTTTGAAGGCTTTGAGCTTTGCTCTTGCGTACTTTGCTGCTAAAAACTCCTCGCAAGCAAGCTTTCGGATAATTTTTACCAACAAACTCCGCAACTCTGCGAGTAAAAGCCTTCAAAAGCAATAAACATAAATAAACATTTAATTTAGTCAAAAATTGCCAACAATGATTCCAAAATTATTTATACAGGTCAATCTCAGTTATATTTTAATGGGAGAGAACGGTGGATTTATGTAGAAAAATTGACGTTTTTTGGAGAAAATACGATTTTTACACCTATTTATTTGCGTATATGCGCGGAAAGATGTAATTTTGCAGTCTGTTTTGCAAAGTAGATATAGCAAAATACCCAATTTATTCATTTAACTTAAAACACAAAAACACATGAAGAAATTTTTCACATTAGCCGCTGCCGTGATTGCAAGCATGGCAATGATGGCGCAGACAACCGCTTTCCTATGGCAGTATGACGGTTCTTCGGTTTACGGAGACAAAAGCAACAATGGTGTCTTTGAGGTAACTCCTGCTGCTTCTACGGGCTCCATTGCTTTTGTTACTTATGAGAAAAAGCAAACATCTGCTGATGGAACCAGTGCTTATGCAGAATCAGTAACAGACGCAGATTTGAAGCCTGCTATCACTAAAGTTTGTAAGTTAGGTAACAACGGCGCACACATGCGCATCTCTCCGGCTTCCGGTAATTTCCTGGCCGGCGACACTATTTACATCTGCGGTTACAAGGATTTTATTGTATCTACCTCAACAGACCCGACCTCTACGGCTAAGATTAATTCAGCGGACGGCGGTGCTACCATCATTGCATCAGCCCTCGCAACGGGTAGCGGAAAAGGCGCTTGCGAAGTTGGCTATGTTGTTCTTCCCGAGGACTTTGTTGAGACCAATGAAATTTATATCTCGCGTGCTAACGGATCATCCGCAGGTATTGCTGCTATCAAGGTTGTACGCCCCGAACAAAGAGAGGTTGACCATGTGGTAGAGACCCTTACCGGCGCGGCTGTCAACGGCGTGGCACTGGACGAAACGGAGATGTCAACATTGCTTAATAACGGTGAGTTTGAAGACCCCGCTTACTATGTAGAGGCTCCGACCGTTACCTTCACCGTTCAGACTGCCACCTATTATGTAGGCGAAGAAGATACTCCTTACACCAAGAGCGAGGACATCGATGTGGTAGCTGCACTGAACCCCGATGGCAAATGGCAGGCTCAACAAACTGTAGGCGAGCAAACCTACACCATCACCGCCGTTAAGCCCGCAACGGCTACCGTTACTTACATGGACGGTGCAACCGTGCTGGGCGAGGAGATTGTAAAGGTAGGCGAGAGCGCAACCAAGCATGGCGAGTATGAGGTTAAGCCGCTGGCTGAGTTCCAAGGCTGGTACACCGATGCAGAGTTGACCGTTCCTGCAGACCTCACCGCTGCCGTCAACGCAGACAAGACCCTTTATGGCAAGTTCGTGAAGGCATATGCTCAGTCGCTCAACATTGAGCAGTTGGTAGTAACAAACGGCAAGAGCTATGGCATCAAAGATGCACTGACCGCAGCTGGTTATGAGTACAGCAATCTGGATGCTCTGGATTCTCTCAACAACGCAAAAGGCGCCGCACGTAATGAACCATATCTTGGTCTGAAGATCAAGACACAAGGCGGTTTCATTGCTTGCAACGTAAAGGCAGGTAAGACTATCCGCGTTAAGTTCGGTTATGTAGAGAATAACGTGCTGGCAATTGCCGGAAACGACACCATGACTCTGACCCCGGCTAACAAGACCCTCGATGTATTGGAATTCACCGCTGCAGCAGATACCTACGTGAAGATCCAAACGACGAGCGGCAAAACCGTTGTGATCAAACAAATCATGGTTGACGAAGCTATCGCTGACGTAATGTACAAGATCACGTATGTTGCTGCTGAGAACGGCGAGGTAAGCGGTTGGACCGTAGCTTATCCGGGCGAGAGCGTAGAACTGAATTTTGCTCCGGCTGAAGGCTATATTGTAATGCACTGCTACGTGAACGGGACCGAGATCCATCAGTCCGCTCCGCGCGAGCCTATCACGTTCGAGATGCCGGCAGAGGATGTTACTATCACAACCAATTTCTCCGCTCCGACCGCTATCGACAACACCGATGCATCGGTTAAGGCAACCAAGCGCGTGATCGACGGCGTTCTCTTCATCGAGAAGAACGGCGTGAAATACAACGCACAGGGCGCTATCGTCAAGTAAGAAACCCCACCCCGACCCTCCCCTCTAGGGAGGGAGGAATGACAGCTCCGCGGAATGCGGGGCTGTTTTTTTGTGCGGAGAGGTATTATGAAGCCGCTGTGGTACGCTTGTGAGGCGCTTACTAACCTACGAATCACCTACGAATCACCTATGAATCACCTAAGTATCACCTATGTATCACCTAAGAATCACCTAAGAATCGCTAATAGTTTACAGCATGCAAACAGGGAGGGAAGAGGGCGGAACGGACGGAAGAGGGACGGCGGAAGGTATCGTTCGAGCAGAGCGAGATAAGAATACCACCGGAAACAGGACAATAAGAGGGGAAAAGGATGCAAAAAGGAGAAAAAAACACAAAGATTTGCATATGTCAAAAAAAAGTTGTAAATTTGCACGCTTTTTGTATTTTTATACAAAAGTAATAGTACATAAACATAGATAAACCCTTTTGAAAGCTTTAGGAAATCGAAAATACGCAGCCCCCGAGCCAAATGGCTCTTGCGCCCAAGTCCCTGTATGCCGGTCAGTAAGCAAGCTTCCTGCCGTCATTCATGCCCTTGGTCTCCATCGATTTGCCTAAATAGGCACCGATGGGCTGCTTACAAAAATATATAAGAAAATAAGAAAAATCTATGCAGCGCGTAGGTCGGAGTATATCGCAACAATAGTATTACAAAACCATTAAAACACACATTAAGATGAAGAAATTATTTACAATTCTGATGGCGGCGGTGATGGGACTGCCGATGGTGAACGGGGCAATCAAAGTACACACGATCGGAGATTCGACGATGGCTGAGTACGACGAGAACACCACCGACAAACGAGGCTGGGGAATGTATCTGGGTTCGTTCTTCGATCCCGCCTTTGTGACGGTGAACAACCGCGGCAAGTCCGGCGCAGACACCCGCGGTTTCTACACAGGTGCGGGTTACTGGCCAAGCGTGAAGAGCCAGATGAGCGCAGGCGATTACCTGATTATTCAGTTTGCGCACAACGACGAAGGAACCGTGACCAACGGAATGGATAATTTAGAGTACGCTGAATATTGTCAGGCGAAGGGTTTGCCGGCTCCGACGGACGCACGCGGAACGAATCCGCAGACGACTTACCGTGAGTTCCTGCGGCTGTTTATCGACGAGGCAAGGGCATTGGGCGTGAACCCGATTTTGGTAGGTCCGATCTGCCGCAAGTATTTCAGCGGCAACACGATCCGCCGAAACGGTCAGCACGACTTGGGCGACAAGTTCAGCAAGATTGAGAACGGCGTGCTGTACGAGAACCAGAGTCTGCCTGCGGGTGACTCGACGATGAGTTATGTGAAGGCAATGAAAGTGGTAGCAGCGGAGAAGGGAGTGCCTTTCATTGACCTGACGGCGGCGACGAGAGATATGTATCTGGAGTACGGCGAGGCGCAATGTACGCAGTTGCTGTTCTGCAACGGCGATAATACGCACACGAACGCGATGGGCGGAAACCTGATTGCAAGGCAGGCTGCGCAGATGATGAAAGAGGCCGGAATCTTAGCAGAATATATCACGATTCCGACTTCCATTACGGCGAACCCTGCGTCGATCGAAATCGGCGAGACGTACAGCGGCGTAGCACAGAACAAAGAGTTTCTGTTGACAGGCTTCGGTCTGGAGCCCGCCAGCGGAACGATATCGCTTCATGCGACAGGCGCTTTGACGATTTCGACAGACAAAGAGAACTACGACAAGACGCTGCATGTCAGTTATGCCGGCAGTACCTTATTCCAAAAGATTTACGTGCGCGCAAGCTATGAGAACGAGGGTGAGAACAAGGATTCAGTTGTTGTTACGTTCGGCGAGAATAGTGTGTGCGTGCCGGTAAGCGCGAGTGTTATTTCGCTGGCAGGCGGAAGTGCGGTGAGTGCGACATGGGCGATCGACGCGAAGCCTGTTCCAGAGGCAGTAGTAAGCGGTCCGATCAGCGCGGCGTTCAGCATGAGCAATATGATGGCAGCGGATGTGAAGAGCGAGTTCAGCGACGGAACGGCAAATGATATTGCGATGGTTCGTTTCCACAACGCGGACGCATCGGGTGCGAAGACGGCATGGCCGGCAGGCGAGATCGACGAGAACGCAAGCCGGTACCTGGATTTCGCGATTACTGCTCCGGCGACGATGGAAGTGCGTATAACCGGTATCTCTATGGACATCGCTTCGCACAGCACCTCGACCATGTGCTATCATATCAACACCGGTTTCGGAGAGGATTTCACGGGCGTGAAGACGATTGCGGAGAAAGTACACATCCCCAACAAGTCGATCGAGCATTTGGCGATTACTCCGACGCTGACCGTAGCTGTGGGCGAGACGCTGCATGTACGGATTCTGCCGTGGCACGATTTAGGCGAAGAGAAAAGCGGCAAGTACATCTGCGTGAAGAACGTGGTGATCGAAGGTCAGGCTTTTGAGCCGGTACAAGGAAACCTCACCCCGACCCTCCCCTCAAGGGAGGGAGTGAAGATACTCCGGGACGGCGTGCTGCTGATCGAACGAAACGGCGTGGTTTACAATGCGCAGGGCATGGAAGTGAGATAAGATGTTTTAGAAATCGAAAATGCGCAGCCTACCGAGCCTGATGGCTCTCGCGCCCAAGCCCCTGAATGTCGGAAAGTAAGCAAGCTTCCTGCCGCCATTCATGCCCTTGGACACCACCGAACGCCTTAATAGGCGTCGATGGGCTGCTTACAAAAATATAAGAAAATAAGAAAAATGAATAGAAGGAGAGAAGTCGAAAGACATTAAACGATGCGAATATTACAACATATAGGTGAGTATTTTCTGCTGATGGGTCGGGTGCTACGGCTGCCCGACCGTCAGCGGATGTTCTGGCGGCAATACAGCCGCGAGTTGGAGAAGCAGGGTCTGCAGAGTCTGCCGATCGTGCTGATCATTTCTGTTTTTATCGGTGCAATCCTGACCATTCAGGCGAAGACGAATACCGAGAACCCGCTGCTGCCGACTTACACGGTGGGACTGCTGACGAGAGAGACGCTGCTGCTGGAGTTTTCGAGCACGATATTGTGTCTGATTCTGGCAGGAAAGGTGGGTTCGAATATCGCTTCGGAGATCGGCACGATGCGGATCACAGAGCAGATCGACGCTATGGAGATTATGGGTGTGAACAGCGCCAATTACCTGATTCTGCCGAAGATTTTAGCGTTTGTGACGATGATGCCGATGCTGGTGATCATTTCGACGGCTGTGGGTCTGGTCGGCGGCTGGGCTGTGGGTGCGTTCACAGATATCATCACCGTGCATGACTACCTTGTTGGCGTGCAGTACGCGTTCAATCCGTATTACGTGTGGTATGGGATTATCAAGAGTCTGGTGTTTGCGTTTGTGATTACGAGCATGAGCAGTTACTACGGCTACAACGTACACGGCGGAGCTTTGGATGTTGGACGGGCGAGTACGAATGCAGTCGTTAACTCGAATATAATGATACTGTTTTTGGACCTCGTTTTGAGTAAGTTGCTGCTATGATGGGATTAAACGAAAATGCGCAGCCATTTTGGCCTATACGGCCTTGAGCGTAAACGACTATTAATTCGCGTCTTTGAGCAAGCTCAATACGCGCCTTAATAATCATTTTCGCTCGTTGACGCCCCAAAGGGGCGACAACATGGCTGCTTACAAAAATATAAGAAAATAAGAAAAATAATAATTACTGACGGCTGAAGAGAGACTGATGTTAGCAGATGTATCCAGAGGAGGGCGAATATGCGTAGCCTATTTGAGAGGAAGTCGAAAATGCACAGCCCATTGAGTACAAATCAAAATAATAGAAATAAGAAAAATAAAGAAATGGAAACGAAAGAGAGGACAAGTATACGAATTGTGGAGGAGCCTAAACGGCAGGAATTGAAGGAGTTATGCTATGGAATAATCGGTTGCATGCAAGAAGTACACAATCAATTGGGCGCAGGTTTGCCGGAATATATCTATCAGGAAGCATTGGCTACCGAATTAACCGCAAACGGTTATACCATCCATAAAGAGTTTGAATACCACCCTGTTTACAAAGGGAAAGAGATGAAAAGCCATCTTCGGATGGATTTAGTGGCAGAGAGCGAAAAAGGAAATATTATCATCGAATGCAAAGCACTAAGCGATCTGACCGAGAAAGAGCGCTATCAGGCATTGGGATACCTTCGTGCGACCGGATGGTCTATCGCTTTATTGGTCAATTTCGGGGCTAGTCCAAAGGCTCAGATTGAGCGATATTACTATGACAGAGAAACCATATACGTTTTTTAGATGATAGAAGTAAAAGATATCGTAAAGAGTTTTGACGGGAATGTGGTGCTGGACCATGTTTCGACGGAGATGCGGGACGGAGAGGTGAATATGATCATCGGTCAGTCCGGCAGCGGTAAGACCGTTCTGATGAAAAGCCTGATCGGTCTGCATGCCGTGGATAGCGGACAGATATTATATGACGGTCGGGACTTAGCCAAAATGCGGAGCAATGACATCCGGATGTTACACCGCGAGGTGGGAATGTTGTTCCAAGGCAGCGCGCTGTTCGACAGCATGACCGTGATGGAGAATGTGCTGTTTCCGATGGAGATGTTTTCGCACAAGAGCCGCGAAGAGATGCAGGAACGTGCAGCGTTCTGTTTGCGACGGGTGGAGATGCCGGAACGGGTTTGGAACCTGATGCCGAGCGAGATCAGCGGCGGTCAACAGAAACGTGTGGCAATCGCACGCGCGATTGTGTTAGAGCCCAAATACCTGTTCTGCGACGAGCCGAACTCGGGTCTGGACCCGAAGACGAGTCTGGTGATCGATGCGCTGATCCAGGACATTACCAAGGAGTACAACATCTGCACGATTGTGAACAGCCACGACATGAACTCGATCATGGAGATCGGGGACAATATCGTATTCCTGAAAGGCGGGAAGAAAGAATGGCAGGGCAGCCGGCACGAGATCATGGACAGCGAGAACGAAGCGCTGAATGACTTTGTGTTTGCGAGCGAGTTGTTCAAGCGGGTAAGAACCGCTTCGCTAAATGAATAATGAATAATTAGTAGTGTTGCGATAATTTTAAGAAAAAAAATATAAAAACCCTTTTGAAGGCTTTAGGAAATCGAAAATGCGCAGCCCCCGAGCCTAATGGCTCTTGCGCCCAAGTCCCTATATGCCGGTCAGTAAGCAAGCTTCCTGCCGCCATTCATGACCTTGGTCTCCATCGATTGCCTAAATAGGCACCGATGGGCTGCTTACAAAAATATCCCTTCGGGATTGGAAAATAAGAAAAATCTATGCAGCGCGTAGG
>CADAZU010000002.1 GCA_902792535.1 uncultured Bacteroidales bacterium
CACCGTCAAGTCGTCTATATTGCGCTCGCTCGCACCCTTCATCACATTGTAATACGGCATTGAACCCATATTCATATAACTGAGCGCCGTTCCGTTGTAGATCTTATGCCCGAAAGCGCCGTTCAACTGAATCGAAAGGTCAAACTGTTTGTACCGGACGGATATATTGCTGCCCAACAGCACTTTCGGCGTCGCCTGACCGCACACACGCCGGTCGCCGCTACCGTCCGACAAGTCCACAAAACCGTCGCCGTCCAAGTCCTCAATCTCATACACCCGCTCGCCCGTCGCACTCGTCGTCAAACCCGTGCAATGCGGCAGATAGAACACACCCAGCGAATAACCCGGAATCTGGTACACCACATCCGTGTTGCCGCCATGCAGACCCGCGCCGTTCACCGACGCAATCGGCGTATAAGTCGGAGCGGTCAGATACTCGTTCTCGTAATAACCGTTCAGCGAAAGCAGCTTGTTCTGCTGCCACGTCAGGTTAAATCCGATATTCAGATCCCAGTCCCGTGTCTTGACTGCCGCCAGACCGAAACCGATCTCCACACCCTGGTTCTGCATCTTGCCCAGGTTCGCCAGCATCTTGTCGTAGATAAACGGTGGAACCGGCATCGTGTAGTTATACAGCATATCGTAGATATACGAGTAGTAATAATCTGCGGTGAAGACCACGCGGTTATGCCAGAATCCCCACTCCATGCCCACGTTCGCCGTCTGGGTCTTCTCCCATGTCAAGTTCGGGTTCTCGTTCCGCGCGATACCCAAGACCACATCCGGCAGACCTTCCGACTCCGTGATTCCGGTCGGCGTCATCAGCCTCAGCGACTGGTACGCCGCGATACCTCCCAAGTTACCGGACAGACCCCAGCCCGCACGAATATTCAGCCGCGTCAGCCATTCTTCGTCCCGCAGCCACGGCTCGTTCTTCATGTTCCACGCAATGTTGGCGGAAGGGAAGAAACCCCATTTATGCCCTTTGGCTGCCACCGAACTGGCGTCGCCGCGGGCCGCAATAGTGAAGGTATAACGACCGAGAGCCGTGTAACTGACGCGCCCCATGACGGAAGCCATCCGCTGCTGCTCGTAACTGCTGCCGCTGCCGTCCCACAGACGCAACGCACCCACGGATATATTGTCGTACCCGTACGCATTGGACGCCAAGCGGTTGATCGTTGTGTGGAATCCCGTCAGGTGCTTGCCCTGCAACTCTCCCAGCACGTCCGCCTCGATATGATGTCCCGACTCCCAGTCGTGGTCATAGTGCAGCACGATATTCGTCAGCCACACATGGCTCTTGCCCGCCTCGCGATACACCTTGCCCGTGCTCTCCATGTACGTCGGATAGAAATGGCTCTCGTCGTCCGCGTCGTAACTGTAACTGCCATAAATCGCCGCCGTTAGACCGTAGCCAATATCGCCTTTGATCCGCAGGTGCGTATTGAAATGCATCGCCTCGTTGTGCTTCTGTATATCCAGCAGCCCCATCGGATGGCTTATCTGGCTCGCGTCCGCATAGCCGCTGTAACCGCCGGAAGCGTTGCGTGCATTGGGAAAAGTGGGATTGAATGTCGCCGCCGAATAGAACGTCTTCTGCACGTCGTTCAGGTATTGGTTGTGTCCCAGCGCGCCGAACAGACCTAAATCGAACGTCAGCCGTTTGGACAACATGTGTTGCGTCACATCCACTTTGGCGGTCAGATTGCGCGTTCCCATCTCGCGGACGATACTGTTGTTCTGGCTGAAACTGATCGCGCCGCGGTAACTGCTGTTCTCCGTTCCGCCTCCGATAGCCAGATGGTGGTTATGGACCAAGCCCGTCCGAATGATAGCCCGTTGCCAGTCCGTCGAAGCGCCGCCGTCCGCGATCGCCATTCCGCGGCTGCTCGCCAATGCCCGGTACTCCTCCGCATTCAGCATTCGCAGAAACTTATCCGCGTGCGCGAAACCTATATTACCCGCGTACGAGACATGGATCTTCCCTTCCGCCCCGCGTCGCGTGCGCACTTCGATCACACCCGCAGCTCCGCGCGCACCGTACTGCGCAGTCTGCGCAGCGTCTTTCAAAATCGTGAACGACTCTATATCTCCGGGAAAAATAGTAGCTAACGTCCGCAGATCGGACGACATGCCGTCAATAATCACCAGCGGCTCATTACCCCCTGTCAGAGAGTGGTTGCCACGCACACGCACGGACGAAAGCATCGCCTCCGGATTCGTGTTCGAACCCACCGTCACACCGGCTGCCTGACCGTTCAGCACATCCAGCGAGTTAATCAGATGTCCTCGCCGCGACGTCTCCACCTTCAGCGTATCGGTCTCGGAAGCCACCGGATCGATCCGCTCCGCCCTCGCCACAAACGGCATGAGCAGCAATAGTACTATCGAAAGTGCGTGTTTCATGATAAATCGGCCACAAAGGTACTACTTTTTTTTGACATATGCAAATAATAAAGGAAAAATAGCAGGTAGAGCAGTAGAGCAGTTCTTTTTATAAATATTCACGCACACGTACGCGGGCGTGTAAAAATTATATATAGAGCCGCTCTACTGCTCTACCCCTCACCTATCACCAATTACCAATCACCAATTACCAATTACCCTCTCACCCCCGCGACCACTCCGCGACCACTCCGTGACCATTACGGACGTGTTAGTAACCTTTCCTTATTGTTTTTTTCGTATTTTCATTTGCGTATATGAAATATTTTTTGTACCTTTGTCGCCGTTTTTGACGGCGGGTAGTTCGCCGGAGGGTAAATATGAATGAATTTTTAGAGACAGAAGAAGCAATTTTGAAGATGCTCAAGACCGTTTTTGACCCGGAGATTCCGGTCAATATCTACGATCTGGGCTTGATATACGGCATTGAGGTAAAAGACGACGGAGTATGCGACATCACCATGACGCTCACCGCTCCGTCATGCCCTGCGGGCGATTTTCTGGTAGAAGACATACGCCAGAAAGTGGATTCCGTGGACGGAATCAAAGACGTCAACGTCAATATCGTCTTTGAACCCGAATGGAACAAAGATATGATGTCCGAAGAAGCCAAACTCGAATTAGGATTTTTATGATATATTTTCTTAGCGATGCACACCTGGGCAGCCTGGCAATCGATAGAAGCTGGGCACACCAAAAGAAACTGATCGACATGTTGGAGGAGATGAGCAAGGATGCCGTTTCCATCTACATGCTGGGCGACATGTTCGATTTCTGGATGGAGTATTTCATCCGCGACAAAAGCAAAAGGCAGTTCCATCCCTTTTGCAAGGAACTGCGCAAACTGGCGAAAAAGGGCATCCATGTACATATGTTCGTCGGCAACCATGACCTCTGGACCTTCGGAGGACTGGCGCAACTGACCGGAGCAGAGATCCACTACGAACCCTGCACGATCCTGCGTTACGGCAAAGCTATCTACCTCGCGCACGGAGACGGACTGCTGCCGGATAATTGGGAGAGTTTGTACCCGAAGAATGTGAAGAAAAAGATCAAGCGTTTTATCAAACTGCGCAATGTCTTCAACAACCCCACCCTGCAGTTCCTCTTCCGCTGCCTGCCGCCTAAATGGGGCAATCATTTCGGCTATAACTGGGCAAAGAAAAGCCGGCTCAAAGAAATAGCCAACCCCTGTCCGTACAAAGGCGAAGACAAAGAGGAACTGGTGCTTTTTGCCAAAGATCAGGAGAAACAGAAGAACCACCGCGACTACTATATCTTCGGACACCGGCATATCGAGTTGGATCTCCAGATTGCGTCCGGCAGCCGCGTCGTCATCCTCGGCGACTGCTTCAAGCAATGGACCTACGCCAAACTCGACAATAAAGGTCATTTAACCATGCACAATTA
This sequence comes from uncultured Bacteroidales bacterium, assembly GCA_902792535.1. GTDB lineage: Bacteria > Bacteroidota > Bacteroidia > Bacteroidales > Paludibacteraceae > Colicola. Next base: position 3,859 of record CADAZU010000002.1, read on the forward strand.
TGAGTAGCAGAGAAGAACAACTGAAAGCCTTCGGGCGGTTACTGGATATAATGGACGATCTCAGGGAGAAATGCCCATGGGACCGCAAACAGACCTTCGACAGCCTCCGCCAGAACACCATCGAAGAGACCTTCGAACTGGCGACCGCCATCAGCCGGCATGACATGACGGAGATCAGTAAGGAACTCGGAGACGTCCTTCTGCATGTGGTCTTCTACGCCAAGATGGGTTCCGAAACAGGGGATTTCGACATAGCCGATGTCTGCAACCGCCTCTGCGACAAACTCATCTTCCGCCACCCGCATGTCTATGGCGAAGCCGCAGCACAGAATGCCGAAGAGGTCAGCCACCTCTGGGAGCAGGTCAAACTCAAAGAGAAAGGCGGTAACAAAACCGTCCTCGGCGGCATACCCGACAGCCTGCCTTCGCTCGTCAAAGCATACCGTATCCAGGACAAAGTAGCCAATGTGGGCTTCGACTGGGAGAAACGCGAAGATGTGTGGGAGAAAGTGAAAGAAGAGATTGCCGAGTTCGAAACCGAGCTCCGCAACACGCCCGCAGACCTGTCATCCGCCAAGGTGGAGGGATCAGAAATGGAAGCCGAATTCGGAGACGTCCTCTTTGCGCTCATCAACGCCGCGCGGCTCTACAAGATCCGCCCGGACAATGCCCTGGAGCGCACGAACCTCAAGTTCATCAGACGCTTCAACTACATCGAATCCCAAGCCAAAACGCAAGGCAAGGAGCTCAAAGACATGACCCTCACCGAAATGGATGCCCTTTGGAACGAAGCAAAAGCCAATGAATAAAAAAACGAGCCCTATAGGACTCGTTGTGCGGCATAAAAGACTCGAACTTTCACTCCTCTCGGAACCAGATCCTAAGTCTGGCGCGTCTACCAATTCCGCCAATGCCGCTCGCTTACGCTCTCCCCATAACAAACACTTCGTTGGTTTGTTCCGGGGCCCCGATGGAAATAGCGTGCAAAATTACTGCTTTTTTTTGAATTATGCAAGAAAACAGCCAAACTTTTTATCATATTTTGCCAAATGGCGTCAAAATAGTGCATCGGAGAACTCCTTCGCCGGTGGCATATATCGGTGTGATGGTGGGAGCCGGTACACGCGATGAGCAACCCGAAGAGAACGGCATGGCGCACTATATCGAGCATTGTGTCTTCAAAGGGACTTCCCACCATTCCGCGCGGCAGATCATCCATTCCATAGAAGGAATCGGCGGAGAAATCAACGCTTATACCACCAAAGAGGAAACGACTTTCTACGCCGCCATTCTGGCGGAGCATGTTCAGCTGACGCTCCACCTGATCGCAGAGATGATCCTCCAGCCCACTTTCAAGAAAGAAGAAACCGACAAGGAGCGGATGGTCATTCTGGACGAGATAGAGAGCTATAACGACAGCCCGAGTGAACTGATCTACGACGATTTCGAGAGTCTCGTCTTTGACGGCAGCAGTCTTGCGCTACCCATCTTAGGCACACGCAAAACTCTGCGGCATATATCTTCCAAACCGGACTACCCGCTCCAATGGATGCAAACCCATTACCGACCGGAGCGGATGGTGGTCTTCTGCCAAGGCAACGTATCCCCCGAAAAGATCTTCCGTCTCGCCGAAAAAGAGTTCGGCGCCCTCTCCCCCATAGAAAGTCCGGAAAATCCGGAAAATCCGGTTCCCCTCTTTCCCTCGGAACATGAGCGGTCTTTCAAAAAGCACACCCACCAGGTCCACGCCATGTTGGGCGGAAAAGCATACCCGCTGGGGCATGAGAACCAATTAGCCATGTTTCTGCTCAATAATATCTTGGGTGGAGGCAGTCTCAACAGCCGCCTGAACCTCAGCCTGCGCGAGTCCAGAGGACTCGTCTATACCGTCGAATCGACCTATACGCCCCTCTCCGACACCGGCTACTGGTGCGTCTATTGGGCGTGCGATCCGGAGGACTACAACCTGAGTCTGGATCTGGTACAACGCGAACTGTCCAAACTGCGCGAAAGTCCCATGAGCGAAGCCGCTGTACGCAAAGCCTTAGAGCAACTACGGGGACAACTCGCTATCTCCGCACAAAACCAAGAAAACAGCGCTTTGGCGATGGCGAAGTCTGTCTTATATCACAACGAGGCACCAGAATGGCAGCAAATTTTCGCCAAAATCGAAAAAACGTCACCACAAAAGCTTTTTGAAGTCGCAAATGATATTTTTTGCGCCCAAAATCATTACATTTTGACATATAAATAGGGCAAAAACGTAAAAAATATCATTTTTTCCTTAAAATATTTGGCTATATCAAAAAAAAGTCGTACCTTTGCACGCTCTTTCGTTTATGCGCGTGTGCGTATACCGTATTTTATATGCATATACGCACGCGAGAGCTGATAGCAGAATATTAATGTTAAACAAACAATTATACATGATGAAGAAGATTTTTACACTACTTTTTCTTGCGGCATTGAGCCTCGGCTTATATGCCCAGAAGCAAGTGAGCGGTGTGGTGGTCTATGAGAATGGCGAGCCGGTGATCGGCGCAAGTATCCAGGCGAAAGGAACCACACTCGGAACGATCTCGGATTACGACGGTAAATTCGAGATGGAAGTACCGGAGTCTGTGAAGACGCTGGTAGTTAGTTACGTCGGTATGGCAACACAAGAGGTTGCTGCCGGCAAGAATTTGAAGATCACAATGCAGGAGAACAGCGAGGTGATCCAAGAGGTTGTCGTAACCGGTTACGGTAACGTCAGCAAAGGCGGTTTCGCCGGTTCGGTGGAGACCGTGAAAGCAGAGGATATCGAGAAGAAGAATCCGTCTGATATTACCAAGGCTCTGGCGGGCGAGAGCGCCGGCGTACAGGTTGTTACCTCCAGCGGTCAGCCGGGTTCTGTCGCCGACATCCGCATCCGCGGTATCGGTTCTATCTCCGCTTCCAGCAGCCCTCTCTACGTAGTAGATGGTATTCCATTGGATGCCGGTTCGATCAGTTCGATTGACCCGGGCGACATCGCTTCCACCACCATTCTGAAGGACGCTACCGCTACTTCGCTCTACGGTAGCCGCGGTGCTAACGGCGTCATCGTCATCACGACGAAGAAAGGTAGCTCGAACGGCGACGAGGGTAAGATCGAGATCGACGTCAAAGCGGGTTCCAACATGCGTCTGCTCCCGATGTACGACGTGGTGGACAACCCGGAGGACTTCGTTTTACTGGCTTGGCAGAGCTTATATACCCAACAACGTACGATCGCCAACAGACAGGAGAACACCGCCATCAAGTATGCCAACAATAACCTCTTCGGAGCAAACGGTATTCCTACAATCTATAATCTGTGGGACAAAGCCGGCAACCTGCTCATCGATCCGTATGACGCAGCCGGAAATGTCAGCCCGTCTTTCGCCACCGATGCACAGCGTCTGGCGCAATTCCAGAACATGACCAGCTGGTACAACACCCTGTTCCACAATGGTCTGAAACTGGAGGCTACTGCGAAAATCAGCGGCGGTAACGAGAAACTGAACTACTATACCTCCTTCGGTTACCTCAAGGACGAAGGATACTATACCGCTTCGGATTTCCAACGTTTCAACGTGCGTGCCAATATCAACTATCAGCCTAAGAAATGGTTGAAGGGTGGATTGAATATCCAATACTCCTATGCTGCAATCAGCAATCCGGGGCAGGGAAGCGATGCCAACAACGGTTTCGCATTCGTAAACCAGATCCCGTCTATCTACCCCGTATATGTATATAACCCAGATGGTACAATCAAGGTGGATCCGAAGACCGGCGGTAAGATGTATGACTACGGCGACAACGGAAACGAGAACATCGTAGAAGAAGGTGGTCGTCCCTATTCGTTCGGTATCAACCCTGCCGGTGCACTGGAGTGGGATAAGCAACGGACAATTCGCCACCAGACGGTTGCTAACGCATTCTTGGAGTTCAAACTCTATGAGGGTCTGAAATTCACGGTCAATGTCGGTGCGCAGTATATGAACAACAATGGCAACGCCTTGACCAACAAATATTACGGCAACGCAGCGGGTGTAGGCCGTGTCAGCCAGACCCAGTACAACTATCTGGCGGTAACGAGCAACCAGTTGCTGGAGTACAACAAGTCCTTCAACGAGCACTCTATCCGTGTGATGGCAGGTCACGAGACCACCTATTTCACCTATAACATGCAGTATGGATATAAGAAAAATATCGTAGAGGACAAGGTGAACCAGTTGAGCAACGGTGTCGTAATGGACGGCGTGGAGGGTTATGCCCGTACGAGCACATTGGAGTCCGCTCTGGCTACCCTTACCTACGAATACGACAGCCGCTACCATATCACGGCTAACTATCGTGCCGACGGTTCGTCTAAGTTTGCCAAAGGTCACCGTTGGGGTCACTTCGGTTCGGTGGGTGCAGCATGGAGCTTCACCAACGAGCATTTCATGGAGGGAACGGACGCTGCCGACTGGCTCAAGAACGGTAAACTGCGTTTGAGCTGGGGTATGCTGGGTAACCAGGAAATCGGCGATATGCTCTTCTCCGACAAATACGAAGTGGCTAACGTGGATGGCAACAAGGGTTATACATGGAGTTATAAAGGTAACCCGGAGTTGACATGGGAGCGTACCAGCACGATTGACCTCGGTCTGGAGTTCGGTATCAAGAAATACCTGGATGTAGAGTTTGACTATTTCTACAAGAAGACGGACAACATGCTCTTCCCGCGCTATGTAGCCCCCTCTCTGGGTTACGGCGGATACTACGTCAACGACGCAGCGATGGAGAACCAAGGTATTGAGTTCGCCCTCAAAGCACACGCAATCGACATGCGTAATATCAAGTTGGACATTCGTCTCAATGGCGGATACTACCGCAACAAGATGCTGCTGATGCCTATCGATGACTACGACGAGAACGGCAACCCAAGACGAATGATCATGTCCGGCGGTATGGCGGTAGGTCACTCCACATACGACTGGTACATGGTTCATTACGCAGGCGTGAACGACCATGGCGAAGCGCTCTATACCGCTTACTACGATGCCAACAAGGGTGGTTTCGGTCATACGGACGCTACCACAATCTTGGAAGGGGAGAAAGGAGACAACTATATCTCATCCGTGTACCAATACAAGATGGAGCACCCGGATGCAGATATCCGCGAGACGACGGTAGCCAACGGCGATTACAACTACGCCGGAAGCAACTATACCGGCAAGAGCGCTATGCCGGATCTCGATGGCGGTTTCGGTGTTGATTTCGAGGCATATGGTGTAACCCTGAGCGTCAGCTGCAGTTATCGTATCGGCGGTTACGGATATGATAACATGTATGCCATGTTGATGCATAGCGACCGTATCGGTAGTATGAACTGGCACAAGGATATCAAGAATGCATGGTCGGAGACCAATACGAACACCAATATCCCGCGTCTGTCCAACGGCGCAGATGACGGTGCGAACAAGGCAAGCGACCGCTTCCTGACCAGCAACTCCTTCCTCTCGCTCAACAATATCAATCTGGGATACAAATTCCCGAAGAAACTGATCGAGAAAATCAAACTCAACAACCTGCATATCTGGGTATCCGCAGACAACTTGGCGATTGCTACAGCTCGTCGCGGCTACAACCCGATGATGTCTATGGATGGATCCAGCGGATATGATTCCTATACCCCGCTCTCCACGGTAATGGCAGGTATTAAGGTACAGTTCTAATTGAAAGTTGAAAATTGAAAGTTGAAAATTGAAATTAGAGAATTATGAAAAAGGTAAAATATATATTTGCGACCCTTGTGTTGGGTTTGGGTCTCAGCTCGTGCGGCGACAGTTTCTTAACCCAATATCCCGAAGGAGGAACTCTTCTGGAGGAACAATACCAGAATCTGCCGGATCGTCTGCAAGGTACTATATTCGGTATCTACTCCAAGTTATACGAATACGGCGGACATCATGACACGTTCGGGAAACGCTCTCTGGATATGTACAGCGACATTCAGTCGGGCGATATGGCAATGAAAAAATCCAGCTACGGTTGGTTTGAGAGTTGGGAGCGCGGTTACTACTATTCCTATACCCGCAGCTATGCATGGTCGTTCTACTACGACATCATCCATCTCACCAATATCTGCGATGTAGCGATTGAGAGTGATCTGAATGCTATTCGCGACGCGATGGCTACCGGTTCCGAGCCGACTGAACTGATCGCTCAAAGTGGTTACTACTATGGTCAGATCCTGGCTCTCCGCGGATGGGCGTATGCAAATCTGCTGGATATATATACCGATCCGCGTGATCCGGATGTAGCGGATTTGGACGCAAGAGCCATTCCGGTATATATCGGAACGGATATAAAGGCAGATACCCTCGGTGCGCCGCAATCGACCGTTGATCAGGTCTATCAGCGTGTCTACGAAGACCTCTCCGAGGCAATCGAGTTGCTGGATTACTATAGCACATATACCCAGCGCGGAACGAAACTGGAGATCGATGCCGACGTAGCCCGTATCATGCTGGCATACGCTATGCTGAACCACGGCGACAAGAGCTATGACGTAGTAACCGGCAAAAACTGCTATGAGATCGCGCTGGAGCAGGCTAAAGCAGTAATCGACGGAGGTAATTATCCGTTACTGCCCTACGCAGAACTCACCACTACCGGCTTCTCCGATGTAACGGCAGCCAACTGGATGTGGGGTCAAGACGTGACCGTTGAGACCACTACGGGTTTGGGTTCCTTCTTCGGTCAGGTAGATATCCATAGTTACAGTTATGCTGCAGCCGGCGACACCAAAGGTATTGACAGCAAGCTGTACGATGAGATTGTAGCAAAGGGATGGGATGCACGCTTGGCATGGTTCCGCGCAGGAGATGCAGCCTTCGCTTACTGCCCGGACGGCAAATTCTACAGTCCCAAATACAAGAACGTCACCGCGTTGGACAAGGTGGATCGCGACTGGCTGTGCGACAATGTATTCATGCGTGTAGAGGTTGCTTACCTGATTGCGGCAGAGGCGGCATGGAGCAACGGCGACAACGCTACGGCGGTCAGCTATCTGAAGCAACTCTGCGACGAGCGTGTATTTACGGGTGAAGAGACAGCATACAACACATGGTTGGGAACACTGACCAGCACAGACGCAGTAAAAGAGGCTATCGTCTATAACTGGCGCGTCGAGATGTGGGGCGAAGGTTACTCCATGCAGATGCTGCGCCGTCTCCAGAAACAGCGTACGCTGGGCACCAACCACCTGAGCCGAGGCGGAGCCACTCTGGATATCACCTCCCCTGCAGGAGAACAATTCCAGTGCGAGATCCCGACCTCCGAGACACGTTACAACCCGAATATTGGAGATAAGACAAAACTGACGAACCAATAATGAACGGTACAACATTTAAGAATATTAATATTAACAATTTTTCAAAACAAAACGTATTATGAAAAAGTATCTGATTGTATTGGCAGCTGCCGTTGTAGCATTGGCAAGCTGCAAACCCGGAGATGGAAGCGGAAGCGGAAGCAAGTACACCAAAATCAGCTTCAAAGAGACAGCTATTGAACTGGGTGCCGGTGAGACCGCAAAACTGAAAGTGCTCTATGAGCCGACCACATTGGAAGCACCGGTATGCGAGTGGGCATCAAGCGACACCGCTGTTGTTTCCGTAGACCAGAATGGTAATATTGAGGCAAAGGCTAAAGGTCAAGCTAATATTACCGCCAAACTCGACGAATTGAGCGCAGTATGTCAAGTAACTGTAAAGGATGCACGTTCTATGATTAAATGGGCAGCTATCGCTCGTTTCTCCGATATCGAGCCTTACGAGGATAAAACCTATGATTTGACATTAAGCGATGGTGTTACTTACAAATGCCAATACGGAGGTGCTACCTATTATATGTGGGACGATGGAGTATATCTTGATGACGAAGGCTCTCTGCAAGGAGAAGGCTATATGTTCATTTTTGAGAACGTACCTACTTTCGTTATAGCAGAAGGAACAGACAAAGGCGCCGGTGTGGGCAGCCCGATTTACTTCTTGGACGAGACCTTCAACCCTGCAGACACTGCTTATTCCTACTGCATCCAGGCAGGCTCGCTGGGTAGCGTTGAGGATCTGGTATCTTATATATCAGACGAATCTGAAGCTGCTGCAGCATACGAGGACGTATTCAAAGGTCCGTCGCTTGCTATCTTCTCCGAAGGAAAACTGTACTATCCGAAATTTGGAGGTATCATCAACAAGGGATACGTATATGGTTCTTATCGGGCTATGAAGGCATACAATTTCTCCATCACATGGGCAGATGGTTACTATGGACTGGCAATCGATGAAACAGGGGAGAAACTCAAAGAGCCGTATGAGTGGGATACAATTACAATCGATTACTATTTAGGTAACGAAAGCCAAGCACCTCGCCACTCGATGGTAAAAGCTCCGGTTCAGAACTTAAAGGCAATGGACAAACCGATGAAGCTTAATAACAATTCAAAAGTGCTTTTGAAGAAATAATATTAAACTAAAAATCAAAAAAATCCTGCATACCCTTGCGTATGTGGGATTTTTTTTGTACCTTTGCAGCCGTATTTTGGTGAAATGTGCAATTTTGCATTGAAAACTATACGTATATGAAGAAATATTTAGCACTTTGCGCGGCTGCTCTACTATGCAGCGTCAGTATGTACGCCGTAATGGCGACGCCGGAACCGATCGTGAAAACCCAAGCAGACGGAAGCACTATTACGCTGAAGTTAGTGGGCGATGAGTTCCACAGTTATTACACCTCCATGGACGGTACCCCGCTGCGTTTGAACGAGCGCGGTATGTGGATCGAAGATGCGAGTGTGGCGATCATGCCGGAGAAGGCGCGCAGGGCGCGCCGCATCGCGCAGCAGAAAGAGTTTGTCGCTACTTTCCCGCTCTCCGGATCCCCTCACAGCGTGGTTATTCTGGTGAATTTCTCGGACTCCAAATTCCGCTATACGCAGGAGGACTTCGACAAGATGCTGAATGTGTCCGGCTATAGCGAGAACGGCGGCGTGGGCTCGGCGCGCGATTATTTCATCGCGTCCTCGGACAGTATCTTCTCGCCTTATTTCGATTGCTACGGCCCTGTTACGCTCTCCCGCAACTCGGCTTATTATGACGAGCATACAAGCGCCATGATCGTAGAGGCATGTATGAAAGTGTCGGACGAATTAGGCATAGACATGTCCCAATACGACACCAACAATGACGGTCGTCTGGACAATGTATTCGTCTATTATGCCGGTCATAACGAGGCGGAAGGCGCATCGTCTTCTACAATCTGGCCGCATCGTAGTATCGTTCAGACCGGCGAACGCGTGAACGGCAAGCTGATCTACGACTACGCATGTACCTCCGAGCTGCGCGGCTCTGCCGGCACATCGATGTGCGGTATCGGTACGTTCTGCCATGAGTTCGGCCATGTGCTGGGTCTGCCGGATTACTACGACACGTCCTACAACACCGACCAATACACCATCGGTTCATGGGATATCATGTGTTCCGGTAGCTACAACGGCAACGGCAAGACACCTCCGACCTATACCGCCGGTGAGCGTTTCGAATTAGGATGGGTTACCCCGGTTCAGCTGACCGACGCAGGTCAATATACCTTGGAGCCGATCGAGAACGGCAAGAAGCAGATTTACCTGATTGCCAAAGAGCCCCACAACCTGAGTTGGGGTTCCGCGAGTCCGAGTGAATACTGGTTGTTAGAGAACCGCCAGAACGTAGGCTGGGACCGCCATTCGACCAGTCTGCCGGGTACAGGTCTGTTGATATGGCATGTGGACTATAGTGCATCGGCATGGGGCAATAACTCGCCGAACAACTCCACCCCGCTCCGCTATGACATTGAGGAAGCCGGAGGGGTGAGAGGCTATGCTTCGGGAAGCGATCCCTATCCGGGCACGAAGAATGTGACGACTTTCACGCCGACGCTCCACAACGGTACGATCGTAGAACAGCCTCTGACCGATATTACGGAGGTGAACCAGAATATCATCTTCACCTTCAAATCCAGCGGATTCATGTTCCTTCCGGCAGAAATGCCTTTGATAGAAAGTACCTATAACGCGGACACCAAACGCGCAGAGACTCCGGCTCAGAAAGTGCGTATCGTCGGCACAAGCCTTGATCCGGAGATCGCTGCTACGATTTCCACAACCGGTTCGGGTTTCTCCCTCTCGCTGGATAGTCTGAATTGGAGTTCAACGCAATCGGTCGCAGTCAATGCGGACTCCTTATTAGAGGTTGATGTCTATGTGCGCTACGCGCCGCGCAAACAAGTATGCGACATCCAGCGCGGTACGCTCTCCGTGCGTCACGACAAGTCCGTAAGCACCCTGGCCGTCACCGGCACGAGTCCCCGTCCGACGCTGATCGAAGCACCGTCGATCAGCAGCATTGAGAACCTCACTCCTACGACATTCAGGATCCGCTGGACGCCGCAGGAGGATGCAGAGGAATACTACGTGACGCTCTATCATATGGAGGAAGGTCGCGAATCCACCGTAGAGAGCTTTGAGAATTTCGACGAAGAGACCGGCGTAGCCGAGACAGGCTGGTACACGTCGTTCTATCGCACGACCACCAAAGCCAAAGAGTCCGGCGCAGTCTCGCTGTGGTTCAAAGAGAACGGCGAGCGTATCATCAGCCCGATTTACACCATGCCGGTAGTAGAGCTGAGTATGTGGATCAATGCCCCGGCTACCACCGACAGCGAGGTAGGTTTCTTCACGCTCCTGGGTTACAGCGATGCCGGTATTGACACGCTGGATGTGATCCAAGTGACCAAAAACACCAAGCGCTATACGTACACCCGCTCCTTCACGGAAGAAGAAGGCTATCGCCGCTTTGAGCTGAGTTATACCTCTATCGGCGGAGAAGGAACCTGCCTCGATGCCTTTACCACCACGTTCAACCACAAGACCGTCTATCTATACAAAGGCCGCGAGCGTACTATCGCGCCGCAGGATCTGGAGGATCAAGAGCGCTACACCTTCTTCAACGCCTATGATCTGAAGCCCAATACCGGTTATTATATCAGCCTGCAATGCTCGGAGAACAAGGGCTGCGAGGAGCATTTAAGTTCACTCAGTATGCCTTATTTAATCTTCACTCCGGAAGGCGAAGCAGCCGATTCGAGACGTCTGACGCTGGCATATGATTCGATTCATTACGACCCGGCGCAACATGTGATCTATCTGCCGCAGTCGCTTACGGACGGTCAGGTCAATATCTATACGACGGAGGGCGAGTTGGTTAAGTCTATTCCGGTAAGCGCAACCTATAATATTGTGCCTCTGAATGCTGCGGATTTCCTGCATGGAGCAATCTACATCGTGAAATACCTGCCGAACGGCGGTATGGGACGCAAGACGCCGTGGATCAAGATACGGTTTATTTAATTGAGAATTGAGAATTAATTGATGAAACATTCTTCTTTGTTCATAGGGGTTCTGCTCACATTGGGGTTGGTTTCCTGCAACCAAAATGTCCCGGAGTGGCGCGAACAATACCGCGAGGCGAGCTGCACGATGGTCAATTTCATACCTGAAGCAGGTTTTCACCGTCTGGAAGTGATGCTGGTGCCTAATAGCAAAGGCGAGTACCGAATGCGCGATCTGAGCACAGGAGGCACCTGCCGCGAGTTCATTATAGGTCGCGATCCGTTTATCAAGGTGGACTCCAATGCGGTTTGGCATCTGGCGGACTGGAAATGGAATCTGAGTATCAGTCTCAACCATGTTACTATTCCGTTGCAATGGACCGATGTCCAGAAGCCGGACAATGTATATGTGCGCTCCGATTTTGAGACTTCGGCAAGCAATATCATCAACCGTTTCAGTAGTGTCAAACGAAGCGATATTGACCGCTATTTAGGTATCACACCTGCTCCGGCGGCGGACTACCCCGGTCCCTGGGGACGGACGAGCGGCGGTATCTCTACCGACCACCTTGCGCCAGTCTATCTCAACCGCTATTATTCCGTACAGGACATCCCGGAGGTCATCGACCAAAAGGGCGACTGGAAGTACACGAAAGAGGATTTTCTGAAAGAACGCAAGCGTCAGGACAGCCTACAATCGGTCTATCGCGGACGCTTGGAGAAGCTGATATACATGGGAGCGGTAGATATTCTCTTTTAGCATTTGATAGAGATCATGGGGCAATCCCCCACAAGCGCCCCATTTTACACCACATTTTTATTAAATTGTTAATAACTCGCGTAAGTCATTGAATTTACGCGAGTTATTGTATATATGCCGATGTAAAAAAGCTGTTGATAAAACATTTAATAAATTTTTTCGTGGGGAAATGTGGGGAATATCAAATATTTTTTGTATCTTTGCAGCGAATTTCAATTAGAAGTGGTGCATGAGTACTTTTATCGGAAATATTGAAGGTCGTTTGGACGAGAAGGGACGGATATTCGTTCCGGCTGTTTATCGTAAGATCTTGGCAGAGGACGAGTCCAAACGGATCGTGATGCGGCGCGACACGGACAACGAGTGTCTGATGTTCTACCCGGAGCGCGTATGGAACGAGAAAGTGGAGCAGTTGCGGCAGAATTTAGACGAATGGGACCCGGAGGACCAGCTGATATTGATGCAGTTCATGGCGGACGCAGAGTATTTGGAGATGGACGGTCAGGGTCGTATTCTGCTGCAGAAGAAGAACTTAGAGACCATCGGAGCACAACAGGATGTGCTGTTCGTAGGCATGCTGAACCGTTTTGCGCTTTGGGCACCGGAGAAATTCGCAGAGAAACGGTTGAGCCAGAGCGAGTTGGCGGCACGGCTGCGGGCAAAAATGAAGAAATAACCCCAAACGTAAGGTTCTTTCAAGAGAAGGGTAGTAGGCGTTGGTCCCTATACGGGGTCGCTTTAGTACCGAAGATGACTAAAAATCACTAAGAATATACAAGAACAACTAACGTTTAGTTTTGAACACAGCGTTCGAAAAAAAGAAGATGGGAAGTGAAGTTTACCACATACCGGCGATGCTGAAAGAGACGATTGAGGGCTTGGCAATCAAGCCCGGGGGCGTGTATGTGGATGTCACTTTCGGGGGAGGAGGACATAGCAGGGCTATTCTGGAGAGGATGGCAAACCCCACCCCAGCCCTCCCCTCAAGGGAGGGAGGAAAGCTTTACTCATTTGATCAGGATATAGAGGCATTCAACAATTCACAATCGGAAGATGGTGATGAGGGATTTGTCAATAATCCGAATTGGACGTTTGTGCATAGCAATTTCCGGTATCTGAAGAACTGGATGGATTATTACGGGGTGAAAGAGATAGACGGATTGCTGGCGGATTTAGGAGTCAGTTTCCACCATTTCGACTGCCCGGAGAGAGGATTCAGTTTCCGTTTCAGCGCGCCGCTGGACATGCGGATGAACCAGACTGCAAAACGGACTGCGGCAGATATTATCAATAGTTACAGCGAGGAAGAGTTGGCGCGGATCTTCTGGCTTTACGGCGAGATGAAGAACGGGAGAGGCATCGCAAGGAATATATGCAAGGCTCGTTCTCAAAAGCCGATTTTACGGACAGAGGAGCTGATCAACGCCGCGCTACACATCCAGATAAATCCGCCATGTATGGCGGATACAAAGGAAATGGAGATCCCGGCGCAGTACAAGAAGGATCTGGCAAGGCTGTTTCAGGCGCTGCGGATCGAGGTGAACGATGAGATGGGAGCATTGCGGGAGATGCTGGTAGCCGCACGGGATCTGCTGAAACCCGGCGGAAGGATTGCGATACTGACGTATCACTCGCTGGAGGACCGACTGGTGAAGAATTTTCTGCGGAGCGGAAACTTGGAAGGGACGATAGAAAAAGACTTTTACGGGAACGCGATTACTCCGTTTGATGTCATCGAGAAAGGGCGAGTAGCCAGCGAGGATGAAGTAGAACGGAACCCGCGTAGCCGGAGTGCCAAATTACGAGTAGCAGAGCGTAAGGCGAAGCCCTAAAGCCATTCGGATAGCGTTTATACTCTTCGGAGTAACTCGCCCCCTGCTCGACGAGTTTTGGCGTACCCATTCGCCAAAACACGCCTCCGAGAGAGTATAAACTGATCTTCCGCCAAAGGCGGAGGGCTTCGAATGAAAACAAATAGCGACTCATAAATTGAGCAAAGATAAAAAAGATGGCAGATGCGCATGACATACAGAGTTGGCTGAACGGAGACAAACTCCGGAGCCGGAAAATCAGAGAACAATATCCTCTGATCGGGCTGATTGTTGCGCTGCTGTTTCTCTATATTCTGACCGGGTACCAAGCCGGCAAACAACAACACCGGTTGACGGACACCAAGAAAGAAATGCTGGACGCCAAATTCCGATACATGACCATCAGCGCACAGCTGACCAACACGACGCGTCAGTCGCAGATCATTCAGGCGCTGCGCGAAAACGGCAGCAGCCTGCAAGAAAATACCAAACCACCAACCAAAATCCTTAACTATTATGAGTGACGAACAACGAAACACGGTATGGCGATTCGCCATCATTTTCACGATCATTACCCTGGGTTTCATCGCCGTATTGGGTAAAATCATTTACATTCAGTCCGTGGAACGGGACGAATGGCTGAAAGTAGCGGAGAAACAAGTGCCGACGCTGAAGCCGATTGCTGCGACGAGGGGTAATATTCTGGATTGCAACGGGCGTCTGCTGGCAAGCAGTATGCCGCAGTATTATATTTATATGGATACGCGCGTGCCCGCGTTGCACGAGAAAAAAGGCGAACTTTTTTACGCGCATATAGACACGCTGGCGCTGGATTTGGCGAATATAATAGGCGATCGCAGTCAGGCGGAGTATAAAACGCGTATCGTCAATGCTTACCGCAAAGGCGAGAAACGGCTTCGCGTTTGCGAGCACCGGATCAATTACCTGCAGCGGCAGGAGCTGGAGCAGAACACGCTGATCAAAAAAGGCAAATACAAAAGCGGTATTTTCTTTGAGGACCAACACCGGCGGATCAAGCCTTACGGCGTTCTGGCAAGCCGCACGATCGGCAGTATCTACGGCGAAGGCGGAGGCGGCAACTCGGGACTGGAGAAGCGTTTCGACCAAGAGTTGCGTGGCGAAGACGGCATGAGCAGTATTCAGAAAATAGGCGGTCGGTACGAGTCGGTGACCGTGGAAGAAGCCAAAGACGGAATGGATGTGGTGACCACGATTGACGCGAATCTGCAAGACATCGTAGAGAATGCGCTGCTGGTAAAGACTGCGGAGCGCAATGCCAAATGGGGCTGCTGCATACTGATGGAGACGCAGACCGGCTATATCCGCGCGATTGCGAACCTCGACCGTTCGGAAGACGGACAATACTACGAGGCGCAGAACCACGCCGTGCAACGCGTAGAGCCGGGTTCGACGTTCAAGACGATTGCGCTGGTTGCGGCGCTGGACGACGGCAAGATCAAGATCAGCGACACGGTGAGTGTGAGCCGGCAACCATGGCAGTATTTCACAGTCAAACATACCGACGCCCACCCGATGGACACCCTGCTGACCGTACGATCGGCATTGGCTGTTTCAAGTAATATCGCGCTGGCGAAACTGATCACCCGGAGTTACGAAGGGTCAGCGAAGAAATTCGTTCGTCGGATCGAGCGGATGGGTCTGATGGACAGCGTGTATTGCGAGATCCCGGGCGCAGACAAAGTGCGGATCGACGTGCCGAAAGACACGGTGACGCTGAGCAAGATGAGTTACGGCTACTCGGTGGAGATGAGCCCGATGCAGATTCTGATGTTCTACAACGCGATCGCCAACAACGGCAGAATGATGCGTCCGATGTTAGTGACCGCCATTCAGCAGAACGGCGAGATCGAGAAGAGTTTCAAGCCGGAAGTGGTCAAATCGTCCATCTGCGGCAAGCGGACGATCGAGGACATCAAAGGGGCGCTGCATGACGTGGTGTGGGACAATCATTTAGGAACCGCTGCCGCCAGACTATGGAGCCGCAAAGCGCAGAGCAATCTGGTTTCGATCGCCGGCAAGACCGGAACGGCGCAGCTGATCATTCCCGGACACGGCTACTCGGGCAGACACCACCGAATGACGTTTGTGGGTTATTTCCCGGAGGAGAACCCGCGATACACCTGTATCTGCATGATCGAGGATCCGCAATACCCGTACGACGCGGGTATGGACTGCGGCTCGACGGTGCGCGTGATAGCCGAAAAGACGATGGCTTACACGGGATGCTATGTTTATAAAGAAGGAGAAAAGAAATTAGAAAAGAGATGATACTCAACGAATTACTATCGGTGATCAAGCCGCTGGAGGTGGTAGGACCGACAGACGTAGAAGTGAACGGTTTGCATTTTGACAGCCGCAAAATCAACAAAGGCGATGTCTTTGTTGCGCAGGTGGGCACAGCAGTAGATGGACACACGTTCATTGATGGTTGTGTCGCCAAAGGCGCAAGTGCCATTGTCCTCTCCAAAAGAGAGTACATGGCAGATGTACAAAGGGACAATGTACAATGTACAAAGAGCGACACGACCTATATTCTCGTGGAGAACACGGACAAGGCGCTGGGACTGATGGCGAGCAAATGGTTCGGCGAGCCGAGCAAGCAACTGACGCTGGTAGGCGTGACCGGAACGAACGGCAAGACGACCATCGCCACCTTATTATATAAACTCGTGCGCGCGATGGGACACAAGGCCGGTCTGCTGTCCACCGTGGTCAATTATATCGAGGACGAAGCCGTTCCTGCGACGCACACGACGCCGGACGCGATCGAGTTGAACGGTCTGTTGCGACGCATGGTGGATGCCGGATGTGAGTACGCATTCATGGAGGTTTCCTCGCACGCCATCGCGCAGGAGCGTATCGCCGGACTGGATTTCGACGGCGCGCTGTTTACCAACCTCACGCGGGATCACATCGACTACCACAAGACCTTTGACAACTACCGCGACACGAAGAAACGGCTGTTCGACGGACTGAAGAAGAGTGCGTTCGCCGTGACCAACAAAGACGACAAGAACGGACTCGTCATGACGCAAAACTGCAAGGCAACCGTACATACCTACTCCACCCGTTCGCTGGCGGATTACAAGGCGCAGATCTTGGAAGAAGGGTTCGAAGGTATGATGCTGAATATCAACGGGAAAGAGGTGTTTGTACCGCTGGTAGGACGATTCAATGTAAGCAACCTGCTCTGTATCTACGGCGCGGCGCTGTGTCTCGGTTTTGAGGAGCTGGAGGTGCTGCGGGTTATGAGTACGCTGAAGCCCGTGAACGGACGATTCGAGACCATCCGCAGCCCCAAAGGCTGGACCGCGATCGTGGACTACGCCCACACGCCGGACGCTGTGGAGAACGTGATCCAGACGATCAGGGAGATCATTGGAAGTGACAAAGGGACCAAGGACCAAGGACCAAGGAAACTGATCACCGTGGTAGGTTGCGGGGGAAATCGGGACAAAGGCAAACGCCCGATGATGGCGCAGATCGCCAAGAAAGGCAGCGAGCAACTGATTCTAACGAGCGACAACCCGCGTGACGAAGAGCCGGCTGACATTCTGAACGATATGAAAGCCGGTTTGACGGAAGAAGAGCTTCGGAACACGCTGGTGATCGAAGACCGCGAGGCGGCAATCCAGACGGCCTGCACGCTGGCGCAGAGCGGAGATGTGATTTTGGTTGCCGGCAAAGGACACGAGGACTACCAGATCATCAAAGGCGTCAAACACCATTTTGACGATCATGAGATTGTGAGAAGATATTTGTGATTTGACATTTGACATTTGACATTTGACATTTGAGATTTGACATTTGAAATTTTATGTTATATTCATTATTTACCCATTTTAACGAAGTATTAGGTGCGCGACTGTTCACCTATATATCCTTCCGCGCCATCACGGCAGGTATTTTAGGTCTGCTGATCAGTATATGGTTCGGCAACTGGTTTATCAACTACATGAAGCGTCACAAGATCAGCGAGACGCAGCGGGACGAGAAAACCGACCCGTTCAATGTGGGCAAGAAAGGCGTGCCGACGATGGGTGGTCTGATCGTCATTGCGGCGATCTTGGTTCCCTGTCTGCTGCTGGGCAAACTGAGCAACGTCTATATGATTCTGATGCTCGTCACAACCCTGCTGATGGGTGCGCTGGGCTTCGCGGACGACTATATCAAGACCTTCCGGAAGAACAAAGACGGTCTGAACGGATGGGTGAAGATCGGCGGGCAAGTGACGCTGGGTCTGATCGTAGGTCTGACGCTGCGTTTTTGTCCGGCGGTGAGCATGAACGAGGTGGTCACCAGCCATATTGAGAACAATGTGGTGGTGGTCGAGAAGACGCCGGAGATCAAGTCCACCCAGACGACCATTCCGTTTGTCAAACATCATAACTTCAACTACGCCGACCTGTTTAGTTGGACGGGTGATAACAACAAATACCGCTTCGGCTGGATCTTCTTTGTGCTGCTGACGGTGTTTGTGGTAGCAGCTGTGTCCAACGGCGCGAACCTGAACGACGGAATGGACGGCATGTGCGCCGGCAACTCGGCTATTATTGGCGTGGCGCTGCTGATCCTCGCCTACACCTCCGGTAGTGTCGTTTGGGCGGAGTATTTCGACGTGATGTATATTCCCGGCTCCGAAGAACTGGTGGTCTTCATGGCTTCGTTCGTCGGTGCGCTGGTGGGTTACCTGTGGTTCAACGGTTTCCCGGCACAAGTCTTTCTGGGCGACACCGGAAGCCTCACGGTAGGCGGTATCATCGGTGTGTGCGCTATGGTGATTCACAAGGAACTGATGGTGCCTGTGCTGTGCGGAATTTTCCTGATGGAGAGCGTATCTGTCATCCTGCAGACGCAGGTCTATAAGTTCTATAAGAAACGCGGACAACATGTGCGGATCTGGAAACGGACGCCGCTGCATGACCATTTCCGCACCTCGGTGGAGCAAGTGCTGAAGAACGATCCGACCTGCTCAATCGTCTTCAAAGGCAGCCAAAATCTGCACCATGAGACCAAGATCGTGTTGCGGTTCTGCATCGTGACGCTGATCTTGGCTGCCATCACGATATTAACATTGAAAATCAGATAATTATGGCAAAGCGAATCGTAGTATTAGGAGCCGGTGAGAGTGGAAGCGGAGCGGCTATTCTTGCCAAGGAGAAAGGTTTTGACGTGTTTGTGAGCGACTGCGGAACGATCAGCGAACCGTATCGCGCATTGCTGGACCAGAACGGCGTCCAATGGGAAGACGGAAAGCACAGCGAGGAGTTGATTCTCAATGCCGACGAAGTGATCAAATCGCCGGGTATTCCGTTGACGGCACCGCTGATTCAGAAACTGCAAGCGCAAGGCACACCGATCATCAGCGAGATCGAGTTTGCTGCGCGCTATACGAACGCCAAAATGATCTGTATCACCGGTTCGAACGGCAAGACCACCACCACTTCGTTGATTTTCTATATCTTGAAGCAAGCGGGTCTGAATGTCGGTCTGGCGGGCAATATTGGCAATTCACTCGCGCTACAGGTGGCGCATGAGAACCATGATTATTACGTGATCGAACTCAGCTCGTTCCAGTTGGATAACATGTATGATTTCAAAGCGGATATTGCCATCTTGCTGAATATCACGCCCGACCATCTGGACCGATATGACTACCAATTCCAGAACTACGTGGACGCCAAATTCCGCATCACCCGCAACCAGACCAAAGAGGACAGTTTCATCTACTGGGCGGAGGATCCGGTGATCGACCGGTGTCTCCGGACACTCCGAGTTAATGCGACGCTTTATCCGTACGGTTTCACCCAACCGAACCCGCTGCCGGTGGGCGAAGACGAACTGGCACTGAAAGGACGGCATAATGTGCTGAACTCGATGGCGGCAACGATCGCAGCCAACGTAGTGGGTATCAAGAAAGAAGTCATCCGCGAGAGCCTGATGACTTTCCAAGGCGTGGAGCACCGCCTGCAATACGTGGCTACCGTCCGCGGCGTGAGATATATCAACGACAGCAAGGCGACGAATGTCAACTCCTGCTGGTACGCGCTCGAATCCATGACCACGCCGACCGTGCTCATCCTCGGCGGAAAGGACAAAGGCAATGATTATTCCGAGATCGACGAACTGGTGAAGCAGAAATGCCACACACTCATCTTCATGGGGTTGCATAACGAGAAACTGAGGGAGCATTTCGGAAAATTAGTCGAAAGTCAAAAGTCGAAAGTCGAAAGCCCCATTCAGATCATCGACACCGACAACCTGCACGATGCCGTGCAAGCGGCATACCATGCTGCCAAAGAGGGCGACACGGTGCTGCTGAGCCCCTGCTGCGCCAGCTTCGACCTCTTCAAGAGCTACGAGGACCGCGGCGAACAATTCATGAAAGCCGTGAGAGAACTCTAGAACCCTAGTACCCTAGGACCCTAGTATCCTAGTTAAAATCACAAAAACCTAAACACCAAACAAGTATGAAAAAATTTGATTTAACCAACATCGACCGCACGTTTTGGGGACTGTTTCTGACCCTCATCGTCGTTGCTATCATCGCGCTGTTTTCAGCGTCATCTACCCTCGTGTACATGCACCACTCTGCCCTCGGTCCGATCGGGCAGCAGATGTTTTTCATTGTGCTGGGTATCATTGCCGCTTTCGGCATCCAGTATATACCTTCTTACTGGGTGCGTTTCGGCGGCTATATCTTATTGGCAATCAGTACGTTGCTGGTTTATTCAACGATGATTCCGGGTAACCCGCTGGTGGTCACTATCAACGGTGCTGCACGGTGGGTGCGTATAGCCGGAATCACGTTCCAACCCTCCGAACTGGCGAAACTGAGTCTCATCATCGTGGTGGCAGACCAGTTGGCTCGCATCCATACGGAGGACGACAAACGCAAGTATTTCTTCCGCACACTTATCATCGCAGCGGCTGTGATGTTGCCGATCATGGTGTCCAACCTCTCCACCGCGGTGCTGGTGGGACTCATCATTTTCTGCCTCTGGATCCTCGCGCGTATTCCGTGGAAATACACCCTTTCGGTGGTCGGCATTGCCGTGGTGGCACTCGGGCTGGGATATGCCATCGTGGAGTTCGCTTTTGTCCGTCCGGGCAGACAGATGCACGGTCCCTTCAAACGCGCTACGACCTGGGTGAGCCGTATTGACCGACATTTTGAGCACGACGGAGCCTCCAAATACGTGCTGACGGACGAAAATATACAAGAGGTCTATGCCTCGGTGGCGATTGCCCGCGGTGGCACTTCGCCCGTAGGAGTTCTGCCCGGAAACAGCAAGGAACGCGACTACCTGCCGTTGGCTTTTGCGGACTATATTTTTGCTATTATTGTGGAGGAAAGTGGCGTGATCGGAGCGGCGTTCCTGATCTTCATTTATCTGGCTATTCTCTTCCGCGCCTGCAATGTCTCCAGCCGCTATTCGGACATGCCGGCAATGCTGATGACGATGGGTCTGGCGCTCATGATCACCTGCCAGGCACTCATCTCCATGCTGGTGGCGGTGGGCTTGGGTCCGGTCACGGGACAGCCCCTTCCGCTCATCTCCAGAGGCGGTACTTCGGTGCTCATCACGTCCGTCTATTTCGGCATCATGATGGGCGTCAGCCGCGAGCAAAAAGCCCTGCGCGAGCGCGTACAAGAGACCATCGAGGAGAGCCAAGAAGAAGCACCAATTGTAAATTTGGAATAAAGGCCCCACCCGACCTCCCCATGAAGGGGAGGAGAAAATATACTAACATGGAGCACAATTACATGACTTCAAATAGATGCGAATACTCGGTTTTAAAGGAACTCGCACTACATATGCGCAAAGCTCCTACGGAGGCGGAAAGCATATTATGGCAATATTTAAACAGCAAGCATTTGGGGGTTAAGTTTAGACGCCAGCATATAATCGATTCGTATATCGTTGATTTCGTGTGCCTTAGCAAGAAACTAATTATTGAAGTCGATGGCAAATATCATGATACAACCAAACAAAAAGAATTAGACGAGCAACGCCGTCAGAAACTAAAAGAACTGGGATTTACAATCATCCGATTTACTAATGAGCAAGTTATGTGTGATATAGAAAATACAATTTTAAGTATAAAAAATCATTTACAAAATGCAAACTAATAATACATCTTCCCCCCTTCATGGGGGGATTAGAGGGGGGCGCTATTTGATTTCCGGCGGCGGGACCGGTGGACATATCTTCCCCGCAGTCAGTATTGCGAACGCATTGAAGGAATTGGACCCCAATGCAGAGATTTTGTTTGTCGGCGCCCTCGGACGCATGGAGATGGAGCGTGTGCCGCAAGCCGGCTACCGCATCATCGGTCTGCCGGTGCGAGGCTTCAACCGTGCCCAGCCGTGGAAAAACGTGTCGGTGCTCATCGATCTGGCGAAGTCGATCCGCCAGGTGAAGAAGATCATCCGTGATTTCCAACCGAACGTAGGTGTCGGCGTAGGCGGATACGCTTCCGGTGCAGCGATGTGGGCGGCTGCGAACATGGGCATCCCGATCCTGCTGCAAGAGCAAAACGGATTTGCCGGAGTGACCAATAAGATCCTCAAAAACAAAGCCGCCAAGATATGCGTGGCGTACGAAGGCATGGAGCGTTTCTTCCCTGCCGATAAGATCATCCTCACCGGCAACCCCGTGCGCCAGAACCTCTTAAACGGCAAACGCACGAAACCGGAGGGCACCAAAAACCTCCTGATCATCGGTGGCAGCTTGGGCGCACGCACGATCAACGAAGCGGTGATAGGAGCGATCAGCAATCAGCTATCAGCTATCAGTTCTGTCCATGTCGTCTGGCAAACCGGCAAAACGTATTACGAGAAATGCAAGGCGGCATGGGAAGCAGCAGGTTCGCCTGCGAATATCGAAGTGCACGATTTCCTTTCCGATATGCCGGATCAGTACGCCAATGCCGATCTGGTCATCTCGCGCGCCGGAGCCAGTTCGATCTCCGAACTATGCCTGCTGGGTAAACCCGCGATCTTGGTTCCCTCGCCTAATGTGGCGGAGGACCACCAGACCCATAACGCCATGGCGTTGGTCAACAAAGACGCTGCGGTCCTCGTCCGCGATGCCGACGCAGCCGACCAACTGATCACGACGGCACTGGATCTGATCCAAGATGACAAACGGCTGGAGACACTGCATACCAACATCCTCACTTTGGCGCAAAAAGACTCCGCCAAACGCATCGCAGAAGAGGTAATTGCACTTGCAGCAAAGAAATAATCGTGCCTTGTGGCTAAGAAAAATGCCTAAAAATTTGCGTATCTGCAATTTTTGTTGTACCTTTGCGCCGGATTTGAATACCGAAAGGTTATTAACCACCAATTAAATTTAGTTATGAAAAAATTATTGATCCTTACCATGGCATGCGTCATGGCACTCGGAACCTCTTTCGCACAAGAGGAAAAAGGCAAAACGCTCAAAGAAATTCGCAAGGAGCGTCAGGAAATCCGCAAGATGAGTAAAAAAGAACTCAACCAACGCGTGGACAAATCAACACGCAAAGAAGCCAAACGTCTTGCCAAAGAAGGATGGCGCGTGAAGCCAGGTCAACTGCCGCTGGAAAAACAGCTACAGAACTCCTACCTTATGCAGAGCGAATTTGACGAAGATCTCTTCCCCAAATATATCATGGGTCAGGCTTCGTCTGTAGGCGAGCATTTTGATGCCGCACGTACTTCAGCATATGCGCTGGCTATCACCGACCTCGCCGGTCATATCCAGACCGAAGTGACAGCTCTGGTAGAAAATACCGTAGCCAACAAACAACTCTCTGCAGACGATGCCGCATCTATCTCCGAGACCGTTATGACCAGCAAGAACCTTATCTCGCAGTCTATCGGACGCACAATCACCGTAGTGGATTGCTATCGCACCAACGAGAAGAATAACACCGAAGTGCTGATCCGCGTTGCCTACGACAGCAAAGCCGCACGCATGAGCGCCAAGAAAGCGATAAGAGCGGCTCTGGAGGAGAAAGGTGATGCTCTGCAAGAGAAATTAGACCTGATTCTCGGACTCTGATACTACAAACAATCTGCTCCGATAGAGAAGGATACTCCTACCCGGAGAAGCAATTCACGATGGCTGATCAATGACTTATCTACACCATTGATCGGCCATTTATATTCGGCAAACAGATCCATCGGGAATTTAGCGACATAGTTAAACCGCATAGCCGCTCCGCCAAGGAGATACATCCTGTTACCATTCGTGCCGACAGGGCCGGAAATCAGGTCATACGCATTGAGCGACACACCGCCATAAAGCCGTACTGCAAAACCTTTGTCAGCCGGAATATACAGCGATAATGTAGGTCTGTAACAGATTGATCGGTTTATCAGCGAGTCATTGGCTGCAAACTCCAAATCAAACAGATTAAAGCCAAACATCCTGTACCGCATAGAAAGTATTCCCAGCGACACCACATGCCGGAACGCCGGTTGCGCCATCGTGCCGCCATATTCACCTCCGAAATCGAAGGTGTAACCGAAACCAATCACCCCGACATAGAACGTACCGGCATTGTCATAGAACCGTTGTAATAAAAGAGGAGTGCGCCGCTTAGGAACGACAACTCCCGTATCGGACGACCACTTGTACAAATCCGCGCGATAAATCAATTTGCTCGCTTTCGGATCCGATAAATCTATCGTGTCATTATACGGCGCATAACCATTCTTGGTGACATTGATCTCATATTTGATCGGATCCAGCTTGAGAAATTTGTTCGCTTTGACTTGGAAAGCAGGAAATTCGCCTCCCTTGAGCATAATTTTTCTACCGCCTCTATTTGAGCGGATCTTCAATTTCCGCTGGAAAGGAAGGGTCAACGGAGTATGGTCCTCCTTATCGTTGAGAAACAGACTGTAGTGACATCTGACACCCGATAAATTACGCAGCTCAATAATATCTTCTCCAGCAGGCAGTTTGCCGGTGAAATTGCCTCGTCCCAGAAAACGATCGGGCTCTGCTTCGTCTTGCGATTTGAGATAGATTCCTATCTCCGGATCCGTGGTAATAGACACTCTGCCTAAGGCTATCGGGGGCAAGGTATAGTCTCCCACATGCAATTTACCTGTCGTCACTACTATTGAATCACGGACAGAAACATAATCCACCATTCGCGCCTGCATAAAATGGACACCCGTCGGTACTTGCGGATTATAGTACACGCCGTCCTGGCTTTCCACCAGCTTGCCGTCTATATAGATCTGCGCGCCTTGAGGAAAGACAGAAAGCCGCACTCCGCCATATTGCCGGTTCAGTTTTGGTATCTTGATAGCACGGGCTGCTGATTCGTTAAAATCCTTGGTGGTATATTCCCATGTTTCATACCCCTCGCGGCGGCCTTCTATTTGGTGAGTACCATAATCCAGTGCAATCGAAGCGTGCCCTTTTCCACGTCTTTCTCCGTCTATCCATATCTCTGTAACCTCATCCGCAGCGGTAATGGAGAATACCGCGAAAGCCGGATTCAGCGTCGTTTGGATGATGCGCTGGTCTCCGTTCGCTACCTCTAGCGAGGTATCAAAGGATTCATATCTGTCTTTTCTCACGGATATCTGATACCTGCCGGGTTCCAGTTTGAGACTTCGGTTTACTTCCTGAAGCTCGTTGTTTATATATACCGAGTAATTTGCCGGTGTCACGTTGAAAAACAGTTCCCCGTAATTGTTTTGCAAACGGATAGTATCCGAATAGGTGCGGCTGCGGGTTACTCGGAAAGAACCGGAATAAGGCTGGAATAACCGGGAAGTAACCACGAGATCATGCCCTCCGAGAGCCAGCACGGTATGATAACTTTTTTCATGACTCTCCACCGGCACTGATCCGTCAATGGAAATAGTAAACGGCACATGCTCGCAATAGAAGATCACGTTTTGAGTAGTCGCCGTTTCCTGGGGCAAGCCGGTTGTCAGTTTGGCGCGATACACATTGCCGGATTTCAACGCTATGCGGTAATCTTTCAGAGGAGTACAATCCGAGCATCGGATCGTCAACTTCTTCACATCCGGACTAACCCATACCCATACCTCGTCATCTTTATTCACCCGTTTCTCTATCTGTTGCGCGCCCAGATCGAACTTGAACAGTTTCGGGATTGGAGTCTCGAATATCAGCAATGCACAGCGCTCACCGTTCTGATCCAATACTTTTGTATTGCGCTGTGACAGGTCCTTCACGTCATGCGTCAGGCTCGTTGCCTTCACTTGGTATTGCGCCGCAACTATACCGCACACGCACAACAGGATCGCTACCGCGAACCATTTAGAAAATCCATTCTCCATAATTCATTAGATTATTTCTGTTTTCATCCCATACACGCACATGAATCGTTGGCGATTCCGGATCCGATATATCTGCCAACAGATAAAGATAACCTTTGTCGGCATAGCTGGCGGAGTAGTAGTTTTGTTTTATCACCACTTCGTACCGTTCCGAATTACGGCTCGTCTTCTTCACCGATGCATCTTCAAACTGAATATTGACATATTCTTGTTTTGCGAACACGCGCTCCAGTTGTTTCATATACTGACTCTTTGTCAGACGGTTGTGCTCATAGTTCTCCGCGTTCACAGCCGTCACCTCGGAGGTCTTTTTGACAGGGATACGGTTTCCTACGATAATCAGCGCATCCTCCGAGAATACCGCGTTTAGATAATCCAAACGCTCCAGCGCGTATGCAGTCTTATAGTTTTCGAGAAAATTCACCAGCACCAACCGCGATTCAGCCTCCCACATACTATGATTGTTGATATCGTCCAACGCACTCTTCTCCAGACCGAAATTGATACCTTCTATCGCGCCGTCTTTGATATAAAACACAAGATCCTCCACGAAACTTTTGTTGTTCTTCTTGAAATCAAACCGGGCTTTGATACCGCGCACCAGATAGCCCTTCGCGAAAGCCGAGATCTGCAATGAGTCGCGCTCGATAATTCGCGCATTGCCGTATTTGATCAGTTTCTCAAACCATTTCCAGCCGTTTTCCGAACATAGCGGCTGCACGGCATCATAATCATGCGTCTCGATCGCTTCGATCAGAGGACCTACGATGTTGGCTTGTTGGGCTACTTCTTTTTTCTTGCATTCCGCCAAACTGTCTATCACCATCTTCTGGGCGATCATCTTGGAGGTCTGCAAGGGTTCCGGCTCTACCGGTTCCATGCGGGTCAAATCAACCCGTTTTTCTGCCTGCCTGAATGGTATGCGGCCCGGCGTTTGCTCCAGAATAGTATTCACCATAGGATCCGATTTCCATAACTTGCGGAACTCGTATTCTACACGCAAAAGCATATTTTTAGTATCGCCCGGCAAATCCACTACACCCACTCCGTCCTTCACGGAAGCCGTCATCCATTCATAGCCGTCGAAATAATTATAATCGCAGTTATTCACCGGTTTGCCCCGATAGAGGAACTGCAGTTTTATCATGTTCGTCTCTACCTCCTCGTTCTTTGTTTCGCGCTCCGGCGCTATGGACACACTGTCTAATATATTGTTTATGCGCTCGCGAAGCATGGTGGTCATCAATGCGCCTGTTTCGGTCGTCATATGACTCCGGTGCTCCTCAGGAATAGAAATCACCAGTTTCAACGCCCAATAATAATTCCGCAGCGCGTCACCTACTTTGCTTAACTCTTCCGCGTTCTCTGCCGTATGGATGAGATCACGGATTTTCGTCTTTCGCGCATCGAACATTTTCTCTATCTCCGCCTTGTCCACATACCGTAACACAATGAAATAACTGCCCTCTTCCGATACGATTCTTCGGCAATTACTCAGACTCACGCTGGAACTTACACGCAAATTTCCGGTCGTGGAAACAGACGAACGTACATCCGCGTTGGACACCTCGTTGGAGATCATGGTTTCCGTATGGCTGTCAACGCTCACTGAAATCTGACTGATTAGATCCCGGACCGCGTTGTCATCCGCGGCCTGAAGCGTCTCGCCCTCTCCCTGACCCCATACGTAGGTCGGATCACGCTTGATGACCTCCATATCATCTTGACTGAATACCGGAAAGGAAGTCAGTACCAAACCGGTTAATACCAACAGAAATAAAAGTGATTTATTGTTCATTATTACATTTTTTGGAAAAAACGCTGCAAAATTACAATTTTTTTTTGAAATAACAATAAAAGTAAATAAAAAATTTGCATGTTATTTTTATTTTTTGTACCTTTGCAGCCAAAATTCACTCAAATTATGCGACAAACTATCCTTTGGGGGCTTTTAATTCTGACCTGCTCGCTTTCTGCACAAAACGATGCGTTTGAGGCGTTCAGAAAGCAGCAAGCCGAAAAATTCAAGCAAACTAAAGACAATCAACAGGCGCAATACGATGCTTTCCGTAAACGCGCCAATGAGCAGTATGCCCGTTTCATGCGAGAGCCATGGACTGCCTTTGATGAACAGCAAGAAGATACCGTACGACAAGAGCCTGCTATGCCGCCGGTTATTATGGATGAGGCACAGACACTGACATCCGAGCCGACTGCCGCGATTGCCGTTAGTTCCGAGGTGGAAGTATTGCCTGCACCGGTTGCCTCTCCTGAACCGATCGCCCCGGTCAAACCTCAGAACAATCCTGCTAAAATGGTCTCCATCAGTTATTTCGGCACCATTATTACTATCGGATTTCCGGCGGATGAGAATCTTCATCTCCCGGCTGTGGACGAAAATGCAATCGCCGATGCCTGGATCGAACTCTCCGACAGCCGGTATGATATCACCGTCAGCACTGCCCTTAGAGCGCGGAAGGTTAACACTCTCTGCGACTGGTCATATATGAAAATGCTGGAAGCCATCACCCAAAAACGATATGGCAAAACCAACGAGGCGGTTCTCGTGCAAGCTTTCCTTATGACCCAGTCCGGCTATCGGATCCGACTCGGCATGGGAAATGACAAACTATATATGCTCGTCGCCAGTTTGTACGACATCTTTGATTTCAGGTATTTTTTGTTGGACGACACCAAGTACTATAACGTCAGCGATGAACGCACCAGCAGAATGTTTATCTCCCAGGCGAAATTTGACAAAGAGCAGTCTATCTCGCTCCAGATCAAAGAGTTGCCACTTCTGAACAGTGAGCCTACTGCCAAACGCACTCTCACTTCGGAAAAGGGACTGAGCTCCGTTGTTTCTCTGAACCAGAACATGATTGATTTCTTCCATGCTTATCCGCAGGCATGCTATAACGGAAACCAGTCCACACGGTGGGTAGCCTATGCCAACACGCCTTTGGAAGAAGAAGTTCGGTCCATGCTCTATCCTCCGTTACAACGGGCTATCCATGGTATGAGCGAACGGGAGGCGGCAGGATTGTTGCTCAACTGGGTGCAGACCGCCTTTGAATACGAATTGGACGACAAGGTGTGGGGGAGCGACCGTGCATTTTTCGCACAAGAGACTCTCTTCTACCCCTTCTGCGACTGCGAGGACCGGTCGATCCTCTTCTCCCGATTGGTACGCGATCTGATTGGATTGGAGGTGGTGTTCATCTATTATCCCGGTCATCTTGCTACAGCGGTCGCATTCAATGAGGACGGGGCTGGAGACTATGTGAATTACAAGGGTAAAAAATACATCATTTGCGATCCTACGTATATTCACGCGAATATAGGACGCACAATGCCCGGAATGGAGAACCGTCAAGCAAGTATTATTGCCTTACAATAACATAACATGGACACCCGGAAATTATATTTCATACTCGTTTGCATCGTAGCCGGATTTGGTCTGGCGGCATTTTGGACGGGATTCCGCCGGACTGCTCCCCGCAGTACCGGCAATGTCATGCCGACCGACACACAGATCACAATAGACAAACGAACGGATATTCCTCCCGCCGATCCTGCCATAGTAGGGCATTGGATCAGCTGCGACAAACCCGGATGGCATAAAGTCTATTATGATGATTATGACGAGAACCAACAGTTGTTTTGGGGAAAAGAATGGGACGAGGCGGACGATGTGCACGAATACGATCTGCTTTTCCATGGCAACGGCTGGTTCAGATGGCAGCGGTACGGCAACTTGATTCGCGAGTATGCGACGATGGACAACCAGGATATCCCTATCCATCATGCCTTCGTGATAGAGGTGTCTTTGCCTGATTCGCTCGTTTATCACGACCATCAATACAAACGCATCGTGTATCATTTCAGCAGAGAAAAATAGCAAAAAAATCGCGTGCGGCACAAGAAGGAGTGCAACAGGCGAAAAACAGCCTGCTGCCCAGTGTTTCCATTGATCTGAGCGGCTCGTATATCGGCGACGCGTATCTCATGAGCCGCAGTTTCAGCACCTCCGGCACGACCGAGGTGATCCTACCCGGATTAGGTCCGCAGACCGTCAACAACGGACGGCAACAGACCCCGCATTGGGGCAACATGCTCTCCGTCCAAGCCACCCAAGTGATCTACTCCGGCGGCGCGCTGACGGCGGGTATCAAGATCGCGGAAGCCGGCGAACGGATTGCCGAACTGGACGTACGCAAGAGCCGCCAGGAAGTGCGGTTCCTGCTCACCGGCATCTACCTCGACCAAGTGCGGCTGATGAACCAACTGGAGGTGATCGACGTGCACATAGCCCTCACCGAACAAGTGCTGGAGCAGATGCGCGCCAAAGAGCGCGCAGGCGTGGTGCATGCAGACGACCCTCCGCCAACCGGAGAACCAAGTGATCCTGCCCGACACCGGTGCCGTCGCGCAGGAGTTCGCGCGGCTGGAGAATGCGATCTCCGAAGCGGCATGGCAGTCCTCGACGGCGGATCATAACCTCTCGATCCAGCAGGCACAAGCCGCAACGGACATCGCCGCGCAAAAGGTCAAACTCACCCGCGCTGCCTCGATCCCCAAGATCGCGGCGGTCATCAAAGATGATCTCTTCGGTCCCTACACCAATGACCTGATCCCCGTCAACGCCAATGTCAACGCTTGGTTCGTAGGCATCGGCATCCACTATGACTTGGATTCGGCGTGGAAGAACCATCGCGCGATCAAACAATCCAAGGCGGAGAACCTGCGCTCCAAAGAAGAGCTGGAACTCGCGCAAGAGCAACTGAACAACCAGGTCCATGCCGCCTATGTCAATTTTCTCACTTCTTTCACCGAAGTAGAGACCCAACTCAAGCAGGTCGAACTAGCGGACGAGAACTACGACACCGTCGAGAAACGCTACAATCATGAGCTGGCGTTGCTCACCGACCTGCTGGACGCGTCGTCCATGAAACTGCAGGCAAATATCGCGCTCGTCAATGCACGCGTCAACCTGCTTTATAACTATTATCAACTCAAATACACCACCCATTCGTTATAATTATGGAAAAGACTAAAATTGCCACCTACGTTTATAATTCGATTATTGTCCTGCTCCTGCTGGCGGGCATCATCTATGTCGTCCTCCAATTCACCCATTTCGGGCATATCGAGTACACCGACAATGCGCGTGTCTGCCAGTATATCGCGCCCCAGAACACCCGCGTGCAGGGCTTCATCAAGGAGATCCGTTTCCAGTCCTACCAGCATGTGCAGGCTGGCGACACGCTCGTCATCATCGAGGACAGCGAGTACCGTCTGCGTCTGGCGCAAGCCAAAAGCGATCTCGCGCGTGCCGAGCAGCAACAGAAAGCCACCGGTTCCTCTATCTCCACCACGAAATCAAGCATGACCGTCACCGATGCTTCCATAGAGGAAGCCCAAGTGAATATGGAGAACCTTGCCCGCGAAGACAAACGCTACGAAGCCTTGCTCCGTGAGAATGCGGTCACCCGCCAGCAGTACGACCAGATCCACACTTCCTACCTCTCCGCCAAAGCGCGCTATGCGCAGATGAAACAGACCCGCGCCATGCAAAACAACGTGGTCGAGGAGCAGGGCTATCATCTCTCTGCTTCTGAAGCCGCTTTGCAACAAGCCCAAGCAGCGGTCGAACTGGCAGAACTGAACCTCTCCTATTGCTATATCATCGCCTCGCGATCCGGCGTCGTCGGCAGCCGCGACATCAACCTCGGGCAACTCGTCAACCCGGGACAGACGCTCGTCTCTATCGTCGATGAAAACGACATCTGGGTGGAAGCGAACTACCGCGAGACCCAACTGCCCAATATCCGCGAAGGAGCGGAAGTAGTGATCCGCGTGGACGCCGTGCCCGATCGGACTTTCAAAGGACGCGTCGAGCGCCTCTCGGACGCCACCGGCAGCGCATGGCTCGGAGCCGTCTTCGCCTTCCATTTCACGTGGCAGATGATGCATGTCTTCACCATCGGAACGATGTGTCTGGTGATCCTCATCCAGCTCACCCTCTGCCGCCCCTTCTGCCCCATGCCCCAACGCATGCCCCTCCGCGGAATAGACATCTGGACAGGACTGCTCATCAGCCTCTTCATGCTCCTCGTCACCTATTTCCTGGTCTATGGCGACTACCTGATGTGGCTGCGAACCCCAAGACTGAGATGGGTCCTGGCGCTCAGCCTCATCCTCCTCGCATTCATCATGTACCGCCTCAAAACGGTCGAGCGCCCCTATATCTCGCTGGAGATCTTCAAATATAAGAATGTCCTGCCGATCCTGCTCGTCACCGTCATTGCGGAGATCATGCTCGGCGCCGAACATACGTTGGAGGAGATCTACTGGGCGGAAGTCGTCGGGCTGGAGGAGCACACCAAATGTACCCTTTGCCTATGGGCGCTACCCGGTGTCTATGTCGGCGTCCTCATCACGCTTCTCTGGCTGGGGCATAAAAAATGGAAAGTATGGAAACTCTTTGCGATCGGTTTCGGGTGTATCTTCGGTTATGCCCTCTGGATGTATTTCAATCTGGATGTCAACGTGCCCCTTTCGCAATACCGCGTGGCGCTCGTCATGCGCGGTTGCGCCTATGCGATTTTGGCAACCTCGCTCATGTGGTCGCTCCATGAATCCGTCCACGATCTGGAGCATTTTTTCATGTCGCTGTTCATCTTCAATATCATCCATATGTACCTCGCCGGCGGAGCCGGATATGGGCTCTATACGACGGTCTTCAAACATCTCATGGCGGACAACATGTCCCGCTATGGAGCCTATATGACCCTGACATCCCTTACCCCTCAACTCTCAACTATCAACTCTCAATTATCAACTCTCAGCATTCAAGTCATCTCAATATCGCTCAAGCAAATCTTCGGTCTCCTTGTCTGGGCGTCCGGATTCATGACGCTGGCGTTCTTGCTGCTGGACATCCCGCGTGTCCGGACAGGAGTAGAAAAAGTGCCCTATTGGTCGGTCTATGGCATTAAAATGCTCACTCGTTACCGTAGGGTCGGTGCCGCGACCACTTCGTGACCACTACGCAACGTCCGTGTACCTTTTAGATAAATAAAAAAAACGTCCATCCGGGCGTTTTTTTATGCCTATTTTGTGCTTTTCTTGTGCTTTTTCATTAATTTTGAATTTTTAATTTTTAATTTTGAATTTTTTATTGTACCTTTGCACCCCGATACAAACCACAAACTCCCGCCTCTTGGCGCATAAACAATTATAAACCCTATAAAACAAAACGCTCTGTTATGAAACTCTCATTCAAAACTACTACTCGTATTGCCGATATTGAATAGCTCTGTTATGCGGAAATGAGACTGTCCTTGGCCTTCGCTCCGACGTTATCCAAACCTGGGTCAAATACATTGCACCTATTCTCCCACTGGGGTATATATATTGGAGGTATCGAAAACATTAACTTAAAACTAACTTTTAATCCACTCCCATGAAACGCATTTGTCTTACTCTCTTTGTTGCTATATCTGCTTTCAGTCTATATGCAGAGAATACTGACGAACATTTAAAACAGTTGGTGCAATGCATCAACGATAGTGATTTTGTTTGTGCCGCCGAACAGTTGCCCGTGGTTGAGAATTGGACTTTTGATTGGTATGGAGCGGATTCTCTTGCTATCGACAAAGCACTGCTATTTGCTAAATATGCCGAAGCCAAGCACATAACGAAACCAATAATTGACAGTCTTAAAATGTATGCGGAACAAGCCTGCTATCGTATTGGAGTAAACTATGAGAATAATCACAATTACGAAGCCGCTATACCTTATTATGAATTATCATCCACTATTCTAAAAGAGGTGCTTGGGAATGACCATCCGCGGTATGCCGAGGCTTTGTTTAAACTCGGAAATACGTATAGCTTTACAGGCAACTCTAAAAAAGCGGAGCATTGCCTCTTGGGTGCGCTTAAGATAAGAAAAAAAATCCTTCCTGAAAGTCATGATTATGCGAATTCATTAGTGGGGCTCGGCGGATTTTATTTTAGCATAGAGGACTATAAGAACGCCGAAAAATATTTTTTAGAATATGCACAAGTATGTGAAGACTATTATAGACAAAGGTATTTGTCGGCTATAGAGAATCTTTGGTTTTTATATGACGAGATGGGCGACGAACGAAAAGCCAAGTATTACGAAACGATTCTCGACAACGCCGAAAAAGACGAAGAAGCGGAAGAAGATGAGTTTGATTCAATTGAACAAAAAGGAGACAACGCGAATGGGTATGAACGATACGTTAAAGCTAAGCTACTCTCCATTTCCCTGCTTAAGGGTTACAGACTTGAAATGGACGAGAACGACTTAAGGTATGCTTTTTTTACGTTTTCAATAGGCGAAATGTACATGGAGTTGGGAGATTGGAAAAAGGCTGAAGAGAACCTTTTAGAGGCGATGAAGATATGCGAAAACATGGAGAAGGATAGTATTGCTCTTAGTGTATATACACTTTCTGTAGATATGCTCGGACTACTGAACATGAATATGGGCGACTACCCAAAAGCAGAAATGTACTTCTTAAAAGCCAATAATAAACCTTCCGCTTCCACAGGCATGCTGTACATGGAAATGGGAGACTACACAACAGCAGAAAAATACCTTTTGGGGGCACTCAATGACTATACAGAGCGCAATACTGCATATGCCATTTGTTCTGGCACAATAGGAGATCTGTATCTGCGAATGCACAACTACCCAAAAGCAGAAAAATATCTTTTAGATGCATTTCAATTATACCGAGATAGTCTTTGTACTGAGAACCTGCCATCTCTTGCCGTTTGCTTAAATAATATCGGAAAATTATATATATCGACAAAAGACTACTTGAAAGCGAAGGAATATCTTTCGGTTGCGGAGAAGTTGCACGAGTATATTCATACGGAAAACCATCCTGACTATATCGAGACAAGAAATCTAATGGGCGAACTTTATTTCCGTCAGCAAGACTATCCCAATGCAGAATCATACTATGTACGCAGCCGAGACGCGCAGAAAATATTATTTGCACGCTCCGTTGAGTTCATGTCAGATTTGCAGAGAAGCCGCTATTGGGCTACAGTTAAAGAGCAATATGAGTGTCAGTATCCAAACTTTAGTTACCGTTATTATATACAAAAGCCTTCTATCTCAACTTTTTCCTATGATAATGAACTTTACACAAAAGGTCTATTACTAAGTTCATCAAATGCTATTCGGCAGTCCATCTTAGGGACTCAGGACTCCACATTAATACAAGAGTGGGAACAAGTGATAAACCTCCAAAATAAACTTCACTATATGCAGCAACACGGAAGTTCAAAGGATTCGCTCACTATGATTGAACAATATGCTGAAGAAAAGGAGAAAAAGATTACTAGAAAAAGTGCAGCTTTTCGGGAAAATATACGGCAATGGAGTATTACTTGGGATAGTGTACGCGCGGCATTGAAGCCTAATCAGGTGGCGATCGAGTATATGCGTGCGCCGCTGAATGAAGATAGTACGATGTACTGCGCTTTGCTGCTGCGGGATACTTGTTCTTACCCTATTATGATTCCGCTTTTTGAAGAGAAAGAGGTGAGTCGATTACTGCATCAGTCCACTACCGAGAAAGACAGCGCGGCTATTCGGCAGACCTATACATACAGAGATCATGGCGGAGAATTGACTAAACTTATTTGGGAGAAAACTATGCCATATATCCGCGAGGGCGAAGTGGTTTTCTTTGCTCCGACAGGTATCTTGCACCAGATCGCGATAGAAAACCTGCCTTACGACACAACCCATACAATGACAGAGAAATACAATCTGGTGCGTTTGTCCTCTACCCGTGAATTGGCGATGGACAGACCTGCCATTGAATACAAGAAAGCCACTCTTTATGGAGATATTCGCTATAGCACAACCATCGAAGGTATGGTAGTAGCCGCCGCCAAATATCGTGGCACGCAAAGGGATTATGCCGATGATTTGCCGGGCACAAAAAAAGAGATTGCGGCTATTGATACCATCTTGGAAAAACAGCAGATTCAAGTTCAGATATTTACTTCGAGCGAAGCCAATGAGGAGTCCGTCAAAGCATTGAGCGGTTCAAAACAGAACATCCTGCATTTTGCGACGCACGGCTTTTATTGGCAGGACTCCACCGGCATTGACCCCATGGAGCGATGCGGACTGCTTTTCGCCGGAGCTAACAATGTGCTCATCGGCTCCCCGGAACGTCTAAAAGACGTCGAGGTGAATGATGGAATCCTTACTGCCAAAGAGCTGTCAGTTCTAGACTTTAGGAATGCCGATATAGTTGTAATGTCCGCTTGCGAGACCGGATTAGGAGAGATTAACGGCGAAGGAGTTTTTGGTCTCCAGCGCGCATTCAAAATGGCGGGTGCCAAAACGATTATGATGTCGCTATGGCAAGTAAGCGACGATGCGACACGGCTACTGATGACTTCTTTCTATAGAAATCTAAGTCAAGGCATGAGCAAACGCGAGGCATTCCGCACGGCACAGCAGGAAGTGCGCAATTATACGACGGGCGACACCTCTTCTGAAAGCCGAGGAATGTCCGGAAAAGAGAAGATGCTGAATAAGGGAAAGATGGAGGGGAAAGCCCCCCTGCCATCAGATGTCAGCCATCAGAAGTCAGATGTCAGCCATCCCTATGCTTCGCCCTATTACTGGGCTGGGTTTATATTGTTAGATTAAGATAACTATTAGTGCATATGAAACGGATTTTACTTATATCATTTCTTTGTTTCGCTACATTCTGTATGACTCATGCGGAGAATACAGATGAGCATTTGAAACAGTTGGCGCAATGCATCAACGATAGTGACTTTGTTTGTGCTGCCGATCAATTGCCTTTAGTTGAGAATTGGAAATCAGAGAAATTGCTTCTTCACGACATTGGTTTTGCAATTTCTTTTTATTGGGAAATATATAATAATGGAGGGAAAACCACTCAACTTGTTTGGCTACTTTCATTTTATCAAATACAATTTGACCTATTTTATACGAATTTATATAAACAACAACAATTTAATCAGGCAATAAAAACAGAAACAGATGTTGCTTCTTTTTATTTGAAATTGTACGGAGAAGACCACCTTGATTATGCAAAAGTGCTTTGTAATTTGGGAACTCTGTACCAAAAGATCGGTTCATATTCTCAAGCAGAAGAAAAATTCTTAAAGGTACTAAAGATTCATAAGACCTTATTGGGGGAGTTACATCCAAGTTATGCATCTTCTCTTCATAATCTTGGAACTCTCTACATTGACATAGGGAATTATCCCAAAGCAGAAACATACTACCTTCAAGCACTAGAGATAAAAAAGTCTGTTTGGGGTGATAACCACCCGAGTTATGTAACTTCACTTAATGCATTAGGATCTTTGTATTCTACTATTGGTGAATATAAGAAAGCAGAAAATTGGTATCTGCGAGCCATGGAAATTCAGGATAATTTAACTTGCAAGCAAGACAACGAGTACGCTATTACTTATAATAATTTGGGCAATTTATACTATAAAATTGGCAACTACCAAAAAGCTGACACATTCTTCTCACAAGCTCTTGAGATTAGGAAAAAAGTATTGGGAGAGACACATCCCCAATATGCAACCTCTCTCCATAATATGGGAGCCCTTTTCTACAATGTCGGAGAGTATTCAAAAGCAGAAGTTTACTTCCTCCAAGCACTTGAAATAAGAAAATCTATGCTAGGGACAAGACATCCGAGTTATGCGACCTCACTTCACAACATGGGAGCTCTTTATTACAAGATGGGAGATTATGCAAAAGCAGAGGCATACTACTCGGAAGCATTGGAAATTAGAAAGTCTATTCTTGGGGAAAATCATCCTGATTACGCATCAACTCTTAATAATTTAGGGTTACTCCATTCGCGCATGGGAAAATATGCAGAAACAGAGGCTTACAATTTACATGCCCTTGAGATAAAGAAATCCATTTTTGGGGAGTCGCATCCCAGTTATGCTACTTCGCTCCATAATCTTGGCACTATATACTACAAAAAAGGCGATTATGGAAAGGCTGAAACTTATTACCTGCAAGCATTGAAGATTCGAAAATCTGTATTAGGAGAGACGCATCCAGACTACGCTACATCGCTCCATACTTTAGGAACTCTTTATTATAAAACAGGAGACTATGCCGAAGCAGAGAAATACTATATACAGGATTTGGTACTAACAAAATCAATTCTTGGCGAACAACATCCAAATTATGCTTCTTTACTTTTATCTATAGGATGGTTATACCAAAGAATGGGGGACTATGACAAGGCGGAAAAGTACTATTTGCAAAATATGGTGTTAACAAAGTCTATTTCGGGAGAAAAACATCCAGATTATGCTTCTTCGTTGTTGGCTATTGGAGGAATATACCAAAAGATGGGTAACTATTCAGAGGCAGAAAAATATTATTTACAAAACATAGAACTAGCAAAATCTATTTCTGGAGAAAAACATCCAGATTATGCTTCTTCACTAAACAATATAGCGAGTTTATATATTGACATGAAGAGTTATGCAAAAGCAGAATCATATTATTTACATGCATTAAGGATAAAAAAGTCTGTATTAGGCGAACAGCATCCAGACTATGCATCCTCGCTTAATAATTTAGGCAGTCTATATGTAACAATGAAAGATTATGAAAAAGCAGAACAATACTACCTCCAAGCACTAGAAATTCAGCAGAGTGTTCTCGGAAACAATCACCCAAATCTTGCAACTTTCTTAAACAATATAGGGAATCTATATTCGAGAAAAAAGGATTATGCAAAAGCAGAATCATACTACACACAAGCCCAGCGGATTAGTAAAAATAGATTCATTCAATCATTGGATTTCATGTCTGACAGCCAGCGATCCTTATTATGGTCTACTTTGAAAAACGATTATGAGTATAGTTATCCAAAATTCATATACCGATATGCCCAAAAACAGCCAAGTATCTCCACATTTGCGTACGAAAATGAATTATTTACTAAAGGTCTGCTTTTAAACTCAGCAAATATAGTCACTCAATCTATTTTAGAAAGTAAAGATTCAACTCTAATTCAACATTGGGAATACTTAGTTTCGATAAAGAGACAAATTATAGCCCTTGAAGAAAAAAATGCATCTACGAATGAATTAATGATATTGCAGGACGAGGCTGAAACTATGGAAAAAGAAATTACTCGTTCCTCAGCAGCTTTTCGCGAAAATATGCGACAATGGGCGATTACATGGGATAGCGTACGCGCGGCATTAAAGCCTAATCAAGTCGCCATCGAATACATGCGTGCGCCGCTAAATGAAAATAATACAATGTACTGCGCATTGTTATTACGAGATACTTGTTCCTTTCCAATTTTCATACCACTATTCGAGGAAAAAAAAGTAATTCAATTACTAGATATTTCCCAACCATCTTTTATCGACAAGGCATATTCCTATTATGAGAACGGAAAGGAACTATCCAGTTTGGTATGGGGTAAGTTGCTGCCATACATCAATCCGCATGAAATAGTTTTCTTTGCCCCGACAGGATTGCTGCATGAGGTGGCTTTGGAATCTATCCCTTATGATTCAACACAAGTCATTTCGGATGTATACAATCTTGTACGTCTCTCTTCTACGCGCGAGTTGGCGCTCCATAAAACAACTATTCCGCATAAAAGTGCTACCCTATACGGAGGCATCACTTATGACGTGAGCGCAGATGAATTGCTCGCTCAAAGCGCGAGCTACCCTTCCTTGGCATCCAGATCCGTAATTCATGACACTATCAACCGAGGACGAGTGAACTATCTACCCGGCACGAAATCAGAGATAGAGGGGATTCAAAAAGCACTTTCCGATAAACAGATTCGCGTTCAGACTTTCACCTCCACAGCCGCTAACGAAGAGTCCTTCAAAACTCTATCCGGCATGAAACAGAACATTCTGCATCTCGCTACTCATGGTTTCTATTGGGCAGACTCTACCGACATTGATCCTATGGAACGAGGTGGATTGCTTTTTGCAGGTGCCAACACAGCTCTTTCCGGACACCGTGAACGTTTGCCGGAGGGAGTGCAGGATGGCATCTTAACAGCCAAGGAGATTTCGGTCTTAGACTTTCGAGAGGCAGATATAGTAGTTCTCTCTGCTTGTGAGACAGCCCAAGGAGAGATTACCGGAGAAGGTGTGTTTGGTCTCCAAAGAGCCTTCAAAATGGCGGGAGTTCAAAGTCTATTGATGGCTATTTGGCCAGTCGACGATAAGGCGACACAGTTGTTGATGACTTCCTTTTACCGTTACTATAGTCAAGGTATGAGCAAACGCGAGGCTTTCCGAAGCGCACAGCAGGAGGTAAGGAATAACACAACGGGCGACACCTCTTCTGAAGGCCGAGGAATGTCTGGAAAAGAGAAGATGCTGAATAAGGGAAAGATGGGTGGAGGTAATCAGCCAGCAGAAGTCAGCAAACAGCCGTCAGATGTCAGCCAGCAGAAGGCGGAGGTTAGCAAGCCCTATGCTTCGCCTTATTATTGGGCAGGGTTTATATTGCCGGATTAGTTTAAGCGGATCGAGTTGAGAGATGTGCGCAGACCATAAGCGGGTAGCTGAGGTGTCCCCAAAAAGTTGGACAGGGTTAGTAAATGTTGTTCGATGTATGCATGTTCGTGGACATGTGGGGTATTTGTTCTTTCAGTTATTAATTGTGTGTTGTTGGCGGTATTGGACAGGAGACATCGACAAGCGGAGTTTGATGCGGTCATTATTGTAGTACTTGATGTAGTCTGCTAAACCTATCAAAAAGGTTTGCTCGTCCGCAAAATGATTCACATAATAAAACTCGTTCTTCAGCAAGCCGAAAAAGTTCTCCATGACCGAGTTGTCCAGACAGTTTCCCTTCCTTGACATACTTTGAATCATACCATGTTCCTTCAACGCCAGTTGGTATTGGGCGTGCTGGTATTGCCAGCCCTGGTCCGAGTGCAGCAACGCACCCTTCGATGCCTCCCCCATACGGCGGAAGGCTTTCTTGAGCATCTTCATCACCAACGCCATGTTCGGACTGCGGGAGACGGTATAACTAATAATCTCGCCGTTCCACATGTCCAGTATAGGGGAAAGATACCATTTGACACCGTTGATGACAAACTGGCTGATGTCCGTGGTCAGTTTGCGGAACGGACCCGGGGCTGCAAACTCCCTGTCAAGCACATTGGGTGCCTTCTTGCCCACATCGCCTTGGTAGGAGCGGTAATGGCGCTTGGGCGTGATGCCAAAAAGCGACATCATGTGCATCAGGCGCGCTACCGTCTTCCTGTTAATCACCCAACCGGCAACGCGCAGCGCTTGCCACACACGGCGGCAGCCGTAACGACCTTTGTTCTCACTATAGATCCGACGTATCTCTTCCTTTATGGAAGCGTACTTGTCCGGACGCTCCGACAAACGGTAGTAGTACGTGGAACGTACCATCCCTGCCGCTTTGAGCAGATGCTTCAAAGCATGTTTGGGCCTTAATGACCGGATGGCCTGCGCGAGCGACTGTTCCTGCGCTCTTCTGCTTCCATTAAGGCCTTTACTTTTTTTAACAAGGCATTCTCCGCCCGGAGGTAATCCAGTTCGTTCATCGCCTCCTTGAGCTTCTGCTTCAGCTCCGC
Organism: uncultured Bacteroidales bacterium; assembly: GCA_902792535.1. Lineage (GTDB taxonomy): Bacteria > Bacteroidota > Bacteroidia > Bacteroidales > Paludibacteraceae > Colicola. The sequence continues at coordinate 45,898 of CADAZU010000002.1, forward strand.
TTTCGTCAATGCTTCGTCCAGTGTGTCGCCTGATCTCATAACTTCCATTATATCTATTACTGCGCTTTCTACGCCTGCATTTCCCTTGCGCTTGTAGGTCGATATGCAACGGCATACCGATGAGTAGGGAACGCTGTATTTGGCGCTTAGCGTGTGCAAAGGTACTCTTTTTTGACGATATGTGCAAATAATTTTCTCTTTTATCGCATCATAGCAGATGTTTTTAGGGTACGCCGCCAGACCGCGCTCGCCTTCTCTGGCGTAGATAAGGAGCCATGTCTGCAACTCGCCGTCACGGATGTGGAACTGTCGGCTTACTGCATGAGCGGATGCGCCGCTCTGAAGCTTTTTTAACGCTTCCATTTTGACCTCTAAGGGCACTTTCTTTCTCATAATGAATCTTTTAAAGTGTCCAAAAAACGGGGTACACTACAGCTTTGATACGCTTGTGATACGCTTACTAACTAATGAATCACCTATGTATCACCTAAGAATCACCTATGAATCACCTAAGAATCACCTAAAGATGACAGCATACTAACCACACCCCGGGTTGTTCTACGGACGGCCACCGGCAGTCCGATCGAGCAGAGCTCTTCACCCCCTCAAGGGGAGGAGGAAGGGAGGAAGGGGAAATGCCGACTGGCAGTCGGCGCAATACAAAGAATCTAACGGCGGCAAAAATGCCACCGAAGGGAACAAAGAGGACGGCAAAGCCGTGTCCAAATTAAATTTGGACGCAATAAACAAAGTAAAAAAACGATATACAAAGTAATCGGACGCAATAAACAAAATAAAAAATCAGAAATATTTGCACGATTCAAAAAAAAGCAGTAAATTTGCGGCGCAAATTAAAAAACGACATAACTATACTACATAACATAACTATACATAGCACAAAACCACATAACATAACATAACACCACATAACATAACTACACAACATAACTCACATAACATGGAGAATGAAAAGGAAAAAATAAAATGGTGGCAAGCAGGAGTGATCATCGTGCTCTCTGTGTTAATTGCCGGATTGTGCAGCGTCTATCTGAACACCGACTTTTCGTCGATTGAGATGTTCGCTCCCATGGAGAAGAAGATGGATTTCCAAGTGACGGACATCTATAACATGATGGCAGGAGACGAGACGGAACGTAATATGAGCCAAGATGTTGCGGTGGTGCTGATAGATAATTTGAACCGAGAGGAGCTGATGAGTCTGATCGACACGATAAAACATTACGAGCCGAAAGCCATTGGACTGGATATCTATTTCTCCATAAAGAAAGCAGACAATAAGGCGTTGATTCAAACGATTGAGACCACGCCGAATATGGTGAATATCATCATGGTTGAGCCCGATCCGGATCGTATTCACTATGTACAAGATACCCTTTCATTCTTCTACGAAAGTCTCTCAACGGTTCCTCACTCCGGTTTTGCAAATCTGGATGCGGATTATGCATGGACCGTTATACGTACGTTCGTTCCGTATGTATGCACCCGCAACGGAGATACCATCTCCAACATTGCATTGGAATTAGCCAAGATAGCAGCTCCCGAACGTGCGCAAGAATTGATCCGAAGAGGTAATACAGAAGAGATTATAGATTTCAGCCACTGTGTAGTAGATACTATTTCCGCATACCGATTAGCCAACCCCGATGTGGCAAACCGGTTACGCGGCAAAGTGGTGCTGATCGGAGTGGGCAAGGATCCGAAAGATACGTATCTTACTCCTATGAGAATGCCGACTCCGGGTGTTATGATTCATGCCTATGCCACGCAAACGATCCTTCAGGGCGAGTATATTGAGACGATCGCTCCATGGATGAGCTGGGCGATAGCCATTATTTTGTGTCTGGCGGTTGTGAGCATATTGCTCTTTGCCAACGAATCCGACAAACCCAAATACCGGCTTAATCTGTCCGTTCGGTTACTGACGTTCTTTATTCTATTTAGTTTGGTATTTATCGGTAGCGCGATATTCGCTTGCGACCATATTTACGTTGACTACACGCCGGTGATCAAGATGCTGGTATTTGGCATGCTCGCTTTCGACCTCGTTTATGCCGGCTATGGTTCATTCCGGAACAAACCCAATGGGACAAAACAAACAAAAAAACATAAAAAATGAAACGCGTTTTCTTTATTATTCTCTGCCTCATAGGAGGTTGGATAAGTATTCAAGCCCAAGCCAAGTACCGTGTAAACTCGTATGAGGGCGAGGTGCAATACAAGCAGAGAGGTCAGAACAGCTCCTGGCAAGCGGTCAAACTGGATATGGTGTTGGAGTCGCTGGATTCTCTTCGTGTCGGCAAAGAAAGCGAGATCCATGTCGTTGACATCGTAAGGAATAAACGCTACACATTCGACCGGAAGGCGAATGATGCTATATACCAACTGGTAAATGATGCCAAAAACGACCTTGCCTTACGCATTTTAAGAAGTCTGAATATATCCCTCGCCAGCGGCAAGCCAGATACGCTGAAACATACCATGGGGTTGTTGGGAGCCGGTTCGCGCGGTCATGGGAGCAAGATCGATTATTACGACATGGCGGAGCAGCTGGCATGGATCGGCGCGCAGGCTTGTTCGGGCGAGAAGAGTCCGAAGATAGAGGGTATCACGCTCAAACGGCACAAACTGAGCGGAGGGGAGCTGGATTTCGAGTTCGAGAACCGCACGGACAAGGACTACCATATCAACGTGCTGCATGTGAACAAACGCACCCATGCCATCTCGCTGTGCTATGTGATTACCCAGGAAATAGCGGCTAACTCCTGCCCGATCACGCCGAGCGGCTTCTGCTCCTGCGCGATGGATGTCTATTTCCCGGACACGCAGGACGATGTGTATGTGCTGTTCGCAACGGTAGAACCGTACGATACGGAAATACTGGATAACGAACTGGAATATCATTATACCAATACCACCAAAAAGACCCATTCGGACATTCAATACATGTGGTGATATGAGGATGAGATTCTTTCTATTGGGAGCCGTATTGATGGTGTGTGCAGGGCTCGGAGCGAAACCGCTTATTGCATACAAGACGATCGTTTATACGGACAGCACGCTGACGGACGATATTGCCCGCGACCCCGATCTGGCGGAAGAAGGGAGCCGCGGCTTCGGCAGCAGTCTACTCAACGCGATGGGCAATGCGGCTTTGGGCGTCGCGACCGGGTATATTTCGTCCGTTGTGGATCTCGGTATTCAAGCGATCGGACAGCTCATTACGATGGATCGCCGCCACAAAGAGGAATGGATGGCGAACGCTTCGAAAGAGTGCAGTTACACCAATTCGCTCGGGACGCTCTATGCGATCAATGATTTCTATTCGCAGGGCTCGGAGCTGGGTGCTTTGGATCCGCACGGCATACAATTCAACGGCATAGGATGTCTGGCAACCGTGGACGAAGATACGTCGTTCTATGTCTCCTGCCACCTCAACCGACGTAAACTGAACCGCATTCGGGACCACTCCAAATTCGAACTGATTTTGGACACCATTATCATCAATCCGTACCATTCGCATCTGCCTAATTCGCCGCTTCCTCTGAGTTTCTCGTTTGCGGAGCGAAAGACATTCAATTTCAAGATGAATATCCAGTTGAAGTCGTCATGGATGGATTTCACGCCGGCGATGCACAAGGACGAGGTGCTGGGCGAATTCATGCTGGATATACCGATTGATTCAGCGGACGTGAATGAGAATGGGACATTCGTTTATATCCGCCCGAAAGGGCAAGAGCCTCTGTATCAGATTACCGGCGAGAGTTTTATCGTGCCGCGCTCGTATATGCAGATTCCGGATGACTCGTTGGGGTTGCGAGAGCACTATGGGACGGGACAATACAGCCTGTCGGTGGTGGTTGAGGAGAGTTGCGAACTGACGCCGGAGTACCTCAAGAACTGGCGTGCAGACCGCAAATACCGCAAATCGCTTGCGCAGGACGACAAGAAGAAAACGACTTTCGACGAGGTGTGGAAAACGATCACCCGCCAGACATGGGACGAATCGCTTCAGGCATGGGTGGTGACGATCCTCAAAGCCCCGGCGGACTACTCCATCAAAACGATGAACGAACAACTGAAGATAAAATAAAATATACTATTATGGAATATAAGATCAATACAATCGGAGTGCTCACATCGGGAGGAGACGCTCCGGGAATGAACGCTGCTGTCCGCGCCGTGACACGTGCAGCGATTGCAAACAACATCCGCGTCAAAGCTATCTTCCGCGGCTACAAAGGTCTCATGGACGGCGAAGTGCAAGAGTTTTCCACCCAGGACGTGAGTGGTATCATCCAACGCGGAGGTACGATCCTCAAATCCGCTCGCAGCGAGGAGTTCAAAACGCCGGAGGGACGCAAACGCGCGTTCGAGACCCTTCAACGGGAGCAGATCGACGCCCTGATCGTCATCGGCGGCGACGGCACTTTCACCGGCGCACGCGCCTTGGCACAAGAATACAACATCCCCGTCATCGGAGTACCCGGAACGATTGATAATGACCTATGGGGCACGGACTCTACCATCGGCTATGACACCGCGCTCAACACCATCGTTGAATGTGTGGACAAACTGCGCGACACCGGCACCAGCCATGAGCGACTCTTCCTCGTCGAAATCATGGGACGCGACGCCGGATTCCTTACCCTCAATGCCGCCATCGCTGCCGGAGCCGAAGCCGCGATCATCCCCGAGAGAGCCACGATAGAAGAGCAGTTGGAAGCCGCTATCGGCCAAGGCAGACGCAAGCATAAGAACAGCAGTATCGTCCTCGTTCAGGAGCACGCTATCCCCGGCGGAGCGCAGGCCGTAGCGAAAGTGATTGAGGAGAGCCATCCCGAGTACGGCACGCGCGTGACCATCCTCGGCCATCTCCAGCGCGGAGGTTCACCCTCCGCCTTCGACCGCATCCTCGCGTCCCGTCTCGGCTGCGCAGCCGTACAGGCGCTCATGGAGGAGCAGCGCTCCATCATGGTCGGACTCCAGAACGGCGACGTGGTCTATGTTCCCCTCACCAAAGCCATCAAAGAGAAAAAGGACATCAAGGACGACAAATGGCAAGCCCTCCAAGTGCTGAGCCTATAAGCATGACCTCCATTCTTTTTATATGTCATGGTAATATCTGCCGTTCTCCGATGGCGGAGTTTATCTTCCGTGAACTGTGCCGCCAAGCCGGGCTCGAAGATCGTTTTCGGATTGCCTCCATGGCGGTCTCGACCGAAGAGATCGGCAATGACATCTACCCGCCGGCAAAAGAGACGCTCCGCCAACACGGGATTCCGTTCGAGCGCCATTGTGCGCGCCGGATAGATCGCGCTTCGTTCGACCGCTACGACCTCATCGTCTGCGCCGACCGCTCCAACATCCGCGCCATCGAACGCCTGTTCGGTCCATCATCCAAGTTCTCCCTCATGATGCATTGGGCAGGCGAGGAGCGCGATGTCTCTGACCCTTGGTACACCCGCGACTTCGAAGCCGCCTTCCGCGACATCTATGCCGCTTGCCAAGGACTATTGACAAATAATAATTTCGTATGAGTATAATCCTCCTCTGAATTGAGCAAAGTATGGCTGATCTATGATAGTAACAAAGGTAAGATGAAAAAGTTTACGATATTATTAATTTTTCTTTTGAGCATTAACTTGTGTTTCGCACGAGATAATGACGAACATTTACGCTCGTTCATTACGATGATTAGTACGCGCAGCTTTCAAAGTGCTCTTAATGAAATGTCTCTCATTTCTAATTGGGCAAATGATGATGATTTACCCAGTATTGATATAAGAGATGTAAATGCGTTTATTTCATACTATTCATTTTTTCATCCAGCCGGTGATAATTTTTGGACCACTGACCACTTCGATAGTTTGTGTGTATATATCATTCCACACCTCGAGCAATTTGTGCAATCATGTCGAACCGACGAAGAATATATATCAGCTTATCGAACCATAGAATCCATCACCGATTTTGTTGAAGATAAATATGGTAGGAAGCATCCGTTTTTTTTGTATGGAAAGAACTATCTTGCTATTACTTCAGGTAAGTATTTCCTTGCGTTAGGGCAGTTGTACATGGAGAAAAACAACTATAATCTCGCAATTGAAAGTTTTCAGAAAGCATACCCGTTATTGAAAGATTACAAAAATGGGGTTAGTGAAGAATTATGGATATTATCAAAAGATTTGACCATTGCCCATTTTGCTAGAGATGAGTATGATGCCGCCAAAGCAAAAATGGAGTTGGCGCTGTTTATAGCAAAGGAACTTCATGGAAATACATCTTCTAAATATTGCCTATCGTTGTATAATATGGGTATAATAATGAAAGAAAGTGGCCAATATAAAGAATCAAAAAAATATATAGAAGAAGCTCATACATTATTAATGCGATACCATAGTGAGGATACAATAGCAAGAGCTAAATGTTCCATTATTTTAGGTTTCTTGCACATGCAGGAAGGAATGTACGAAGAGGCGCAGGCAGAATTATTAGATGTAATTACTATGTTAAAAAAATATCACAAAGGGCAAACTGTAGAATTAGGTCAAGCATATAATTATTTGGGAATGTTTTGTCATACGGTATATGAAGACGCACTTGCATTAGAGTCCTACAAAAAAGCAGAAAAAATATATCAGCAGGTTCTTCCAAATTGGCAACATTCTACGGAGTATGCAGACACTGAAGGGAATTTGGCTCAAATATACCTTTCTCTAGGGCTAAATGAAGAGGCAGAAAAAAAACTGCGCGCTGCAATTAATATCAAAAAAGAGTTATACGGAGAAAAACACGATGCATGTGCTTTGGGGTATAATGATTTGAGTTTGATGTATATGAACGAGGGACAATACGACTCGGCATATGCATATGCCGACAAAGCCCATCAAATATTAAAAGAAATCAAGCCGGAAAATCATCCTTTTTTTGCCGTCATTCATATGCGCAAAGGGCAAATACAATATGCAATGAATAATCATCAAGCTGCGATTGATTCATACAATAGATCCGCTGAAATTCAAAAACAAGTATGTGATAGTTGTATAGAGTATGCAAATATCCTGCTTCAGTGTGCAGAAATATATAAAAATCAAGAGAATTTTGAGATGGTATCTTCTCTTTTGCAGCAAGCACTACCCATCATCGAAAAAAATGTTTCTTCTGAAACTCAGATGACTGTTGTGGCTTTAAATCAAATAGCAAGTTTTCTAGGGAGGTCTAATAATGACTCCCTGTTATTGGAAGCGGAAAACTACTATCTACTAGCTCTTGAATTAATGGATAGTATGCCTTTCTATAATCCATCAATATATGCAGCAATTTGTAATAATCTGGGCGCTCTTTATTTCAATGAGAACAAGTATGATAGTTCATTAAAATACCATAAGATGACACTCGAAAAAACAAGATTATTGAAGAGACGAGAAGAAATGAATGATGCTATTTCATATTTGCATATAGGGCATGTTTATTCCGAGATTAAAAATTATAAGAAAGCTGAGAAATATATACGAACGGGAACGGATATGATCAAGGGGATTTTCTATAAAACACAAGATTACATGTCTACAAATATGCGGGAGAAATTTTGGGGTAGAAATAGCGACTTGCTGATGTATTCAATCTTCCCGTTAGTTTATAGATACTATCCATCTAATCATGCTATTGCGCAATGGGCATATGACAACGAACTATTCCTAAAAGGAGCTTTGCTATCTTCGTATAATACCATTAAACATTCGATAGAAGAGAGTGGAGATTCTCTATTACTACAGCAATGGAATGAATTGATACAACTGAAAAATACGATTTACCGAGAGCAAGAACGGAATCCTTCTTCTCCAGATGTAGAAAAACACATTCAACAATCAGAGAGGCTGGAGCAAGAAATTACAAGAAGAAGTACTGCTTATAGAGAGAAACAGTTTGGTCAAAAATTGAATTGGAAGGACATTAGGAAGCAACTTAAGACGAATGAAGTAGCAATAGAATTCCAGGCAGTGCAGTTAACTAAAGAAGATTCTACTTTATTTTGTGCGCTACTGCTTAGACATAATAGTGCCTATCCTATCTTGATTCGATTATTTGAATTCCGCGAGATGCTAAAAGAATTTTATGAAACGAATAATCGCTATTCCTATTTAGGAAATGAGGATCACTTATCCCACCTCATCTGGCACAATATTCTCCCTCATTTAAAGGAAGGTGAGACTATCTATTTCGCCCCTGTCGGATTACTCCACCAGATTCCTATTGAAAATCTACCATACGATTCTATTCGGACAATGAATGATGTATTTAATATGGTACGATTATCTTCTACACGCGAAATAGTATTACATCAAAACACGTCCCATCAAGAGACAGCAGCACTCTATGGCGGCATTAAATACGACGCAAGTATAGATGAATTAGCGGGAGAAAGTGCACAGTACGGAACATTTGCATCCCGATCCTTGAGAAATGACACGATTGATAGAGGGCGAGTTACATATTTGCCTGGTACAAGGGAGGAAATAGAAGACATCCAACAAACATTGTTTTCTAAGCATATCCATGTTGTTTCTCACACTAAAGTATCTGCCACAGAAGAGTCATTCAAAGCCCTAAGTGGCACACACACCAATATCATCCACCTTGCCACCCATGGTTTTTATTGGGAGGCTCCTGCTGCTAAACAAGAAAAATTCTTTGCTCAGCATATTTCCGGTCTAGGGGAAGAATATTCGTTAAACGTTTCTATTGATCCTCTGGATCGCTGCGGGTTACTCTTCGCAGGAGCGAACACTGCCTTATCAGGGCATAGTGATCGTCTCCCGAAAAACATACAGGACGGCATCCTCACAGCCAAAGAAATATCAACCATGGACTTGCGAGACGCTGATATTGTTGTCCTCTCAGCTTGTGAGACCGGATTGGGAGATATTTCCGGAGAAGGAGTATTTGGACTCCAACGAGCATTTAAGATGGCTGGAGCCCAAAGTATACTCATGGCATTATGGAAAGTAGATGATGAAGCGACAAAGACATTAATGACAGCTTTCTATCGTTATTATTGTCAAGGAAATAACAAACGTCAGGCGCTACGGCTTGCACAGCAGGAAGTTCATAAAAACGGATATTCTAATCCGTACTATTGGGCAGGATTTGTTCTTCTCGATTAGAAAAGTCACAGTAATTTTTGTATATCAAAAAAAAGCAGTAAATTTGCAAGCGAAAATTGTACTATTATGAAATATTCCTGGTGGCAGAAAATAATCAACTACGCGGATAAGATAAGTACCCGTCCGAACGAAGTATCCTGGCGGTGGAAAGGGCATATCTCTCCACTGACATGCGTAACGCTCTACACCATCTATGTGGCACGCACACTGTCGCTTCTACAGCATTGCAAATTCTGGTTCAGGACATGGAAATCACGACAAAAAGAAATGGTCTCCATTGACAAACCATCTACACGAGTTAATGTACCGCCTATTTTTGACGAGATCTATTTTGGATGTTGGTGTGTTCTTTTATTTGTATTGCCGCAAGGATGTTTGATTACCCAGATTGCCGCCTATTATTTCATGGCAGAGTCATTAGTCTGGCTTCTCTATTATTTCTTTTTCAGGCGTTTCTACGAAGAGAAATATGCCATCATGCATGTGCTGGAATATATCATTTTGCTACCGGTTCTCATCATCGCCCAAGTGCAATGCGTTGCAATAGTATATGACGATATTTCTTCATTCAGCGTTGCGTTGGCTAATCTGTTCTATCCTTCTCCGGAGCACATTCATGTCTATCTCATCCTGATGAGTATCATCTATACCGCCTTGATCTTTGGTATCTTCCTTTCCAATTTACCTATTGAAAGAGTAAAAGAAAAAGGCGACTACCACTATCATATAGCCATCATCGGGAACGGGCAGATCGTGAAAGAGAAAGTGGTTCCGGCTCTCGCGCAGTCCACGGATCCTAAAATTGTCGCTATTTTCGATAAAGCAATGCCGGCTACAGACAGTTATAGTATTGCCATCGGAAATGCACATTTTCATTATTTCCCGATAGACGATTTTACCGAGAAAAAGATCCTGAGTTCCAGTATCTTATGGATAGCCTCCCCGTCGTTTGCGCATTTTGAATACTTGACGCATTATATCAATCAGGTGTTTATTGTTCTTGAAAAACCGGTTACTTCCAACAAATTCGAACTGGAGGCAATCAAAAAGCTTCGGCATACCTCCGTTTGGAACAAGGTTTTCTGCTTGAGTTATTACTACCTGGAAAAAGCATTGCCTCTTACTTTCCTGTATAATCCATTCTCTTTTTATGAGAAATATCTTCTTTTCTCCACCTCTCGTGATGAAACAATTAATGTATTCGGGAGAATGGGTGATTTACGCAGCGTCTCGCTGTATTTGCATGAAGGAGAGGATCATCGGGAATGGTTGTCGTCGGATAAGTACGGCGGGCAATATATCGAGACATTCCTCCATCTTGTAGTGCTTGCCCGAATGGTAAGTTCAACGGACAAGGGGTGGCATACCGATAGCCTGACTATCGAGGATTATGAAGCTCATCCGGATTGTAGCATCTTCTATCGCGGCAAGACGGCACAAACGGGAGCGGACATCACGCTGTCGCTGAAAAAGTTTGCACCCGCAAGCGAACTGAAACGCGGCGGAAAGATAATGTATGAGAATGGATACATTACTATCGATTTTAACACGTACAAACTGGAGATGCATTACCTTCCGACAGACTCTTGTTATCGGATTGCGCTGAAAGAAGAATATGCTTTGCCGGAGAGAAAATACACGGTTCAATTGGATATGGCGGAAAGATGTTTTAATGAGAATACTCCGCCATGTATGATCGATGGTATAGACTTGCAAATTGAGTCCCTGGAGTGGCTCTTCGCGCAAAAAAGGATCTGAAACATTACTAACACGTCCGTAATGGTCACGGAGTGGTCGCGGGGGTGATAAACAACCCCACCCCATATGAGTTCTACGACCGTCCACAGGACGCTCGATCGAGCAGAGCTCTTCACCCCTCAAGGGAGGGGGGAAAGGATGGGTGATGGGTGGAGCAGTAGAGCGGCTCTATATATAATTCTTACAACACACACGCGTAGGTGTTTACACACATGCGTACGTGTGCGTGAATATTTATAAAATATAAAAAGAACTGCTCTACCTGCTCTACTGCTCCATCAGGGTTCCGAGAGGGATAAAGTTCCGTGTACGAGGGGCTTTTATTGTATTTTTCCGATTTTACTTGTGTATGTCAAAAAAAAGCAGTAAATTTGCAGCGCAAATTATGTGACACTTAAACAATACCCGAATGAAACGAGACGTATTTATCAGTTACAAGAGTGAATATCTACCGGTGGTAGAGCAATTAGCCAAACTATTTGAGGAGAACGGCATCCTCTGTTGGTACGCACCGAGAAACCTTAACGAGGACGGACTGGGCAAAGAGTTTGACGACGAGATCGTAGATGCTATCAAAGGCTCCTCCGCCTTTGTAGTACTCCTCAACGATGAGGCGCTATTGTCCAAATGGGTCAAGCGCGAAGTGACCCAAGCAGAGACATACGGCAAGAGGATCTTGCCTTTCGTGCTGGACAAACTGACGGTTGACAATGGTCTCTTCATGCGATTGAAAGAAATACACATGATCACCGCCTATCCTTCCCCAGAAGAGAAATACCCGGTTTTGCTCAACAGTGTGAAACATCTGCTCAACAAATCCGATGTATCCAAGATCACGGACGGAAGCGATGCCCCCGACGACAGCAAACCCGAACGAGGTGCCGGTGGATCGGACGATCCCGATGCCTTTGACTTGGACTACGAGGAAGGACTCGCTTTTCTCGAAGCGGACGAAAACGCCGATGCTTTCAACGCCTTCCTGCGCTCGGCGGAGCGGCACAATGAGAAAGCATATGAGAAGCTTTTCTATATCATGCACCGGTACAACAAAGACTCCGATTTTCTGCCGGTAGAGACATGGGAACATATTGAGGAGTTATCCGACGCCGGAGAAGGATTTGCCGACCTGCTGATGCACTACCGCTATTATGGAATGGGTACCCAAAACGAGATTGCCCTCAAATACCTCAAACGCGCACTCGCTAAAAATGTATCGCCCTACGCTTTCTTGCAGATGGGTATATGTTATTATTGGGGATTAGGTGTAGCACTAAGCGACATACAGGGCAGACACTATTACCTTAAAGCAATTGAAGCCGGTTGCTGGGATGCAACCAGTTATCTGGCACAACTATATAAACTCGGAGGAGAAAAAATAGCGGTTGACTTTGCACTCGCTGAAAAATACGCCAAGGAAGGCGCAGAGAAAGGGGTAACGCGATGCTACGACACATTACATGATCTGTATATCCGACTCAACCGTAAGGACGATGCGCTACATCTGGCTCAAGAAATGATTAGCAAGGGCATCAAAGGCGGGCATTACCTCATGGGAGAATACTATTTTTATGCAGAAAACAATAACGAGGAGGCGAAAAAATGGTATATTCAAGCGATCGACCATGACGATAAAAGAGCATGGGGAATGCTATCCTACATATATTGGGTTCAAGATGAGGACGAAGAGGCATTCCGGCTTGCGAGAAAGGGCGTACTCCTGAAGGATAGTTGGTCTTTCTACATGCTCGGGAATCTCTATGAGTACGCGGAAGAAGAAGGACATTTGGAGAAGGCATGGGAATGTTATATGGATCAGGTACATAAATTCGGAACGAGTGCTGAATCTGCAGCACGGTTATACCTCGATAAAGGATATCAACCTACTGAAGACCAGATGGCTGACCTCAAGCGATATCTCATTATTGACTCGCAGCAACAAAGCATCGGATCTATTCAGGCGCTACTCCGAATTATCCTGATTGAAAAAGGACAAAAGCCCGAACTGACCTACGAAACCTTGCGGGAGGTTCCCGAGGCATACGAATACCTGCGACGAGGTGCCGAAGCCAGAAGCGAGGACGGAGCGAATGCCAACTTACAGTATATATATGCACGAATCCTATTGGGCGATAGCGGCAAATACCACGACCCTTACAAGGGAGAAAAAATGATGACCGAAGCCGCCAAAAAAGGCGAGAAAGAGGCGATTTCATACATCTTCCATAATGGCAAAATAGAAGGAAAGCAAGCCCTTGCACACGCCCTGATTCAGACCAAGAAATGCCCGGAGGAGCACATTGAAACAATTGCTCAATATGGCAAAGAAGCGGCGACACAAGAGGAACTGCTCGCATGGATTTCACAAGCCGCAAAGACCATCCGAGATAAGAACGAAAAGATCGGCACGCGGTGCGCTCTATATGCTATGGAGTTGGACATTTACAAAACGGACAACGATGCTGTTGCGGAGGACGAGATTCAACGCATTCGAAAGGATGTACATGACTACCTATATCTCATGGTAGGATCCGGAGCTCTGTCCAAACTGAAAGAACATGCTCATTTCCTCTTCCCGAACTACGACCCGGCATCCCTGATGAAGGGTGATTTCTCGGATAAAAAGCAGTTGGAGTTATTCCTCGGCTTTAACCGCCTTAGAACAGAACTCACAAAGTACGCTTCCGAACCGCTGGAAAAACATTTCTACAAATACCTCCGCAAGGAATTGGACGAGGGAGAACAGCTCTCCGACAAAATTATTAAATACAATGAGCTAAAGAAAGCCTATGGTGAAATGTTAGAGGCATACCATTCACTTCTGGAAATGGGGAAAGCCGATGCCATAGACGAACCGCTGGAGTTCACGCCGGAAGAACTGAGTCCTTGCTGCACAACCCAAGTTGCTATCGAACACATGCGACGCGGGCTGAAGATGATTCTGGCTTCCCATAGAGCCTACGGAGACAAATGGCAGGAGATTTTCCAACACATGACGGATGGCAACGACGACGAAATTCTGAATTGCGCGGAGAAATTAACCGAGCCCAGTTCGCAGCTCATGCTGATCGAATATGTAGAGGTTTTCCTCGAAATGGAACTCATCACTATGGACAATGATGAACTTCGTACTATATTCGAAAACAAGATGACCGACAAATTGTACGACAAACTCAATGAAAGCATCCAGCAGATGAACGACAAGGGCATCAAGCACCACTTGCAGCTCTTCAAGCCCGATACGCCGCTACCCGAATATTTCGCCAAAATCATGCAATAAGCCAATATGTCTAAAAATCGCAATATAGTCGTCTTTTGGATTGATGAAGCGCCGCGGGAGGACTTCCGCGAGCGGATGGAGCGGGCGGGCATGCAGGTCTTTACGGCGGATAACTACACCGACGGCGTCGAATGGCTCTCCAATCCCCGCAATGTGGAGATCTGCGACGCGGTCATTCTGGATGTCAATTGCAAGATCCGGCACTCCGACTCGCACGAATCGACCGACTCCTTCCGCGACTACGCTTCGCGTGTGTTGAGCCGATGCGAGGGCGAAGACAGACATATCCCCTGGTTCGTCTTCACCACCGGTTCGGGCTACGACGAGAGCCTGCTGAACGCGATCCCCATGCGCGAATGGACACGCCGGCAATTCTACCGCAAGAACGAAGACCAGGAGCCGCTTATCAATGACATCCGCGAACTGACCAAGCACTCCGAGAACGTGTTGCTGCGCGAGCGATACACAGGTCTCTTCGATCTATGTTCCGACGAGGCAACCAACATCCGCCTCCGGTCGCTCCTCACCCGATTGGAGGATCCTTCATGCAAGACTGACACGACCATCTTCAACACCACCCGCAAACTGTTGGCGTTCACGGTCACGTACGGCCGCGAGCATGGCTTGTTCACCGATGATATCAACTCGCTGCGCGAGGCGATGAGACGGTTAACGGAGATACACGATATGGCGCCGGACATCGTTCCCTCCTATATCACGAACAATTATTACGCTCTGGCTGACGTGGTCAACAAAGGCAGTCACAGCCAGGACGAAGAAGGCGACGAGGAGGGGTCGCTCACGGTTGACCGCGATGTGCTCTCCGGCGATGCTTCATACCTCACGCGGGTGGTGATTTACCAATTGCTCACTATCCTGCAATGGCTCCGACAACTGCCCACAGAGCTCCATGAGATAGAGGCGTACAGCAAGCATATTGATTTGATTCTCAACGCCCCTATCCTTTCCTACGAAGGATGGACGGGCTACCTCCAGTACGATGGTTCCAACTGGCATTACGGCAAGTGTATCATTCGCGAGAGGGACGGATACCCCGTTACCGCCCGAACCAAGATTCGCCTTAAGAACGTACAGACTAACAAATTCTACTTCACAAAAAAGCAATATCCCTTTTATGCGCAATACGATATCTTAGAAAAAGACTAAAAATTCGTGCAAATTGCATTTTTTTCCCAAATAATTTGGTCAATTCAAATTTTTGTTGTAATTTTGCACGCTTTTTTGCGGACAGGCTTGATTAAGTTCTCGTCAGAGCACGAGACGCCGCACCGCCCTAATTTCAAATACAGACAGTACAAATGTACGCAATTGTAGAAATGAAAGGCCAGCAGTTTAAAGTAGAGGCTGGCAAGAAACTGTTCATCAACCGCATGAACGAGCTCGAGAAAGGCGCAACCGTTGAATTTGAGAACGTATTGCTCCTGGACGACGAGGGTAAAGTTAAAGTTGGCGCTCCTTATGTAGAGGGTGCAAAAGTAGTTTGCGAAGTGCTCGACAACGAGTGCCGCGGCGACAAAGTGTTGGTTTTCCACAAGAAACGTCGTAAAGGTTATCGCAAACTGAATGGACATCGTCAGGACCTGACGAACGTCGTAGTTAAAGAAATTGTTATTGCTTAAAAGAAAGGACAACAGAGTATGGCACACAAGAAAGGTGTCGGTAGTTCTAAGAACGGCCGTGAATCAGAAAGCAAACGTCTTGGCGTGAAGATCTTTGGTGGTCAATTCGCAAAGGCAGGTAACATCCGGGTGAGAACATGGGTATGGGTTCGGATCACACTTTGTTCGCGCTTTGCGATGGTATCGTTACTTTCCGCAAAAAACGCGACAACAAGTCGTACGTATCCATCCAGCCGGTAGCTGCAGAAGCATAAATCGGCGAGAGAGGTTTTATTGTCTCCTACCGAGGGCTTCGGCTTTAGGTGGGAGATTTTTATTTGAACACAAATCTTAATAATAGTATATTTTTACCTCCCTTTTAACCTTTGCATTTTTGTCGGGGTCATCTGCTATGCAAGTGCTATGTAAGTGCTATGCAAGACGTGGGTAAAAAATCTTAACAAAAGTAAACTTTTTGATATGTTAACTTTAAAACAAATTTATGACGATAAAGCTCGTGTGATAGCGGGTTTGGAGAAAAAACACTTCGCCGGTGCCGCAGAGGCGATCGAAGAGGTGCTTCGTCTTGACGGAGAGCGCAAAGCTGCGCAGCAGGAGAAAGATGCAGCCGCAGCAGAAATGAATAAGATCAGTAAGTCGATCGGCATGCTCATGGCGCAAGGCAAACGCGAAGAAGCCGAAGCCGCCAAAGCGCAGACCGGAGCACTCAAAGCACAGATCGCTGAGTTTGACGCGAAAATGTCGGAGGCTGAAGAGGCGCAGACCAAACTGCTGCTCACCATTCCGAATATCCCGTACGACATCGTGCCGGAGGGTGCTTCCGCTGAGGACAACCTCGCAGTCACCATCGGTAACTGGCCAAACCAGCCGATGATTGATGCGATTGCCAAAGACGGCGCAGTAGCGCTTCGCGACTGGAACGCCGAGGTGGACGAAGCGATTGCCGCAGAGCGCATTGCACAGTCCGAGAAACTGCCCCACTGGGAGCTGGCGAAAAAATACAACCTCATCGATTTCGATCTGGGTGTGAAAATCTCCGGTGCAGGTTTCCCTGTCTATATCGGTCAGGGCGCACGCCTGCAACGCGCACTCATCAACTTCTTCCTCGCCGAGGCGAACAAAGCCGGTTACACCGAGATCATGCCGCCGACGGTGGTCAACGCCGCTTCGGGTTACGGTACGGGACAGTTGCCCGACAAAGAGGGACAGATGTACCACTGCGAGGTGGACGACCTCTATCTCATTCCAACCGCTGAAGTGCCGGTGACGAACCTCTACCGCGATGTCATCATCGACGAGGACAAACTGCCTATCAAGAATTGTGCTTACACCGAGTGTTTCCGTCGCGAGGCAGGTTCGTATGGAAAGGATGTACGCGGTCTGAACCGTCTGCATGAGTTCTCAAAAATCGAGATCGTGCGTATCGACACGCCGGAACACTCCGACGCTTCGCACAAAGAGATGCTGGCGCACGTAGAGGGACTCCTGCAGAAACTGGAACTGCCGTACCGTATTCTTCGTCTCTCCGGAGGAGACATGTCCTTCACCGCAGCGCTTTGCTACGATTTCGAAGTCTATTCCGAGGCACAGCACCGCTGGTTGGAAGTATCTTCTACCTCCAATTTCGATACCTACCAAGCGAACCGTCTCAAATGCCGTTACCGTCGTGCGGAGGACAAAAAAGTGACCCTCTGCCACACCTTGAACGGCTCGGCGCTCGCGCTCCCGCGTATTGTCGCTGCGCTGCTGGAGAACAACCAGACGGAGGAAGGCATCCGTATCCCGAAGGCGCTCCAACCCTTCTTCGGAGACGACATGATCCGATAACAGGTTAGCGTTTTTTCTTTGAAAAAAACCATTTTAACCGGTTAGCGTTTTAACGAAAAAAGCACCATTGAGTGCTTTTTTCTTGCATATATGCATTTTTTTTACTATCTTTGCAGCGGAATTTAAAATGCAATAATTTATGCAAACAGCATTATTGGTTATATTAGTGGTCGCAGTACTGATTTTCGGCTTCTGGCTGATCCAGTACTCCCAATTCCGTAACGAAGAGAAGAAACGCCAGTTTGAGTTGCGGCGCGAGAGCCAGAAGGCTATCTCACCCATCCGCTTGCGCGCCTATGAGCGCTTGGCATTGCTCTTGGAACGAACCAAACCCGAACACATGCTGCTGGAGCTGCAGAAGAGCGCGCCGGAGGCGATGACCACTTGGACGGTCGGACAAGTGCAGCAATACCTGCTGCAGACCATCCGCGCGGAGTTTGACCACAACCAGAGCCAGCAGGTATATGTGTCCGACGAAGTATGGGATATGATTATCAACGCGCGCGACCAAATGGGTGCGTTTGTGATCGCCATTGCTGCACAAATACCGGCGGACGCTACGGCGCAGACGTATGCCGCCGCTTTGCTGACAGCCTATTCCTCCAACGGCGCTACGCCGACCGATAAAGCACTGGAGGAACTGAAAAACGAAGCGAAAGAACTGATGTAAAAACCCCACCCGAACCCTCCACACAAGGGAGGGAAGGGCATAGACCCATAATGAGGAAGTATATTGTATTATTATTTGCATTTCTTTCTCTCTCCCTTGTGGGGAGAGCCGGAGAGGGGTTTTCTAACGACTCTATCTACATGGGTACGATCGTGAAGCTCGACATCGCTTCGCCCATTGTGATACCGGCGGTCACAGGATGGGGTGTACAGAACTACGAGATTGCGGCGAACGTACGCTTGGCGAAGCGCTTCTACCCCACCCTCGAATTAGGGTACGCCGGAGGCACGATCGCCCGAGATACGGTCGTCAGCTACAGCGGACACGGAGGTTTCTTCCGCATCGGAGCGGACATCAATCCGTTTAAGAAACATCCCGAGAGTCCGCACGCACTGTTAGTAGGTCTGCGCTTCGGCACTGCCGTGCAAAGCAAAGGATACACCGACTGTTGGGGAGAGATCGTGGCGGGTTGCCAAGTAGAGATAGCCAAAGTGGGGAATACCGCTTTTTACATGGGGTGGATGGGTCGCTTCAAAGTGCTCTTCACCCGACAGCAACGCTATTTCCCGCCGGAGTACATACCCGGCTTCGGCTACCGCAATAACCTCGGATGGGGGGTCAGTTACCATTTAGGATGGAGATTTTAAAACATATAATATTATGAATCGTACACAACTTATGAATCGTGCAGCGGATAACATTCGTATCCTGGCTGCCGCAGCAGTAGAAAAAGCAAAGAGTGGTCACCCGGGCGGTGCGATGGGTGGCGCAGACTTCATCAATGTGCTCTTCAGCGAGTTCCTTGAATACGACCCGGACAATGCCGGTTGGGAGGCACGCGACCGTTTCTTCCTCGACCCCGGTCACATGGCTCCGATGCTCTACGGACAGCTCTGCTTAGCAGGCAAATTCACTCTTGAAGACCTCAAAAACCTCCGTCAATGGGGTTCGGTGACTCCCGGACACCCGGAGCGTGAGATTGAGCGGATGATTGAGAACACCTCCGGTCCGCTCGGTCAGGGACACACCTTTGCGGTCGGCGCAGCCATCGCCGCCAAGTGGTTCAACGCCCGTTACGGTGCCATCCATAACCCGACGATCTACGCCTTCATCTCCGACGGCGGCGTGCAGGAGGAAATCTCGCAGGGCGCAGGCCGTCTGGCAGGACACCTCGGGCTCGACAACCTCGTCATGTTCTATGACTCCAACACCATCCAACTCTCCACGGCTTGCGGCGAAGTGACTTCCGAAGACGTGGCTGCCAAATACAAGGCGTGGGGATGGTATGTGCAGGAGATCCCTGGCAACGACCCGGATGCTATTCGTGAGGCCCTCATCAAAGCCAAAGCCCACAAAGGCGAACCGTCTATCATCATCGGTCATACCACGATGGGTAAAGGCTGCGTGACGGCGGAAGGCGAGAACTGGGAAGGCAAGTGCTCAACCCACGGCGCACCGCTCTCCAAAGCCGGCGCATCGTTTGAGAAGACCATCGAGCACCTCGGCGGCAATCCCGAAGACCCGTTCCAGATATTCCCCGAAGTGAAGAAACTGTATGACGACCGCGCGGCTGAACTGCGTGAGTTGTGCAACAAACGCTATGTGGAATACCATGAGTGGGCACAGGCTAATCCGCTGGCTGCCAACGAGTACGAGACCTTCATGTCCGGCGAAACGCCCTGCATCGACTGGAGCCTTATTCAGCAGAAAGCCGGTGCCGCGACCCGTAACGCCAGCGGCACGGTACTCGGTTTCCTTGCAGAGAACGTGGGCAACATGATTGTTTCCTCTGCCGACCTCTCCAACTCCGACAAGACCGACGGTTTCTTGAAGAAGACCCACGCCTTCAAGAAAGGCGATTTTTCCGGTCAGTTCCTGCAAGCCGGTGTGTCCGAACTCACCATGGCGTGCGTCATGATCGGTATGGCGCTCCACGGCGGTATCATCCCTGCCTGCGGCACGTTCTTCGTCTTCAGCGATTATATGAAACCCGCAGTCCGCATGGCTGCCCTCATGGAGTTGCCGGTTAAGTTCATCTGGAGCCACGATGCGTTCCGTGTCGGCGAAGATGGTCCGACCCACGAACCCGTAGAGCAAGAGGCGCAGATCCGTCTCATGGAGAAATTGCACAACCATTCCGGCAAACCGTCCATGCTCGTTCTCCGTCCGGCGGATGCAGAGGAGACCACCCTCGCATGGCGTCTCGCGATAGAGAATACCGCCACCCCGACAGCCCTCATCCTCAGCCGTCAGGACATAGCGCCGGTACCCAACGTCAACCTCGAAGGCTTCCGCAAAGGTGCGTACATCGTCTCCAAAGATGAGAACCCACAAGTAGTTCTCCTGGCTTCCGGTTCGGAGGTGTCAACTCTTCTCGCCGGTGCTGAACTGCTCCGCGCAGAGGGCATCCGTCTGCAGATTGTCAGTGTGCCGTCCGAAGGCCTCTTCCGCGAGCAGCCCAAAGAGTACCAAGACTCCGTCCTCCCGAAGGGTATCAAACGTTTCGGTATGACCGCAGGTCTGCCTTGCACTTTGGAAGGTCTCGTTGGCGAAAACGGCGCAATCTGGGGTCTCAACTCCTTCGGCTTCTCCGCTCCGTACAAAGTCCTTGACGAGAAACTCGGCTTCACCGCTCAGAACGTCTACGACCAAGTCAAGAAGTTGCTGTAAACAGAAATGAGATGGTGATAATTTGTCACCAACAGAAATAGCATAGATTTGCTATATAAACAAAAACAGGGTTTCGGCTCTGTTTTTGTTTATATAGGTGACCATATGCGTCCGCTTTGACCGACCGATGACCGAGACACAACCGAGAGATGACCGAGACACAAAATACCAAAAATCGCGCACGCGAAAACGATTTTCACCCCAACTTCTTGCATATGTCAAAAAAAAGCAGTAACTTTGCAGCCGAAAGTTGCAAAGAATTGATATGAGCAAGTACGAAATTCCATTTCTGACAAGTGCGATACAGGCATTTGCACGCAGGTTTGCCATGACACGGCAAGCGGCTTTCCGCTATTTGCAACAATACAA
Source organism: uncultured Bacteroidales bacterium (assembly GCA_902792535.1). GTDB lineage: Bacteria > Bacteroidota > Bacteroidia > Bacteroidales > Paludibacteraceae > Colicola. Next base: position 67,294 of record CADAZU010000002.1, read on the forward strand.
AGCACTTGCTTTTTTAATGGAGTTCTACGATGTAGAGCACCTGCAGTCAATGGATGATACTATTGATGATATGATACTCGTTTGTCGTCAAAACGGAGGAACACTGGTATGATACTATTCCATGGCACAAATACGGATATTGAGACGATAGAACTTTCACGCAGTCTCAACCATAAGGATTTCGGAAAAGGTTTCTATCTCACGGATTCGCGTGAGACGGCTATCCGTATGGCAACAAAAAAAGCGCGTCTTTTCGGAGGCAAGGCGACATTAATCATATATGAGTTTGATGAAGCGGCTTTGCATTCGGATTTGAAAGTCAAAGTCTTTCCCGAGAAGGCTACAGTAGAATGGTTCTTGTTCGTGGATGCGAACCGTGACCGCGAAACCCCGCAACCGATACACGACTACGATATTGTCATAGGACCGATAGCGGATGACGGAGTTGTGTTGCAGATTACGAACTATCGTGAACATATCTACACGCCGGAACAAGCTGCTGCGGCACTTCAAGACAAATATCTGGACCAGCAGTATTATTTTGGCACAGAGAAAGCATTGCGTTATATAAGGAAAACAAAGGTAGAAATCCTATGACCCAACCAAGCCATCAACAAATAGCAACCTATCTGACGGACTACGCGATAAGCGAGTTGGTTCGGTATGTGATAGAAGATACCGGCTGTACTTTGGAGCAGGCGATGGAGATGGTTTATAATTCTTCACTTATGCCAGCCCTGCAGGACGAAGAAAACGAACTCTATATCCAAAGCCCTGCATATCTGTATGAGATGATGAATGCAGCAACAACATAAAATAAATGAAATAAGAAAGATGTCATTAGCAAATCAAAATAAGATACAGCAATACAATGCAACGATTGCGTATCATGCGCAACCTATATTTGCGAAGTTAGGCTTTGCTTTCAACTTCAATCAGAATGTGCCTGTTACGAAAGAGGATATAGAGCACATGATTGAGATACTTAAATCTGCATCTAAAAGAAATATCGAGAACAATCCTTTCCTAACAGAGCAGCAGAAAGAAGAACAACAACATCAAATTGATGTTCAATTAGAAGGACTAAAACAATTAAGTGGGATTACGAGCGAGCAGTATTAGGCAATACGCCAACTAATGGCAAAATAAAATACACGTCCCTCTCCGAGACGTAAAATATGGAGAAAGACAAGCGCAAAGCGTTGCGCAGACATATTGATATTCACGCAGTAGAGAAATCGCCAAATTCAAAGCAGTTTGAATATAAGAAACACAGAGAAACCCGATTAGTGGTTTACTTGTGTGTTTCTTGGGCGTTTGGCGATGCCCTTCTACTGCGACAAGTGAACCACTATTTTTAACCGAAAACGTTATATAACATAAATATATGATAGACTTTGTAACATATAGTCAGTTTGAATCTATTCTGACATTGAGGGTTTTACTCGGAATAGGTATAGTGTATTTAATGTACCAGTTTGCCTTACGCAACCCAACCGACTACGACACTCCGTATAGAAGGAAAATGCGTCATGTATATGGATGGATATGTTGTGCAGGTGCTATAGGTTTTATCTTTTTAGCAGTTGCCGGACCATTTCCGTATAGTTTACCATGGTATTATCTCAGTTTGTATGGCACCGTTTCGCCGAGTGAAGATGCTCTGCTATATGGTATTTCATCCAATATGATCATTAGAGCATCGAACGCACATTGCATTTGGGGGCGTATGACGTTTGAACAATGGTCAATGTGTTCATCTATATCTGGAATATTAGAATGGGCAGCCCTTGCGGTGTATGCTTTTGCCATGAAACGGTCCTCTGTGAAGTGGTTCGCAAAAATACGCAAAGCTATTGGTTATATTTTTCTAATAGTTCTGCCCGCGCAGGTCAATAATTTGCACTACTTCGATGCGTATGAACTGATTCCAATAGCGGTGTATATATTGGCTGTTTATCTGTTGGTTCGTACGTATAAATTTGACAATAAGGAGCCCAAATTACCAGAAGAAGCGGAACATAAGCATATTCAAGATTTTAGAGTAGAAGAACCTGAGGATATTGCTGAAGTAGAAGAATCTTCGACCATAGTTAAAACAAAGGAAAAAGATTTGGGAGTTACCTCTAAATCCTACGACCGATTAAAGTTCTTCTCTAATAAAACGCTGCGATATGTTTTATTGTCGTTCAGTATTTTATGTTTTATTCTTTCCGCCATTTTTGCTATCTTTGGTTATTCCGCAGAAATCTCGAAAGACGATGACAACACGTTCAAATATTACGAGGATTGGGGAGTCTATATGCAGGCTCCGTGCTTGGAACATGCTTATGAGCATGTAGATTATAATATAGGTTTTCCCGTTCATCCTAAACTTTCTTTATATGCTAAATTTTATACTCGGTATGGCGGAGAAGTACATCCAACCAAGTATAATCAACCGATGTACATAAGATTCTTGAATTACATTCCAAGAGGATATGATGGGCTTACTTTGTTTGACTTCTTGAAGAAACAAGGTTATCCCGTGCTTCCTGGAAGAGACATAGATGGAAGTCATAAATATATTATATATTGGGACAAGGTTGGAGAGAATTTTAACTATACCTTCTATGGTAGCACATTTCATGCAAACTGCTGGCATAGGAAACATATTATAGAGGAGAAAGCCGGTAGAATATATGAATTTATTGTGTATTTTGCAGATGAGGAGGCCTATGATGGGAGTATTGAAAATATTTATTCTTTGGAAAGTCCACTCTCTTCCGAAAATCGGGTTTCATCTGCGACGTGGATGATATGGTACTATATATTCGCTTTAATGGCGATAGTAGCTATGATTATTTTTGCCATTCTTTCTTATAAAGAATTAAGAGAACAGGCGAATAATATTAAAGCTTTCAAATTGTTAAAATACATGGGATGGTGTCTGGTTTGCGAGTATGTGCTCCATCTGGTAATTCTTCTACCTATTTTGCCTTTGAGTGCAAGTGACTTCGAAGGACTATTGGGATTTCTTGTGGCATTTGTAGTGTATATTGGAATTGTCCGAATTCCTCTTATGATTTATGTGTATAAGAGGCTTAGGCAAGAAGACAACAAATTCTACCTTGTTCCACAGTGGATGAGAGATGTGATAAATGAATATGCGGAATCTGAAGCACCTATAAGAGCTGCACTCGTTTTCCTCATATATCCGTTATTTTACCTTTGTATATTCCCTGGAGGTGTCTTTGCTTTTTGCTATCTTATCCCGGCAGTTATAGTATACACAATTGTATTTTTTATCATTTGGGTTGTAAATGGAATAAAATCTACTAATAAATAATACTATGAGTAACATTAAAATCTTTATTAGCCACTCTTCTATAGACAGTGGGATTATTGATGAATTTATTGATGATGTTTTAAAATTATCACTTCATCTAACTAGTGAAGATATTGCTTTTACTTCTAGAGAAGACATGGGAGTCCCGCCAGGCGGGAATATAGATGAGTATTTGCGTAATAATATTGAACATGCGCAGATGGTCTTTCTAATGATTTCCGAAAATTTTAAAAAGAGCGAAGTGTGTCTTAATGAAATGGGAGCCGCATGGGCGTATGGGAAGATAATAGTACCAATATTATTGCCGAACACGCCATTTTCACAACTTGGTTGGCTGTTAAGTTTTGACAAAGCAATTAGGATTAATAATGAAGAAAGTTTGGATTCTCTATATGATACCATAAGTGCAGAACTACAAATTCCAAAAATTAGCATCACAGAATGGAACAAGAATAAAAAAAAGTTCATGGCCTTTTGTGTAAACAACATTCCACAACTAACTACACCCTATGCAATTCCTGCCCCCGAACAGACTATACCAATAGTAATACCTGCCGCTCAACCTATGCATGTCCAAGGTGCATTAATTGCTTTTGACTCTGAATTTGTGGTTAGAGGTGTTATTGAGGGTGAATACCAATTTCAAATTGACATTAGATTAAGAGCAGAGACTAAAAATATAACTATTAAAAAGATCGAATTGCACAACAACAATCCTTTTACAGAATACTTGAGGCATGAAAGAAAATTCATGCCATTAAGTTGTTTTGTTCCTATGGAAATATTATCGATTAGGGAAATTGGAGTTAAGGATTATAAAAAAGAAGTAGAAGATGTATATGCAAAAGAAAGAATAAATACAATAGATTATACGATTTTAAAAGGCCAACAAGTTTCGCTTTCATTCCATGGCTTAATTCCTACAATCAGGGAATCAGATGGATATGATGACCTAGAGAGAAAAAATTGGACACTACATATACATTATAATATCAACGAAGAATCAGTGATACCTTTAAACCTGACAATAATTAAAGGAACATATAATGCTTATTGTGGATGATTTTTCTTAAGGAACTATTTTTATAGAGAACGATATCTATAAGCAATATGTCATTGCAATCCCGGTTGACCTTTACAAGTTCCAAGAACAATACCGTGCTGCTCATAAATGGATGGAAGATAACCAATGAAACGCACTCTACTTATCATATTCTCTGTTCTCCTAACAATAATAGTTGCTCTAGCTATTGTTTGCAACGCTATTGTAATTCAAGCAAGTAGGGGGAAATGCTACGATGATATAGACGCTATTCCTCATAGGATGTATGGGCTATTACTCGGCACAGGTCGTAGCGCGACTCCAAGTCCGTATTATGACGCCCGTTTGCAAGCGGCAATAGATTTGTACCGCGCAGGAAAGATAGACTCGGTTATTGTATCTGGGGAAAATCTCTATGAAGATTATTATGAAGTAGATTCAATGGTTATAGCATTGAAGGAATTAGGAGTGCCAATCAAGATGGTTGATCCGTACGGAACGGACACCTATACTTCGTTGCGACGTATAGGTTGTTTTGGAAGGTATTTAAATTCCATGACCATTATTTCGCAGCATTTTCACAACCAACGAGCAATATATTACGGCTCTATTCTTTTTGACGAAACGCCAATAGCATACAATGCCAAAGATACAAATATATGGTATTGGGATATATGGCGTTTATGTCGAGAATCCCTCGCACGCACAAAAGCAGTGCTGATGTCGCTATGCTTATAAAGTACATTTATTTTACAATCTTTTCTTAACCGTGTACCTTAATAATCGGATGTTTATGGAAATTGCTTAATAAAGGCGCGAGAGTGGCTTGAGAGTGGCAGATTGACAACTACAATTTTGTGAGGGGAACAACCGCTGAAATCTTAATAATCGGAAACTTTTGAGGGGCGAAAAAAGGTAAATTTCGGGGTGCTATCGTCCCGTAGGTGTCTCGTATGTGTCTCGTACGTGGCAGGTACGCTTGTCGTGGGGAGCAAAATCTTAATAATCGGCAATTAGGCAAGGGATGCCTAAGGTCTGCGCAAAGTCAGCGCAACGTCTGCTATTTTAAATGATTTTGAAAGAACATTGATAAGTGGTTGAAATCTTAATAATAAGATTTTTTTGCCTATTTGCTTGTGTATTTCAAAAAAAAGCAGTACCTTTGCGGGCGCAAAGGTTTTGATATATAGAAACAACTATGAGATTCATATCTTTAATCGTTTGGGCATTGCTCATAATCCTCGCAATCTACTATGCCACCGTGATTGCGCATTTGTTCACGAACATGTTCGGCAAAAACGTCGATTTCAAGAAGACACTCATCCCGTTCTACGGATGGAAGATTTGGTTTGATAATTTTTAATCATTTCAAGAATATGGCTATTAGCAATCCGCAGGGAGGCAATAAACTCCCGATGAAAAAAATCGTATTAGCTTCCGTCATCGGAATTGTAGTAATCGTCTTCCTTTGCTGCATCGGCTCTCTCGTTGAGGATGTCAAGAACGAAGACATCGTGGTTAACCAAGTGCCCATTACCGGTACTATGTATGTCTGGAGCCAGCCGGGTATGTACGCCCAGAAATTAGGGCACATCACCTCATACCATAAGACCGAGCAGTTATGGTTCGGTGCGCAAAACAACGGCGAACCCATTCCTGTTATTTTCAACGACGCGTCCAATGGTGAGATCTTCGGTTCTCTCCGTGTCAAGTTACCCACCGACCGCGAGCACATGCTCCGCATCCAGACGGACTACAACGGAATGGACAGACTGATGAACGACCTTGTCCGTCCGACCGTGGTGAAAGTTGTCTATGCTTCCGGACCGCTGATGTCGGCTTACGAGAGCGTTTCGGAGAAGAAAAACAACCTCATTGAATACATCACCGACCAGCTGAACAACGGTGTTTACACGACTGCAGTGAAGATTTCCGAGGTGATCGATCCTATTACGGGCGAGAAGAAACAGCAGAAATTCGCAGTCCTGATTGCCGATTCAACAGCCGCGGGCGGGTATCGTCGGTCAGAGAAATCGCCGTTTGATTACTATGGCATCGAGATCGGTCAGGTTTCCGTCTCCAAGATCGACTACGAAGAACGCGTGAAGAAGCAGATTGAGCAACAGCAAGAAGCCAACATGTTGGTTCAGACCTCCAAAGCCAAATCGCTTGCCGCTCAACAAGAGGCGATTCGTGCAGAGGAAGAAGGTAAAGCACAGGCCGCTAAAGCCAAATGGGAGCAAGAAAAAGTGAAAGGCGATTCGTGCAGAGGAAGAAGGTAAAGCACAGGCCGCTAAAGCCAAATGGGAGCAAGAAAAAGTGAAGGCGGTAGAGGTGACTAAAGCCGAGCAGGAATACGAAGTTGCCCGTCTGGAGGCGCTCAAAGCGAACGAAGTCAAGAAACGCATCATTGCCGAAGGAGAAGCTGAAGCAGCTGCCAACCGTGCGAAAGTGGCAGCAGGTCTGACTCCGCAGGAACGTGCCGAGTGGGATTATAAGACCAAAGTCGGCGTGGCTGAAGCCGTGGCTAAGGTGCAATTACCGACTGTGGTCATGGGCGGTGGCGCAAATGGAGGAAACCAAACGATGGATATCATGAGCCTCAAGTTCGCCACCGATCTTGTAGAGAAACTGAGCAAATAAATCGTAAATGAATAAATAACAATATGGAATATAATTTTTCTGAGATTGAGAAGAAGTGGCAAAAGGCGTGGGAAGAGAACGGCGTTTATACCGTTTCCAACGAGTCCGACAAGCCGCACTACTATGTGTTGGATATGTTCCCTTATCCCTCGGGAGCGGGACTGCATGTCGGTCACCCGCTGGGCTATATCGCCAGTGATATATACAGCCGTTACAAACGTCTGAAGGGCTTTAACGTGCTCCACCCGATGGGTTTTGACAGCTACGGTCTGCCGGCGGAGCAGTACGCCATTCAAACCGGTACGCACCCGCAGGAGACGACCTTCAAGAACATCGACCGCTATATCGAGCAGCTCAAGAAAATCGGTTTCTGCTACGACTGGAATCGTGAGGTGCGCACCTGCGATCCTAAGTTCTACAAGTGGACTCAATGGGCATTTGTGCAGATGTTCAACAGCTATTTCGACCCCAAGACCCAGAAAGCGCAACCGATAAGCAAACTGATTGCGGAGTTCGAAGCCAACGACCCGAAATGGGCTACGCTCTCCGAGCGCGAGAAACAGGAACGGCTGATGAACTACCGTATCGCGTACCTCGCAGACACCAAAGTCAACTGGTGTCCGAAACTGGGTACTGTACTGGCGAACGATGAGGTGAGCGAAGGTCTGAGTGTCCGTGGCGGTTATCCCGTGGAGCAGCGTGTGATGCGCCAGTGGTGTCTGCGCGTGAGTGCGTATGCCGGCCGTCTGTTGGAGGGCTTGGACCGCATTGACTGGACCGAGAACCTCAAAGAGACCCAGCGCAACTGGATCGGTCGCAGCGAAGGAGCAGAAATGCAGTTCACCGTCAAAGGGCAGGATGCGCCGTTTACTATCTTCACCACCCGTGCGGACACGATTTATGGCGTGACGTTTATGGTGTTGGCGCCGGAGAGCGAATACGTGCAGCGCGTGGTGACCGATGAGCAGAAAGCGGAAGTGGATGCATACCTCGCGCGCTGCAAGAACCGCACGGAGCGTGAGCGCATCGCCGACCGTCGCGTGACGGGTGTCTTCACAGGCTCGTATGCCATCAATCCGCTCACGCAGGGCGAGATACCTATTTATATCTCCGATTATGTGCTTGCAGGCTACGGCACAGGCGCAATCATGGCGGTTCCGGCGCACGACAGCCGCGACTACGCCTTCGCCAAACATTTCAACCTGCCGATCATTCCGCTGATTGAAGGCGCAGACGTCTCCGAGGAGTCGTTCGACGCCAAAGAAGGCAAGATGATCAACTCCGGTTTCCTCAACGGCATGGAGGTCAAAGAGGCGATCCAAGCCATGAAGGAATATATTACCAATACAGGATTAGGCCGTGTGAAAGTCAACTACCGTCTCCGTGACGCTATATTTAGTCGCCAACGTTATTGGGGAGAACCGTTCCCCGTCTATTACAAGGACGGCATGCCTTACACCCTGCCAGAAGAGTGTCTGCCGCTTGAACTGCCGGAGGTGTCGGACTTCAAACCCACCGAGACCGGCGAACCGCCGCTGGGCAATGCCGCTATCTGGGCATGGGATGAAGCGAACCGCAAGGTAGTAGATAAATCGCTGATTGACAACAAGACTGTCTTCCCGCTGGAGCTCTGTACCATGCCGGGCTTCGCAGGCTCGTCGGCATACTACCTGCGTTACATGGACCCGCACAACGACAAAGCGCTGGTCGATAAGGATGTGAACGCTTACTGGCGGCAGGTGGACCTCTATCTCGGCGGTTCCGAACACGCCACGGGGCACTTGATTTATAGCCGTTTCTGGAACAAGTTCCTTTACGACCTCGGCTATATCTGCGAGGATGAACCGTTCAAGAAACTCATCAACCAAGGTATGATTCAGGGCCGTTCGAACTTCGTCTATCGCTATATCGGCGAAGGCGCGACGGGCAACCTCTATATCAGTTACAACCTCATCGAGAACCCCGAATACAAGGGCAAAGTGCAGCCTATTCACGTGAATGTGAACATCGTCAATAACGACGTGCTGGACATCAACGCCTTCCGCGCATGGATGCCGGAGTTCAAGAACGCCGAGTTCGTTTTTGCGGACGGCACATCGTCCGAACTGACGGGCTACACCGCAGGCGCAAAGCAGTATATCTGCGGCTGGGCGGTTGAGAAGATGAGTAAGTCGATGTTCAATGTGGTCAATCCGGACGATGTGATTGCTAAGTTCGGAGCGGACACCTTGCGTCTCTACGAGATGTTCCTCGGTCCGCTGGAGATGTCCAAACCATGGGACACCAACGGTATCGACGGCGTACACCGTTTCCTCAAACGTCTCTGGAACATGTACGAAAATATCACGGACGAGGAACCGACCAAAGAAGAACTGCGGAGCCTGCACAAACTGATTAAGAAAATCACGTGGGACATTGAGAACTTCTCGTTCAACACCTCTATTCCGGCGTTCATGATTGCGCAGAACGAGTTAAGCGCCCTCAAATGCAACAAGCGCGCCATCTTGGAGCCCATCGCCGTTCTTCTTGCGCCGTACGCTCCGCATATCGCAGAGGAAATGTGGCACAAGTGCCAAGCTATCAGCAATCAGCCGTCAGCCGTCAGCCAGTTTGTAGTGAACGCCGAGTGGCCGGAGTGCAACGAGGCGTACTTGGTTGAGGATACGCAGAAATACCCTGTGCAGTTCAACGGCAAGGTGCGTTTCACACTCGAGTGTCCGAAGGACACTCCGAAAGAGGAAGTGGAGAAACTTGTCCTCGCGCACGAAGACACCTCCAAATACCTTGCCGGCAACACTCCCAAAAAGATCATCGTCGTCCCCGGCAGGATTGTCAATATTGTGATGTAAAGAATGGCAAAGAAGGCGTGACTTGGTGTCAATAACTCACCGCAATACTTGGAGCGTTTTTTCCGCAACTTGCTGCTGGGTGAACAAATGCCGCTGCATAACAGAGATCTGCATATATTAAACAAAGACGTTCAAAGTGCGGAGACCGAACAAGTACCGAACAAGTACCGAACAAGTACAGGACAAGTACAGGACAAGTACAGGACAAGTTCGGGATAAGCACAGGATTACTAAACAACAGATAAAAACCAATATAATATCTCGTCCCTCTCCAGACGTTAAACAGGAGAAACGCGCGGAGTGCCGCGCGATAACATATTGATTAAAAGAAGCGTTTGCTTTATTTGAGGATACGTTCATTTCTCGACAACTTGATATAGTGTTCCGATAATATTGCGAAACGCTCACGCGCTTGCGTGGGCTTTCTGCATATTTGGACACTATGGGAGTCGAGACCCGAACGTACCAATATCAGTTAGCTCACGTTTTTCGCGTATATAGACAAACCATATTAAAAACTTTTTAAACCGATGCTCGATGGGATATAAGTGAGCACAAGAATTATGAAAAAATATATCTTTATTCTAGTAATGTGCCTTGCTAGTACTCTATGCCGGGGCGTAGAAATTAAAGAGACTTCAACTATTTTCCCTGAGTATCAAGGAATTGTGAACTCGAATATTCCTGCAAGTGACCTATACACAAAAG
>CADAZU010000003.1 GCA_902792535.1 uncultured Bacteroidales bacterium
TAGGTGAGCACTTTCTCCAGATCCGCCTGGTTGATCTCGGTCACCGCGTGTGTGTTTGGATCGTCCTGGCGATAAGCCTTATAAAGATATACTTTAGCCAGCATTCCTGCCGCCGAAGCCTGGGTCGGACGACCTTTGTCGGCTTGGGTCTGAGGCAGCACCGAATATGCGTACTCCAGATCGTCTGCGATGAGTTGCCATCCCTCGTCGTTGGTGTACTTGGTATTGCTCAATTCGTTATAGTCTGCTTGCTTCATATTCGGATCTACGACGAACGGGATGTTCTTGTAGAGGCGCTTGAGCAGGAAATGGCCGTAGGCGCGCAAGAATTTCATCTCGCCCAGACGCTGCACCTTGAGTTCGTACGTGTCCGGCATGGCGTTGAGCGCATCGATTGCTGCGTTCACACGGCTCAGACAGTTATACAGACGCACCCACATATCGTTGATATTCCAGTTGGTGGTCATGATTCCTTGGCAGATCTCCAGTTGGTGGAAGACATCGCCGTCGTTCTCGGTACTTCCGCCCTTGTAAGCGTCGTCCGAACGGACATCGTAGTTCCACATACTGAAGGAGGAGTTGACATCCTCGGCGGAGATGAACACCGCATAAGCGGAGATCACCACATTATCGATATACTGCGGGTCGTTCACTTGCTCCTCGCTCAGGATACCTTGCGGAACATCTTGATTGAGGAAGTTATCGCAGGAAGTACAAAGGAGCAATGCACCGAGTATAAAGGGTATTATCTTATTTGCTTTCATAATATTTTTCCTTTCATCTTTCATTTTTCACCTTTCAACTTAGAATGTCACTTTCGTTCCTAATGTTACGGTCAGCGGGATAGGATAGCCGAAAGTCGGGTTCTCGGGATCTACACCGGTGAACTTGGCAGAATGGATGGTGAACACATTCTGAGCGGAAACGAACCAACGCCAGTTTTGCATCAGCATCTTGTCGCACGCTTTCTTAGGCAGGTTGTAACCCAGCTGGATATTACGCAGTTTGAGGAACGAGCCGTCCTCTACGAAATAGGTGCTGACGCGGGTCTCGTTGTTGTTATTATTGGTCGAGAGCGCGGGTATGTCGCTGTTGGGATTGGAGAGCGACCAAGCGTCCAACACGCGCGTACCTTTATTTAAATTAGGCACATTGATACCTGCCCAGAGGTCGGTCTGCTCCTTGTAATCCTTGGTGATCACTTGCACACCTCCTACGCCTTGGAAGAAGAGGGTGAGGTCGAAACCTTTGTACTCGAAATAGAAGTTCGCGCCGAAGGAGATAGCCGGTACCGGCGAATAGATCCATGTCTGGTCTTTCTCCGTGATCACACCGTCTCCGTCGAGGTCGCGGTAACGGATACGTCCGAGCCCTGCGCCTTCTTGAATAGCGTGGTTGTCTATATCGTCCTGGCTCTTGAAGATACCATCGGCGATGTAACCCACCTGCGATCCCATCGCGTGGCCTACTACGGACTGAACGCCATTACCGCCGAACCGACCGCTGGCAGCTACCGTCTCCGGCAGTTTGACCACTTTGTTGTCGTAGTGCGAGAGGTTCGCCGTGATGTCGTATTTGAAGCCGGACTTGGTCTGGTTGCGGTAACCCAGAGCGAGCTCCACACCCATGTTATCCATTGCGCCGGCGTTCACCCATTGGGTACCACCCTCGCCCATCGCACCGATACCGGTCATTTCGACGAGAATGTCCTTGGTCTGCTTGTAGAACCAGTCGAACGAACCGTAGAAGGTCTGCTGGAAGAACGAGAAATCAAGACCGACGTTGGTCTGGGTGGTCGTCTCCCATTTAATATCGTCGTTGCCTACTTGGATGCGACGGAAACCGGACGGCAGGATCTGTCCGCCGTTGGTGCCGGCGATGTCGTACGAAGTACCGTAACTCTGTCCGCCGTTCTCGGTCACGCCGTAGTTGGACTCATAGATCGTGTAGCGGGCGGTAGGGGAAATATCCTGGTTACCGGTCTGACCCCACGAAGCACGGAGCTTGAGGTCATTGAGCCAACCATATGCGCCGCGCATGAATTTCTCCTCGCTGATGCGCCAACCTGCGGATACAGAGGGGAAAGTAGCGAAGCGGTTATGCTTACCGAAACGGCTCGAACCGTCATGACGGAGCGTGAAGGAAACGAGGTAACGGTTGTCGTAGCTATAGTTCGCTTTTCCGAAGAAGGAGATCAGCGAGTAGCTGCCTGCGCCGCCGTAGGACTGCGCCTTGCCTGTTCCGGCGGACGGCCACATATAGGTCGGGCTCAGGACAATGAAATCCTCCTTGTAGGCGGAACTCCAGTCGTCGATCTCGCGGTTCAACTCGGTACCGAGCATGAAGTCTGCGCGGTGTTTGTTGATGTCGAGGTTATAGGTGATGATGGCGTTCCACATCCATTTGAGCCAATGCTCCTGCTTGGACTCCACGGCGTTCTTGTCGTTCGCTACCACGCCTTCCGCAATGGGATAAGTGAAGAAACGCTGTTTCTTCTGGGCATAGTCGATACCCGCGGTCGTGCGGATATTGAGTCCCTTGACGGGGTTGATATTGATGAACACATTACCGAACACACGCCAGTACGTATAGCGGTTATCCTTGTTGCGCTCCAGGATCGACATCGGGTTCTCGCGTTGCGGGAAACCGCTGGAGGAAGGAGCCTGCGCCAAGGTCTCGCCGTCGGACTTATAAACCGGCAGCAAGGGGTTGTATTGCAGCACACTATTGATAAATCCGCCCGGGGCACTCACCTCGGAGGTGCGGTTCAGGGTGAAGTTCTCGCCGATCGTCACGTAGTCTTTCAGGATCTTATAATCGGTGTTGATACGCGCCGAGAAACGGTCGAAGTCCGAGTTCTTGATCACACCCTCGTTCCGGTAGTAACCCAGCGAGAAGAACGAACTACCCTTCCTGCCGTTGGAGACAGATATATTATAATTTTGAATCACGCCCGGGCGCGTAGTCTCGCTGAACCAGTCGGTGTTGCTCACCGGCACCGTTCCCGCGTCGTCCATGTATTTGTTGAGCATGATATTATTGAGGACGGGCTGTCCCTGCGCATTGTAGCCCCAGTCGTAGCGATAACCCAATACGTTGGTGTTCGGGTCTGCTACGCCGTCGTTGATGTACGCTTGCCATAACGCGCGACCGTACTGCTCGGAGTTGAGCACATGCATCCGGTTCACATAGGACTGAACGGCTACCGATGCGTCCAGATCGACACGGATCTTACCCTCAGCGCCTTTCTTGGTCGTGATAATGATCACACCGTTGGCAGCACGGCTACCGTAGATAGAAGCGGAAGCGGCATCTTTCAGCACTTGGATCGACTCGATGTCATTGGGGTTCAACTCGTGCATGCCGGATTTGGTAGGCACACCGTCAATGATGTACAGCGGGTCGTTGTCGTTGAGCGTACCGATACCACGGATACGCACCGTAGCCGCACCCGAGGGATTACCGTCGGCGGAAATGTTCATTCCCGGGATCTTACCCTGCAGCGCTTTCATCGGGTTGTTCTCCTGCTGTTTCTCCAGATCCTTGGCGCTCACGGCACTGACGGCACCGGTCAAGTCCGCCTTACGCTGGGTGGTATAACCGGTCACTACCACTTCGTCCAGCACCTCGGTGTCTTCCGCCAACGAGATGCGCAGATTGGCGGCAGCTGCCACGTTTTGAGATTTGTAGCCGACATAGGAGATTACCAGTTTCGCTCCCGAAGCCACATTCAGTTGGAAATTACCATCGAAATCCGTGATGGTACCATTCGTTGTTCCTTCCTCCAGCACAGATGCACCGATCACCGGTTCACCCGTTGCCTCATCCACAATCACACCCGTCGCAGTTACCTGCGCGTGTGCAAAAGCAATAGACAGCAACATCGCAAAGAAGGATGTCAAAAGAAGTCTTTTGTTTTTCATGAGATTTATGAATTAAACAATACAGCAGAACTTGGAGTTTCCAAATTCCGCTGCAAAAGTACGCGCTTTTTCGCAGATGCGCAAATATTTATGTTGCAAAATATAGCAGATTTGTTTCGCGTCAACAAATTTGATACACTTTTCAACAAACGCTATCGTTTACTCGGCAAGTGACCAAAATACTGTTTATAGTACTTGGAGAAGTACCCGGGTGACGCAAAGCATAGTTCTAATGCGATCTGCCGTACCGTCTTGTCGGTCGTCCGCAGCAGCTCGTCGGCACGAATGAGACGCCGCTCACGGATATACTCCTGAGGTCCCTTGCCGCTGATCATTTTGAGACGACGGAAGACCTGAGTGCGGTCCAGCTGCAAGGTAGCAGATAGGAACTCGACATTCAGATTCGGATCCGTCAAATGCTCGTCCACAATGCGCTGGATGGTATCCATAAACGCAGCGTCCCGCGCGTTGAGTTGGATCGCTTCACGGACGTCCTCCAACTGCGGTATGATCTCGCTCTTGATCTCCGCACGCATCGACCGCAGCATGAAAAGCAGGCACACGATCGCAGCAAGGAAGAGCACGGACAGGAAGACGATAACAAACAGCATCAGATGTTTGCCTTCTTTCATCTCGCGCTGCTGTTTCTGCGATTGCAGGCTCACCATCTTCATCGTATTGAGGTCGTGTTCCATCACCTCATACTGGCGAAGAAGCGGGTATGCCGTGGCTGCATCAATGAGCATGGTCTCGATAATCGTGTCGCGCGCATAAGGCTGGTGCTCCAGTATGCGGACGGCGGTATTGACGATCAGATCTCCGCGTGTGGGATAGACCGCAGTACATTCGATGTCGCCGTCCACAATTGCCTGCAGTCCTATTTTGATGCCATCCACGCCCATGATGGGGATGGAGTGAATGCCTGCGGCGTTTAGGGCTTTGGCGGCTTCGATCGCCATGATATCGTTCTGCGCTACTACCGCGTTCACGCGCGCGTGTTCCTTAATAAACAGCGACACAGCGGTATAGGCATCTTTGCTTCCGTCAACGGAGTACAAACGGGGGCTCTTGCCCGGATCAGGAAACGCTTCCTCCAAGCCGTCCACGAAACCGGCATGCCTCAACCGCTCGGGCATGGACTCCTGCATACCCTGCACCTCCAATACCGCAAAATCCCTACTTTTGAATTTCTCACTCACCCACTCTGCCATCAACCGGCCGACAGCATAGTTATCTCCGCCGATGAAAGCTGTCCATTCATCTCCGGCAATCCGTCGGTCAGCGATCAGAACCGGTATTCCTGCCCGGTAAGCACGCGCCACTGCTGGCTGTACTTTGTCCGGGTCATTGGGGCTGACGATGAGCAGATCCACTTTTTCGGCTATGAAACTATCGATCTGGGCACATTGAACCACATTATCGCCGTATGCAACCCGTCGCGAAAGAGTCATATCGGGATGTAATAACATCTCGCGATCCATCTCGTCGTTCATCTTCTGCCGCCATGCGTCGTCGAAGCATTGGCTCATGCCGATCCGATACTGAGGCGCAGAAGAAGAGCAGCCCCAAAATCCCAAACAGAGGGAAAAAAGAAGCGAATATAAAACCGTGTTTCTCATAGCCATAACCCATTTTCGGTGCAAAGATACAACATTTTTTTGAGATATACAAAAAAAATCGCCCCGAAGGACGATTTTTGTCGCGGCTGAGTTTCATTGAGTGGTTCTTAGCTTTTCGTCGGAACATGATCCCGTGATGGTCAGGTCGCCGACGCGAGCATCACGGGATCATCTGCCGGGAACGACTTAACCATCATTCCTTCACAACACCATTCCTTGTCTCCCACTCCTTGGTCAGCACCTCCGGCGTGATCGTCTTGTCCTGTCCTTTGTCTTGTCCTGTCCTGTCCCGTATGCTATAGGACAAGACTAGGACAGGACAAGACACTTTTTCTTTTAATTTTCTTTTGCTTCTTTTCTTTTATCAGCTTTCTTTTTGGTTTAACGCACTTCAGCGCCTAAGATGTTGAATACCTTGCCATCCGGATGGATGAGATAGATATGGTCGTTGATAAGGATCTTTTGCACCTTTGTACTTGGTACTTGGTACTTGGTCACTTGGTACTTCCTCCACGCCCTCTGCGGCATTGAGTTGTATCACATACGGTTCCCACGGCGTGCCGATATGGTTGTCGGAGACGAAGGTGAGGGTCTTGTCTATGACTCTCTCTTCACCGTTGATGACGGTTCGGAGCTCCATCGGCTGGCCTGCACCGTCGCCGGCAATGACGAGGTAATAGAGGCTGTCGGTATGCGCACGGACGGCCCCTCGGCACTCACCGCCGATATATGCCGCTATCTCGCAGGTATCCACCACCGCCTCGCCGTCCATCAGACGGATCGTCATCGTCATGTTGCTCGGATAAGCGGAATAAGACCGCTTCGCTGACAGACCGCTGGCGCTGTTAGACCACTGCGTTGTAAGACCGGCTTTGCCTGACAGACTCTTTGCCATCAACTTCCGTTGCATGTGGCTGATGTTTCCCGCGAGGTCCGGATAGCTGAAGGACTTAGCTGTGCTGTCGGTGCTGTAATAGAGGTAGCCGTGTCCGGGTTCGAGCGCGGTGAGCGTTCCTTCCCAGCCGTAGATGTCATAGACGGAAACGCCGGTCTGCGACTTGATGATGTCGCCCCACTTGGGCTGCACGCCCGCAAGGGCTTCGTCCACCGTCATGGTTGACAGCGGCGTATAAGGCAACCAGTTCCAACCCTGCTCTATCATAACGCCCATCGAGTCGGAAGGCAGCCGCTTGCCGCTAACGGAGAGCTGCGGGTCGAGGGTGGCGGAAGCCGTCTTGGTCGTCCGCAGGATACGCAGTTTGTACATCCGGTTCACCGCGAGCTTCAGCGGACCGTTGAAGATCGAGCCGGAGCTCTGGCTGAAGGTCTCCTGATCCTTGACGAGCACGTTCCAGCCCTTGTATTGGGGCGTGAAGACGAGGTCGCAGTACTCGGACGGCGGCTCTACGCCGAAGGCGATCCAGTTCCAGTTCTCGTGTACCGGAATGAGCTGCTCTACGCGGTCGGACTTGGTCCAGATAGCCGGTGTGTTGAAATTACCGATCATCGTGTCCTGACGGAATATGAGCGTCGTCCTCAGTCCTTGGTCACTTGGTACTTGTATATTCGCATCGGTATAGGCGATGCCTTTGGAGGCATCCCAGATACGGAAGGAGACGGGTTGGTTCCGGTCGGCGTCGGGGGTGTCGGAGCCGTAGATGATCAGGGTCTCGTACGCCGCGCCGCGTATCTTCTTCGGTGCAGCCACGCCGCGGCACTCGCCGCCGATGAAGGCAGCCACCATGCTCTCGGGGTTCTCCATGAGGATACCGCTGAGGTAAACCTGTCCGATGATGGTCATGGAGTGGTCGTACTTAGTCGGGTCAACGGTCCAGTTAGGCGTCTCGCCGCGCACTTTCATGACGATACGGAGCGGTTCGAGGATGCCCTTGTTGCCCTGCACGCCTATCGTCGCTTCGTAGTTGCCTACCGGCACGAGCGGATTGACCGCGAAGCGCAGGGTCTTGGTCTTTAACGGCTGCACGTCAAAGACATTTGACATTTGAGATTGGACATTGGACATTTGACCATCCACCAGACTCAGCCACGTCGGCATGTTCTCCACCGTGTAGTACTCAGTCTGGCCGGACTTGTTCTCGATGGTCACATCGAAGGTGTAGTCCTCGCCGTACTGCTTGGTGATATTGACGGAGTCTTTACCCCAGAGGAGTGTGTTCTGCTGCACGTAGGCTGTCCATTTGATGGGTTCGGACATGTTGCCATGCAGGTCGTGTACCTCCGACATGGTTATATTGAGCGTGGTGCCCTCCAAGTCGCGCGCGGTGACTTCCGTTTCAGCGAGATTGATGACCACCTTGCGCTCAGACGCTACGGGCATCGCCGTGATACGGGTCTCGGAGGGTGCATTCTTGATTGGCGGAGTGTCTTTGACCGCCATGTATCTCTTCACCTGCACATCGCCGGCGTTGCCTGTGAGGGAACGCGGAGCCATATTTTCCAGCGTTTCACCTTTGGTCTTGACACCGTTGATGGTGCTGTCTTTCTCGAACGGATAGTAGGCTACCAGTCCGCGCGAGTAGAGGTCGGCGGTGTCGATGGTGTTGTACATATTGCTCAGAAGCCTGTCTTCGGAGAGCGTAGCTTTCCAAATACGCAGTTCATCGACCTTAGCGTACTCTGCATTCTTGGCGAAGACGAGCGTTGAGCCGCTGAGGTTCGGTACATCCGCCTCGGCGATGACGGCGGTGCGTGACCCGTCGAGGTAGAACGAAGCCGCCTGTCCGCGTACCACGTTGAGAGCGAAGTGGTGCCAGCCATAGACAATCTCCGGGAAATCAGTATGGGAGGCTACTGTCCGCGACTTCAAGCCGTAGTCCAACACGAGGTTCTGCGCCGTGTCATAACGCAGACATAGTTTGTCGGCTTGCAGTTGCATATCGCCCATCACGGTCGGTATCGCCGTCTCAAAGACGGTATCTACCCCGTTGAAGAGCTCCGGATTATACCATAGCTCGATAGCATAACTGTCGCTCCTTCTTGTCGGTATGAGCGAGATATCCACCTGTGCGCCCGCCATGGAGTCCATACGTAGCGCGTAGTTGGTATTGATAATATCCCATGCGTCTTTGCCTATCAGGTTATGCGTGCGTCGCGCGTCAGCCGCCACGAAGCCGTGTCCCTCGTCCATGCGCCAATAGTTGGTCAGACCGTAGGTGTAGGTGTCTTTGGACACATACTTGTCGGCTGCCGAAGTAAGCGCATCGCGGAAGATATTGTAGATCGCGAGGTCGTGGATGTTCGCGTCAATAGGACCGAGGTAGAGGTAGTTGTCGTCGCGGTAGTCCGCTTTGTCGATATCTATATCCGAAACAACTTGGTCGGTGAAGAGACGAATGGTCGAATCGCCGTACTGGGCAATCATATTGAAGGTCATGGTCTCCGCCTTGTAGTTCATGGCAAAGAAGATCCATTCGTCCATCGGAACGGCTTTCTCGGAAGCGTATTTTGCGCCGGCGATATTGATTCCCACGAAGCCGTCTCGGTCAATCGAGAGTCCGAAGTTGCCGTCCCCTTTCCCTTGGTGCAGGATAGTGCCGTTTTCGTGGGGGTTGAGCCAGAACTCCATCGAGAAGTTACCGCTAAGGAAGAGCGGGTTCTCCGTCTTTACCTCTTCGCCGAACGGTTTGATATGCATTGACACCTCGTGGTCGATGGGCTGTCCGTTGAGTTTGGCGGTGACGATGATATTCTTGTCTCCCACGTAGCCGGGCACTATGTCTTCGTTGAATTCGACTGCGAGCTGTTCGCCTATACCTAATATACCGTTTGCGGGCGCGGGCGTGTATAGCGGACGCGGGAGCGTCATATCCTTGATTACCTTCGTCACCTCGCTATACGCATACACTTCCTCGTGTCCGTAGGGCGTCATGGTGAAGGCGCGGAACTCATAGTCGCCCTCGGGGTAAGAGATATTATCCTCCATATCGACATTCAGCTTCAGGTCTCCTGTCGGCGGCAGCATTTCGCAATCCTTGCCCGACAGGTCTTCCTCATTAACCACCCATGTATGGAAGGTTGTCCACTGGGTATTGCCGGCGAAGCGGTACTGCACACCTACTTTCTTGAGGTTCTTGAACTGGCGGTTGATGCCCGATATTTTCATTTGCAGCAGTCCTTTGCCCGTCGTGGGGTCGGTGTTGATAATCGGGTTGGCGATGGTCAGATCAACAGGCGACGAGGACGGTACGAAATGCGCGCTGAGTAAAGCTATATCGTAAATAGTAAACGGCTGATACTGCGAAGCAAACCATAGTTCGATGCTGTCGAAGTCGAGTATCGACTCATCGGTCTGACGGACGGTAATCACTTTCTGGGTAGTCTGGCCTTGTTCGAGATAGATAGCGCGGTCGGTGATCGGCGTGCCGTCCATGAGTATCTCCAAGCCGTGGGGGTTCGTACTCTCGCTTATGCTGAGGTCATAGGAGAAGTTTCTGCCCTGGTTGGTATTGCCCATATTGGTGCAATAAAGTATCGCTGTGGCGGTCTGTCCGGCAGGGATGTCGGTCAGCGTGGTATGCTTGCCCGGTGCTTCGTTGACCTTGCCGATAGAGATGAACGGTTGCTCCATTCGTACCGTAGTGTTGCCGAGCGGCAGGTATTGTCCGGCAGCGTTGGTGTAGTAGTGGGTGGAGTCGGCAGGCTCGTAGGGGTTGTAGGTCTGTCCTCCGAAGAGGGAGAAGATCTTACTGTTGTTGCCGGACTCCGCGTCGTACACATTCATCGAGATATCCACATCGCGGTTGCCGTCGGAGAGGACATACTCCCACTCCGTGAATCTTCCATTATCATCTCCCGTACCATACGTCTGTCCGCCTCCTACGGATGTCTCCAAGTTGGTCTGTATGCCGATGAAGGCAAAATTTTTGATTTGCCAGCCTTGTTTCCAACCACCTAACGCCGAGATATTGTATGTTGTGGTCGATTGATTGAGTCCGGTGGTGTCGTTGCGGTGGGTGTAGGTGCGTGAAGAGCCGCCGTCGATGGAATAGTTCTTGAACTGTCCGCCGTTGATGGCTTTTATCTTCGCCTCCTCGTTTCGTCGGATGCAGTCTTGCCAAGCGGTAATTTGGTTGTTGCACCACTCTACGCTGTCCACCTCTTCCTTCTCGGGGTTTTGGGGTGCCACGAAGACGTATGTACCTGCCTCGCCATAGTTGGAGGCAGAGGGGTCGAGCCATGTGACGCATTTGGCGCGTTTGCCCGTATTGACGTATGAGCGTGCCGCCTGCTCGGATGCCACTTGGGTAAGGAACTGCTTGCGCTGGTCTTTCCATTTCGGAATCATCACCTTCTCCAATTCGTACTGCGAATAAGCAAAGGAGGTGCTGACTTTTTCGCCCATAGCCATAGCGTCGTCCAATACGATTTCGTATTTGCCGGTCTGCACGTTCTTCTTAACTTGCACCTTGCGGCAGGTACCAATAAGGATATTATTGGACGTACCTACATACACATCGCCTTTCGCACCTACGTAATTCGTACTGCTGGAAGTGGAGACGGATTCGACGGTGGTCGTCTGGAAGATAGAGTCTTTCTTGTGCTCCGTGGACCAAGTGGATTTCGCTCCGGCAGTGATCTCCGTAGCTACTTTATTTGTATTGATAACTGCCACACCAATACCGGTAGCCGTAGTAACACTTGTACCTAACAGCACATCCACCTTCAAGCTATGCTCGCCGCTGACCTCCCAACTGTCGTATTTGGTCACGGTGCGTACGGTACCTGTTTTGAGGGTGGTGTATGAGTGTGCTCCGTAGGGGTCGCGGAGGATGAATTTCACATTGTCCGGTCCTTTGGTGACGAAGTTGTTACCCGTAGTGAGCGCGCCCAACACGATAGCATCCATCCGGTAGGGTTCGTAGGTGCGGTCGTCACGCTTGAGGGTGATATTGAAGTGGCGGCTGAAGGGTTTGACGATGTTGGGCAAGCCGACCGTCCATGGGATTCGTGCGCGCCCGTTCCGGTCAAGCGTGATCTTGTTGTACATCATCTCGTAGATTTCGCCGGGGGTGTATCGCGTGGAGTCCTCCGGCGCATCGTAGATCACTTGCTGGTAGGAAGACATCTCGTTTCCGATTGTCAGTTCCTGTCCGTTGAGGTTGACCGTGTCGGTGACGGGGAGGGCACCGTCGTAGTTAGTGTAAGTCTCGTAGGCGTGGACCGCATATTCGACTCCGTCTAACATCTTATAGACCGGATAGCCGAACATATAATGTATGCCGAGGCTGTCCAAGGTATAGAGATTGCGCACGGTGTCGTTGTGCTCCTCGTCGATCGCAATGATGACGGAGTCGAGTCCGAACGCGCCTCCGGCGTGTCCCGTCTCCGCCACATCGACTTGCGGCGTGGAGTAATAGGTCAGCACCTTCTTGGTGTTGTAGGAGTAGTGGTTATAGACCGTGTCTCCCTGCTCGGTCAGGCGGCAGATAGAGTCCGTCTGATCCAGACTGGGGTTGGTGAGGTCCACATCCGAGAGGGCTGTGAACTCCACATACCCGTTCTTCTCTACCACCACGCTCTGCATCACGTATTTGAGCGGCGGGAGGAGGGCAGAGAACTCGCCCGTCAGGGAGTCGGTTACGATTTTGATATATTTCGCTTCCGCTGCGCCTGCGTCGGTCCATGCGTGGCTTCGGATAGAAGCGGTATCACTCTCGTAGGTGCGGACGGTCTTGGCAGGGGTGACATAGTCGTTCTCGCAGTTGAAGGAGAAGGAGGCGTTGTTGAGTTTGAGGGTGATGGTAGCCGCACCGATATTGTTGTGCGACTCTCCGAAGCCGACCGGAATAGTGTCGTTGTATTTCGCACCGGCTACACGCCCGACGAAGTTAACGAGCGTCGAGTCGATGAAGTCATGCTGTACGCGGTCCGCGAAGTTATAGGTGCCCTCTATCGGGAAGCGTCCGCCATCGACGAGGGTGTGTCCCATCAGTTGGGCTTCCACATAGTGTTCGCCGATCGGTACGCTGATGGAGTAGTAGCCGTTCGCGTCGGTCTGCAGCGCCTTGCCGTTGGCGCTGGCAGCCATACCGTCTATAGAGAGCTGGATGCCCTCGGCGGGGATGTTCGTGCCGGCATAGTAGATATGTCCGGTCATGGGGAAGGACGACTCGTCCGTGAAGTCGATATTGTTCATCGTGAGCACGTTCGGCGTGATCATGAACGAGCGGGAGGTGGGGTTGAACTTATGAATGCCCTTCTCCGGCACGACGGTATAGGTGGAGCCGCTACCCAGGAACGGAATACCGCTGATGGAGTAGTCGCCTGTTTCCGAAGTAACGCCGTAGCGCGACAGTTGTTCTTCGGCAGGCAGGATAGCGGAAGGCGTTATGTTCTTGCCAACCGTAGCGTGCCGTCCGTTAGGCTGGTCGCTTAGGTAAGAGGCGTCGAAGGCATAACGCTCCAAGCCTTCGTCCAAGGGCCAGTAGAGCGCCAAATCTTTCTCACGTCCGGTCAGCGTGCGGTCGAAGTAACTGTTTTTCTTAGCCTCTTCGAGTATCTTCCTGAACACACGCACCTCGGCGAAGTTGCCCTTGAACGCCTTGGCATCGGTGATACCCTCTGCACCGCCAAGAGAGAATGGCGACATAACGGAATCGCCCATGATGGCGAAGGTCTGCACTGCACCCTTATCCGCCTGCACGCTCATTTGATTGCCTGTTTTGTTCAGTGTCAGCAAGGAATATTTGCCGACAGGAAGAGAAACATTGATAGCAGCGTTGGAGGGGATAGTATCATAGACAGGAATATAGCAAAGTATAGGGTCAGAACCATAGGTATCATAGAACTCTTGGAGTTGTGCGTTTCCATTATAAATCGGATTACTACCATTATACGTGAGCGTCTTTTGTTTGATATAGGTATCTCCTCCATTCTGATACTCTAAACCATTCCAATATACCGTACCGCCAATGGTGATTATGCTGGATCTACCATTATTTGCTGAGCCAATACAATCCTTGCCATAATCATCACGTGATGCAGTAACACTGGTCACGGTGTTTGCTATAGTTATTTTGCCACAACTACCCCTGTTGCCGGATCCTATGCCTGCTCCATCATTCTTCGATATTGCATTGATGATACCACCCGTGATGGTGATGCTGCCACAGGAGGCACTATTTCCTCCTCCAATGCCGGTATACCCACCGGAAGCCGTAATATTACCGCATTCTATCACGATACTACCACACTTTATCTCAAACCCGCCTCCGATACCGCAGGCGTAGCCATTGTCAGTAGCAGTAAGCGATCCATTACCCCGTATGGTGAGCGTCTTGTTCGGAGCAATATAGATACCCGGGTAGGATTCATAGAATCCTCGCACGGTATTGTTGCCTTCCAACACAAGAGTAGCATTCCCCGGACAGTTGATACCCGCCCATTTAAAATCATAATCGTTAGTTCCGTTTATAGTCACATTGCGGAGTAATACCGTAGCCCCATCGGCAATGGAAATCTTGTAGTTGCCGTTCAAAGTGCCGGTAAGAACTTCACCATCCTGTGCAGTATAGTCGCCGGTTAGAGTGTTGAGGGAAATAACCCTATCTTTTTTATATGATATTGTATGTGTTTTTGTATGCGATATATAAGCCGTGTCAATACCTAAGTATTGCAGATAGTTATACCGCAGATTATAGACGGAATCCGTGACAGTCTCGGCATTCTTTTTCAGAGTAATCAGTCCCGCTCCCGGAATATTGGCGAGTAGCGCTCCGTCGTTCATCCCTTGTTCGGGACGGACGAAGAACTGTACGGTATAATCCTTACCGCTGCCGAAGATTTTTTCTATCTCCGTTTCGGACGCTTTCCATGCTATACCTTCCGAAGCGCCATAGACATACTGGGAGGTAGTCTTCACGGTGTTGCCGTTGCCCGTGTCTGCCGGTCGCAGCCATAGTCGTACTCCCGGAACGGCGGTACCGGTACCGTAGCTGACGCGTCCGCCCACTGCACCGCGTGCCTGCGAGAAGCCCACGGCATAGAGTGTGCTTTGCAGCACTCCCGCCTCAAAGAGCTGGATGCGGTACTCGTAGTAATAGCCGGGCATGGCGTTGATGTCATCGTAGGAGTAGTTGGCATCCGCGCCGTTGTAGGAGTAGATCTGTATGAAATCGTCGTCGGAGTTGAGGTAGCGGCGGGAGATGATGAAGTTGCAGTTGGCAGTACCCGCCTGCTGCGCTTTCCAAGCGAGTGTGACAACATTGGCATGCACGCCCTTGGTGGCAGTAAAGTCAATGAGTTGGGCACCGGCTAAGAGTCCCGCCGTGACGGGCAGGCTCTCAAAGCGGTAGCCTCCCGCGAGTTCCAGACGGACCTTATACTGATAGCGGACGATGGAGTTAGGCAGAGCCTTGTCTTCATACGAGAGTTTCACTCCGGCAGCCGGGTTGGCATCGCCGCTGGCGGTGTCGTACTCGCTCCATGGTCCGTCCGCCGTCGTGCGGCGAAGGATCTTGAAGGTGACGGAAGCGACATCTACCGGCACACGGCTGTATTGCCATGTCAGATACACGGAGCTCTTTTGGGTGGCGTCCTGCTGGAGGTCGTAGATTGTCACCACCGGGGCGGTGTTCACCAACGCCGAGTTAGAGCCTACCTTGGAGAGCAGGTCGTCAGAGAGGTTGTTGAGCGACGCCTCGCTGATACCGGTATTGCTGATATAGTCGGAGGGTATATTGACTACTATATATTTATAATAGGTGCCTATCTCCGCATCGTCGTCGGTGAAAGTCATTGCGCCTCCGCTCGTTCTTGTGAGCGCACCGCGTTTGCTCCACGTGGCGCCGGACTTGGGCTTACCGTTGGCGTCCGTCTGGATACGGTAGATATAGGGCGTGACATCGAGGTAGTTGGTGCCCTTGGGGGTCGTCCATGTCAGCACCGTCTGGTGGTCAAACTGGTGGTACTCGGTGGTGATAGCACCCGGAGCAGGCACAATCTTGAAGGCATCCTCCTTGGATTCGGAGTCGGTGCGGCGGTTGAACCAGTTGCTCGGGTCCTTGACACCGTGGACCGCCGTCACCTTGTAATTGATGCGAGCGGGGTTGCCCACGCCGTCGGGGAAGGAAACATCCTCGTTCTTCTCGTTCGAGCCCGCCTCGTAGGTCTTGGAGAGGGTGGCGGTGGTGCCGTCCTGTTTGACGAAGGTATAGACGACATCGTAGGTAGCCTTACGCATACGGACGGAGCTGAGTTTGCTGTCTATGTCGTTAGGCAGTTGGGGCACGGTGAAGGTCAGTTTGTCGATGCCGGTGCGCTCGATCTTGTATGACTTCCAATCGTAGTCATACAGCCCGAGGTGGTCGCTCGTGCCTACCCATGACGACAGCGTCTTGTCGTACCAGTCGCCGTCGGAGTGCTTGAAGTGGAAATAGATCTTCCAGCCGCCGCCTGCCATCTCTGATGAGTAGTAGAAATCGACTTTGGCGGTCATGTAGTGGTTGTCGCTGCCCCATTTTTTGAGCCAGTAACTGCTCTCGCCGGTGCCGATCTCGGAGCTGCCGGAGGAGTTGGTGAAATACGCCTTGGCGTTCGGCATCACTAACTGGGCTTTGACCTCGGCAGTCTCGTTCTCGTCGTCGCCTTCGTTGATGTACTTGAACTTCAAGAGGTCCACACTCTTGGAGCCGTTGGTAGCTGTGACAGTACCTTCCTGACAGTAGGTATTACCGCGGTCGAGGTCGGCGAGGAAGACCTCTAAATAGAGGTGGTCGGTGTAATGGGTGGCGGAGTACTTGTCCTCGTTGAGCACCCAGTCCGCTGCCATGGCGGCAGTAGTGCCCGCGGTCATGAGCAGCAGCATAGCCGCCACTCTCGCGCCACTCTCGCGCCACTTCGATAAGTGAGTAATCAGTCTTCCGACTGCCGATTTAGTTTTCATAAATGTTGTTTGTTTTGTTTGTTTATATTTGTTTCTTTTCTTAATCAGAGTACATTTTTCTGCCTTTTTCTTGTGCCGCTTGTGTCTCGCTTGTGTCCCGTTTGTCTCTCGGCGGCAGGTGCTATCCTTACCCTCCGCGGCAACCTTAATAATAGTACATTCCCTCGAATATACAAAAAGCGGTAGTCCGCATTATTGGATTACCGCTAAAAATAGTGTGTTATGTATTGACTGCTTAGTATAGGAAGCCGAACAGCCAGAGAGGGATCTTGTTGCCAAAACTCATTTCCGTATTATCGGTCACAACATAACTATCCGGGATATTCGCAATTTGCTTATATCCCTTGGCTCGTCCTCCCACTTCAAACAAAAGATGTTTATCTACCAGCAAATCTCCTTTTTGCGGCATGGCGATTCTATGACCTTTGGCTAACATAGAGGCACAGAAAGTCTCACGCATCGTGCCTACATCTGCATTGGGTGACAGTGCGTACATGAGGTTCGTATTGTCAAAAAGAATCTTCTCCGGTTTGTTGATCTGCGCCCATCCGTCATCGGTATATAACCGACGAATCAGAGCAGCCTCGTCTAACAAATCAATTAACTTAAGCAGTACATTACGCGAAGCGTTAAGCGTTTTCCCCAGCGCAGAGATATTCAGCGTGTACGGGTTTTGTTGCGCTAAAACTGCGAGTAACGGCTTTACTTTGTAAACCGATTCGTATTCCAAGTTTGAAACAGCCGGCATTTCGTTAAAAATAATGGCCTCCATGACTTGGCTCAAGCGTTCAAGATAATTTGTTGTCTTGTCCCGATAGAACGGATAATAGCCTTCTTTGATATAACGCTCAAAATAAAGCAAGACCTTGATATTCTTTTTGATGGTAATATCGATGCTTAACTTCTCATGATTCGATACGATATCTTCTAATGATAAAACAGGCAAGTCGGCTACTCCTTCCAATTTGAGATACTCGCGGAAACTCAGTCCATACATGGTATATACGAGGCAACGACGAGACAAATCATACTTCTGGCGTGTTATTTCCAGCGCGTTGCTACCTGTTATGACCACATGCAATCCAGGGTAAGAATCGTAGATGTTTTTGATTTCCTGCGACCAATTCTTATACTTATGAATCTCATCAAAGAATAAATGCGAAATATCATGCGTATATGCGTAATCCGCCAAGTCCAGCAGCGTATGCGATGCAAACCATAAATGATCCACGGAGCAGTACAGCACCTTGCTCTTGTCCGGAAAAGTTCGCTGTATATGCTGCATGATCATGGTAGTCTTTCCCGAACCTTTAGGACCACGAATGAGAATCAACCGGTCATTCCAATGAATCTCGTCATACAAATAACGCACCTGCGTGAATTCCGAATAACGCTCTAACAAACGATAGAAATCTGCGATTAACTGTTCCATATCTTTACTTTTAAAAGGTTTATACAACATGTGTTTTATACTCTGAAAAGTAATACTTATTGCGTCTATATTACTTTCTAAAGTTAAAAATCCGCTGCAAAGATACTGCTTTTTTTTGAAATACACAACTAAATCGCTTAAAAAAAGTTAGATTTAGTTAGAAATAATTTATTTTCCCTAATTCTTATTAGTGATAATCAACTAAATCTTATTAAATTTGCGAGATTTGGCTGAGAATAATATACGGTAATCCAATATGTCAAAGATCGTATTTGGGCTGTCAGCATTCAGCTGTCAGCTTTGAGATTTTACTTGCTTTAGTTATTCTAGTTTGAGCGGTGCTACTACGTACTCGCCTTCGTTGAGGGTAGCGGTAGCCTCGCCGGTGTAGGTACTTCCTCCGCTGGTGACGGTGAAATTGTAGGTTACTCCTGCGGCTGGGAACAGCGCAACATAGACCTCCTCCGGATTAGCCCCTTTGGTGTCAATGGTGAGCGGGGTGGTAGTTTCCCAATCCGGCTCTACGGAGACATCCCATGCAGGCGTACTTTGCGCAATGGACACCGTACCCTCCTGCGGATAAGTGCCGGCGTAGGCACCACCAACAATGCTGATTTGAAGCGTGCTGATCGGGAGCTGATTGCCACTTCCGTCCACGAAAGAGAACTTGCAGACCGTCATCAGGCTCTTCATCTCAGCCAATTCCGCATTGGCGGTAGTCCCTGTGACGGACACCACGCTCGCAATACCGTAAATATGGTGGAAATCCTTTGCCAAGGTCTCCAACGTGCCGTTCTGCCCTGCTACGGAGATAGTATAGCTCGCTGTCAAGAGGTCATGTAAAGTGAAGTCCGCCGGATTATTCGGATAGATAAGCGCCAATTGGTCTTCCTCTGTACACCAGACGCGGTCGCCGGAGAAGGAAGCAACGCTGCCCTTTTTGTCCGCGCGGAGCGTGCCGGAGAGCTTCACCGAGCCCTCTTGGGGATCAGTGTATGCCTCGCGGCTCAGATTGCGGTAGAACACCTCGTCGCCTGCGTTCCACAGGGCATCGAGCACCTCCCCGTTCTCAGTGATAGTCGCCTGCGGAAGACGCAGAATCCCCCTCTCCTTGGGAGAGGGTTGGGGTGAGGTTTTTACTATCAGCGTGCGGGGCTTGAGCTCCGCCTGCTGCTTGGGCTGGTCGGGGTTATTGGTAGAACAAGCCGTTCCCAAGAACAGCAGGGACGAGCAGACGATGCCTGCCAGCCATATGTAGGGCGGGGTCTGGCTGAAGCCGCCGCCGGTGTTTTTGTAACCGGAGATCTTCGCTTTGATACCTTCGCTGGCGCAGAGCATCTGCTGCGGAGTGGTTGCCACGGTCTCTATGCGTGGCTGAGTGTAGATTTTCTTCATTATTTATGTAGTCAAATATTATCAATATATACACGCAAGCGGCACCCGCGAATTGCGGGCACCGCCTGTGATAGCGTTGCGTTGGTCTGTGGGGTGCTTACAATATGACTGCGGAGGCGAGGTATGCGAATACCCCCCCCCATATGGCAGCAGGGGTAATTCGTTGGCTGTGAGCGCCGTATGTACAGTGCGTAAGCATATAAATCCTAATCAAAGTGTTTATCAGAAATCGCTGCAAAGGTACTGCTTTTTTCGGAATTACGCAAGAGTTTACTATATTTTTTTACAAAAAAATCGTCCGCAGGAGCAGACGATTTATAGTGAGTTGCATAGGGGTATTATTTCACTTGTTTGAGTATATCGTTTGAATCAATCCCGAGCAGCGAGACAGCACTCAGTTTCTGCCCCATATCTTTCAGCGAGTGACCGCAGTGGTACACACTATTGTCCACGATCAGCCACCGGTCGTGAGAGGGGTGAGACCAAACAGCCGTTTCTATCGGCTCCGTACCTGTTTTGCCGTTATGCAGGTCGCGCAAACCGGTTAAGTCCTTGCCGGAATAGCTAGTCGCCTGCACGCCTTTGGCACGCACATCCATCATCTCGAACGTAGCTGCATCGACATACGCGTCTATGATGACCACGCGTTTCTTTGCAGAAATCGATGATCCAAACGCTCTTCCAAATGCAGCAGCTGCTGATTGATAGCATAGCCACGAAGAATATATTCTTTTAGAATATGTGTTGCCCAACGACGGAATTGCGTAGCATTGGCACTATTAACACGGTATCCTACAGAGATAATCATGTCCAAATTGTAAAAATCAATAGAACGAGTAACATTACGATTTCCTTCTGATCGAACTACTCTAATTTTTTGAGTAGTTGCTTCCGGATCCAGTTCATGAGCCTTATAAATACCTTGAATATGATATGTAATGTTATTCTCTTTTACATCAAATAACATCGCCATCTGCTGCTGTGTCAGCCAAACGGTCTCGTCTTGCAGCCGCACCTCCAACTGGATAGTCGCGTCGGGTTGATATAATACTATCTCGTCTTTCATCGAGTAACCTTGATTCCGTCAGTTTACATCATATCTCCTTACCGGTTTTCTCTTCGGCTTCGAAGGGGAAGAGACCGAAGAGTTCGGCGTCGATATGGTCGGTGACCCAACGGAAATCCTCGGGGTTCTCGCCGAACTTGATCTTATCGCCCTCAATGATCAGCAGTTTGCCTTTGTAATCCTTGATCCAAGCTTCGTATTTGTCGTTCAAGCCCTGGAGGTAATCCAGTTTCATCTGCTGCTCATAGCCGCGGGCACGTTTCTGGATCTGGGCAACGAGCGTCGGAACAGACGCACGGACATAGATCAGCAGATCCGGCATCTTGACCAGAGTCGTCATGAGTTCAAAGAGATCCTGGTAGTTCTCAAAATCCCGATCGGACATCATCCCCTGGTCATGCAGGTTCGGCGCAAAGATACGCGCGTCCTCATAGATCGTACGGTCCTGGATGATATACTTGTCCGACTGACCAATCTCCACGACGTCTTTGAAACGCTTGTTGAGGAAATAGACCTGCAGATTGAATGACCACCGCGCCATATCCTGATAGAAATCAGCGAGATAGGGGTTATACTCCACGGATTCGAAACGTGGTTCCCAGCCATAATGTTTGGCTAACATGTTTGTCAGGGTGGTTTTGCCACACCCGATGTTTCCTGCAACAGCTATATGCATTCGCGCTCGGCATATTACTCCCCACCGGGTGCACTCCGTTAGCGCCCGTCGGGGACCCCTTTGCCGATTGAGGGGGTTATAAGTTATTTATTCCAGTTATTTTCGCTGAACAATCCGAAAAGCTCGGCATCCACCTTGTTGATCACCGTGCGGAAGTCAGCCGGGTTATTCTCAAAATCCATTCCATCGGACTCGATGACGAGGACACGCCCTTCATAGCGATGGAAGATAAAATCTTCGTATTTGTCATTGAGTCCTTTGAGGTAGTCAATCTCCATCTGCTGCTCATAGTCCCGTCCGCGTTTCTGGATCTGCGCGACGAGCGCCGGAACGGACTTACGCAGATAGATCAACATATCCGGCATTTTCATCTGCGATTTCATGAGGTCAAAGAGCTCCATGAACGTCTCGAAATCGCGTTCGGACAGGTCTCCGCGCTCATAGTTATTTCGGACAAAGACATAGACACCCTCGAAGATCGAACGGTCCTGGACGATCGTATGCCCCGCTTTCTGGACAGCCAGCATGTCCTTGAACCGCTCCTTCAGGAAATAGGTCTCCAGACAGAACGCCCAACGCTTGATGTCGCCGTAATAGTCCTCCAGGTACGGATTGAAGCTCACGGATTCAAACCGCGGCTCCCATCCGTAGTAGCGCGCTAACATCTTGGTCAGCGTGGTCTTACCTGCTCCAATATTTCCAGCGATCGCGATGTACAAGGTAATGAATAATGAATATTTTAATGAACGCGCGCGCCCGTGAGCGTATAAGTTCCGTCGCCGCGGAGGATATAGATCTGTCCGTCGCGGAGAATCTTCTGAATGTTCATTTCTGACGGCTGACCAACTATTTCTATCCCTTGCGTCTCGCGTTTCTGGATGTCGGTGAAGGTCGGAGCTGTCACCGGCGTGCCGGTGAACACTTTCAACTCGCCCGGCGCGAGAACACAAGTAGAAACAGTTGCCTTGACTGCTCCTCCCAGATAATCATACCACGTACCGGAAGGCATAGAAACAGCTTGGTTTCCTTCTACGCCAAAGTTAGCCACAGCGAACACATTATTGCCCCATTGGATCGTGCGGAGCGCTTTGCCCGAACCGATGCTGACGCTCGGCGTGCCGGTGAAGGCATTCGGCATCAACTGAGTCCGCAGGGTGATCACTTGTGCACACTTGGTGAAGGCATCCACACGCGCCGGCTGGACGAAATAACCCTTGGTGGACGGATTAGGCTTGCTACCGGTACGACCGTTCTGGTCGATCGAGATGTCGTAGCCCAACTCCTCAAACTGCCACAACATGTGCGCGCCCTTCAGCAGCACATTGAATGCCACGTTCTCCGCCACACGTCCCAGACGCGCAGTCTCGTTGGTCTTCAGATCACCATTACCGTGCATCTTCGCCTTGTATTGCATTCGTTCCTCGTCGTGACTCTCGGCATAAGAGACATACCCTGCTCTGTTAGCACCATCAAAACCGTCACCGTCTTTGAGCCATCCCATCGCTGTCTGGCAATACGCATTCGTAATCACATTACCCGTCCAGCATTGCATGCCCTGACCGATTAACTGGTCTTGTCCGTTGCCCCAGTGCTCCAGAATCATATAGGCGCCGTTGGACACCGCCTTGACATGATTGTTGTAATAACTGATGAGGTTCTGCACAGCATTGTTGGTATTGCCGCAAAGCCCATGGCTGAGGTCCAGACGGTAGCCGTCGATCTTGTACTCCCGCAGCCAATACTCGAACACGCGCTCAAACATCTCTTTGGCAGGTCCGAAATCATGGTTCCATTCCTCGCCATAACCGTTATCACCCTCCGGCGGATTGATATTAATCCACGGGTTGAGCCGCAGTTCGGTCTGCGACTTATCACTGCTGGTCCAAGGGTAGAGTTTGACCATCGGGTTGGAACCGTTCGTATGGTTGAAGACCATATCCATAATGACGGCGATGCCGCGTTTGTGGCACTCGTCCACCAGCTGTTTGAAATCATCCGCCTTGCCGTACGCCCTGTCCAATGCGAAATAGAGCACAGGGTTGTAACCCCAGCTCTGGTTGCCCTCAAACTCCGTGATTGGCATCAACTCAATCGCATTCACACCCAAGTTCTGGATATAATCGAGCCGGTCTATCAAGCCCTTGAAGGTCCGTTTGGTGGTATAGTCATACACCCATACCTCATAGACGATCAGGTTCTCGCGCGCAGGACGCCGGAAATTGAGCGTTGCGCTCGACCATTGATACTCCGGTTTACCGGGCTGGATGACCGTCACATAACCGCCGTCAGCACCTCTGGTGGGATAATCAATCAGGGTCGGATCCACCTGCTTCGGCTCCCATTGGTCGTCGGAGTGAATCACTTTCTCCGAATAGATATCGCAGATCTGTTTCTTCACACCATCCGCACGCTCTACGGCATATTGGAAACGGTACTCTTTGCCCTTTTGTAAGCCCGTGAGGGTGATCCAGAAATAGTTTCCGTCTCGCTTCATCTGGTGCGCGGCATCCAGTTTCCAGTCGGTCATATCGCCCAGCAGGAAGACGCGTCTTGCCGGCTCACTATTGCTCGCGGCATACGTACAGAGCGTCACAGACGTGCCGTCGGCTCCATAGTAAATACCGTTGCTGACACCCGAAGGACGGGTTCCCGTCACAGGCGCTACATCCACTACGGCATCCCATATATCGCCGCCTGTCTCTTCACCCAGATAAACGAGGATGTCACCCGACACGGCTTTGCCTTCTTTGCTTCCGCTCGGACCGTCGTGGAAGACAAACGCAAGTGCTTTGATATCCGTTGTCTCCGGCACGCCGTAGAACGAATAGATGTTCGGTATTACCAACTGCCATTTATTGTCGCCGAGAGAGGTCAACTGCGGCTGGGTTGCTCCACGCCATGAACCGATGACGTTCTTCCAGTCGCCGGTATTCTTCGAATCCGCCGTAATGAGACCCGTGTGCGCGTAACATTTGGTGGCGCCCACCATACCTCCGCTGCCTTTCGTGGCGTCATAAACAATGGTTACTTCGCCGGTATAACCCACCGGAATAGGATTCGGAGACGGTGTCACCTGCGCAAAAACGCAGGCAACACACATCACCAAAATACTGAGAACAAGTTTACGCATATTCTATGCTTGATTTATAATTTACAACTCGCGACCTGTAGCGTCAAACATTCTGTTGCCGCGCACGATACGAAGCTGACCGTCAATGATCACCTTGTGCGCTTTCTCGCTCACCTCGGTGTTCTCGATAGCCTGGCTTCCGCTATAGTGATAAGCGTCGTATGTCGCTTTATCCACGCGCTCCAGCTGGATATGATCTTTGAACTTCGCGCTGCGGATGATGATATAGTTCACGCCCTCAGGAATAGCCCATTTCTCACAACCGGACCAACCGTTCGCCCAGTCCATCGTAACAGAACTATTCTCAATAGTCGTCTGCGTTCTGGAATAATAGAAATTGCCCTTGTGATCCTTCACGGCGATATAGCTACCCATCTGGCAGTCAATGGTCAGTTTGCCGTCCACGAACAGCATATTGTCGTCATACACATCATATGCTGTCTCGCCGTTGTCTGCTCCGTTGATCCAACCGATCGCATAGTAGTTCACATCGTCCTCATCTACATCGTCCAACGCGCTGATATCAATGCCGTCAACACAATCTTTTCCGTCACCGATATACAATTCGTCTGCCTCGTATTTGAGTTTGATATAGAAATCATAGCAACCGCTGACCGTAGCTTTGTAGATATTGCCGTCACGCGTGAAACCTGCCACCGAAGCAGGATTCAGATCCACAGCCCACACAGCGCGGTTCTCTGCGTCGCAGAGTTGCAACTGGTCACCGCTGGCTACCTTCACATGCGCCAGATACTCCTCAAAACCTTCTCCGTAAGCATCCGGACCCTTATACTCTGCCGGATAATAAATCTTTCCGTTCACCAGAATGCCGTAACTTGCGGCATACATCCCTGCTGCACATACCATGGCAGCCATCAACATAAAAATCTTTTTCATTGTATTGTGGTTTTAACATTTTTCCCTATTACTTCACTCTGCGACCGAAAGCGTCGAACACCTGTTCGCCCACTTTGATCAGCAACTGACCGTCCTGAACGAATTTCTCGCCTCTAACGGCTGACGGCATAGAGCTGACTTCCTCCACACCTTCCGTTTTGGTGCGGTCCACACGCTCGGTGTTCTTGTCCCCGCGCGCGCTATTCATCTTATAATATACGCCATAACCGTTGCCCTTCACAGCCAGCGTGTAGCCGCTCGGAGTGCTGTTATAACCCGAGTTCGGACCCAGCAACAGACGGATCTCACCATTCGTTCCGGTGATCGTAGCTTTGTAGAAACCGTCTCCGGCTTCGTCGCTCACGGCGCTCTCGCTATGAACACCTGCTTTGTAACGGGCATTGATCATTTTCTTAAGTTCCTCTTTGTACGTCACCCAGTGCGGCCAGAACACACACGGCACACCGGGCATGCTCAGCATATACGCGTTCGCTTGCAGCAACTTGTCCTTGCAAAGACCCATCGAATTGCCGTCGCCGCAGAACTCATTGCCATTATCGCGCAGGTGCGTGTCGTGGCTGTCGACGAATGTAACGGCATAGCGGGACTTACCTGCTCCCGGCAGACCTGCACCCTTCAGTTTCCAGTAGTTATCTGCCGCAATACCGTCATTGAATGCCGTATATTTGGTTGCGAAATCAAAGGTCGCAGTGTTCCAACCTGCATCGCTCAAACGTGCCTGCAAAGTATTCACATCACCATCCCAATACTCCATGACGCTGAAATAAGCCTCCGCCGCTTTGTTATATTCGTTGATATGGCTGTTGTGATAGCCCTTGCAGTAGTCATAACGGAAACCATCTACTTTGACCTCATTGCGCATCCATTTGAGGTATGCCTTGAACATATTGCGCACGTTTGCATTCGTATGATCCCAGTCACGCGAAGCAGCATAATTCGCCTCGTCGCCATAACCGTCATCGTTTCCTCCTGTCGCAAAACCCACACACTCTGCCGGAGCACCCGATGCAGAGTTATTCACCTCGTCCGTCCGGCAGATATAACTTCCGTCCGGCACAAACTTACCGTACGTTCCGAAATTATAACCGCTTGCGTAACCACACCAGCCGCTCTTCGCATCGCCGTGATTGATCACAATATCAGCAATCACACGACCACCGTTCTTATGAATAATTTCAATCATCTGCGTCAGTTTTTCCTTCGTACCACGGTCGCTGCTCAATGAACTGTAGTCCGACGGGTGATAACCCAGTCCGCTTCCGGCACTCATCGGCGGGAACCAGATCATATCAAACCACTGACCGATCTCCTCTGCCGACGAACCGTTATTGCCGTTCAGAAAATCAATCCATTTGGTACGACCAAAACCGTTTCCTCCGCCTTCGCCGGCACTTCCGCTTGTACTGTTCCAATAGAATGCCTGCAACATCACATCCGGACATTTAGCCGGAACAGAACCGCCGTAACCCGGATTAACAGGATCACCCTTGCTGATATCCTGTCCTTCGCCACATACGGTACCTGGACCACTCGGACCGATATACAACTGGTCAGCCTCATATTTCAGCTTGATATAGAAATCATAACATCCGCTTACACTCACATTGTAGTGGTCGCCGTCACGCGTGAAACCGGCTACCGAAGACGTATTCAAATCCACTGCCCAAGCTGCCTTGTGGTCTGCGTCGTACAACTGCAATTTATCGCCATTCGACACCTGCACATGCGCCAGGTACTGTTCAAAACCCTCTCCGTATGGATCCGGTCCTTCGTACGAAGCAGCATAATACATCTTGCCGTTCACCAAAATTCCATAGCTCTGCGCCCATCCAATCATACTGCAGAGAAAGGCTGCCAAAATCAATCCTGTTTTTTTCATCTTATTGTGTTTTTATTCATTAATTCATTTCTCTCTGATTTCGCTTCCGGTCAGCGTATAAGTCTTACCCTCACGGACGATATACACCTGTCCGTTGTAAATGATTTTTCTTACGCCGCTTGCGCCCGCCGGCCCAGTTTCTTCTATACCTTCGCCGCCTTCCTTATAATAGACGGTATGCTGCGGACCATCCACTATTTTCCTATACCCATCCGGCGTCTCCGTACTGCGTTTCGTGCCCAGACGGAGCATGAGCCGACCGCGATGTCCCTGAATAACCGCCTCGTAGTTGTATTGCGAGGTCGTTTCGCTCAGCACAGCCGACTCCGAATGAATGCCGGCTAATTTGCGGGCTGCAATCAAGGCATTGATCTCACTCTGATAGGTTTTCCAGTGAGGCCAGAACACGCAAGGCACACCCGGCATCGCGAGGATATACGCATACGCCTCCAGAACACGATACCTGTGGGTGGGGTTGTTCAGGTTGATATTCTGACCACCGAATTGGTTATTGCCGTAACTCTCACGTTCGAACGTGTCGTGGTTGTCTATAAATGTGACCGCATATTTCGCATACCCTTTGCCGCGCAGGCTGTTTGCAGGGTTGCGCAATTTGCCATACGAACCGCCTACAATAGCCTGGTGCAGCTGGTATTTCAACGGAAAATCAAAAATCATCGTGTTATAGTTCGTCTCCTGCAAATGGCGAACCTGACGGTCTATGCCTTCCCACAACTCCGAAACAGACAAATACGGACGGCTCGCCTCATTGTACATGCTCAGATATTTGCCGTGGTAACCTAATGTCATGTCATACCGGAACCCGTCATATTTCATCACGTCAATCATCCATTGCACGTACGCCTTCGCCCAGTTCTGCACCAACTCGTTTGTATGATCCAGATCGCGCGCACCATCGAAATTGCTTCCCGTGTCTGCGTTTCCGCGCTCCGACTTGTCAGCGCCATAGCACGTCGAACTGGTATTCGTGAAACCCTCGTCGCTACTACATATATGCTGCTGTGTCAACTGATAAGTACCATACGATCCGAAATTATCGGCGTAGAAATCACACCAGTTGCTCTTGTTGCCGCGGTGGTTGATCACAATGTCCGCTAGCACGCGCGTGTCTCCTCTGTGTAGCGCAGCAATCAGCTCTTTCAGTTTCGAACTCGATCCCCAGTCGCTCTCTTGTTTGCTCAGCTGCCTGTGGGTGTAACCCACACCGCCATTGCCGTTACCGCCGTCGCCATAAGCACTCGGCGGAAACCATACCAAGTCAAAATTGGCGGTAATAGCCGCAGTATCTTTCAGCAGATCAACCCATCTCGTACGACCGTACTTGGAATCATTTCCCGTCTGGTTCTTGTAACTGTCCCAATAGAATGCCTGCAGCATCACATCCTCGCACTCACTCGGCACGCCAATGTTCGTCGGCTGCTCATCCTGTGCAACGGCATTCGTTTGACCTTCCGCGCGCACCGCGCCCGCGATAAAAATTATTGAAAATACTGTTAAAATTGTTTTTCTCATGATATTTATGTTTAAAACGGCTGCAAAGATAATACTTTTTTTTGGAACAAACAAGAATTTTCCAAAAAAAACGCCCAAAAGTTCTAAAATGTCCGCAATGGTCGTGAAGAGGTCACGGAGTGGTCACGGGGTTTAGCAGTGCGCAGAGACGAGTTGGCGGACGTGTATGCGTGCATCCGGATCAACGCAAAAAACGATTTTCCAGCCGGCGTAATCCATTTTGTACTCACGCTCCGGGTCGTTTTGGTAGGCGGGTCTGGGATCCTGCGAGAGGATATACTCTATTTCGCGTTTGGTTTGCGGGTCGGGCAAATCCGTTA
This sequence comes from uncultured Bacteroidales bacterium, assembly GCA_902792535.1. Classification (GTDB taxonomy): domain Bacteria; phylum Bacteroidota; class Bacteroidia; order Bacteroidales; family Paludibacteraceae; genus Colicola. Next base: position 28,795 of record CADAZU010000003.1, read on the forward strand.
TTTGCCCCCAGTCCACGGGCAAGCGGTAATTTTTCGTCTCTTCCGCAAAACCGTTCTTTGCGTCAGGGTGCGAGTCGCTGAAAGAGAGATAGGGTTTGATGTCATAGACGGGTGTACCGTCGAGGAGATCCGCTCCGCTGACGAGGAGCCCGATGCGGTTCTCCGGCGTAGTCTCCAGAATATCGATGAGTCTGACGCTGCTCAGACCGATCGGATTAGGGCGGAAGGGGCTGCGCGTGGCAAAAACACCCATTCGCTTGTTTCCTCCCAAGCGCGGAGGGCGCACCGTAGGCGACCAGTTTTCCATGGGCGTTTCGCTAAATCCCCACAGGAGCCACAGATGGCTGTACCCTTCTATACCTCTCAGTGCCTCGCGCACATTGTATTCGGGTTCAAACACAATGCGCGTCAAGACAGGACTTTCGTCCCTACTCTGCCGCGGGATGCCGAACTTGTCCGTGTGCCCGTTGCGGGCGTATGCAATCACTTTTAGTTCCATAATTGAGCAGTTTGGGGTGCAAAATTACTGCTTTTTTGCCAAAAGAGCAAGAAAAATGCACGCTTTTGCAAAAAAAATGCAGAAAAATTTGGTCAATTCAAAAAAAAGCAGTACTTTTGCACCCGATTTTCGCTCGAAGGACGTTTATAGCCCCTTCCGGCGGAGGCCAGTTTCCCCGATTAACGGGGACATTTCCGGGTGCCATAGCTCAGTTGGTAGAGCAAAGGACTGAAAATCCTTGTGTCACTGGTTCGATTCCCGTTGGCACCACAAAAAAAGAGACTCTTTCGGGTCTCTTTTTTGGTTCTGTATGCAATCTGTATTCTTGATCCGCTGTGCTTACTTCGCTTTCTTGATTCGCTTTGCTTGAGAGATCGCGCCCGTCGGACAGACCAAACGGCATAAATGACAGCCAACACATTTCTGTCCGAGGATGCGCGGTTTGCGGTCTTCGCCAAACTCAATCGCCTGATGACCGCCGTCCATACAAGAGACATAGCATCTTCCGCAACCGATACATTTCTCCTTGTCGATTATCGGATAAACCATCGTCTCGCGGTCCAGATCAGATGGCAGGACGATATTTTTCAACTCTTCGCCTACCAGTTTCTTCAACTCCGTAATACCGCGGGAAGCCATATAATGCTGCAGACCCAGGATCAGATCGTCTATAATCCGATACCCGTATTGCATCACAGCCGTACAAACCTGCACGTTCCGGCAACCGAGTTGGATAAACTCCAGCGCGTCGCGCCAAGTCTCAATTCCTCCAATACCCGAGATATCCATATGTTTCTCGATACCCGCTTTATGCAAGATCGGATTGCCTGTCATCTCGTAAATCATACGAAGCGCAATGGGCTTGACCGCCTTGCCCGAATAGCCCGAAACGGTCTTTTTGTTGCTCACCTCCGCCTCGTGGCTCATCGTGATGGATTTGATCGTATTGATGGCGCTAATACCGGACGCACCTGCGTAGAAACAAGCCAGCGCAGGAGAGGTCATAGACATGATATTAGGCGTCATCTTTGGAATAACGGGGATCGAAACCGCGTCGCGCACGTACGATGTATAAAAGAGGATTAACTCGGAGTTCTGACCTATATCGCTTCCCAAACCCGTCAGACGCATCTGCGGACAGGAGAAATTCAGCTCCACAGCATCGCAACCTGCCTCTTCCGCCATTTTCGCCAACTCAATCCATTCCTCTTCGGTCTGTCCCATGATCGAAGCAATAACGCGTTTGGAAGGATAGTTCTGCTTCAGGCGGCGGAGAATATCAAAGTCCATCGTGTACGGATTTTCGCTCAACTGCTCCATATTGCGGAATCCGACAAAAGGCGTTCCTTCCTTTCGCACGGCGTCGAAGCGCGGCGAGACCTCGCGGATATCCGCTTTGGTAATGGTCTTGTAGAACACACCTGCCCAGCCGGCTTCAAAGGCGCGGGCTACCATGTCATAATTGGTACAGATAGCAGAAGAAGCCAAGAAGAACGGATTTTCGCACACCATGTCGCAGAAATTGATCTCCAGCGAAGGCAATTCCGCCGTCTGATGGCTGATAGCTGACGGCTGATCGCTGCCGTTTGCCGTCTGAGAGCTGATAGCTTTTGCAAGCTCCGAGATGCGGATGGGCTTGTCGTAATGAATACAGGCTTTCTCTGCCGCAGCAAGCTCGGCTTCCGGGATTTGGTTGAACAGTTCAGCAGCCGTTTGTAAGTTGTCGAACCGGGCTGCACGGATAGCACGGGCTGTCTTCAAGCCGCACGGAGCATCGTGGCACAAGAGGCAACGTGCTGTTTCTTCATTCATGTGTAGCATATAGACTGGATTTTGGTATGATTAATACTAATTTACGGCTGCAAAGGTACTACTTTTTTTTCAAATACGCAAGAATTAAGCAAAAAAAATAGTTTCTATTTGCACATATCGAATAATTATAGTAATTTTGCCCATTGTTAGTAAATACTTCGTCAATCATTAGTAAACCCATTTATACTGTTATGAATCCGTACATTCAATCATTAAGACTTCGCACTCTTCCCCTTTCCGTGTCGGGGATCATTCTCGGAACCGGCTTGGCAGCAAGCAAAAAATGGGTCGTCTTTGCGCTGGCTATCTGCACGACCCTCAGTCTCCAAATCCTCAGCAACCTCTGCAACGAATTAGGCGATGCGCAGAAAGGAACCGATACAGACCAGCATGGCAGAGCGGCATACGGCATGCAGAGCGGAAAGATCACAGAACGGCAAATGAAAGCCATGATTTGGCTGTTTTTGGGACTATGCATACTATTCGGTATTGCATTGATTTACACCGTATTCGGCACACTCTTCAACATACAAAGTCTAGGATTCATAGCATTAGGACTGCTGGCGATCATTGGAGCGGTCACATACACCCTTGGAAAGCATAGTTACGGCTATATCGGTTTGGGCGATTTGGGTGTGTTCCTTTTCTTCGGATTGCTGAGCACGATGGGCGCTTATTATCTCCAGACGCAGACGATAAATTGGGAGGTATTCTGCTGCGGGGTGGCGATCGGTCTCCCGTGCGTGGGCGTGTTAAACCTTAATAATATACGCGATATGGCGAACGACCGCAAGCACGGCAAACATACCTTTGCGAGTCTCTTGGGCCCGACGGGCGCCCGGATTTACCATTCCGTCCTCATCCTCGGTTCGCTGGCTCTTTTCGCGCTCTTTGGACATCTATGGACGCTATGTATTCTGCCCCTCTGGGGATGGCATCTATGGTACGTCTGGACGCATACGGAGCGGTTGGACAAACAGATGCCGGTTTTGATGTTTACTACGCTCATCGTCGCTATTTTGGCGTTGATTTAACAGAAAATACACATAAATGTGTAAAAATTGACACTTTTATTTGCGAGTGTCAATTTTTTATTGTACCTTTGCGGACGCTTATGTTAAAATACCATAGATATGAAAGGAATCATTTTAGCCGGAGGTAGCGCTACGCGCTTGTATCCATTGAGTAAAGCGATCAGTAAACAAATCATGCCGGTTTACGACAAACCGATGATTTATTATCCGCTGAGTACGTTAATGCTGGCGGGGATCCGCGAAGTGCTGATCATTAGCACTCCCCGCGATCTGCCGATGTTCGAAGAGTTACTGGGCGACGGCAGCCGCATCGGAATGACCCTGCGATACAAAGTGCAACTCGTGCCAAACGGTCTGGCGCAAGCGTTCGTGCTGGGCAAAGAGTTTCTGAATGGCGAACCGGGTTGCCTTATCCTCGGCGATAATATGTTCTACGGCCAGCATTTCGGACGCATGCTCAAAGAGGCGGTGGAAAGCGTCCAACACGGCGGCGCATGCATCTTCGGCTACGAAGTGGCAGATCCGCGCGCTTACGGCGTAGTGGAGTTCGAGGAAAAGCACACCGACGGAAACGAGACCGAACTGATTGTAAAGAGTCTGGAGGAGAAGCCGGAGCACCCGAAGAGCAACTATGCCGTTCCGGGTCTGTATTTCTACGACCAGACGGTTTGCGAAAAAGCCGCTGCGTTAAAACCCAGCGCACGCGGAGAATACGAGATCACGGACCTCAACAAACTCTATCTGGCGGAAGGGACGCTACGCGTCAAACTCTTCAGCCGCGGTTTCGCATGGCTGGACACCGGCAACTGCGACAGTCTGCTTGACGCCGGCAATTTCATCGCTACCATCCAAAACCGGCAAGGATTCTATGTCAGCTGTATCGAGGAAATAGCATGGAAGAACGGCTGGATCACGACCGAACAACTTGCCGCGCTCGGCAAAGAGATGAAGACCGCTTACGGTCGCTATCTGGAGCGGCTTGCTTCGCGGTAAAACCGTTAAATTGTTAAGCTGTTAAACTGTTAGATATGAAGCAATTCCGTCTTCTCATCGGACTTTTGTTCGTTGCGCTATGCGCCGGCGCGAACGAGCACTATGTCATCCAGCACTATTCCATCAAAGATGGCATGAGCCAGAATACCGTGATGGCAATCATGCAGGACAAACAAGGATTCATGTGGTTTGGCACATGGGATGGATTGAACCGCTTCGACGGATATGAGTTCGTCACCTTCAAGGCGATGCATAATGGCAAAGAGGCGCAAGTCAACAACCGCGTGGATCTGATCTACGAGGACGAGCACGAGCAACTCTGGTGGGCGACCTATGACGGACATTACTATCGTCTGGACGCCGCGCGGCAAATAACAACCGAGTTCCCGTACGACAGCCTGCCGGAAGGGATGTTAGTCAAGATGAACGAAGCGGAGAAACACACGAAGGTGGACTCGCGCGGCGTGATTTGGCAAACGGACGATACGTACGGCATTCTGCGCTACCGCTTAGGGCAATGGAAACGCTTCACGCCGCCTTTGGACAGCCGCTATGCCGGACGACTGAGACAACATTTCTTCCTCTTGGAGGACCGGCAAGGACGTACATGGGTCAACCCGACCGGCGGCGGATGGAGTTATTACGACTACGAGAAAGACGAACTGGTCTATCCCATTGACGGACTGACCAATATGATTCACACCGCTTACATGGACCGCGACGGACTGATGTGGATCTCCACGTACGACGGCGGTGTCGATTGCATCAACATGGAGCCGACGCCTTACCAACTGCACGACATGCGGCACTCGGCGGAGAGCAATGGAGAAGTGCGCGCTTTTGCGGTCTCCCGCTCCGGAGAGGTGCGCACGCTCGTCAAATCGGAGACCAACGCTTACTGCGCTTTGGAGAGTTCGCACAGTATGCTATACGGCACGAAAGGCAAAGGACTGCTGACGGCGAAAGGCGAGAAGATAGAGACTTCCCACCCCGATATCTATGATATAGAAGAAGGAGAGGATGGCACGCTTTATGTCGCTACGTATGGCGGCGGTGTCAATATTCTGCGCAAGGAAGGCGCCAAATGGGCTGCTCCGCAAATAGTCGGAAACGGAATGAAAGTGCGCGACATCGTTCTGGTCGGCAAGAATCTATGGTGTGGCACGACCACCGGTGTGCTCAAAGTGGATCTGCAAAACATGGAATGCACCGTTATTCCGAGTTACGACATCCGCGCGCTGTGCTACAGCCACGGCAAGCTATGGCTGGGTTCATTCGGCGGCGGACTGCTGACCATTGATCCGCAGGCAGAGAAACCGGAAATCACCAAAATAGAGATCTTCCACGACATCATCCTCGCCATGACGTGCGACAGCACCAACCTGTGGTTCTGCTCCGAAAGCGACATTGCCCAGCTGAATCTGGAGACCGGCGATTTCTACTACTACGATGCGCTGGACGGCGAGGACAATATCTATTTCACGGAAGCAGAGGCACTCCGTACTCCGGACGGGCAGATTCTCTTCGGCTATTCGAACGGCTACTGCTCGTTTGACCCAAGCCGTATCAGGCGCTCCGAATCCGTTCCGCCGCTGCGGATCACCAAAGTGGAGGTGGCGGACTCCGTACTGGTAGAAGACACGGTTTCCATCCCCCATAAAAGCAATATCGAGATCGAATACGCCGCGATGGAATACGTGGCTGCGGGTCAGATATTTTATTTGTATAAGATGGACGGTATCGACCATGAATGGCGGCAGGCACGACATCTCCGCCGCGTGGCATACAACAACCTCCATCATGGGACATACACCTTCCATGTCCGTTCGACGAACCGCGAAGGAATCGAAGTGAACAACGAGCAGACGCTGGTCATTTGTGTGGAGAAACCGGTCTGGCTCACCTGGTGGGCGATCCTGCTGTACATCCTCGGTCTCACTATCCTGTTTGGTGCTATCGCCTATGGCGTCTCGGTCTTCAACGGACTCCGCCAGCGGGTGATCGTGGAGCAACAGGTGACGGATATCAAACTGCGGTTCTTCACCAATATCAGCCACGAACTCCGCACGCCGCTTACGCTGATCGTAGCGCCGATTGAGAACATCCTCCAGAACGAACGCATCAGCCAAAGCGTCCGCAGCCAACTGGAGATCGTGCAAAGCAACGGGCAGCGGATGTTACGCATGGTGAACCAGCTACTGGAATTCCGCAAGGTGCAAAACCAGAAGATGAAACTCAAACTCCGGCAGACCATGCTCAGCAGCCTGGTGGAAGAGACGAGCGCGAACTTCCGCAAAGAGGCGTACGAGAAACATATCCATTTCGAGATTGAGAACCGCACAGAGGATTCGACCGTCTGGGTGGACTGTGAGCGGATGGATACGATCTTGTGGAACCTGCTCAGCAATGCGTTCAAATTCACTCCTGCCGGCAAATCCATCCGCGTGATCATTGATTCCAAACCGGGATTTGTAACACTGGCGGTGGAGGACGAAGGAGTCGGCATTGCGCCGGAGAAACGGAATGTCCTCTTCGAGCGTTTCTCCAGCAATAACGAACTCAACAACACCGGCATCACCGGAACCGGTATAGGCATGAATCTGACCAAAGAGCTGGTGGATCTTCACCACGGCTACATCGAGGTGGAGAGCGAAGTGGGCAAAGGCACCAAGATCACCGTCCTCCTGCATACCGGCAAAGAGCATTTCGGCAACGAAGTGGAGTTCATCGCCGATGACGCTTCCTCTCCGGCTGTTACTGCCCCCACTTTCGAAGACAAGATGGAGCAGTTGGAGCAAGAGCCCCAAGACCTGCAGCGGACAATTCTGGTCGTGGATGACAATGTGGATATGCGCAATTTCCTGACGAAGATTTTGAATCACGACTACCATATTGAAACGGCTGAGGACGGAGAAGAGGCGGAGGAAGTAATCTCTACGCAACATATCGACCTGGTGATCACGGATCTGATGATGCCGAAAGTGGATGGTTTGCAACTGACCCAATGGATCAAGCAGAACAAAGACTTCAATTTCATTCCGGTGATCCTTCTCACCGCCAAGACTGCCATCGAGAGCCGGTTGCAAGCGCTGGAATTCGGAGCGGATGACTACGTCACCAAACCTTTCGAGCCGGAGTACCTGCGCGCGAGAGTGAATAATATCCTTGTGCAGCGCGATCAGCTGGAGCAGAGTTACCGCCAACGACTCATGCGTCTGGAGCCGCAGAAAACAGACGACCCTATTCCGGGAGATACGTTCCTCGCCAAACTGCTGGATGTGATGGAGCGCCAACTGGATAACAACACCCTCACCGTGGACGAGCTGGTGGAAGAGATGGGAATGGGAAGAACCGTATTCTTCAACAAGCTGAAGAGCATGACCGGTCTCAGCCCCGTAGAGTTTATCCGCGAGATGCGTATCAAGCGGGCGGCACAACTGCTGGAAGAGCGGCAGTATAACATCACCGAAGTCACCTATATGGTGGGTATGAACGACAGCCGCTATTTCGCCAAATGCTTCAAAAACACCTATGGTGTTACGCCAAGCGAATACCGCCGGGCTGCATTAGAGAGAAAGGGAAAGAGCGAGTGAGAAGCGCGAGATTGATCATAGGAATCGGCTTGGCTTTCCTCATCGGTTGCAGCCACCAGCCGCCTCAGCGACCCAGCCAGCGCAAAGGTGAGACACCACAAGTCGATAGCGCCCAGCTGGCTCTCCTGCAACTGAATAAAGACCTGGCGGAGAGTGCCGACAAACAACTGCTGCAACTGGTTCAAACGCAGGACGAATCCTATGCGCTCTACGAAGGCGGAGCGTGGGTTACCGTCTTGGACCAAGGCGACACAGACTCGCCGACACCCCGACAAGGCGAAAAACGGGTGATTCATATGAAGGTGTACGACTTGAACGGACACCTGCTGCAAGACAGCGAAGGAACCTATACGATCGGCAAATACGAGCTGCCCGTCGCGGTGGATCTCAACATCGGAGAATGGCATCGCGGGGCACGCATCAAAATGTTCGCTCCGTGGTATTCCGCCTTCGGCATGCAGGGGACAAAAGAGATCCCGCCGTACGAGAATGTAATGATTGAATTAGAATTGAAATAATGAAAAGAAGTATTTTATTTGGCCTAATTGGTTTGGTTATTATTGCGTCCGGATGCAGTAGTAACACCTATTCCAGGCTTCGCGACCAAGAGGATCGGCTGATAGCCAATTATATCAGCCGCAACAACCTGCAGATTCTCAAAGAAGAACCTTCTATTGATCATGTCTGGGGAGAAAAAGAGTACTACAAAGTAACGGGAGTGGACAATTTCTATTTCCATTTGATCTCCCGCGGCGACTCCGTGCGGTACGACACCATCAGTTCCACCAGAATTGACACGGTGGATCTGGAGATTATTGCAAACGACCTCATCGTCGCGCGATACAAGAAATTCGGTCTAACGGAGAATGCGGACACGCTGAGTTACTGGTCCACCTTGGATCAGTCGTATCCGTACGAGTTCCATTATACGAATCTGAGCGAGTGCGAAGCGACCGCTTGGCATTTGGCTATTCGGCTGATGAAATATCCGGAGTCCGTCTGCGAAATCATCGTCCCAAGCAAATTAGGATTCAACGCCGAGCAATCGTCCGTGACTCCTTATGTATATATATTGAAAATCAAAGTAAAGCAATAATATGAGTTTAGTTAAAAGTATCTCCGGCATCCGCGGTACAATCGGCGGACGTGTGGGAGAGGGGTTGAACCCGGTAGATATTGTTCGTTTCACAGCTGCTTATGCCACCCAGCGGCGCGCGGCTATGCCGGACAATAACAAAATCGTTGTGGGACGCGATGCGCGACTCAGTGGACACATGGTGGAGCAGATCGTTTGCGGTACGCTCATGGGAATGGGATATGACGTGGTCAATATCGGACTCGCTACTACGCCCACTACCGAACTTGCCGTCACGGGCGAACATGCCGCAGGAGGTATTATACTTACCGCCAGCCATAATCCCAAGCAATGGAACGCACTCAAGCTCCTCAACGAGAAAGGAGAGTTCCTCAATGATGCAGAGGGAAAAGGTGTGCTGGAGATCGCGGAGAAAGAAGATTTTACCTTTGCCGAGGTGGACAACTTGGGGCACATGACCTCCAAAGACTACCTGCCTTACCACGTTGAGCAGGTGCTCAAACTGAAACTGGTGGATACAGAAGCCATCCGCAAACGGAATTTCACAGTTGCTATCGACTGCGTTAACTCCGTCGGAGGACTCGCTATTCCGGCTATTCTCAAAGCCGTGGGAGTACAGAATATCATCGAACTCAACTGCACACCGGACGGACATTTCCCCCATAACCCGGAACCGCTGCCGCAGCATCTGACCCAGATCAGCGACTTGCTCAAATCCGGCAAAGCCGATGTGGGTTTTGTGGTAGATCCCGATGTGGACCGGCTTGCTATCATCTGCGAGAACGGAGAGATGTTCGGCGAGGAATACACGCTCGTCAGCGTAGCGGATTACATCCTCAGCCATACGCCGGGCAATACGGTCAGCAACATGTCCAGCACGCGCGCGCTGAGCGATGTCACCCGGGCGCACGGCGGCGAGTATAGCGCCAGCGCAGTGGGAGAAGTGAACGTCGTAGCAGAGATGAAACGCGTGAATGCGGTCATCGGAGGAGAAGGCAACGGAGGCGTCATCTATCCGGAGTGCCACTACGGCAGAGACGCACTCGTCGGCATTGCGCTCTTCCTCAGCCATCTGGCGCATCTGGATATGAAGGTGAGCGAACTACGCGCTACCCTGCCCAACTACTGCATCAGCAAGAATCGTATCGACCTCACACCCGATACCAACGTGGATGCTATTCTCGCCAAGGTGAAAGAACTCTACCGCAACGAGCGCGTCAACGACCGCGACGGCGTGAAGATCGATTTCGCCGAAGGATGGGTACACCTCCGTAAATCCAACACGGAACCTATCATCCGCGTCTATTCCGAAGCGGCTACGATGGACCAAGCCAACGCCCTCGCCCAGAGTGTGATAAAGGTCATCCGGTAATGACTAAATACTACCTCATAGCAGGAGAAGCGTCCGGAGATAAGCATGCGGCTGCGTTGATAGCTAAAATAGCGCAACGCGAGCCGCAGGCTGCTTTTGCCGGAATGGGAGGTGATAACATGCAAGCCGCAGGGTGCCATCTCTACCAACATATCCGGCACATGGCGTTTATGGGCTTTGCTGCTGTCATCAGCCATTGGCGCGATATACGGACGAACTTCCACATTGCGCAGCAGACCTTGCTGGAGGAGCAACCGGACGTGCTGATCCTCATCGACTATCCTTCTTTCAACCTCCGCATGGCGTCCTTCTGCCGCAAGCACTTGCCGCACACCAAGATTATCTATTATATACCGCCCAAGGTGTGGGCGTGGAAACGCAGAAGGATCCACACGATCGCACGGCTATGCGATGAAGTATTGGGCATCTTTCCTTTCGAGCCGGATTTCTATGCCCGCTACGGCTACCGCTGCACGTTTGTCGGAAATCCGACGGCAGAAGACATTCTGCATTTCTCGGCTACGAAGACCTCTCCGCTGGAGCGGCAAAAGACGATTGCTATCCTGCCCGGCTCGAGACCTTCGGAGATCAGCCATTGCCTGCCGCGGATGGTAGAAGCAGCACGCCGATTCCCGGAATACAAACGGATCGTTTGTGCTGCTCCGGGCATAGACGATGCATTCTATACACCCTATTTGAGATCGGACGAGACGCTGACACGCGATACCTATTCCACGCTTCTGCAAGCCTCAGCCGCTGTGGTCAATTCCGGCACAGCCACGCTGGAAACAGCCTTGCTGGGCTGCCCGCAAGTGGCGGTTTACCATCTGGCATGCTCCCGATTCATCGGACTCATCCGATGGGCGCAACCGCTGGTGTTCTCTATCCGCCATTTCACGCTCGTGAATATCATCTCTGGACGGGAAGTCATCAAAGAGTGTGTCGCCAACGATTTCACCACTTCGAATGTAGCAGCAGAGTTGGACCGCTTGCTGCACGACGAAGCATACCAAAAAGAGATGCTCGCTTCGTACGAACATCTCTCTTCTCTCTTGGGATCTCTTCCCGCCTCCGCTACAGCAGCGGACATCATCACATCGAAACCATAAGTGCGGCTAACACGTAAGGCATAGCACCTGCCAGCACACCTTTGCTGAGCCGCCAAGTATCCGTCGTATAGAATACGAATATCAATGCCAGGTCAGGGAAAACGCTTACCAGCAGCAGTTTGCTTAGCACTCCTCCGGCTTGGAACTGCAGAGTCTGCAGCGGATACCAGAGATTCATCACCTCTATATACGTCAGCCCGAAAGCGGCAGGCAGTATCAGCCCGATCAGGATTCCGATCCAATAGCGGTCAAAGCGATCCATAGTCCGTCCAATCCAATGACAGCGGCGTGATTGAGAGCAGTTGATGCTCCATCGCCCAGATGTCAGTATCGTTCGCCGAAGGCTCTTCGTTGATGAACGCTCCGGCTAATTTCCATCCTTGCAGCACACCTTCCGGCAGCGGTTCAGTTATAGGAGCCAGCTCGTTTGCCCAGTGTCCCACGCATTGCCGCGTCCAGCGGATTCCTTCTATCTCGCCCACAGGCGCATTGATATTGAATACCGTGCGCGGAGCGATCCCTTCTTCGTACAGATGTTGCGTCACCTCTACCAGGAATGGCTGCAGCCAGTGCAAGTCCACATCCGGACGGTGGTCGTCTATAGACCATCCGACAGCCGGAATACCTTTCTCTGCGGCTACCAGACACGCTCCGATCGTACCGGAATACATGGCATTTATTGCCGCATTGGAGCCATGATTGATACCCGATACCACAAGGTCGATCTGTTCATTCGGAAAGATGTACTCCCGCGCGATCTTGATACAGTCTGCCGGTGTTCCGTTGGTCACATAGACATCCGCTCCGTTCAGATCATGCTCCTCTATACGGCGAAGATAGATCGGCGTCTCCACACTGATGGACGCTCCTTTACCGCTTCGCGGCCCGTCCGGCGCAATGACAGTCACATGCCCCAGACGAGTCATCTCTTTGGCTAACAGACGGATGCCCGCTGTGCCCCAACCATCATCATTTACTACTACTATATTCATTCGCTTAATTCTCAGGGTACATGACTACCTCAAATACATTACCTGCTTTCACTAATTCCTTCAGAGTGGATTGCACGGTTTCGGCTGTGATGGCCTCTACGGCTGGCTTGTAGTCACGGATATTATTGACACCATAGAGATAGTACATATACAGCTGCTGACGCCAATAGGTATTCTTCTCCAAGTCCTCTTGGAAATCCTTCAGCATCGACTCTTTCTCCTTCTGCAGATCATTTGCCAGAGGACCGTTGTCAATGATGGTCTGAACCTCTTCATGAATGATCTCCATCAGTCTTTCCTGCTTTTTCGGATCGGTGTCAAACTGCATCAGCAGAGCAGCCTCAGGAACAGGCAATATATCCATATATCCGTATGTTCCTACGCCATACGAACCACCTTCGCGCTCACGGATCGACTCCAGATAGCGCGTAGAGAGGATGCGTCCGATCATCTCCATATTCAGATCGTTCGCCAGTGTATAAGGCATGTCGTAAGAGGTATATTGGATATAGTTGGATGCCGTAGTGGTCTCCATTGTGCGGCTGAAATAGTTCTTCTGCTGACCGAGCGCCACGGTCTCATGGTGGTCAATGATCTCTTCGTGCTGGCATTTCTTGGTCTTCAGTCCTCCAAGCCACAAGCAGATCATATCTTTCACTTGGGGATCCTCGGGATTGATATTGCCCACGAAGACGAAGGTGAAGTCCGCCGGATTAGCGAAACGGGCTTTATAGACCTCCAGCGCTTTGTCCAGAGACACTTTCTTCAGCATCTCGCTATCCACCAGAATAGTACGCTCCGAATGGTTGGAACTCATCATCTGGACAGAATCGGAGAAAGCGATCTTGGGGTTCTTGTCGCGGTTCGCCAATTGGTTATTCATCAATGCGAGGAAGGTCTCGTATGCTTGCTCGTCGCGACGCGGAGCGGTGAAATAGAGATACGTCAGTTGGAGCAACGTCTCGAAATCCTTCACGCTGGACGAACCTGCTATGTGTTCCGTGTTCCGGTTGATGGACGGATCAATGCTGACGCTCTTTCCTGTCAAGGCTTTCTGCAACTGGGTGGCATTGAAACGTCCGATACCGGAGAGTCCGACAATCGAAGTAGCCACCATAGCAGAAGGCAGGTCGGCTGTCTTCACTTGGCTATAACCACCTTTGGAGAAGCCGCGCATCAGAATCTCGTCTGCTTTGAACTCCGTCGGCTTGAATACGACCTTCACACCGTTTGCCAAAATCCATTCCGTTGCCTCTATCTCTTCGTTGAAGCGGAAGGCTTTGATCTTTCCTTTGCGGGGTGCTTTCTTTACCAGTTCGCTGTCAAAAGCTTCCTCTATCGGTGCTTCGATAGCCAGTTCGCTCTGACCTGCGAGGGAAGCCAGAATAACTTCCTCGGAAGGAATGTTCAGGCCCTCCTTCTGCGGGCCGGAGATAGCTACGGTCGGATTCGCATGGATAAGCGACTTGGCTACATTATTCACGGTCTCCAGAGAGATCATCGGCAGAACAGCTTGGGTGAACTCATATTCCCATTCCGCTCCGGGCATGCTCTCGTGGTTCTCGAAATTGCGGATGCACTCGCGCGCCAGCGTGATATTCTTGCGGGTGTTGCGTTCGTTATAGTATTTCTCCATAGAGTTGAGTCTCTCGCTCTTGACGCGGTCCAACTCGCTCTGGGTAAAGCCATAGCGGTGCATTTTCTCCAGTTGGAACAGCAGGTCATTGTATGCCTCCGTCTCACGACCTTCTTTCGGAATAGAAACGCCATAGAAAGCATCCATCTTCTTTGCTGCCGCTCCGTAGTAGCAACCCGCTCCGGTGAAGGAAGCTTTCGGATCGAGCGCCAGTTCCGAGAAGCGGTTATCCAGCATATCGCATACAAGACCGCGTACCAGATCCAGCATGTATTCTTGCGCAGTATTCTGCAATGCCTCCGGTATCTCGTCGAACTTATACTCTATCGTGATACGGCTTCCTTCTGCCTCCGGGTCAGTCACAATCGCCACCAGCGGCTTGTCATTGTGGTTCACCGTATAGATGGGACGCTCGCCATAGTTCGCGCGGCGGGGAACGTCTGCCCAGAGACGTTTGATCTTCGCCTCGATAGTATCGACATTGATGTCCCCCACGACGATAATAGCCTGATTGTCCGGTCCATACCATTTATGGTAGTAATCGCGGAGCGCTTGGTATGCAAAGTTGTTGATTACTGCGGTGTCGCCGATGACGTCTCGCTTGGCATATTGCGTGCCGGGATACATCTTGGCGTTCATCTCTTTCCATATACGGCGGCTGGCGGTACGTCCGGTACGCCATTCCTCCAAGATCACGCCGCGCTCGGCGTCGATCTCTTCGTCCAGCAGCAGCAATCCGCAGCTCCAGTCGTGCATCACCAGCAACGCGCTGTCCACAATACCCTCACGGTAAGTGGGCACATCCGAGAGACGATAGACAGTTTCGTCGATTGAGGTGTACGCATTGATATTTCCGCCGAAATTGACACCCACGGACTCGAAGTAGTTGATGATGCCTTTTCCCGGGAAATGCTGCGTTCCGTTGAACGCCATGTGCTCCAGGAAGTGCGCCAAACCGTTCTGGTGGTCTTCCTCCAGAATAGCTCCCACCGCTTGCGCGATATGGAACTCCGCGCGCTGTTTGGGTTGCTCGTTATGACGGATGTAATACGTCAGTCCGTTTTCTAATTTGCCGTAGCGGACTTCGGGATCCATCGGCAGTTTCTCCGGTGTCTCTTGAGCCGACACCATGACTGCTGCGCAAAGCAGCACTAAGTTAAGCAGTAGTCTCTTCTTAGCCATAATGGCACGATTAACTTTGTTCTTCATTATTGTCTGTTGTTTGTGGTTTCTTCTTACGCGGAGCGCGTCTCTTGGTTTTAGCCGCTTGCTCTGCCTCTGCGAGTGCGGCATTGACCTCCAGCAGTTCGTCGCCACGGCTCTTCCATGGACGCGGACCGAGGATACGCTCTACATCTTCCGATGTGATCACCTCGCGCTCTATGAGCAGTTCGGCTATCTGATGGTGTCCTTCGGCGTGCTCGGTCAGTATCTGTTTGGCACGCGCCATCTGCTCGGCGATGATACGCTGGGTCTCTCGGTCTATCAGTTCCGCCGTGCTGTCCGAATAGGGTTTGGTGAATCCGTAGTCGTACCGACCCGTTGAGTCATAGAAGCTGACATCTTTCAGTTTGTCGCTCATGCCATAATACGCCACCATGGCATAAGACTGTTTGGTAGCACGCTCCAAGTCGTTGAGTGCACCTGTGGAAGTCTGGTTGAGGAACAGTTGCTCTGCAGCACGACCGCCCAAGAGTGAACAGAGTTCGTCCAGAATATGCTCTTCGTTGGTCAGCTGTCTCTCTTCGGGCAGATACCAAGCAGCTCCCAATGCCATACCGCGTGGTACGATGGTCACTTTGACCAGCGGGTTCGCCCAGCGCAGCATCCAGCTGATTGTTGCGTGTCCCGCCTCATGGTATGCAATGGAGCGTTTTTCCTCTTCGGTCATGATTTTGTTCTTGCGCTCCAAGCCTCCGACGATACGGTCAACGGCATCCATGAAATCCTGCTTGGTCACTTTCTTCCGTCCGCCGCGGGCAGCAATCAAAGCCGCTTCGTTGCACACGTTCGCAATATCCGCTCCGGAGAAGCCCGGTGTCTGTTTGCTAAGGAAATCGAGATCGACGCTCTCGTCCAGCTTCAGCGGACGGAGATGCACTTGGAATATCTCTTTGCGCTCTTGGAGATCCGGCAGTTCGACATGTATCTGGCGGTCAAAACGTCCTGCGCGCAGCAACGCGGCGTCCAGCACGTCTGCACGGTTGGTAGCCGCCAGAATGATGACACCTGAGTTCGTACCGAATCCATCCATCTCGGTCAGGAGCTGGTTCAGCGTGCTCTCGCGCTCGTCATTGCCGCCGGTGAAGGTGTTCTTTCCTCTGGCGCGACCGATCGCATCGATCTCGTCAATGAAGATAATAGACGGTGCCTTCTCCTTCGCTTGACGGAAGAGATCGCGCACACGGCTTGCTCCCACACCGACGAACATCTCCACGAAATCGGATCCGCTCATCGAGAAGAAGGGTACATCCGCTTCTCCTGCTACCGCCTTTGCAAGCAAGGTCTTACCTGTTCCCGGAGGGCCTACCAAGAGTGCTCCTTTGGGGATCTTGGCTCCGATCTCGGTATATTTCTTCGGGTTCTTGAGGAACTCTACAATCTCTTGCACCTCTTGTTTGGCACCATAGAGGCCTGCCACATCCTGGAAGGTCACTTTGTCCTTTTTGTCCTTGTCGAAGAGTTGCGCTTGCGCCTTGCCGACGCCGAAGATACCTCCGGGTCCGCCGGCTCCCGCAATGCCACGACTCATATAGAAGAAGAACAGCACGATTAGCACAAAGGGTAATATGTTCACCAAGATCAGATACCAGTAATCGCGCGACTTACTATAGGTCACGTCGATGGCAGCCAGACCTGCTTCCTTGCGCGAAGCGTTCACACCGTCCATGAATTTGGAGAATTCTTCGATAGAAGGCACTTGGGTTACCAAGACGCCTCTTGCTTTTTCTCCATCTCCCTGCGTACCGAAAACGAGGGTGTAGCTCTGCGGCTTCACGGTCGCTTTGGCTTGCAGATCGTCTGCCACCTCGATTTTCTCAATCGCACCGGCTTCGATATATGCTGTCAGTTTGGTATAGCTTAGATCCTTGCTGTAGCCTCTACCTTCTTTGTCTCCAAAGAAATAAAATCCCATCAGCGCAAAAGCAAGCGTGTATAAGACGATGCTGATCCACCGACGCCCGCCTCCCGGTTGTTGCTCGGGTTGCCGCGGGTTTCTATTTTTTCTCTCTGCCATATTCTGTTGTATTTACAATATCTCCGGCAATTCGGTCACTTTGCCATCCGCCCAGAGGTGCTCAATATCGTAGAACTCCCGCGCAGGACGCTGCATCACATGTACGAAAATCGTACCATAGTCCATTGCGATCCACTCCGCGTTTTCCTGTCCTGCTACACTCAGAGGATGTACATGCGTGGTCGTGCGGACGAAATCATCAATCTCGTCTGCGATAGCCGATACTTGGGTGTTACTCTGTCCCTCGCAAATCAGCATCATCTCCACCGGAGCTTCTTTGATTTTGCGAAGGTCGATGGTGACGATACGCTGTCCTTTGCGGTTGCGCACGCCTTCAATAATCGTGTCTAATAATTTTTTTGTGGTTATTTCTTTCATATTTACTTGTTATAATTTACCAGATTGCTTGAATCAATGCTACCGCCATTAAGCCGCAGCATACTAATTTCAGAATTGTGCCGAAGAGCAGTCCTATGAAACTGCCCCATCCGGCGCGTAGCGCTTCCGCTACTTCTTTTCCTCCGATGAGTTCACCCAATACAGCTCCGACGAGCGGTCCGATGATTACTCCGAGCGCTCCGAAGAACATGCCTGCGAACACACCTATTGTACTGCCCCAGACGCCGTATTTCGTGCCGCCAAATTGCTTTGTGCCCCATGCCGGAACGACGTAGTCCAAGATACTGACGACGATGGTTACTATACCCCATACCAGCAGCATCTGCCAGCTGAAGTCGATCCGTTCCGTTGCCTGCGCGATCCATAAGCCGGCATAGGCGAGTGGCACGCCCGGCAGACCGGGAACGATGCAGCCTATGATCCCCACGAGTATCAGTAGCGCCGCTATGATCAATAAGAAAATATCCATTACAAACTCTTGATATATTTATCTGCTTCGATAGCTGCTTTAGCGCCGCTGCCTGCGGCTACGATCGCCTGACGGTAGTGCGGGTCGGCGCAGTCTCCTGCGGCAAAAACGCCGGGAACATTGGTGCGCGGGCTGTCGCCATCGACCAATATATACCCTTCTGCGTCGCGGGCTACATAGTCCTTGAAGAGGTCGGTATTGGGATGGTGTCCGATGGCGAGGAAGAAGCCGTCGATCGCTATATGGCGAAGTTCTTCGTCCGGTTCACCTTTGCGGTAGATCAGGTCCGCTCCCTGCACTTTTCCTTCGCCCGTCAGTTGGAGCGTGTTATGCTCGAAGAGCACTTCTATCTTGGGGTTGTTCAAGACGCGTTGCTGCATGATTTCCGATGCGCGCAGGAAGGGTTTGCGAACGATCATATAGACTTTCTCGCACAGTCCTGCCAGATAGTTTGCTTCCTCGCAGGCTGTGTCTCCTCCGCCGACTACTGCTACTGTTTTCTTGCGATAGAAGAATCCGTCGCAGGTAGCGCAGGCACTCACGCCGCGACCTTTGTAGGTGCGCTCGGACTCGATTCCGAGGTACTTGGCAGAAGCTCCAGTAGCGATGATGACAGCGTCCGCTTCGTATTCTATTTCATCCTCTACGATGACCTTCTTCGGGGAAACGGAGAAATCTACTTTGGTAACCACGCCGGAGACGAAGGTAGTACCGAAGCGCTCTGCCTGGCGGCGCATATCGTCCATCATCTGGAACGGTTCAACTCCATCCGGGTAGCCGGGGAAATTCTCTACTTCTGTGGTTGTGGTCAGTTGCCCGCCGAGTTGCGGACCTTCAATGAGTACCGGTTGCAGGTTCGCACGGGAGGCATAGATCGCCGCCGTGTATCCGGCAGGTCCGGAACCGATTATCAAACATCTTACTCTATTCATATTCTATTCCTTTTTTCTTTATTAGAAGCGCATATCGTTAATGTACGTATTTTTGCTTGGTTTCAAGGTATAGACATCCTCGGGAATCGTTGCAACAAAGTTCGGCTCTTTCATTTTCAGGGTCGAGATCTTCTTTCCTTCCTTGATCTCCGCCGACAGGGGCATGAGGTCGCTGTTTCGCACGCGAAGGGTGAAGCGGTTGATGCCGATGGTCTGATCCTTTGGTGTCAGGGTAACGATCGTCTCTTTCCCATCCGCAGAAGCGCGTTCTGTGATGTTACAAACCGGTATAAGCGCTTTCGCGTAGAGGAACGGGTTCGCCTCCAGGAGTTCTTGGTCAGTCGGGTTGGAGAGCGTCAGTTCGTCGGTCTCGCCGGAGTACATGTACATCGTTTTGCCGTCGTACGCCGCCTCTATATCCATCATTTCCAGACGGAAGTTCCTCCCGTGCATAATGATTTCTCCTGGGAAATTCATCGGCGCGTTTGCCTCTTCCGCTACCGTGACCGTGAACGCCGACTGCAGCGTCTTCTCCTCCAAATTCGTCAAAAAGGACGAAAGGATGGTTAATATCATTAATACGTGTTGCATATTGCTTTATTTTTCCCGTTATTCTCCCGTTGTTCTCCCGACGTCGTCGGCTTCCGATTACGTGTCGTTTACGTCTCGTTTACGTGTCGTTTACGTGTTTGACAGCAGGTTTACTGCATTTTTGGGGCAGGTTATTTGCTATTTTGCGGCTATTTTGCGGCTATTTGACGCCCAGTTCTTCCAGCAGTTTCTCGAGGGCATCCATGTCTTGGATGAGGACATCGCGCCCTTTGGGTCCTTTGTTCGGTCCGACGATGCCGGCGGCTTCGAGTTGGTCGGAGAGTTTTCCGGCGCGGTTGTAACCGATCTCGAAGGCACGCTGGAGGCGGGAAGTGGAGCCTTCCTGTTTGGCGACCACGTAGCGCGCCACGTCTGCGAACATCGGATCCAGGCGTTTCATATCCACGGATCCAGGTGCGAGCGCTTCTCCTTCGCCTCCTTCACCCACATATTCCGGCAACTGATACGGTTCGGTATAGCGCTGTTGCTTGGAGATATGTTTGACGATTTCGTCCACTTCGGGCGTGTCCACAAAGGCACATTGCACACGGGTGATAGAAGCATTTCCTGCATAGAGCGAGTCTCCGCGTCCGATGAGCTGTTCGGCTCCTTTCGCATCGAGCACGGTTCGCGAGTCGATGACCGATTGTGTGCGCAGAGCTATACGCGTCGGAATGTTCGCTTTGATGACACCGGTGACGATGTTGACGGACGGACGCTGGGTAGCGAGTATCATGTGCATACCGACGGCACGCGCTTTCTGGGTGATACGCGCGATCGGCGTCTCGACCTGTTTGCCCGCCTGCATGATAAAATCGCCGTACTCATCGATAATGATGACGATATATGGCAGGTATTGGTGGTGGAGACTATCAGCCACTAACTTATTGGGATTCAGTCTTCTGCGGACGAACTTGTCGTTGTAATCCTCCAAGTTGCGCACGCCGGCATCCATCAGCAGTTTGTACCGGTTCTCCATCTCGATTACCAAGGAGTTGAGGGTGTTTACGACCTTGTCGCAGTCGGTAATGACGATCTGCTCGGGATCGGTGTCCGGCATAGCCGCGAGGAAATGCTTGATCAGCGGTTTGTAGGGCGCGAACTCCACCATTTTCGGATCCACCATGACGAGTTTGAGCTCCGCCGGGTGCTTCTTATAGAGAAGCGAAGTGATGATGGCGTTGATGGCAACGGATTTACCTGTTCCGGTAGCACCCGCGACGAGCAAGTGCGGCGTTTTGGCGAGGTCGAACATGAAGACTTCGTTGGTGATCGTTCGTCCATACGCAATCGGCAGCCGCATTTTCGTTTCCTCTTGGAAGCGTTTGGAGGCGATGACGGAGTGCATGCTGACGGTCTGCGGCTTCTCGTTCGGCACCTCGATACCGATTGTTCCTTTGCCGGGCATCGGCGCGATGATACGGATACCCGTTGCAGAGAGACTCATCATGATGTCGTTCTCCAGCGCTTGGATCTTCGCTACGCGGATACCTGCTTTCGGCACTATTTCATAGAGCGTGACGGTCGGTCCGACCGTTGCTTTGATACTATCAATTTCTATGCCATAGTTGCGGAGAGTGGTCACGATACGTGCTCCGTTGGCGTGCTGTTCGTCCTTGTTGATGACCGGAGCCGCCTCGTTGTCATAGACTTTCAGGAGGTTGAGACTCGGGAACTTGTAGAACTCCAGATCCTTTCGTGGGTCGTACGGACCGAGTTTCTCCAGCAGTTTGTCGGGATCCTTGGTGTATAGTTCGTCTTCCGTGACATCTTCGATCTCCAGATCCGGAGATTCCGGTTTTTCCGGAGAGTCCGGAGTTTCCGGGATTTCCGGGATTTCAGGCTGTTCAGGGTCTTCCGGTTGTTCGGGTTGGTCGATATTCTCAATCGTGAAGGTCACCTCATCCTCCTTGGGTTCGTCTTTGGGTTCGTCTTTCTTCTCGTCCTCAACGTCAATCGGGATGTCGATGGTCACTTCGGTGTCGGTATTCTCCTCTTCTTGCGGGGTTGGAACGGGCTTCTCTTTCTTTTTGAAGAGTCCTTTGCACCACTCGCCGAAAGCTTTGCATTTATCGATGAAACGCCGGTCGCTGACGATCAGGAAAATGACCATTGCCGCAGCCAGGATCAGAGCTGTTCCTATTTCGTTGACATAGCTGACCATCCATCGCGCAAACGCTTCTCCGAACGCGCCGCCCCAGAGGAAGACACCCATCTTATGCACCATATTATGCGCAAAACCGAGCGTCACCGATCCCCAGAGGACAAGGAACGTGCCGCAGAGAAAGATTTTGAGCGCCGGAATATCCCGCAACACATGCATGATCCGCAGCGCGTACGCGCCGAGCATACCGATCAGCAGGATGGACATGAATCCGAAACTGCCGTCGATGAGGAACTGCGCCAAGACCGCTCCGGGCAAGCCAAGGAGATTGCGGATGGTTTCGCGGTTAGCGATCCGTTCGGGTCGGGACATAGAGAGAACCGACTGGTCGGACGGTCCGGTAAAGAGGTAACTGACATAAGCGAGGAGCGCGATTACCGCGAAGGTCAGCAGCAGGATGCCGCAAATCATTCGCGTCTCGCGTGCCATCATAAAACGCTTCACCGTCTCCCAGACGCTCGGCTTCTCCACTTTGATGGCGCGAGGCGACGGATCCGCAGACATATTCGATACTTTAGATGATGTTCGGGGCATATTAACTCAAATTTAGCACGCAAAGGTACAAAAAAAAGTTGAAAGGCGAAAGGTGAAAGGTGAAAATTATGATTTTTTATAACAAAAAGACTAATTTTAATAAATAATGTTCGCGTGCGCTTGCGTATATGAAAAATATTTCGTATCTTTGCAGCCGCTTTAAGTATGGACATAGACGAAATGATACGACATGAAGGCATTGTGGAGCGCACCAACGGCGAGTTGGCGCACGTCCGCATTGTGCAAACGAGTGCGTGCTCGGCGTGCAAAGCGAAGAGCATGTGCATGTCTGCGGAGAGCCAGCAGAAAGAGATGGACGCCGTGATGCTGGAGCCGATGCAGCCGGGCGACAAAGTGGAGATTCTGGTTCGCGAACGGCTGGCGTGGAAAGCGGTTCTGCTGGCATATATTCTGCCTTTTGTCGTCATGGTAGCACTCATCGCTATTCTGGATGTCCTCACCCCATGGTCGGAGGCGGTAGTGGGCACGATCTCGCTATGCGGCATCGCGCTGTACTACATCGGGCTGAGTGTGTTCAAGCACCGCCTGCAGACCCAGTTTTCCTTCACGGCAAGGAAGATCTAAACAAGAGCAAATACTAATATTAACACAAATAACAAACAAAAATCCAAGAACATGAATTTAATTCTGATTTCAATGGGAGTATTAGGCGTGGTAGCCTTACTGGCAGCGATCCTGCTGTATGTTGTCAGCCTGTACTTCAAAGTGGAAGAAGATCCGCGCATTGACCTTGTGGCGGCAGTGCTGCCGGGTGCCAACTGCGGCGGATGCGGTTTCGCCGGATGTCGTAACTTTGCGGAGGCTTGTGTTAAAGCCGGAGGCATTGACGGTCTGGCATGTCCCGTTGGTGGCGATCCCACGATGGAACAAGTAAAACTGATCTTAACCCCTGCGGACGCACAAGCGGAGACGCCTGCTGCGCAAGAGGGTGAGAAGAAGGGCTTCGATCCTGCTATCGCAGAGAAAATCAAGGCTTTGGCAACGCCAAGAGCTGCGTTCCCCAACTTAATCGCCATGGCACAAAAAAGTTAAGAATTATGAGAACATTCAAAATAGGCGGAGTTCATCCGCATGACAACAAACAATTCTCCGCACACCAGCCTATTACGGTATGCCCGCTGCCTAAACAAGCGATTATTCCGCTTGTACAGCATATCGGCGCACCGGCTCAGGCTGTAGTGGCTGTCGGAGCGAAAGTGAAAGTGGGCGAACTGCTGGCAAAAGCCGGCGGGTTCGTGAGTGCGAACATCTGTTCGCCGGTAAGCGGAACGGTCACCAAGATCGATGCGACCACCGATGCATGGGGCGCGCCGATGCAGGCGATCTTCATTGATGTAGAGGGCGACGAATGGCTCCCGGAGATCGACCGCAAGCCGGAGATCATTCGCCAGTGTACATTGGATCCGAAAGCAATCATCGACAAGATCGCGGCTGCCGGTATCGTGGGTCTCGGCGGAGCTTGCTTCCCGACACACGTCAAACTGATGCCGCCTCCCGGCAAGAAAGCCGAAGTGCTGATTGTCAACGGTGTAGAGTGCGAGCCGTATCTGACTTGCGACCACCAGCTGATGCTGGAGCACGGCGAGGAGATCATCATCGGTATTCAGATCCTCAAGAAAGCGCTGGGTGTCAACCGTGCTATCATCGGTATCGAGAACAACAAACCCGATGCAATCGAGCACATGACGAAGCTGGCAAACGCTTCGCTGGGTATTGAGGTGATGCCGCTTAAGCTGCGTTACCCGCAGGGCGGTGAGAAACAGCTGATTGACGCATGTATCGGTCGTCAGGTGCCCTCCGGCGCACTGCCTATCGAGGTGGGAGCCGTGGTAGATAATGTGGCTACGATCTTCGCCATTTATGAGGCTGTACAGAAGAACAAACCGCTGATCTCGCGCGTCATGACCGTGACCGGTAAGAACCTGGCTAAACCGGGCAACTACTCCGTTCGTTTCGGTACGCCGATCGAGGAAGTGATTGCGCTGGCTGGCGGTGTTCCGGCTGACACCGGAAAGATCATCGGCGGCGGTCCGATGATGGGTCGCGCGATGGACCATATCGAGGGTATGCCGGCTAACAAACGTCTGTCGGGTCTGCTCTTTATGACCGAGGCAGAGAGCGTTCGTCCGGAGGAAGAGAACTGTATCCGTTGCGGCAAGTGCGTTCAGGCTTGTCCGATGGGTCTGGAGCCGTATCTGCTGAGCCGTATGGCAGAGCTGGAGATGTACGACGAGTTGGAGAAACATGATATCATGGACTGCATCGACTGCGGTTGCTGCGTCTTCACTTGCCCTGCTCACCGCCGTCTGCTCGACGGTATCCGTCCGGGTAAAGCCAAAGTGGGCGCAATCCTCCGCGAGCGCGCTGCAGCAAAGAAATGATTTGAAGATTTGAATATTTGAAAATTTGAAAGATATGAAACAATTAATTGTTGCTCCGGCTCCGCACGCTCATAGCGGTGATAGTGTCCGCCGGAATATGCTTTTGGTCATTCTCGCGCTGCTGCCCGCTTACGTGGTATCGGTGATTGAGTTTGGCTGGGGCGCTTTGATCACGGCAGCCATCTCTATCTGCGCTTGCGTGCTGACTGAATGGTGTATCAGCCGTTTCGTGCTCAAAGAGCAAAAAATGACTATCGGAGACCTCTCCGCAGTTCTCACGGGTCTGCTGTTGGCATTCAACCTGCCGTCCAACCTCGACTGGTGGATTGTTATCATCGGTGCTATTGTGGCAATCGGCGTCGGTAAAATGACTTTCGGCGGTCTGGGACAGAACCCCTTCAACCCCGCTCTTGTTGGACGTGTATTCCTTTTGATTTCTTTCCCTGCGCAGATGACCACATGGCCGACTCCGCAAGGTTTCGGAGGTTCGTACGTGGACGCAGAGACGGGTGCTACCCCGCTCTATTATCTGAAACATATCGTTAAAGCCGGTGACGCTTCGGTCATTGACCAGCTGCCTTCGCTCATGGATTCGTTCCTGGGTGTGATGGGTGGTTCGCTGGGTGAAGTGAGTGCGCTGGCACTCATCATCGGCGGTCTCTTCCTCATCTGCTGCCGCGTCATCACATGGCATATTCCGGTAGCGATCATCGCGACTGTAGCTTGCTTCGCGGCTTGCACAGGTCTGGCAGGCGCACTGCCTGAGGGACTGACAACCGGCGAATACGTGGCTTACGAACTGCTCTCCGGCGGTCTCATGCTCGGTGCGTTCTTCATGGCTACCGACTATGTCACCAGCCCGATGAGTGCTTGGGGTAAGATCATCTTCGGTATCGGTATCGGATTTATCGTAATGGTCATCCGTACATGGGGTAACTACCCCGAAGGTATGTCCTTCGCTATTCTGATCATGAACGCTTGCGTTCCATTGTTGAACAAGATTCGCCCGCAGCGTTTCGGCGAACCTAAAAAAGCATAAGGAGGTACGATCATGGCTAAATTAGAAAGTACATTCAAGAATATGGTGCTCTCGCTGGTTATCATTTCGATGGTAGCCGCAGGCGCGCTCGCAGGAGTATATATCCTGACCGAGAAAAATATCGCACTCCAAGAGGCACAGAAACAACAGGCTGCAATCCTCGCTGTCCTTCCGGAGGGCTGCACGGTTGCTGAACCGGAAGAAGTTGAGGGTCTGACGATCTACAAAGCGTTCAAGGACGATCAATGGATCGCTACGGCAGTAGAGACCAGCGAAGTTGGTTTCGACGGACCGCAAGTGATCATGGTGGGTCTGGATGCAGAAGGCAAAGTGCTGGACTATGTAGTACTCAAGCAGACGGAGACACCGGGTCTGGGTGCACATATCGACCACTGGTTCAAAGACGCAGTCGGCAACCGCTCTATCATCGGTAAGAAAGCCGGTGCGCTCGCTGTAAACAAAGACGGAGGTGAGGTAGATGCTATCACAGCCGCTACTATCTCTTCCCGCGCGTTCCTCAAAGCAATCAACAAAGCGTATAATGCAATCGCAGCGCAATCTGTAGAAGCCGCAACCGGCGCTTCGCAATTACAAGAACAACCCGCTCAAGAAGCACAAGAAACGGAGGTAGGTCATGAATAATGCAATGAAAACTCTCACCAACGGTATTCTCAAAGAGAATCCGACTTTCGCGCTCGTGCTCGGTATGTGTCCGACTCTGGCTACTACCACCAGCGCTGTTAACGGTATGTCCATGGGCTTGGCTACCCTCTTCGTGCTCGTCTGCTCGAACGTGGTGATCTCCATGCTCAAGAACCTCATCCCGGACAAAGTGCGTATTCCGGCGTTCATCGTCGTCATCGCTACGTTCGTGACCATGGTTCAACTGGTGATGCAGGCTTATCTGCCGGCTATCTATGACGTGCTCGGTCTGTTCATTCCGCTGATCGTGGTGAACTGTATCGTGCTCGGCCGTGCAGAGGCTTTTGCGGCTAAAAACACCGTGGGTCTCTCCGCGCTGGACGGACTCGGAATGGGTCTCGGTTTCACCCTCTCGCTCACCGTACTGGGTGTGATCCGCGAGTTCCTGGGTGCCGGCACAGTCTTCGGATTCCAGATCTACAGCAGCCAGTTCGCTGCTCTGATCTTCGTCCTCGCTCCGGGTGCATTCATCTGCCTCGCGTACCTCATGGCGATTGTTAATAAACTTCAAAAGAAATAAGCATCATGGTATATTTTTTGATTTTCATCTCTGCAATATTTGTTAACAATATTGTATTGAGCCAGTTCCTGGGCATCTGCCCGTTCCTGGGTGTAAGTAAGAAGATTGACACTGCGCTGGGTATGGGTGCCGCTGTGACGTTTGTGCTCACCCTCGCGACGGTAGTAACATACCTGCTGCAGAAACTGCTGGTGCTTTGGGGCATTGAGTTCCTCCAGACCATCCTCTTCATCCTCGTCATCGCTGCGCTGGTGCAGATGATCGAGATCATGCTGAAGAAAGTGTCTCCGGCGCTCTATCAGGCACTCGGTGTGTTCCTGCCGCTGATCACCACCAACTGCTGTATTCTGGGTGTAGCTCTTATCGTGGCTGACCAGAGCAAACTGCTGGCTAAACTGCCGCTCGGAGCCGAGTATGGTCTGCTCTCCGGCACTGTGTATGCTTTCGCAACGGCTGTTGGTTTTGCTCTTGCGCTGATCCTCTTCGCAGGTATCCGCGAGCAGTTGGCATTGAATAAAGTGCCCGAAGCAATGAAGGGTACTCCGATTGCTCTCCTGACCGCAGGTCTGCTGGCTATGGCATTCATGGGCTTCAGCGGTGTGGTTTAAATACGGACACAATGGTACTAGGGATCCTAATATCTTAGTCCCTTACACACATACGCGCGTACTAATACGGTACGCGCGTATGTTGTTTTATACAGCTCTTTTTTGTGCCATTTGGGAGAAAAAGCAAAAAAATGCCGTTTGCTCTTGCGCAAATCAGAAAAATGTAGTACCTTTGCACCGCAAAGGTTTAAAAACAAGAACAACTATGCAAGCAGACGTAAAACATCCATCAAATGAAGCACCTATTACTCCTGATGCAATAGGTAGTGGTAATGTGCAGAAAAAGTACTACACAGCAGACGAAGCAATCGCCTTTCTTGAGCCGCGTATTCGTGCTATGTTCAAATGAAGGAGGTTGTTTACACCAAGCAAGCTCTTTTACAGTTTGAGAAAGTATTGAATCTACAAAATTCAGTATCCGTCGATGCCCCTGAATATTTCAGGCGATATTGTGTGGATGGGAAAACTCTGCATTATGTTCGCTATCGTAAAAACGCGCATACAACGTGGTATGCTTTTTATGAAGATTTAGAAGACGTATATAGTATAGTTTATCTTGCAAATAACAAGCTAATCGGCCATTTATTGGATATTAGTTTGTAGCACTTCGTCCCTCTCCGAGGCATTCAACTGGAGAAAATGACATAAAGACAAGTGTAAATAGGTTGCACAACAACGCAGTACTTTTGCAAGCCAAAATAATCCGGAAAGTGTATCAAAATTTATTAATCTGCATTCAAAGTGCAGATTTTTTTTGCATGGATCCTCAGTCCGTCTCTCTGTATCAAAATTCGCAAAAATCATAAATTCTTTCTGATATATTTGTATATATCAAAATTTATTACTAATTTTGCACCGAAAATATATTGCTGGCACCAACAGCGTAAAAAAGTGGCGACGTAATGATATTCATGCAGTAGAGAAATCGCCAAGTTCAAAGCAGTTTGAATATAAGAAACACAGAGAAACCCGATTAGTGGTTTGCTTGTGTGTTTCTTGGGCGTTTGGCGATGCCCTCTACTGCGACAAGTGAACCACTATTTTATAAGAAAGCCCATATCATGACCCCATTTTGTATTTGCATCTTTTGTAATAGAACGGGATGAGTGTCATGACATGAAATGAATACCTTTATAATAATACTATGACAAGAAAAAGTATATTTGCAGATTTTGTAGATAAATACTTCGGACCCACGACCGATGTTAAGTCCTTCTATCATTACACAACATTAGATGCTTTGTGTAATGGTATAATTGTGACTAATCCGATTGAAGGACAAGAATTTTGCTTAAGGGCTACTCGTTGTGATTTTATGAACGATCCAAATGAAGTCAAATATGGAGTGAAGTTCCTTTGTAAACATTTTGAGCAGTTAGCAATACGAAAAAATCCCAATATATCACCAGAAACGGATTTTAGTGATTATGAGAAAGAAATGTACAAACAATGGAAAATCCGCTATATATTGTCTCTTTCTGCCAACGGGGATTCATTACCAATGTGGAATGCATATGCGAACCAAGCTACAGGCGTTGCAATAGAGTTAAATCGTTTCGGTTCTCCAAACGACAAAGACCTTGTTTTACGATGTTTTTATGACGATGCAGAATTAAAAAAAATACTAATTTCTGACAATAAAAGTAATGACGAGCGTCTTTCATATATTCAGCGCATAATTACAATGCATGCTCCTTTGATGTTGAAGCATCCAGCATATAAATACGAAGAGGAAATTCGTTTAATTGGACTATTCAATGACAAACCCACTAAGGTTCGTTACAAAAATGGTGTAAGTATCCCCTATAAAGAAATCTTCTTCAAGAAAGAACAAATTTTAAGTATCACAATAGGACCAGCAGCTGATTCAATTAAAGTAAAGAAATTGTTAGAAACATTCTTAAAAGAAAAAGGACTTAAAATAACAATAAAGAAATCAAATATTCCTTATAGAAATTTATAATTTGTATATTCACCTTATTAAAATTTAATATTTATGAAAAGAATAATATTATTAACCTGTGTTTGCTTTGTTAGTATTTTCACATTTTCAGAAACAGAACACTCCTTAAAGCAATACTTTAAGGATAATATTCTCAAACTGGATCCAATAGAAGGTGCATATAGTGTATCTATCAGACAGTGGGTGACTCCTTCTGCAGGAGAAGGTTCTATTTTTGATGTGACAACGACATGGTTTATCAAGAAAAATTACAATGAGTTTGCTATATACAACGAAGATGGGCTATATTTGAAACAATTAAATATTAAAAGGATAGGAGACACAAATGCATATTTATTTAATTTTAATGATTATTTGTATGGGTATGAATCACATCAATTTGTTCTGCAAAATGATGTAATGTTTGAGTTTACGCATGAATTTACTCCCTCAACTGTAAGAAGACAGATTAATAATATTTATGGTATTCCTTTAAATCGCATTCATTCCTACTATAAAATACGAGCTATTAAATCATATCCAACATCTGCCATGTATTTAGAAGCAGCAAGGAAAGAAGCAGAGCAAGCAGAAAAAGAATTACAGGAAGCTATAGAACAAGCGCAAAGAAAAGCCGGTTGGTCCGGTTCCGGTTTTGCTCTTGCGAAAGGGCATATTGTAACCAATTATCATGTAGTAGAAAACGCAAAAACTATTCTTGTAAAAGGTATAAAGGGAGATTTCGTAACCGAATATCGCGCAAGTGTGGTTGCTACTGACAAAATAAATGATATTGCTATTATCAAAATATCAGATGACCGGTTCAAGGGATTTGGTGCCACTCCATACAAGATAAAGCGTGCTATGTCAGATGTTGGAGAGTCTGTGTGGGCATTAGGTTATCCAATGGTTGGTGTTATGGGTGACGAGGTAAAATTTACGGATGGAAAGATAAGTGCGCGCACTGGAATACAAGGCGATATGAGCGTATACCAAATATCTGTACCTATACAGCCGGGTAATAGTGGTGGTCCTTTGTTTGATAATTATGGAAATATTGTAGGTATCACATCTTCAGGACTAAATAGAGAAGCCTTCAATTCTGAGAATGTCAACTATGCCATTAAAACAAGTTACTTGTACAATTTGATTGAAAGTTCAATGTCCGCTTCAGTCCTCCCGCAAGGTACAGCTATGCAAGGGCAATCTCTGACGGAGAAAATTAAATTAGCGAAAAAGTTCGTGTACATAATTTTATGCTCTGAGGATCAGAATTTTCACAAAGAAATGTTACCTGTACAAAATAATGAAGAAAAATCCACAACTACAAAAGTGACACCTCCTTCAAATGTAAGTAGCTCATCACCAACTCCTAAATCAGTGAATGGTACAAAAGATAAGAGCGCGACGAAGGAAGACGAAATAATGGAAGTTGCTCCCATTACTCAAAAATCAATGCCATCAATAGAGTTAGATAAGTATTCGCATGATTTTGGCTCTTTTCTTGAGTGCAATGGACCTGTTGAAACTACTTTTCGAATCACCAACACAGGAGAGTGTCAATTATGGCTCGAAGAAGTATCAACAAGTAGTAAAGGTGTCAAAATTGCACTGTCAGACCGTTTAATAAATGCGAGAAAATCAGGGACAATCAACGTTACATACGATCCGAAATTGAGGCCTGGCGAGTTTACTGAAACTATAACTATTAAAGGTTTTGCATTAGATTCCGTGGTTAAAATTAACATCAAAGGAGAAGTTATCGGTAGAAAGATTGTACTGATAAATGCAAATGGTGATAGTATAGTTAGTTCTGGTGGATCTATGTATTCAAAGGATATAGATCGACTCGCTATATCAAAAATAACGTTAACTCCCGACTCTACAATATTAGATTGTTCTTATACATCCGGCATGCTGAGCATTGACAAAAAAACTTATCTCAAAACAAATAATGGCAGAAAGTACAAACTTCAATCTGTAAAGAATATTCCATATAATCCAGACTTTCGCGAAATTCCTTCTGGGCAACATGAGTCATTTTCGTTGTATTTTAATCGGCTTCCGGAAAGTACAGGTAAATTTGATTTGATAGAAGATGCTAAGCCAGGATGGCATGTAGAAAATATAGAACTTAAGCAAGCATCGTCTAACCAGACTGTGAAGCCCTCAAAAAGGCCCCAAAGAGAAAAGAAGTTAAATGAAAATAAAAAATCTAAAAACGATATAATTGCGACTGACAATTCTAGTTATATATCCGGAATGAGTTATATTACAACTATAACTAAAACATCTGGATGGGGAGAAGCCGCAAGTGAATTAGGGGTTCAAAGTGCGATAAACATGTTAAAGAAAGAGGCCGCAAAACGTGATTGTGACGTTGTGCTCATAACTAATATCTATAGAGGTTTTACAACTTCTGTAACAGGACAATTATATAAGCGATAATCCTTAGCTTGGTACTAAGTTGATGTTTTTATTAAATCCAAAAGTTATAACCAACTAAATAAAATGGCACTAACAGACGGACAAAAGAGAGCATACAATGCTTGTGTAGAAAATCCAAAACAGATTACGATTATACAAGGTAAGGCTGGTACTGGTAAGTCGTATCTGGTAGAACAATTATTAGAGGCTTTACCCGGAGCAATTGTACTCACGCCAACTAATATGGCTGCCTCTGTTTACAAACATCGTGCAAAAACTCTCCACTCTTTTTTCTATGGAGAATTTGACAATTTAGACGAAGGCTATATGGATGTTCATGCATATCGATTCAAGAATAATCCTTGGTTCTGTGATCGTATGCAATATGTAAGTACATTGATTTTCGATGAGATATCTATGGTAAGGTCGGACTATTTTGAGATGATGAATGTGATTTGCCAAGCATACAAGCGAAATGCAGCCCCATTCGGTGGTTTACGCGTAATTATAGTGGGTGATATGTACCAATTGCCGCCAGTGGTAGAAGACGATGAGATCAAACGCTATTTGATACGAGAATATGGAGGCATATATTATTTTAATAGTCATGTTATCCAAAACAATCTTAACTCAATCCGTTTCTGCGAATTAGACGAATCAATACGTCAAGAAACAGATCCGGAATTTGTCAAGGCTTTGGATACAGTGCGCATAGGAGGGGATGTACGCAAAATAGTCGAGGCTTTAGAAAAAATCAACAGCCGAGTAGTTCCTTCCTCGCAGATTCCTGAAAAGACGATTGCTATTGCTAGTTCAAATGCAGAAGTAATGCGTATTAATAGGACTAAACTAGCAGAATTAACAACAGTTCAAACATTTATTAAGCCTGCGCATATTGAAATACAACGAAAAGAAGGAGGATATAAAATTTTTGATTATGCTCCTAATGTGCTTTTAGAAGATTGCGAGAGAGTTGAGATACCATCCGCATATGAAGCAGAATTGACATTTAAAATAGAAGCAGAAGTGATGTTTACATCCAGCAATAAGAGAGCTGGTTATATAAACGGAGACAGGGGCAAAATCCGTTATATAGCAGGAGACAAAATTATTATTGAGAAAGATAATGATCCTGACCTTAAATTTGTTGAAAAAACGAGAGATTATCGTTATAAAATGCACTATGATGCAGATAAACATATACTAAAGAGAATAACACCGTACATACAAAAAACAGAACAATATCCGATAAAATTGGCATATGCTACTACTATCCATAAATCACAAGGTCAATCTTATGATCGTATATATGTTGATTTGGAAAGCCCCGTCTTTGCTCCCGGACAGCTATATGTCGCAATAAGTCGCGCTAAAACATTACAAGGACTATATCTCACAAAGCCAATTGCTGTAAGTGATGTTTTGGTTGATCCGGAGATAACAGCTTTTATGCGGCATTTTAATTCGGAATATAAAGATGTATATAATCCGCCTGTGAACATTAATAGAGTTGAAATAAGCAAACTATATGAGGTAGTCAGAACTTACGAGCGAGACGTAATAGTAAAAAATGTATTTATGAATCTAACGAAAGTAATAGATTCACTATGGACGCAAGGTCAATATAAATATGCTGTACTGGAACTGAATAAAATGTCAGGAATTATTCTGTCATATTATCAATTAGGTATGGCAGACCAATCCAAACTGCGCAGAATGATTGATTTTACAACAAACAAATCAGACGAGCAATTATTGAAAGAGTATGCAGAATACATTCAACGATTATATTGCGAAGTTTTGGTGCGTTGTAATAAAAAAATGATAATAGAAGATAAACTACATTAGTATATGGTCGCACGTTTCTCGGATGAAGCCATCTCACGCATCTTTAATTCCAAACCAAATGCCTATTGGAATATAGATTAGCAAAGCGTATCAAAATTTGCAAAATTGATACGCATATTTGCATATCTCAAAAAATTGTTGTCTTGTCCTGAAATATGTTGACACTAAAAAAGGTGTCGTTATGGACAAAAGATTAAAAAAGTTTACGATTGCAGATCGATTAGCAATCCTCCATGAG
>CADAZU010000004.1 GCA_902792535.1 uncultured Bacteroidales bacterium
AAAAGTAACATGGAGTGCGGGTATCGACCATGTGTCGGGCGCACTCGCCAAACCGGGCAAGAACGGTCAACACTCTTGCGCAAAAATGCTGTTGGGAACCCACCGTATAGCCCCCACAGAGAGTCCGGATTGCAACCGTCTGTACCTGCGTTCGAAGACGATACGTTCCACCCAGCCCTCCACCAAGGAGCTGAAGATCCGCGAGCGTTTCACCGCCGTGGCAGCAATGGTTCGGGCACGCAAGATCGACCTGAGCAAGATCGTTACCGACCAAGAAGCCTTCCTCGCGCAGAAAGACTCCGCTACCGGCGCCAAGACCATGCGTGTCTACCTCTGGCGCGTCTGCGGTCAGGAGTACGATCAGCAGCACAACGGGTAAATTGAAAAAATCGTCCTTCGGGGCGATTTTTTTTGCACAATTCGAAAAATTGTAGTACCTTTGCAGTCGCAAAGGTTTATAGATAAAAACGATGAAGAAAACAACACTTATTTTGACTGCGGTTCTGATGAGTTGGAACATGGCGGCACAGAAACTGAATCCGAATTATTTGGCGTATATCGAGCAATGGAAAGCTATTGCGCTCCAGAACCAGGCGGAGTACGGCATTCCGGCTTCTATCATCATGGCGCAAGCCCTGCTGGAGTCCTCAGCGGGAAGTAGCGAACTGGCGGTGAACGCCAATAACCATTTTGGTATCAAATGCACCAACGAATGGCTCGGAGGCGTGTATTACCATGACGACGACAGCAAAGGCGAGTGTTTCCGTCAGTACGGCGACGCGGCGGAGAGTTTCAAAGACCACGCGCTGTTCCTGCAGCGTCCGCGATACGCTACCTGCTTCGAGATAGCGATAGAGGACTACGAGGGCTGGGCACACCGCCTCAAAGCCTGCGGCTATGCAACGGACAAGAACTATGCCCCGAAACTGATCAAGCTGATCGAGGACTACCAACTCTACGATCTGGAAGGACAAAAGACCGCGGCAGAGCCGGCTAAAGCTGATAATAGAAAAACCGGTACGGAGCCGCTCAAAGGCGAAAGTGGAAAGACGAAAGCTACGGTCATTCATGGCACAGCTCCGATCGCTATTATCACGCATGACCCGGAGCCGGAGTACGTGGAGCCGCTTAGCGCACGGAACGAGAAGAAACTGTTTCTGCTCCAGCATCCTTCCCATAAATGCAACGGCGTGTCGTACGTGACCGCGCGCGAAGGCGATACGTACGCGAACATTGCTTTTCGCCTGAACGTGCGCGAACGCTCGCTGCGCGAATGGAACGACGCGCTGGGACGTGATCTGGAGGTTGGTGACCGCGTTTTTATGAGCGCCAAGAAGAAACGGGTACCGCAGGAGAAAAGTATTATGTGGGTCCACCCGGGAGAGAGCCTTTGGATGATTTGCCAGCGCGAAGGAATCCGGATGGCGCAAGTGCAGAAACTGAACGGCTTTGCGCCGGAGCTGCGGGTCTTTCGTACACGCCAGCAGATCTATCTGAATAAAGTGAAAGAAGAACGATAAACGAATGAATAGCAACTCCTCTTCGTTGACGGACGCACTCGTCAGTTACCTGCGCGAGAGCGGATTGGAGCAATCTGTGCTGGAAGTGCAGGTGGAGGAGGTGTGGCCCCAAGTGATGGGGGATATCGTAACCAAACTGACCCGCTCCGTGGAGGTCAAAGACGGTATGCTGATCGTACGCGTCAACTCGGCGGCACTCAAGACGCAACTGTTTGAGAACCGGTTTGAACTGGTACGCAAACTGAACGAAGCCGTCGGAGCGGAGGTAATAAAAGATTGCAGAATATTGGGATGATTTATCCGAATAACATAGAGCAGAAAATAGATTTTACTGTCATCCGCGCGGAGTTGATGCAGCGATGCAGTTCGCCGCTGGGACGCGAACGCGTGGAGGCGATGCAGATGGAGACGGAGTACGAGACGGTAAGCCGTCTTTTATTGCAGACCGACCAGATGCGTGCGGCGCACGCCGATCCGATGTTGACTTTCCCGCGCGGAGAGATCCACGATGTGCGCGAAGGAATAGCCCGCATCCGGATCGAGGGACTCTTCCTCGACGAAGCCGAACTGGACGCTCTGCGCCATTCGATTTCCTATGCAGCCGAACTGGAGACCTTCTTTGCCGGTTTGGACGAGCAGCGCTATGCGCTCTTGAAATCATTAGGCACTACCGAAGAGCAGGGAGTACTTGGCTCGCTGGTGAAGACGATCAACCGCGTCCTGGACCGCTATGGTCGGTTAGCCGACAGCGCTTCGCCCGAGTTGGCACGCATTCGCCGCGAGATAACCAACCTGCAAGGGTCCGTGGGACGAACATTGCAATCTATCCTGCGGCAAGCCAAAGCGGACGGGTTCGTGGAAGCCGACGCGGCTCCGACGATCCGCGAGGGGCGACTGGTGATCCCTGTTTCGCCGGGCTACAAACGCAAGATCGGCGGTATCGTGCACGACGAATCGGCTACCGGCAAAACGGTTTATATAGAGCCGCAACAAGTGGTGGACGCCAACAATCATATCCGCGAATTGGAGAGTGCGGAGCGGCGTGAGCGGATTCGCATACTGCAAGCCGTGACCGATGAGTTGCGACCCAATACCCATCTCATTCTGGCTTCCCAACAGATGCTGGCGGAGGTCGATTTCCTGAATGCCAAAGCGTCGTTAGCCGAGAGCCTGAAAGCCATTCGTCCGGAGGTGTTGAACGAACCGCTGCTGGATTGGTCGGAAGCACGACATCCTGTCCTTTGGCTCCATTATACGCCGCAAGGCAAGACCGTTGTGCCGCTCTCGATCCGTTTGCAGGCAAGCGAGAACCATGTGCTGGTCATCAGCGGACCGAATGCCGGAGGTAAATCGGTCTGCCTCAAGACCGTCGCTTTGCTGCAATACATGCTGCAATGCGGTCTCTTGGTGCCGGTAGCGGAGCAGAGCAGGGCAGGGGTCTTTGACCAGCTGATGATAGACATCGGCGACGAGCAATCGATCCAAGACGAGCTTTCCACCTATTCGTCGCACCTGCGGAACATGAAGCATTTCCTGCGCAATGCCGACGACCGCACTCTGTTGCTGATAGACGAGATGGGAACCGGCACCGAGCCGCTGATCGGCGGCGCGATAGCCGAAGCTATCTTGCGTGAGTTGGTGAGCCGCCATGTCTTCGGAGTGATCACAACCCACTATACCAACCTCAAGCATTTCGCCGAGGAGACGCCGGGCGTGGTGAACGGCGCGATGCTCTATGACCGCGGAGCGATGCGTCCGCTCTTCCAACTATCCATCGGACAAGCCGGTAGCAGTTTCGCCATCGAGATTGCACGGCAGACCGGATTAGGCGAGGATATTATCCAATACGCTACGGATTTGGTGGGCGAAGAGCACATCGACTACGACCGTCAGTTGCAGGACATAGCGCGCGACAAGCGCTATTGGGAGCGCAAGCGGCAGCAGATACGCCAGCGCGAGAAAGAGTTGGAAGCGAAGATAGCGGAATACGAAGAGCGGCTGGCGGGCGTCAAACAGCAGAAGAAAGAGATCTTGGAGGAAGCGCGGCAACAAGCCGAAGCACTGTTACAGCAATCCAATGCGACCATAGAGCGGACGATCCGCGAGATCAAAGAAGCCAAGGCGGAGAAAGAGAAGACCAAGGCGGCTCGCGCGAGGGTGGAGAAGATGAAGACGCAAGTGGCGGCTCCCAAGGCGAAGAGCCCGAAAGCACCCAAAGGTGAACCGGCTGCTCCGGCAACCAAGACGCCCAAAGTGCTGCGTGACCTGCGCGACCTGCGTGTGCTGAAAGGCGAAATGCCCGAGGCAAGCGCTACTCCCGCTGCTTCGTCCAGCGTCTCGATTGCGCATGCCCGCAAGGTGAAGTTCGAACGGACGTTAGACCTGCGCGGAATGCGGGTGGACGAAGCGACCGAAGCGTTGATCGCCTATATGGACGATGCGCTGATGGTGGGAGCAGGAGAAGTGACCATCCTCCATGGCACAGGCACAGGTGCGCTCAAACAGCTCACACGCGATTACCTGGGCGACCTGAACCGCCGGCGTCGCAAACGGGGACAAGTGCCTATTGAGTTCGGCGACGGAGACGTGAACCACGGCGGAGCAGGACTGACAGTAGTGAAACTATAACCATATTTGAAATAGGAATGAAGAAAATTATTGTTCTATTATTCATTATGTGCCCCTTGCTGGCTTGGGGCGCTAACCAGCCCGGCTTCGGCGACAGACGCTACAGCCTGACCGCTATGGGCGAGTATAGTTATAACACCGTCTGGGGACACCACGGCAATTTAGACATGCAGGCGTTACTGCCGTTCAATCCGCATTTCGAGATGGAGGCGAAGGTGCAACTCTCTACAGCGAATGTTTATTCCGGCGCATTGCAGTTCCGACCCAAATTCGAACTGCCGGTAGGAGAGATGTTTATCGAGACGGATATCTATTACCGCGGTATGGCTCGCAACAGGATGAGCGATATAACTGCGGCTCTGGGAGTGGGGTATCGGATGGACTATGTCTCTGTCACGCTGGGCGTCTTCGGCCGTGTGCTGAATGACTGGGACCGCGACTGGCATTCCAACGACAGCTATACCGTGGAGCCGTTCAATCTGCTTTACCGCGTGGAGGTCTTCTGCCGTCCGCAGAATAATAACTGGAACTTGTCCTTTATGATCTCCAATGCGGACGACTACCAGATGGAGCGAATGTGGCAGTTGCTGTTCCACGTCGGCGCATGGTACGACGTCAATGAGCACTGGCGGCTCCATTTCGGCGCGCAATGCAAACCAACCGGCATGTTCCACCTGAATGCAGAGTTCTACGGAGCTACTTTCAGAACGGGATTCAGTTATCGTTTTTAGTACCAAAAGGAGGATAGAAGATGAAAAAGCAATTACTCTATATAGGCATCGCAGCATGTGTATTAATGGCATGCAAGAATGAAGACGCAACGCTCGACATGGCGGGTATGTTCTCCCCCAACGGCGAAGTGGTGAACACCCGTTTTGAGCAATCCATCGCTTATAACGACAGCATAGGAGAGATGCACGAAGATATGGGATCGGACGAATATACGATCTATGTTTGTTCGGACAGTCATGTCACGCGCAAGGCGCACCGGAATCTGGACTATTTCATAGACCAATATAATAGTGCTGCGGCTCCGAAGATCGCATTGCATCTGGGAGACCTGATTGATGCGCAGAAGAATTATCCTTGTGCCGACAGTATTCTCTCGCTGGCGAACGGACCGCTCTATATCGCGCCGGGAAATCATGACCTGTATTTCAAACAATGGTCTATTTACCGCTCCTATTATAATACCGGCACGTATTGGTTTGACACCAACAACGGAGGAAAGAAACTGGAGCTTTTCATCTGTCTGGACAGCGCGGACGGTACTTTGGGAACGAAGCAGATGCAGTGGCTGCGAGACCTTTTGGCGCAGAAAGCCAATGCCGGCTATCGCCGTATCATCGTCTTCACCCACACGCATTTCTGGAAACTGGATGGCTCGCAGGGACACACCTCCAACTGGGGGATCGAAGAGACCTACGAATTAGCTTCGCTCTTCTCCCAATACGGCGTAGAGTTCGTCTGGTGCGGACACCAGCACGCGCGCCAGTCGGTGATCTTCAAGGGAGTTAATTACTTGGTCTTGGATGCTACGAAAGATAAAGAGCAAGGTCAGTCCTATATGACGGTAGAGATGGGACCGAGCGCTATCTATCATTACCATTCGTATCCGAAAGCGAAATAAGCCATTCCAGTAGCGCCTGCATATCCGGGAAGATACGGTCTGCTCCTTCAGCCGCCAGTTCCGAGTCGGGCAGCGGACCGGTGTTGACCGCACAGGTGAACAGCTCTGCGGCCTTCGCGGCGCGTACACCCAGAGGCGCATTCTCCACCACCATACATTCTTCTTTCTTGAACCCGGAGCGGGACCATGCCTTGAGATATGGCTCGGGATCCGGCTTGCCGTGCTGTACATCAAACGAGGAAATGATCCCTGTGAAGGCATGGTCAAACGTGTCGTTGAGTGCGTCGATGAGGTTATGCTGTCCTGATCCGGTCACTACCCAGCATTCCACACCCTGCGAACGGAGGTATCGGAGCACTTCGCTCACGCCCGGAATAGTGCCGGGGAAGCCTCCTGTCATTTCCGTGAAATGGGCAGTCTTGTCCGCATAGATGGCTTGGATGATTTCCGGACTTGCTTCTTTTCCAAAGATGCGCTGGTAATATTCCTGAATGACACCGACACTCGTGCGCCCCTCGTTGCGATAACACTCTTCGGGCGTGTACGGCAGTCCGTGTTTGGTCATGGCGTAAGCCCAGGACTCCGCATGGTAAGGCATGGAGTTATAGAGAACGCCGTCTTGGTCGAAGAAGACCGCTTTCGGCATAGGGCGTTTAGGCCATCGGGCGTTCAGCGAGAGCGCAGGGCGTTCGCCGAAGATAGAGGATCCGATGCGTACCATATTCGCGCCGCAGGCGATTGCAATCTCGAAATCATCGCTCATTCCGGCGCTATAGATAGGCATGTCTTTCCAAAGCCGGTGCACCTCGGTAAAGCAGCGGCGTATCTCATTTTCGTCCTCGGTATTTGTCGCCATCGTCATTAAGCCGCAGATGCGTACATGGTGCAAGGTTGCAGCAGTATTGTCTCGAACTGACCCGATAGTGGCAGGCAAAAATCCCGTTTTGCTCTCTTCGCGGGCTATGTGCACTTCGAGCAGGACATCTTGGGTAATGCCGAGTTTGGCTGCTTCGTCGTCAATCGCCTGCAGCAGTTTGAGCGAATCCACGGAGTGGATGAGCAGGTGGCGGGAAGAGGTTGGTCCTTCGGAATAAAAGAGTCGAAGCAGTTCCCGCACTTTATTGGTCTGCAGATGTCCGATGAAATGCCAAAAAATGTCTGCCGGCAGTTGGGGGAGTTTGACCTTCAACTCCTGCACACGGCTTTCTCCGAAATGCCGCTCTCCGGCGTTGTATGCTTCGCGAATAGCCTCTATGGGCTGAAACTTACTCACGCATACGAGTGTGACGCCCGCGGGTATATGCGCGCGCACGGTCCTTATATTTTCTGCTATACTCATTGTGCGTTCAGCCAGTTTACGTAAGGGGTGATATATCGTTCTTTCTTCTCCTCGTACACGGTATTCAGATCGACCATGATGCCTGTCTCATACACGTTTGCGAGTTCGTCATTGATGGCATTGCCGAAGAACTGCATGTCGTTCGTGAGGTTGAGATAGGCGGAGAACATAGGCGGAATGACCGTTCCCTGCTCGCGCACGGCGTGCTGGAGGATATGATAGTTCTCCTGCGGGTCCGTTCCTGTGAACGGCGCGTTTTCTAGCATCCGGATAGAGACGGATTTATACGGCGCAATCAGTCCTTCTTCGCCCTTGTGGAAGCGCTGGAGGTAGTTATAGATCAGTTCGCGCGCAGTCTCATTGTAATCCGGGTAGATCGTCACTTTGCCTATCATCCACCGTATATCGGGGTTGTCATGCATGACGGCTCCGATGCCATCCCAGATATTATCCAGCGCAAAGAGCGCTTTCACGCCCATCTCGCGTTTCTGGTACATCGGTTGCACGAAGGCTCGTCCGAACTCAATCGTATTGGGCAGGTATTCGCGGATGAACCGCTCGGAATAGTGGAAGAGGTGGGCGGAGGTGATATAGGGTTGCATCTCGCCTTTCTCGTTCGCCTTCAGCACGACGTCGCGTCCCATGAGATAGCGGTAGCCGCCGATGATCTGGCGGTTCGCAGGATCCCAGACGATGAGCTGGTGATAGGGTTTGGGCATCGTGTCCATATCATCCATGTCCATCTCCAAGCCGGTGGCTCCTCCGCCGTCTCGATAACTGATCTCGCGCAGACGTGCTATCTCGCGCATCACGTTCGGACACTCGTGCGCCGTGATGTCATAAATCAAATTGTCCGCTTTGTTAGACGGACGAAGTAGATGCCCCTCCAGCTCTTTCTCCAAAAGAGCGGTTTCAACGGGTGGGATTATAGGTTGCATAGACAATTGATTTAACATATTGTGCCCATTGTTTGGGCGTTTTGGATGAGTCAAAGGTGGAGTAGGGGATAGGCGGCAGGACATGCACTTTGAAATGCTTGCCATGTGCGCCATACATCTCGTCCACGAGGTATAACATCTCTATATTCAGTTTGATATGCAGAATCTTGCGCAGGAGCGCCAGGACATAGAAGAACCGGCTGTTCTGCCCCTCGAAATAGATAGGTACTATATTCCGTTTATATTCGCGCGCGCGCTGTACGAAGTTCTTCTGCCATTCCAGATCCCGGATATGCCATTTGCCGTCGATGCGTTGGAGCCGGCTGCAAGCGCCGGCAGGGAAGGTGAGCACATCGGTCTCGCTCTCCCACATCCGTTGCTGCTCCATCGCTTGCTCTTTGCTGAGCATGCCTGTTTTGCTGACGGGCGCCCATAAGCCCGCCAGAGGCTCCATGTACATGAGCAGTTCGTTGACGATCACTTTCAGTTCCCGCTTCTCGGAACGGCTCTCATGGATCATTTGGGCAATGATCATTCCGTCCAGCCCGCCGAGAGGGTGGTTGGAGACGAAAATAACCGGCTTGCCGTCCGAAGGGATGTTCTCTGTTCCGTCAATGGAAGCCGAGCAGCACAACTCTTCGTCCAAAACCAGACGGATGAAATCGTAGTTCCGCTCGGTCGGGTGTTTGCGCAGGAAGGCATTCATTTGTTCCACATGCGCAATCCGCTCCAGATACCGGACGAGAAAATCCGGCACGTGCGCTTTGGGCGCTTTGCTCCTGAGAATAGCCCGTATGTCAAACTGCAGCGGCATTATTGCACGGCGTGAAGGATGTCCATAATAGGCGTTTTGGCGATCGAGATCAGCTCGCAGTCATAGGACTGGAGCGCCTGTTTGAGCGCAAAAACAGCGTCGTCCAGCATGCTGGCTTGCACAAGTACAGATACATTCTTGCGGGTCTCTTTATCGCCGTCAATGGTGATCATCTCTACGCGCGCTTTGTACCAGAACTCGCCGCCTTCGTTCGGGAAAACCTCAAAATACTGGCTGCGTTTGCAGTTCTGCACCTCGCAGTCGCCGAAGACGAAAGGCTTGATCTCCTCCATCAGGCAGTTCTCTGCGTCTGCAAAACTAACAGCGCCATCTACCAGGTACACTTCTTTTGCCTTGCCGGGATTATCTTCTCCCGTCTGGCGGTCATAATGAACTTTAATCTCGTGAAAAATCATATCATTTACAATTTAGTCATTTACAATTTGGTCATTTGAAAATGAGTTCCGCCACGTCCGTAGCGTCTAATCGGCCTTGCGGCATAGGACGCAGGGTGCCCGTCCAGAAGAGCAAGGGCGAAGCGGGGTTGTCGTCAATCACATGATCCACCGCTTTTTTCTCGTCCTGCATGAGTCTCCATCCGGGCTGGACCATAAAGACGACATCGCCCGTAAACCGTTTGTTGAGCGTAGCTCCCAGCAAGGGATAGTGGAACGCTTCGTATCCGGGCATAGCAATCTGCACGCCCTCAAAATCCATCAGGAAATTCGCTACTTGACGCTGAATAGTCTCCAGCGGGAGCCGCTTCTGCTCAATGAGCGTGCGGTTCAAATAAAGGGATTGCCCATACGCGCCGTCCACCCATCGCTCATGACCGTATAGCGCCATGAGATACGTGCCCGTAAGAGCCGCCGCGCGGTCGGCATTAAAGAGTTGGACAGGCATATGTATGTCGCTCAGCGTCTGGGCGGAAGTGCCTAAGATCGGTCTGCCCACGACGAGAAGCTGGTAGTTCTCTCTGCCGATACGGCGGTCCAGCTGCTCCATCAGAAATCCCAGATCTTGATTCAGCCGCAGGTACATGTCTTCTTGTTCCGCGCTGGCGATCTGGTCGGTCTCCGCCGCAGGGGAGAGGGTGTTGAGTTGCAGCATGACCAGATCCGGCGTAGCGTCTGTTCCCAGTTTCTCCGTCTGCTGGATTGCCAATGCCAGTTCGATCACAAGCGTATTGGCTTCCGGCGAACGCAGGAGTACATCGCCCACGGTATATGCGAATCCTTTCTTTTTCTCTTGCGGAGTCGGCGCAGAATACGTCAATATATCCATGCGAGGCGTCCATTGGCGCGCCGCGAGCGTAGCAATACGGTTCGATTTGTTCTGCTCATACGCCGCTCTGGTCAGTCCTTCGCTATACGCCGCCGTGGCAACCCATTTCAGGTTCTCCGGCTCTATCCAGCAGCAGGCATTGGCGGTATGTCCGGCGAGCAAGATACTGGTCTGCGGAGTGATCCCCACGGCGTATATTTTGGCGTTCGGATAGTTGAGTCTCATCCGGTCTGTGATCGTCTGTGCGAGCAGTACGCGCGGGGAGAGATGCAGCGGCGTCCCGATACCGTGCGTCGTTGCGTCCTCCAGCATAGGATGCGTGTTCCGGTCGCGCCGCAGGAAATAGGTGTCCATGGAATAGCCATGCCTGTCCGGCGTAACACCCGTCATTAGGGTAGCGGTCGTCTCGTCGCCGCCATAGACCAAGTGGGGATAAGTTACAGTCGTCTGAAAAGCTTCTTCGCTCAGCGTCCTCAGACCGCCTTGCTGC
This sequence comes from uncultured Bacteroidales bacterium, assembly GCA_902792535.1. Classification (GTDB taxonomy): domain Bacteria; phylum Bacteroidota; class Bacteroidia; order Bacteroidales; family Paludibacteraceae; genus Colicola. The sequence goes on from CADAZU010000004.1 coordinate 10,644, forward strand.
CAGTACGGACGGAGCAGAGTGAGGTTCTCCGCCGTCATACCATCTACTACCGCTACCACCGTCAGACGCGGCGCCGCGAAAGCAGACGAAGCAAACAGGCTGAAGATCAACGTAATATATAGATAAATCTTGCGCATAAATGAGTCAAAGGAATAATTAGTAATCTCCATCCGAATCCGACGAGCGGGTGGCAGGAGAAGAAAGTCAGGAAAGCAACGAGTAGCAGCAACAGCCCATACAGGCATGCCATCGTTATATCCAGCCATCGGGAGCGTTTATGGCGCTTTCGGTCCCGATAACTGATGCCTGCTACCAGCAGGAAATAGATAATAAGCCCCAATTCCCATGAGGCATACCACGGTGTCTCGGCAATGCGGAACGTACCCGTATGATGGTTTTGAACCAGCGGCGCACCATTGTTCCTATGCGCCGAAGCCATATACAGCATCAGTTCTTCCGGCAGGAAGAGCCGCTGTTCGTCGCTCATGGGGAGGTCGGCTTTAGGACCAAAGAGCAGGTTAATGCCGGCATTTGCCCAAGAGTGAGGACCTGTATAATGACGAATAAAACGGCGGTAACTATCACCTGTGTAGCCTTTATAGTCCGAAATGACAGAGTCGCCCATCACACTCTTGATTAACCGGTAAGGCCGTGTCGCGCAGTTGTCGAAAACGAAATTATACAGATACTTGCGGTTCTCCGGCTGGTAGTTCTCCACGAGTTTGTCCCACAAGAGGTTCTGTTGCTCGGGAGTTAGATTCAGCACTTGTTCATAGACCGGGCGTTTCTCCCGATTGTACTCGCGCATAAACCAGTAGTAAGGCGTCGCGCCCAACTCATACCATGTCTCGCCCCGCACGAACTTCCAATAGAAATGGTCGGTGTTGAAATCAAAGATACCATAGTTGAACACGATATCTATTTCGTTCGGCTCGTCCAGCACGCGGACGGCGGTATGTCCGTAGCGCGCGTACAGCTCTCTCCCCGGCGCACAGGTCAGCAGCGAGATCTGCGCTTCCGGACTCAGCGTCTGCGCTTGGATGCCCAGACTCAAAACCAAGCAGAAGAATAGGATAGATGTCCGAAGATTATGCCACATACGAATAGATACAATAAGGAACACAGGTGCAGAACAGCCCCATCAGCCATCCTGCGGACACCTGCGCGGGCGTGTGTGCGTTCAGGCGCAGGCGCGCCCACATAAGTAATAAGGAAAGTCCTGCCCATAGACCTATTGTGCCCCAGGTGGGAATAGCGCCAATGCCGAGGCAATAGGCAAAGATTCCGCCTACCAGACCTCCAAAGCCGGTGAGGTGCGCACTGATCTTCCATCTGCGATTGATCCATGCTACGATCGCTATCGCCGCGGTTCCGCCTATCGCAATGAGCGAGAGGAACAAAGGTGCATGCAGTATGGAGGCCAGAAAATAGCTCCAGAAAGCGAACCCTAATGTCGAATAGATATAGGGCATGGTTCGTTCGTTCGGGTTCTCAATTTGCAGGTCTTTGACGAGCCCCCGCTTCATCATAACCCATATAGCGGAGATGGGCAGAACGCAGGTGAAGACAAACGTCCCTAATATAGCGACCGCTATCCAAATTCCGTTGAGCGGCGCGACATGTATGCCGTGCGCATAGCAGAAAAGCCCCATGCCGTAAGTGGGGATAAAGAGCGGATAGAGAATGATACTCAATGCTTTAGCTACTATGTCAAGAGCGCGATTCATAGAATACTCTTTCTCAACCGGGCTACCGGGATGCCGAGTTGGTCTCTGTATTTGGCGATCGTGCGTCGCGCGATAGGGTAACCATGGGCTTCCATAGCTGTGACTAACTGTTCGTCGGTCAACGGCTTTTGTTTGTCTTCTCCGTTCACCAACTCTTGCAGGATCTTCTTGATTTCCCGGGTGGACACCTCGTCGCCCTCGGCATTCGTCATGGATTCGGAGAAGAAATATTTGAGCGGATAGATCCCGAACCGCGTCTGCACATACTTGCTGTTACTTACGCGCGAGATGGTGGATACGTCATAGCCCGTTTTGTCCGCGATGTCCTGTAGTACCATAGGCTTGAGGCTGGTCTCTTCGCCGTCCAAGAAGAACTCATATTGCGCTTTTAGGATAGCGGTCATAGTCTTCATCAGCGTCTCGTTGCGCTGCTTGATGGCGTCGATAAACCACTGCGCCGAGTTCAGCCGCTGGCGAATGAACGAAGTCGCCTGTTTGGTCTCTTTGGTGTTGGGCATTTTGCTGTATTCCTCCAGCATATTGGTATATTCGCGGCTGACATGCAGCTCCGGTATATCGCCGGTATTGAGCACTACGTATAGCTCCTCGTCGCGCTCCTCGATCGTGAAATCGGGAATGATGGTCTCCCGCTGGGTCTCATAGACATTGCCGGTAAAGGCATTGGCGGGTTTTTGGTTCAGATGAACGATCTCTTGTACCGCGGCTTGGAAGGCTTCTTCGCTACATTCCAGACGCTGGATGATCTTGTCAAAATGGTGTTTGGAGAAACTCTCGAAATGTTGGCTGAGAATCTGATATGCCAAGTCGATACTCTCCGAGGGAGCCTCTTCGCGCTTGACTTCCAACTGTCTCAACAGACACTCCTGCAAGTTCGCCGAAGCAATGCCGGGAGGGTCAAACTGCTTGATCTGGCGCACGATATCCTCCATCTCTTCGTCCGTGACGGAGATCTGCTCTTGGAACATGATATCGTCCACCAACTGCTCTGTTGTGCGGCGCAGATAGCCGTCGTCGTCGATATTACCCAACACCCATTTGGCGATGTGGCGCTGCGGCTTGGTCATTTGGGTCAGGTAGATCTGCGATTTCAGTTCCTCTATCAGACTGCTTCCGCCGATGATAGGCACCTCCCGTTTGTCGTCGTCTGCTGACCCGTACTGGGGTTGCAGCATATAACTCGGCGTCTCGTCGTCGGATACATACTGCTCGTAGTTGAACTCATCGTTTTGCAGCGGGTCGCGCTCACGGCCTTCTTCATAGCCGTCTTCGGGCATATAACTTTCGTCGAATTCCTCGTAGTTGTCTGCCCCTTCTTCTCTCTCTGCTTCGTCGCGCCCTTCCTCCAATGCCGGATTCTCCTGCAACTCTTCGTTGATCCGTTGCACCAGCTCAATGGATGGCAGCTCCAGCATGCGGATTACTTGGATCTGCGTGGGAGACAACTTGGTCGTTTGGGTTAATGTTTGTTGAAGGCCTACTTTTTGCATAACTCTAATACAGCAGAAGTGATGTATTCCAATTGCTCCTCGTCCAGTTCGGTATGCATCGGGAGTGAGAGCACGCAGGACGCCAGCTTCTCCGCGGTGGGGAAGTCTCCGTCTTTATAGCGTGGGTCGAGGTACGCTTTCTGTTGGTGCAAGGGTACGGGGTAATATATCATTGCCGGAATGCCGCGCTCCGCGAGACCTTCGCGCAAAGCATCTCTGTCTGCGCCCACTACGCGCAGCGTGTATTGGTGGAAGACATGAGTAGAGTGGGCTTGACGTCCCGGAATAAGCAACTGCTCGCAGCCGGAGAATGCTTTGTCATAATAGGCTGCGGCGCGCTGGCGAGCCGCGATATATTCGTCCAGATGGGGTAACTTGGCATCCAAAACGGCAGCCTGAATACTATCCAGACGGCTGTTGACTCCAATCATGTCATGGTGGTAACGAACGACCATACCATGGTTGGCAATGGCGCGCATTTTGGCAGCCAGCTCATCGTCGTTGGTGAAGATCGCGCCTCCGTCTCCGTAGCAGCCGAGGTTCTTGGAGGGGAAGAAAGAGGTGCAGCCGATGTCGCCTATCGTACCGGCTTGCTTGGTCTCGCCGTTGGAGAACGTGTATTTCGCTCCGATCGCCTGGCATGCGTCCTCTACTAGGTAGAGATGGTGCTCTTTCGCAATCTCCATCAGGGACTCCATGTCTGCGCACTGGCCGAACAGATGCACGGGCACTATGGCTTTGGTGCGCGGGGTGATAGCGCGGCGGACGGACTCAATGTCCATGTTCATCGTCTCCCAGTCCACATCCACCACTACCGGCGTGAGCCCCAGCAGAGCTACTACTTCTGCTGTCGCAATAAAGGTGAAAGTAGGAGTGATCACTTCGTCACCAGGCTTGAGACCAAGTCCCATCAGCGCAATCTGCAGCGCGTCAGTACCATTTCCTACCGGGATCACATGTCTGGCTCCGGTGTATTGCTCTAAATGGTGCTGAAAATCAGTCACTTTCTGCCCCTTGACAAAAGAGGCTGTTTCAATCACTTCTTGTATGCCTGCGTCGATCTCTTCTTTGATACGCAAATATTGCGTATGGAGATCTACCATTTGTATTTTTTTCTCGTTTTTCATTATTGCTCTACCATAAATTCCACTACGCCCGGGTATGCCCATGCGGAAGTGATGTTGGGATTGGAATATCGCAATTCAACATCCAGCTTGTCTGTTCTTTCCTTGCTATAGTAGCAAACCGCCTTGATGTCCGAAGCATGTACTTGCGCGAAATGGCTCATGCCCATGCGCACATTCACTTCCACTTCGTTCGGGAAAAGCCGCAGGTGTACGCCTTCCGGCACGCCGGCGACGCGCAGAGGGATGATAAACTTCTTCTCGGTGAACCGTTCGGTGATAATACGCATATCGATGCTGTCTGTCTCGGCGCGCACACCCTTGGGCAAGCATAGCGCAAGACGTACGTCCATCGTGTCAGTCACATCCTCCATTACTTCTGCCTGGGTGTAGATCGAGTCAATGCGGGCGAGTGTCTTGTCGCTTCCGAAAATCTTGATGGTCTTGCGGCTCAGGATCGGTTCGCCTTCCATCTGAAACTCCGTGGCAGGGTGGATGACACATGCCATCGCTATTCCTACGGTCTTCTCCTGCTCCGTGAAGTACGGGCAACTGATTTCTTCCGGCTTGGTGTCGATGAGACGGCTGGTACCTTGCAGAATATCGCTAATACTGCGTCGCAGCGCGTCCGAAGGCACATGGATTGTTCCTTTTTCACCATGGATATACTGCCTCAGGTCGATTGTCAGGTGCAGCGGCTCGCGGTGGTACGTATTCAATCGCGCACCCGCGTCGCGCACTTCGATCATTACGGTGTCCGGCAGACCCGGTTCGCCCAGACCGATATTACCCGGCTTGCCGGTGTATTGGATCATTACCGGAACGCGGGTGTTGCGCACCGACTGCATCGCGTGACCATACCAGATCACAGCCGCCAATACGACAAACAGCAGGAATGTGAGTATATCCCTCTTCACCTCGATTCAGTTTCTTTATTTCTTCTCGTCTTTGGCTGCAGCCTGCGCAGCGTCCGTAGCGTCGGCGAAGACGCTGTCTTTGCTTACTTTGATGGTAACGTCTTTTGCGATAGTGATGATAAATGTGGTCTCTTGTACCTCTTTGATCTCGCCGTAGATACCGCCTGCGGTCACTACCTTATCGCCTTTTTTCATCGCCTCGCGTTGTGCTTGCAACTCTTTCTGTTTCTTCGTCTGAGGACGAATCATAAAGAAATAGAATACGACGAAAATCAGGATCATCATGATCCAGAAACTCCATTGACTACCTTGTGTTGCAGCGCCTTCCGCGGCCTGCAGGAAAATTAAATTCAACATACTTGTTTATATTTATTTTTATGGTTATTATTTTCTAATCATTCACTTACTTGACGCCGAGCGCCTTGAAGAGCGTACCCTCATTCTTCATATCGCGCAGGATCTCGGTCAGGATACCGTTGATGAACATGTAACTCTTGTCTCCCGAGTAGTTCTTCGCCAACTCGATATATTCGTTCAGGGAAACGGTCAGCGCGATATCCTCAAACTCGGTGATCTCTGCCAGAGCGACCTCAATAATAATGCGGTCCATGTAAGCGATACGGTCTGCGTCCCATCCTTTGAGGTGCGCATTGATCATTTGCTCAAACTGCTCATGACCCTTGATGGATTTCTCCAACAGGGTAGAGGCGAATTTCACTTCCTCCTCGCTGTCAAACATCTCCAGCAGCGGGGTATCGGGTGTGCTGTCTTCGCTGAAGCGCTTGATGGTCTTGATAATATAACTGATGACAATATCGGCATCCACTGCCCAATTGGTTTTGTCCAGTACCAACTCCATCTCCTCCAGCGCATCGTAGAGCACGTCATTCTCAATCATCAAGTGTTGGTAAATCTGTCTCCATAGACGCTTGTCATCCGCATAACTGCAAGTCTCGGCCCCCATGTATTGGCGGTAGAAGTCGCTCTCAATCAGTTTGCGATAGACGTCGGCTACAGCAGGCATACCGCTGTCCCAGCTCAACTGTTGCTCCTGCATGCGCTTGCGAAGGGCACGGTTGTCGAATAACTGCTGCGCCAACCTGTTGCGAACAAACCGCCTGTTGGGCGTCCACGACGAGTGCGTGGCGCGGGCGCGAGCAATCTGACCCTCCATCTCTCGCTGAGCGTATGCCGTCAGTTCGTTCGCAAAATCTAATAAAACAAAATATAAATCATACGTGTCCGCAAAACTCTTATTCAGCTCTTTGCGGGCTGTAAGTAGCGTCTTGTCCGTGTCCTTGTAATACGCGAACAACGTTTGGACAACACGCGTTCGCACCATAGTTCTATTGATCATACCCAAAAATTTTGCGCAAAGTTACAAAAAAATTTGCACATATGCAAAAAAAATCGTACCTTTGCCGCAGTTTTTCTAACAAATAAGGAGAAAATGGAGAAAAATCAAGAAGAAAGACGTGAACAGGAGATCGTTTACAGCCGTTCAATTAAAGCCGGAAAACGTATTTACTACTTAGATGTACGCAAGGCGCGTAACAACGACCTCTATCTCTCTATTACGGAGAGTAAGCGTCGTCAAGCAGAGGGAGAAGAGGCTCCTTCTTTTGAGAAGCACAAACTTTTCCTCTATAAGGAAGACTTTGCTCACTTTACCGAAGGTCTGCAGGATGTGATTGCATTCGTGCAGAGCCAATTGGGCGAGATTGAGGCCCGTCCGGAGTACACGCCGGAGGAGACTGCTGAACCGGCAGCCGAAGGGGAAGAGCCCAAACGCAAAGGTTTTTTCGGGATCTTTAAGTAAAAAAGGTGTCGATGATGTGAGCGGCGACATCCGCTTTGCTGAGCAATGGCAGTTCGGCTTCTTTGTTGTCGCTGTTTATGATCGTTACGCGGTTAGTGTCGGTGCCGAATCCGGCGCCTGCTTCGCGTAGCGAATTGAGGACGATGCCGTCCAGATGCTTGCGCTCCATCTTGCGGAGCGCATTTTCTTTTTCATGCTCGGTCTCCAGCGCGAACCCAATGAGTTTCTGCCCGTTGTGCTTGCTCTCGCCTAATGCACGCGCAATATCCGGAGTGGTGCGCAGCGGGAGGTCCATTTCTGTCTGACCGGGTTGTTTCTTGATCTTTTCTGTTGCCTGATTGGCTGGCGTGAAATCCGCTACTGCGGCGCATAGAATCGCGCCGTTCATGCCGGACCATTCTGCCATGCAGGCTTCGTACATCTCCTGCGCCGAGAGGGCGTTGATCCGCCGGATCGCACCAAAGGGGTTATAGAGCGGAGCGGAGACGTCTCCGCAAACGAGCGTCACTTCAGCTCCTCTCCGCGCACACTCGTGCGCCAGAGCCATCCCCATCTTGCCGGTGGAGTAATTGCTGATGAACCGTACGGGGTCGATTTTCTCTTGTGTTCCGCCGGCGGTGATCAGGATCTTTTTGCCTGCCATGTCTTGAGGCGCAAGGATATATTCGAGCGCCTCTTGCAGTTCCTCTATCTCCGGCATACGCCCTTTGCCGCTCGTTCCGCAAGCCAGCGGACCTTCTGCCGGTTCGATCACCCGCACTTTCTCCCATCTGCGGATAGTATCAATGGCGTGCTGCGTCGCGGGCGACTCCCACATCTTGTCGTTCATCGCCGGCGCAACAAGGATGGGCTTGCGTGCTGTGCAGGAGCAGATGGTGGTCGTGAGCGCATCGTCGGCTATGCCGGCTGCCATCTTGCCGATCACATTGGCTGTCGCGGGCGCTACGATCATGGCGTCGCACCAGTCCGGCAGCGAGATATGCTCTGTCGAGTGCTCGTTGATGGCGGCGAACACATCCGAATAAACCCTGCTGCCGGATACGGTCTGCAGGGTCAGTTCTGTAACAAATTGCAGGGCATTCCGGGTCGTTGCTACCCGTACTTCCGCGCCGGCTTTGACCAGCGAACGAATCAGTTCCGGGATCTTGTATGCCGCGATACCGCCGCTGATGCCCACTAATATGTGCTTACCGCAAAGCCTCATCGCGGTTGCCCGAACGATAAATCAATTCGCCGTCGATGAACTCCTGGGTAGCCATCAGCGTCGGCTTCGGCAGGCGCTCGTACTGGCGGCTGATCTCGATCTGTTCGCGGTTCTCAAACGTCTCCTCCAGGTTGTCCTGCGGGATAGAGAAATCCTGCAATTTGGAGTCCAATTCGCGTTTGATACCCATGCTGATCTGATTAGCACGTTTGGCAATAATAGCTACGGTCTCATAGATGTTTCCCACCGGCTCCATGAGCAGGTTGATGTCCCGAGTGACCGTGTTTCTCGGAGCTTTTGAATTCTTGTAGTCCATATCTTTATTCTTTCGTTATTTTCTTTACCTGTGTGAGCATCTTGTCGGCATCCTTGCGGTGCTTCGAGTTGGGATACTCGGTGATGAAATTGTAGTATTCGTCCTGCGTGTCGCGGGCGCGTTCCAATTTCTTGTCTTCAAATGAGTTGACCATCTGCTGGTATTTCGCCTGCAGGATCAGCCAGCTGAAATCCTCCTGATAGGCATTGCTGGGATAGTCCTTCAGCGCATTCTTCGCTACAATCTCGCAACTCAGATAGTTATTGCCCAAATAGGTTCCGAGGTTGTAATACAGTTGCGCACTCTTTAGTTCCTTGAGCGCCAATTTGTCGTATAGTTCGCTCATCTCCCGGTATGCCTGTTCTGCATAGGGGCTCTCCGGATAGAGCTCAACGAAGAGTGTAAAAGCGTCGATCGCTTTTTTGGTGATCGCCTGATCGAGTCGGGCATCCGGCGAGTCCAAGTATTGGCAGTGACCCACCTGGAAATACGCCTCCGTCGCATATTTACCCTTCGGGTAATTGCGGACGTATGCCTGATAGTAATCCGTCGCAGACTCATAGGATTTCTGACCCATATAACTGCGCGCCAGATATGCCAGGATGTCTTCCGACCGCTCGGTACCTTTGTAGTATGCCGACACGTCGTCCAGCAGCGTTTGGGATTTGACATACTGCTTGTTGTTGAAATACCGCAAAGCCGCCTGGTATTTCTCCTCCGGGTCGCGGGATTTCAGCAGTTTCTGGTACTCGCCGCAACTCGTGAGTACCACCATCATAAGCAATATGATCAATCCTTTTTCGCGCATTCCGCCAAATTTAGCCTGCAAAGGTACGACATTTTTTTGAATTATGCAAGAGAATTCTTTATTTTTCAATCATTTTCTCCCATTTTGAGGACGTAACGACCGTCAAACTGTCTTTTTTTGCAACGATCAGGTAGCATGCTGCGTCTTGCGCCCGTTCGATCATGTCGAGTGCTTCTTCGGCTCCGAGCACCATACATGCCGTGGCGAGCGCATCGGCTCTCATGCAGGATGAACTGACGACCGTCGCGCTCAGCAGCGAGTGCTGCACCGGATAGCCCGTGCGCGGGTCGATCGTGTGGCTGCGGCGCTCTTCGCCGGCATAGTAGAAATTGCGGTAATTGCCTGAAGTCGCCATATGGATGTCGCTTACCGCCAGGATCTCTTGCAGTTCCTCTTGCGCACCTTCGTTATTGAGGTTGGGTTTTGTGATGCCTATTCGCCAAGCCTCGCCTTTGTCGTTCACCCCTCGCGCTACCACTTCGCCGCCTATGTCCACCAGATAATTGGTGCACCCGTGTTCGGACAGCAGCTCAGCAATCACATCGCAGGCTTGTCCTTTTGCCACGGCTCCGCCGTCTATCTGCACGCGTCGGTCGGATTTATAGACATGGTGATCGACCAGCTCCACTTTGTCGAACCCGACGAACTGACGGATACTGTCTATCGTCTGGGGGCTGATGGCTGATAGCTGATCGCTTTTGCGACCAAAGCCAAAGGCTTTCACCAGCGGTGCTACGGTGATGTCGAAAGCACCTCCGGAGAGCGTATAGACCTCGGTTGCCTCCCTCCACATCGCTTCGAAGAGCGCGTCTGTCGTAGTGTCGCGGTTGGCGTTGACGGCGGAGAGGACGGAGTGGGGATTGAACATACTCAGGCTGTTGTCGAACGCCTGCAACGCAGCTTTGATACTATCGTGCAAATCACTTTCTGCCTCGTATCGGATGTTGTAATAGGTTCCGAAGATCTTACCCTCATTGCGATAATAAGCCTTCGTCTTTTCACTTTCATCCTTCCCTCCAACTCCCCAAATCAGCAGCGCTGCCAGGCCCACGCCCAGCAGTGCACTGATCATATGTCGTCTGCTAATATTTTTCACTTACCGAACGCGATCAAAACCAGAATCCGAGACCGATTACGCCGTTCAGTTTCTGGTTGTATAGTTTCTCGTCGCCTGCGGCTTTCCATAGTACGGCATTATCCTTGTTCACACCGTCCGGATTGAGAGTGCCTTGCGCGAAAAGATTCAGCGTGATATGTTCGAACTCCCATTCTTTGTCGATTTTCAGGCTGATGTTGTTTACCGCGAATTTGCTGTTGCCGTATATCGGGCTTTCCCACGGAGACATACCTACTACGGCGCCGATGGTCAGACCGATTGACTCGAACGTATGGTCGTAACCCACTTCGAAATACGAGCTCCATGCGCGCTTCGGATCGCCGGTGTTGGCGTCGTAAACCAAGTCCTGACCGGCTATTGTGGTGAACCAGTTGAAGTAGAGACCGGCTTTGGTCAGTTCGCCGAAGTTGTAGCCTGCCCATACCTCGGTTGTGCTGCTGTTGTTGCTTCCGTCCAGTTCTGCTACAGGGCGCCAGGAGAAGAAATTGGATCCGCCGAAATAATAATAGTGGTTGAATCCAAGGTTCAGACCGTAAATCGCGAACGATCCCACGATGTCCAGCTCCGGCATAAAACGGGTGTTCGGGTCGATCTCGTCGCCGCTTTCGGCATCAATGTACGTCGGCTGTCCTTTCCTGAACATCCAGTCCGATGCACCGATGTTCGCCCATGCGCCGATACGGAACTGAACTTTCTCGTCCGCGGCGTTAAAGCCGATTTCGACATCCGGCTGGAAACTCAGACCGCCGTTGTACTGGCCACGCCAGATATAACTGCTCACGATCTCTGCGCCTGCGTCGTAAGCGAACTCTACTTCTGCTTTCGCAGACATTACCACAGCCACTATTGCGGCTGCCAATACCAATACCTTTTTCATTTTCTTTAAATTATTAATTATCAATTCTTAGCCCCTCAGGGGCACGATTATTTCTCAATTCTCAATTATTTCAAATACACTCCCACGGTGAGATTGGCGTTCACCGTCTGCGCATACGGCGTATAGGGCTGCCATTGTGCGCTTCGGTGGTCGGCGGCAAGCATAGTGGGGTTGATGGAGACCTGACCTTGCAGCATCATACCGCATCGTTTGCTCAGCGACCAGTCTTTGCGCAACCGCACTTCCACGTTCACCACACCGGCATTATGGACATAGGTTGTATAGACACTCTTCCATGGCGTCATTGCCACTGCGCCGTAGAGACTGATCCCGTACGGAAAATGGTGGGTGTAACTGAGTTCCAGATAACTGGAGAACGCCCGGATGGTGTCGCCGGCTTCGTTGATGTAACCGTCGGCGGCTGCCACGCGGCTTGCCCACAATATCTTAAGCGGGATCTTTGGACTCAGCGTGTAACTCACATCCACTTCCAGCCTGTTTCCTATGTACGGGTCATTGCTGAAATCAAAGAACGGACAGTTGAAATTATGGACGAAGAGCACAAACGCATTCAGTCCCCATCGGTCAAAACCGAGCGTCAGATCCACCTCCGGCTCGAAGGAGTTAAACCGCCAATCGAATGTGCCTATGTTCCACCACAAATCGACGTACAAACCTCCGTAGCCGACGTTAGCCGAAGCTTGCAGGTTCGGTCCTCCGGCGTATAACCCACGCCATAAATACGCCGCTTGTATCTTCGCTTGTGCGCCGTACGTCAGTCTTACGGGTTTCTTGTACTCGTCCCATAAATAACTGACGGCAGACGCAGGTGTGACCTGGCTGACGGCTTCTTCCGCGTGCGCGCTCGCGTTAATTACAATAGGTATTGCTCCAATGCATAGCACCAGAGCAATCACCTTTCTGAAATTGTCAATTCTCAATTGTCAATCCGCAATTATAAAGCATTCTGAGCTTCCCATGCTTTGCGCAGGGCAACCTCCAAAATGCGAGTGTTGGTAAAATCAACAATACCGCCGTCAGGACCTGCCTCCATGTGGTAATCTGCGGTTCCTTCTCCGTTGAAATAAGCTCTCACCTCTTCGCCGGTAAGACCCAACTCTGCGGCGATTGCATCCATTGTACCATGTGGAAGACTGTCTTTTACTGCACGAAGGCGATTAAATGTTGTACGCATAATTAATTGTTTTTTATAGTGTTTGTAATGTTAATTATCCTTGTCTCTCATGCCAATTTAGCATCCGTTTGGGGCATACCGTCCCAAATTCGCTGCAAAGATACAACAAAAATTGCACATATGCAAATTTTTAGAGATAAATTTTAGCAAAATATTTTTTTAACTTTTTCCGAAGATTGTGGTTTGTTTGTTCCGGAATCTGTGGTTCCCTCTTGTCTAATTGCCGATTATTAAGATTCTGTCCCATACTACCTGCATACGACTTGCATACGAGACACCTACGAGACAGATACGAGACGATAGAAGCCCTAAAATCGCCCTTTTTCGTCCCTCAAAAGTTTCCGATTTTTAAGATTAGGTGGTTGTACCCAAATCTGCCTAAGAGCAGCGCGACGTCAGCGCAACCTCTGCCGCTTGAACCGATTTTAAAACGAACTTGAAAAGTTCCTGTTGTTAAGAAAAAAAATGACATGACCGAATTGACCGAATTGACCGTTTGGGGTGAAACGGTCAAAAAGGTCAAAACGGTCATAACAAAAAATTATATATCAGTTTTGCCATGTCAAAAATTATCCTAAATTGCCCAAAAATTAAAATGGTTCACAAATTAACCAAATGAAACAAATTAGGGAAACTGAATTCGTCAATATGCAACGAAGCTGCTGTTTGCTGTACATTTTGGTTAGTTCCCATAAAAACAAACATAACAAAACATTGCTCCAAAAGGCGAATATATGTTTCTATAGTTGCTATTTTATGAAGATTTTGCGATTTTAACCACAAAATTCATATAGATTTTGCGATTACGTTCACATCAAGCGGCAAAATCGGAAGAAGATATTTTTTATTTGTTTGTCCAAAATTACCAAAAATGATTCAAAAATTTTGATATCTTTCACAAAAGACACAAAGGAAAAAAAGGTGCACGTTTACAAAAAATGTACGTGAGACTATGGGACTTTGGGACTTTAAAGTCTCATAGTCTCAAAGTCTCAGTGCAAATTTTCACTATTTATCGAACCAACCATCTTCTTTATTGCGGTCGCGATAGTAGTTGTTGCGGTCTCTGCGAGACATACCGCGCGTATCTTTTTTGTACTGCGACATGCGGTCATAGTAATCGGCTGACGCTTTCATACCGCTTTTCCATGCTCTTTTCATGCCTTCCGTGGAATACTCAAACACCTTATATTCATCAATATGTAGTGCAGAAGCGGTTTGCTGCACATTCTGGTTGGTTCCCATGGTCAAGGGTATATATATGCGAGGCGTTTTCCATTCCGTCACTGATGATGGTTACAACAGCCGTTGCATTCTCCAGTTTATTCAGCTTGCTTTGAAGTTTGGTAAGCGACAGACCTATTGCATCAAACATGGCGGTCATACCGTCCGGTCGATAATCTTGCATCAAAAGATTAGGAAGATTTTGCACGGTGTCGCAGTCATATACGTCTGTTACAAAATTGTTGAACAGCGTCAGGGTAACAAGGTTTTGCTGCTCCAGATCATACTATTTTTGTGCATTTCGAATGACCTCCAGCGTCTCGTTGTAGCCTTGTATCGCGGCTTCTCTCAACGGCGACATAGAGCCGCTACGGTCGAGGATGACAAGATTGTAGATTTTGGTCACTTCCACATTTTCATCGGTGGCTGATTGATTTGCGCGCTTCGCGCAGCCTGCAAGGCAAAGAATAGCCGACAGGCAAAGAATGAACTTTTTCATAGTCGTTTTTGTTTAAATTGTGATTTGTTCTGATTTGTTAATCTATATTCCAATAGGCATCCGGTTCGCCATCAAAGATGGTGTTGATGTCTTCATCCGAGAAACCAGCCACATCATGGGCATAAGTTCCTGCATACTCGTCTTCGTAATCTTCGCAGTAGAACATAATTTTGCCTCCTTTTTTAGTTTTACGATGCAAAATTACTGCGAAGTTGTGCAACCTATTTGCACAAGGAGAAAAAAAGCAAATTATTTTGCATGCATTTCCGATTTTAGTCTATAGTTGTAGAATACAAGGCTTTGTCAACCTTATTTAATGGAGATGGCATATTCCCGATATATATCATGTAGAGTTCCTTATACGTTCTCGTCATAGCGACATATAGTGCTTTGCGTGCAGATTCATCCTCTATTGGTATTGGTTGGCAGTAGGGGAGGATAACTGTCTCGAATTGCAATCCTTTTGCGCTATGGTAAGTCATAATTTTCGGATGGTTAGTCTTGAAATCCAACGTAATGAAACTCTCCGTGCCGAATGAATACTTGCATTCAACGTAATAGCCGTCTTTTGTCAGTTCGTTATATAATTCGAACACCATTTCATTTGTCGGAAGGAATATTCCGATGTTATGGAACCGATCAGATGTAATAAGACGCTTAATCGCTTCTAATTGCGCACCCTCATTCGGATAACCGAGGAAATGAGGAATGGTTTCCTCTTTGCTCTTATATACTCGATCTTTATACGGTGGAACTTTTACACCAATATATTGTTGGGTAATTTTAGCGACACCCTTTGGTAAGCGATAGTTGTTATATAGTTGCCATGCGGTCAAACCGGTTATGTCTTCGATTGTCTCTCCCAGATAGCCTTTTTCTCTTTGAACAGGTAATGTGGGGCGATCTTCGAAATGGAAGATGGACTGTGCTGTATCGCCAAAGAAGAAGAAACATTTGCGTGCAGCGTGCATGAATTCTAATATCTCCTCTTTGGTGAAATCCTGTATCTCATCTACGATGATATAATCTGCAGCAGGCATTTTTCGGTCATATTTCCACTGATGATAATAGCAGCAATGAGGCCGTAGTAGTTTATCTTTACGCCCTTCATCCATGAAACTGCGTAACGACTTTGTGTAAGCTATCAGATAAACACTATATCCGGCATCGAGCACTTGTCTTGCCTTTTTCAACGCGATGATGGACTTTCCGCTTCCGGCACAACCGGCAACCAACATAGATTGGGTAAGATTTTCTTCAATCAGGTCATGTTGGTCTTCATCCATCTGTTCTTCTTCAATATCCCATGCTTTTGTTTCTTCGATAGGTTCGACTGATTGCAATGGCGGTGTGGAAACGGCTTCTAATTGGCGTTTAAGATCTTCTATCAACTCCAGTAATTGCTTTTTCTCTTCTGAATATGCATTCTTTCCTTCCTCTTCTCGTCTTTCTGCTTCAAAGGCATCTCTTTGGGCTTTTAGAGCGCGCTTTTCGGCCGCATTACGGGCTTCTGTTTGAGTATTGATAATTTCGTTCTTGCTATTGATCTGTTTTTGTGCCTCTATACTCAATTGTGCATACTTTTGTGTCGCTTCTTCTAAATCCTTCTTTAGACGTTCAAGTTCTTGCTCGTACTCGGCATGATTGATTTCTATTGGAGTAACAACGGTTTGCAGCCAGGTAAGCAGTCCATTAGTTAGGATGCCGTAATTACCCATTTTATCTATGAACGCAGGGAGCAAGGCACTATAATTTTGTGCTTGTAGTTTAACGTTCATCTTATGACTTCCGGAGTGGTTGGCGATATTGCTGCAAATGCCATAAGCCTCTACCAAACCATCGCAAGCCAACTCGATTGTTCTCTTGGCTCGAGATCTTTGATCTTTCGGAATACGAGCATACTTATTAGTGGCAACTAATATCTTAGGAATGACGCTAATAAGAGCACTACTCTCTACGCTTTTACCATAATCGTGAATGTCGGTTCCGTATATTTTGTTGATTTTTCCCGATAAGAGTTCTTTGCCTTGTGTTTCTCCTACCTCTTCATACACTACAATTCGTCCTAACCATTCAATGGAAAGGCGAAGTTGGGTGAGAAACACCGAAAAGTTCCCTGCTTCATACGCATCAATGGCTAATGCATATTGTTGTTTCAATTCCGATTTAGCGTTTTCCATAAATCTTTATCTTTTGCCGAACCCGGCTATTTGTACTAACACCACGTATCCTTGTTTTCTTGCTTCTGGACACCATCTTTCTGTGAAATTAGTATTGTTCTTCGCATCGTAATCAAGGGAGTCTTGAAGTCTCCATACAAAGACATCACTGATAAAGAACCCCCTTAGATAGGAAACACCTGTCCCTTTAATTTGTTGTTGGATGGAACTTCTGGAGGATAGCCTTCCTATATATTTTTGGTCATGAACAATATACAGATTGCCGTATTGGTCTGATTTCAGTATAACCTCATCATCTTTCTTTACGGAATCCCAAATGTATTGATTATATCTAAAGTTTTCAATAAGAGCAGGATAGGATAGGTAATAATTACCGAGATTAGCCTCTTTTTCCGTCACTCCTAATCTTGAATCCTCAACGGCAGGGAAGAGCCTGTATTTCTCAATAGCTTTCTCGCGTTTCCATTTATAGACATGCAGATATTTCTTTGCACGCGTATATGCTACAAACAGCAAACGGCGTTCCTCGTCAATATCAGCCTTGTCGTCTGCTTCTGCATAATCTCCTTCGTCAAACTCACGATGTGCCACTAATGGCAGACTTGCTGTAGATGGCGTTATCATCACGGCATCAAACTCCAATCCCTTTACTTTGTGCATGGTGGTTAAGATGAGTGATATATTATCATCTTTAATCAACCGTTCTTCCTTGTATCGGTCATAAATCTTGTATATCTGACCACTATCATCCCTACCTGCTATGTCTTGCACTTCGTCCGCCATCTCTGCATAGGTATGAGAGTTTTCTTCGGAACGAATGGAATCCAGATAATTCAAGATAAGAGTATAGCATATATCCAGATATTCTTGATCCCACTTTGGATGCTGCTGCATCAAACCGGTAATGTATTTTCGTAATTCATTTTGCGTTGTATCATCGATGATGATGATGGGTTGTTTGGCTTGATCACGCAAATACTTCAAAACATGGAATATCTCTCGCTCACGCCATAGTTCACTATTGTTCGCTCCTTGAATACGAATACGGATATCCGAATCAATACGCTTTTTAATTTGTGCGTAACCACGATAGACCTCATTATTCTTTCGGAAGAAGACCGCAATGGATGATATATGCCGATGTGCTATGCCTGTTCTATTCTCCTCACGCGCCCACTGAATAAGTTTAAGAATATCATCCGACCATTTGCTTGCGTTTGGTTGAGTGCAATCAGTGATTTCTACGTATGGTGTTTGAGGCTCGTGCTCCATCAACGAACTATCGGAGATTGGCATGTTTTGATCTGCCGGTAAGAACTCTTTTGCAGCATCCAATATCTTCTGATAAGAACGATAATTCGTGAACATGGTCATCTGCTGCGGATGTAGTCTTTCATCCAATGCGTCATAGTAGGGGTGTGGTGACAAACTCTGCGCATATTGTTCCGGCGTTCCGTAGAATGGTTTTTCCACGCGGTCAAACCCATAAATACTCTGATTGATGTCTCCAATAGTAAAGAGTCTGGCGGCTGGGTATAAGTCTAACAGACGGAAGAGTATATTAAGACGGTTTTGAGTAATGTCTTGGAACTCATCCACCATGATATAGCGTATACCTGGGAACATGGTTTTGAAGCCGTTGCGCGGTTTCTGTAAATGCTCAAAGAACATTCTTTCCCATTCCTCAGGGGGTACATTGTCTAATTTCGTTCCCATAACAATCTTAGCCAATGCGTGGAACGTGTGTACATGCAATTGATGAGCCACTCGACTCATACCTAACTTAACAAACAAACTATCCAACCGGTTGCGCAGTTCCGCAACCACAGCGCGGTTGTATGCCAGCACCAAGATCTGTCTTGGGTTCACAGCTTCGCGATAGATCAACTTCGCGCACCTCAAAGTAAGCACGTATGTTTTTCCGGAACCCGGACCGGCTAACACATTGACATTTTCTGTCTTGTCGGCACGATAGATGGCTTTCTGTTCCTCGTTATTCTCCAGTTTCGCCTCCTCTTTGCGCAACACTTCCTCTTTCAATTGGGAGATGATATTGGAATTTTCGGGAACATAGTCACCAATCAGTTCCATAAATTCGCTGTAGTTACGGCACAGGAAATAGCGGTGGATATATTCTGCTTGCTTCTCATGCTCAAGCACGGAGAATATATTCATAGCCGCAAGACGGATATTTTTCAGTCGCTGTTGCTCATCGAAATCTTCACGTATTGCTTTGATAGGACTATTGGCGGCTTCTCCGGTATCCCATTTCTCCATCGTCTTGGGTGTCGTATATACTTCGACACCGGTTTGTATAATAGGAGAGTTATCGGTATAAGACAAGATTTTCAGTGTGGTAAGTATTTTGTCAAAATAGGCAAAACCTTTGCCATGAGAAGCATCCAAATTGTTATCTAACAAAGCCTCAGACCACTCAAAAGCATTTTCGCTATGGTTCGCAACATATTTCAGCCATTCTAAACAATCATTCTCAAATGTATCTACATACGAACGCCAGTCCTTTTGAACGGTAATCATATCGCAGACACCTTCTTCTTTCTTGATTGTCTGATGTCTAACGGCAGGTATGAAATCCAAAATAGAGAAGATACGATATCCGGCTCTTGTCCGAATGTTTTTAGCAAATGTCTCTGCCTTGGTAACTGCGCCTTTAGGCGCGGACGAATTATTTTTCCAAGGCATATATTGGATTTCTTCTACGGTCTTATCCTTCTTTGTCTTTCTCTCAACGACAAGATCATAATGCACGTCATCCAGCAAGTGCTCGCAAATGTTTTTGCGTTCTTCCGGTCCGATGATACGTTCTTCGTTCATTTTGCACCCAGCCAGCAGCTCTCGAACGCCATTCATCACTATATGAAGCGCAAAGATATTCTTATTCTTTTCAATCATATAGTTTGTCTCAAGGAATCGGCGAGGGCGAACCGAGCATCGCATGGTGTCATTCAGGCTGAGAAGATTCCGTTTCTGGCAGTCTATCAGGGCATCAAAAATCTTCGGGGTGGACATCCTGAGCGTATTCTTCATCTGAAGGATGGACACTAACGATGGAGTTTTCAATTCTGGAACATGATTTTTGATATAATGCCATACTTTCTCTGTCGCAGGATTGACTTTTGGCGGGTTATAGTAATAAGTCCTCTCTGGTTGAATATCCCCATCGCTATAGCGAGTCACATCAAGATAGGCTTGCCCGATATATTTTAGTTGGAAATATCCGATATGTTCCAACCAGTGAAGTGCTAATTTGGCAGCAGTGGTATCGGATACATCCACCGCATCTTCTTTCTGCCAGAAGGAATAGGGAAGAATGATGGGTTTCGATTTTGTCTTCTCAATAGATTGGAAGCGCTTGATGAAATCAATAGCAGCTTTGCGAGCGCTTTTCAAATCAGACCAACTCAGCAAACTGAGCATCAGGAGGTCTTTTAGTTTTGCAAAGTCTTCTGCTGATACCATACATATGGCGGGTATTTGATGCCCTTCTGAAAAAGCATCTTCATACATCTTCTGATCACGACCGGCACGTCCTACTTCCTGGAGGAAATCTTCCATTACGGAAGGAGGACTGTAGTGGACAACGTAGTGAATATTTGGTATATCCATACCCATTCCGAACGCCTTTGTTGAGCATAAGATGTAATATCCGTCCTTGCCTCCGTTTTTGAATTGAGTATAGATATCGTTGCGTTGTTCCGAATCCAATCCGGCATGGAAATAACCTATGTGACCGCTACAGCCGGATAGCAGCGGAATGGAGGAATTGGCACAAATCTCTTCAATGGAGTCTGCTGTTTCTTCGCATTGCTTATGCGTTCGGCAGAATACAATCATACGGCTCTTATTGAAGTCGATTTGTTTCTCTTGAATGAAATCTACAATGGATTGTACGCGAGAAGCATCCTCTTGAACGCAGTTTTTAAACTCAATGCCGATATGGCTACGAATCGGATTATAGTCCTCCGGTGCTTGTCCGTATCGATGTATATCCGGCACAAATTTGCTGATATCATCACGAACTTGGGATGTGATGGTTGCGGAGAAGAAAGCAAGAGTGAATGGGTATTGTTGCTTCAACTCCATACATGTAGTCAGCGCATTTCTATAATCGGGTCGAAAATCCTGTCCCCATTGAGATATACAGTGTGCCTCATCAAAGATAACATACTCCAAGCCGTTATCCATTTTGAGGCGCTGCTCTAATACATCAATGAACGACCGAACACGGAATCGTTCTGGAGTAACATAGAGCAATGCGATTTCACCGCTTGCAATACGGCGGTAGATCTGTTGTACTTCCGCATACAATCTGTCGCCGCTTAAGTAATCGACATTATTGAAGAATCCTCTCTTGTCTTGCAATTCCTCAACTTGGTCTTGCATCAGTGCCTTAAGTGGAGTAATAACCAAACTCAACTTGCGAGTATAGGAGGAGCGATAGATAGCCGGTCCTTGGAATAGAACGGACTTACCACCACCGGTTGGAATCGAAACAATGCAGTCTTCTTTGCGTGCTAAGATGTGCGGAAGGATTTCTGCTTGATAGGGATACCAATCTTTTCCTTCGTCTAAGAAAGCATTTTTGATGATATCCATCGCCTCCTCTATGTGGATGTCGAACTCTTTTGTTTGTCCGTCGTCGAAGAATTCCGTTGCCTCTTCAATGGCCTGTTTATATGTCTCTTCTCCTTCCCATGGCTGAACGGTCATGCTTGCGCATTGACACAAATCGGCGATGTCATTATATTCGTCCAATGATGGCTCCAAAATATAGAATTTGGAATCTCTGCTGTTAGCAGACATCAGCGAATAGTAGTGCTCAAATATCGGCCATTCTGCTAATATACATTGCTTCGCTGTCGAACCTATGCTCCGCTCATCCGGTTCTGCAGCTTCAATATCTTCAATATCGTCTTTGAAAGGCAATGTGCGCCACATTAACTTGTAGCGATCAACATCCATATTATCCCAGATGTAGCAATAAGACTTATCCGTTCTGTATTCACCAATAGTATTCACGAACTCGTCTTTGCTCACAATGATTAACCCATTGGGATGGTTATAGATGTGCTCTAATTTGCGGAACGCAGTCCCTTCCTCCGGAATATAGAAACCTAATGAGGTGGCATAATGAGTAAGGGCTTCTTGTTCGTCCAAATCGTTGACTACATAGATAATCGGAGTGTCCGGATTGTCGTTATGCACGCGTTGCAATAGAGCAAATTGGTATGTCCAGTACTTTGTTCGTTGGGTCGTCTTGGGCGTCATACGGTAGGTGGACGCGTCGAAATCCGATTTGTGCTCAGTGCTGACAAAGATGATTTTTTCTTTGTCCATCTGTTCGTTCGCGAACTGCCAATCGATGACCTCTGGAGTTACATCGAAATGTTTTAAAAACTCTCCTCGATATATCTGATACTCGTAGTTGTGATACAACACTATACGTCCGTCTGCCATGCGTTCTGCCCATACATTAGCTGTATGAGAGGGGCGCTCTAATCCGAGCTTGACTATTTCCGCATCTGGCACGTGACAATAGTTTACAGAAGCCATCATCAATGGCAGTTTGCTGCGGCCTATAAGCGAAGAGAAACTATAGGGTTCGCCCAATTGGCACTTGTGCGTGCGGTCTTGCATCTCGGAACCGATGATGTAGATGTGTTGATAATCCTGTTGTTGGATATGTTCTTCTCCAAAGGCATCTATATCAATACAGTCAGTATGACTTTGTGGTTCTCGTGCGCAATCCGCAAGAATCGATAAATCTATTTGTGCCAAGCCTCGGATTTGTTCCTCCTTGTTCTCTTTCTTTTGAGAACGAACATATTGTGGAATGTTCGCTATGATTGGAGTCTCAGAGCATTGTATGAATCGCCGCAATACGCATTTCTGGAATGTCGTTAAATCGGTATTGCTTTCTACCAATTGTCGATCAATCGCTTGCCATCGGACAGAATTGTCATGTTTAGGGAACGATAGAGAAATGTATTGTGCGATACGCGGCCATAGATCCTTGGGTGCTATCAGTAATGTCTGTTCTGCTTCAGGGAGAGCATTGATACCTTGCAATGCTTCAATAAGAGAATCTTCTGGGCTGATTAGTTCTTGGAAGAACTGCACATCGTTAGCAGCTTCTTCTGCAAACAGAACTTCATATTCCGGCTTTTGTAAGGCTTGAATGATTGCTTCTGTTTCCTTTGGCAAGAAGTCCTTTAATCCCTCGCACAATTGTTTGTCTTTAGACAAACGATATAACTGATTCCAGAACAGTTTATTGGTCAGTTCTGTATCAGCCAAAGCATTATGTTCGGTGTGCAAAGAGTACGCGTAGCGACAGGGGTTTAATAGAATCTCCATCTCGAGAGTGTCCCATATAAACGCATCTGTCTCAAAGCCTTTCTTCTCCAAAATAGGCAGATCCCAAACGCGGATGTTATGCCCTACAATGATAGGTACATCGGATATGCGACGACCTAAAACCCGTAATTGCTTCTCTCCGCTATAGGAACGGAAATTGTCCTCGGTATTAAAGGCAAACTCTGTAATTTCTGTGCCGTCACTCTCGAGGTCAAACACGATATAAGGCATATTCGCCTTTTCTTCGTTCCACCTCTCTTCTATAAGACGACGGTGTAATTCGCTTCCCTGAAGATGTTTGAAAACAATGCGCTCAAAGTCCTCGTTCGGCAATAAACGCAAACGCGCCTCTTGCTCCGAAGTGGGCAATGTTTGAATAGCTTCGGCTATATTGGCATCTCTCGTGTCAAGATCTTGTAAACCATCCAGCGCCGATACATCTCCGTATCGTGCAAAGAGAATATAACGTAATTTATGATAGTAGCGAGTTGGAATCTCAATGTTTGGATTGAGGTCACGCAAATGTAAAAACTTATCTACCTCATCTTGCTCTAAGTGCTTTTGAGCAACGGCTTCTTGCCATAATGCAAAAGCTGCGGTATACGTCCCTTCATAAGCTTTTGCAACTTCCTGAGCCACGACCTCAAAGACGGAAGGATGATTTAAATATTCATTGATGAATTGCTTCTGCCTTTCTGGACTATCCTTTAGAGTATCCACTAATCCCAGCAACGTGTCCCACAGCCCATAGCCGCTCGTGAGAGTAATCAAACGCCCTAAAACATTGTGGATATTTCGCGATTCGCCACTTCTTGTCGCACCTATGATATCTGCGTAATGCCCAATATAACGCAAAGCGATTTTCCAATTGATTTGTGTGTTCCGGTTAAGAGTCTTTACCGCATCAATGATTCTCGATTTGCTATTATATTTGAAAGAAACAATCGAAGAGTCTGTGGGAGTGGAATCGCTTTTAATGTTGTCTCGTGTGAACCGAATCGTCTGTTGTGGACACAAATCATTAGTTCCTATGAAACCAAAGTAGTTTTTCCAATCATCATAGAAATGAACAATACCGATATACTCTATATTGGTATCTGAATCAAGAAGAATATCGTCAAAATGGAATTTCTGAGGCCTTGACTTCCCAAATTGCTTTTTCAACGCATCATATTGCTCATCGGTTAATCGAGATGTCGGTTCTTCGACAATAGGCATTCCGCTTAGAGCAAGAAATTCCACTATAGTAGCCCATTGTTGATTAAAGTACCGACATGCTTTTATGAGTTTCATCCCTTTAGGAGCCTCCGCTTCAGTACGGGGTACTTCTACGTTGTCCTCTTTCTTCTCTGTTTCTTGTTGAATTTGCGGACGTGGAGTCCTGGGTTCGTGCTGAAGTTGGAAGAACAGGATAGGGTCTATCTGTTTAATCTCGCTGGGAGTCAAGGGCTGGTCGGGAGATTTAGTGAATGCATAACCCTTGGAATGGAGATAGGCTATTATCTCATGGGAAGTGGATTCCTTCAATTCTGCTATGTCATTCAGTGTATACTCTTTCATGGTATGTAAAAAACTATATGTTTTGTTAATCTATTTGCACTACGAATATAAATCATGCATTTTTGCCCAAAATGTAGTTTACTCTGTTAATTCTTCTCGCCATTCTTTGAGTTTGCGTTGAAGTAGTGCTTTATCCGGTAAATACAGCGAATATTGCGAAGCATATACATTAGAGTCTTTCGGCAGAGTGAGTTCCACCAAAGCATCACTCTTTTCACTACAGAGCAAAATACCTATTGTCGGGTTCTCAAAGTCTTGCTTAACATAGCGATCGTAATAATTGACATACATCTGCATTTGACCTAAGTCTTGATGTGTCAGGTCGCCGGTTTTGAGATCAATCAGTACATAACATTTGAGCAGACGGTTATAAAACACCAGATCCACATAGAAATTGCGTTCATCGAAAGTAAAACGCTTCTGGCGAGCCTCGAACAAGAAACCCTTGCCCAGTTCAAGCAAGAACTGCTGCATCTTGCTGATGATAGCATTCTCTAATTTCGATTCTGTATATACGGTCTCCGGCTTAAGACCAAGGAACTCTAAGGTGAGCGGATTTTTTATTATATCTTCCGGTTTTTCCACCGTCTGACCTTCTTGTGCCAAACGCATTACTTCATCTTTCTTACGACTTAGCGCAAGACGCTCATACAAACTGCTCCCGACTTGACGGCTGAGCTGCTTGACAGACCATTGTTGCTGCGCACACTCCAATTCATAGAAACTACGCGCTTCGATATTCTCTATGCGCATCAGAATAAGATAGTGCGACCAAGAGAGGATAAACCGGGGCAATTGAATTGTAGCAACGCCGTTGCCACAATCTGCAACTTGTTTAGAATCAGGCGCTTCTGCCGGCTTCTCTAATTGGGGCAACGGCGTTGCTCCAATTGACGCATTGGCATATGATTGATAGAAGAAACGACATCTTTTCAACGTGTCATATGTCCAATCGGCTCCATACCGCTCCATTAAACGTGCTGATAATTGTTTGAGGACTTGTTCTCCGTACTTTGCCCGTTCGCCCTGCTGCTCGTCTTCAAAGATATAGCGTCCCACTTCATAGCGGGTTTTGACTTCTGCTATTTTGACAGCACTTATTGCATAAGTCCGCGCATGGTCAATTAAAGATGATATGCGCTCAAACAAAGCATCAATCCTTTGTGTTGTTTCTATATTAGCCATAGTTGAATGTATTGTCTATTTATATAAATCGTGCATTTGGGTGATTTTGGTTGCTATCTGCTGCCGCAATTCAGCCGATTGGACCACTTCTACATCAAACAGCGGTCTAAAGCATAATGTCGTATGAGTTTTTGTTTCGTTACCGGCATTGTGTTTCTCTTTTGGTTTGCAAAATTAGTAATAAATTTTGATATACGCAAATATATCAGAAAGAATTTATGATTTTTGCAAATTTTGATACAGAGTGCACATACTATTCTTGCATAAATTTTGGGGGTAAAATGACGCAAATACGTCTTATCTCGCTTCGCTCGAACGATTAATTTAGTAAAAAATTATTAAATACTTGCATATTCCAGAAAAAAGCAGTATCTTTGCAGGCGCAAATAATGTATAACACCTATGGCAAGCACAAGACAAGAAATTATTGAGGAGTTGCGGCATCTGCTCGAGACCGAGGATGTAGCAGCAATTAAGGAACAAGTGGATCACCTTAAAACGGAGTTTTACTCACGGGGCGAAGAAGAGCCCGCGGAACCTCTCGCTGAGGCGGAAGCGCCCGATACGGGCAAGGAAGAGGAGGAGTTCAAAGCCCTCTTGGCGGATTACAAAGCCCGTAGAGCGGAAGTAGCTGCTGCGCAGGCGAAAGAGCAGGCGGAGAACTTAGCGAAGAAGCAGGCAATCCTTGATGAGATGAAGCAACTCGTTGACGCCGCTACGGCGGACGGCGTGATGCCGAATATCCAGCGGATGAAGGAACTGCAGGCGGAATGGAAAAACATCGGCGCTGTGGCTGCCGACAAACTGCAAGAGATCCGCAAAAACTACCAGCAGTTGCAGGAGCAGTTCTACGACCTCGTGAAGATCAACATCGAGTTGCGCGATCTGGATTTCAAGAAGAATCTGGAGCTGAAGACCCTTCTCTGCGAAGCAGCAGAGAAACTGCAGAACAACGAGAACATCGTTGAGGCAAGTCGCATGCTGCAGCAACTTCACGACGAATGGGCGGAGATCGGTCCGGTGGCGCGTGAACTGCGCGAGGGACTCTGGGAGCGATTCAAAGCCGCTTCTACCATCATCAATAAGAAACATCAGGCGTATTTCGATGAGTTGCACCGCCGCGAGCAGGAGAACCTGGAGAAAAAACAGGGTATCATTGCGCAACTGCAGGCGATCTTGGAACCCATCGTGAACGGCGTTCCGATGAGCGTCAAGGAATGGGAAGAGGCGACCGAGAAAGTGCAGGCGCTGCAGGCGGAATGGCGCAAGATCGGTTTTGCGCCGAAGAAGCACAACCAGTCCGTCTATGACGCATACCGCGCTGAGTGCGACCGGTTCTACGAGACGAAGAAAGAGTTCTTCCGCGAGCTGCGCGAGCAACGCAAACTCCGCGAGCAGCGTCATAAGGAGTATCTGGAGCGTCAGGCGGCGCGTGAGCAAGCGCGCGAGGAGCGCCGCAAACAGCGCATGGAGCGTATCACTTCCGGCGGCGGCAACCTGCGTAAGCTGCGCGAGCGTTTAGTGCAGGAGATCAAGACGGCGGAGAACAACATCCTCTTCTTCACCGCCAAGAGCAAAGGCGCGAACAAGATCGTTGCCGACATGCGCAAGAAGATTGATGAACTCAAAGCCCGTTTAGCCGAGATAGAGCAACAATTAGACGCCGAAGAGAATGGATGAACTGCTGTCATATAAAGGCGTAGAAATCCGTCAGGCTGACCAGATCGTCCTCCATGACGTGAACCTCAGTGTCCGCGGCGGAGAAATGATCTACCTTTTAGGCAAAGTGGGTAGCGGCAAGTCGAGTCTGATGAAGACGATCTACGGCGCGCTGCCGATTGCTGCCGGCGAAGCGCATGTGCTGGAATACGACATGCGTGCTATCAAGCGTCGCCAGTTGCCGTATCTACGCCGCAGGCTGGGCATCATCTTCCAGGACTATAAACTGCTGACGGACCGTTCAGTAGAGGAAAACCTGCTCTTTGTGCTGGGCGCTACGGGATGGAAAGACAAGACGCTGATGAAAAACCATGTGCGCGAGGTCTTGGAGCAAGTGGGAATGGAGACAAAGGCGTACAAGAAACCGTACGAACTGTCGGGTGGCGAGCAACAGCGTGTGGTTATTGCCCGCGCGCTGCTCAATTCGCCGGAGATGATCCTGGCGGACGAGCCGACGGGTAACTTGGACTCTGAGACCGGACGGGAAATCATGGATCTGCTCTATGCCATTTCGCAGGCGGGGATCACCGTACTCATGAGTACGCATAACCCCAACTGGCCTGAGGAATACAAAGGGCGAAAGCTCTACTTCGTAGAGGGAAAGATTAGTGAGTGAGCGTTAAGGGATGGAACTTCCGATTTATTTAGTGGGATACATGGGAGCCGGCAAAACAACTGCCGGACGGATGCTGGCTGAGAAACTCGGCTGGCATTTTGTGGATTTGGACGAGGCGTTCAAAGAGATCCACGGACTCTCGACCGCCGACTATATCCGTACATACGGAATAGAGGATTTCCGGAGGAAAGAGAAATACGTAGTGGAAGATCTGGCGGACCAAGTGCCCTTTGACAAAATCATCTATGCTACCGGCGGAGGCTATCCGTGCTGGGAAGATAACATGGATTGTCTGCGCGAATTAGGCACAAGTATCTATATCCGTTGGAAACCCGAACATCTGGCGAGACGCCTTGCTCTCACGGACCTGAGCGACCGCCCTGTGTTACAAGGACGGACGGAAGAAGAGCTGCTGTCCTTTATCGCACCGCAGTTGGAAGCCCGCGAACCATTCTACGCCCAGGCAAATCATATATTGGATGTGGATATATGCGACGAACACTCGGATGAGCGTATCGCCGAAGAACTATATGAGTTTATAAAGAAATGAGTATCAACGAAATACAAGACGAGATCATAGAGGAGTTTGAAGCCTTCGATGACTGGATGGAGCGGTATCAGATGATCGCAGATTATGCCAAAGAGTTGCAGAAACATCCGTTCCCCGAGGAGGACAAGACGCAGCAGAACTTGATTGACGGATGCCAGTCGCAAGTGTGGTTCACCGCTCGGATGGAGGACGGCAAGATGATCATCAACGGCGAGTCCGATGCACTCTTGGTACGCGGTATGGTAGCCATGCTGATTCATGTGCTGAGCGGGCATACGCCGGCGGAGATAGCGAATGCGGATCTCTATTTCATCGACCGTATCGGTCTGCGCGAGCACCTCAGCCCGACGCGCTCTAATGGTATCGCAGCCATGCTCAAACAGCTGAAGCTGTATGCTTTAGCCTTGAGTGAGTGATGAATGTAGAATGTTGAGGGATTAGTATTCCCACGAATCATTATTCTTCCAGATGATCTTGCCATTCTCAATGGTGGCAAGGGGAAAGATAGAAGTAAACGGAGGGGTGACAGTACGAATAAGCTGCCACTCCTTATTATAAACGCGCGCGCACGAAGAACACTGCGGCGCGCAGGCAGTGAAGACCACGAGAATCGAGTCCCCTTTATACACCTCCAGCGAAGTGCTGTCCGTCAGCGCGATGCGCTCATAGACGCTGTCCTGATACTCCACATGAGGAGCACCGCCGAGCTGGTAAAGGTCGGTCAGCAACGAAAGTGATATGCTCAGTAATAATCCTTTCATCTTTCAATTCTCCATTCTCAATTCTCCATTCTCAATTAATCAGAGCTACCGCATAGGCTGCAATTCCTTCTTCGCGGCCGACAAAACCCAGATGTTCGGTCGTCGTGGCTTTGAGGCTTACTTGGCTGGGCTCTACGCCCATCACTTCTGCCAGACAAGCCTGCATCTCTGGGATGAACGGATTGAGTTTGGGCGCTTGCGCGCAGATAGTGATGTCGCAGTTGCCGAACTCGTATCCCGCTTCGCGGAGCATTGCCATCACGCGACGGAGAAGGATCTTCGAATCGATCCCTTCGTATTCATTGCCTTTGGTATCGGGGAAATGATAGCCTATATCGCGCATAGCGGCGGCGCCAAGCAGCGCGTCGCAAAGGGCATGAATGACAACATCGGCATCCGAATGACCAAGCAGCCCTTTATCGGACGGCACCTCAATCCCCCCTAACCACAGTTTGCGGTCAGGGGAGAATTGATGTACATCATATCCAAAACCAATTCGCATGGAGGATTATTTCTTGTTGTTAACCAAGTCTTTGATACCGTAGAGGTCGAAGCCGAGGGTGAAACGCATGGTCTGATCCAGCGGGTTAGACGGCGCAAGACCAACGCAGTATGCTACGTCCAGCGATACGATCGAGAGGTGGAAGCCGGCACCGAAGGTGACATAGTTACGGTTTCCTTTGTAGTAGTTCTCGTAGCTGTAACCCACGCGGGCAAAGAATTTCTTGTCGTACGAATACTCGATACCTGCGCCCCAGCGTACCTCCTGGAACTCCTCTCTCGCGCCGCCCGGAGCGTCTGCGAAGGACTGGAACCAACCCTTCGGAGAAGTGAGGTCGGAGTAAGCCTGCTGGCTATAACGACCATCTGCCTGGTCTGCGAACTTGGAGTAACGACTCGGTACCAACATCTTGTTTGCCTCTACGTTGAAGGTCAGGAAGTTGTACTTGTTGAGGGGCAGCTCATAACCCACACCGATATTCATCGAAGCCGGAATAAAATTGGAGGTAATAGAGTCATACGTCATCTTACCACCGAGGTTCTTCAGACTGAAACCGAGGGAGAAATGGCTCTCACCCATCGGCAACTCAATCGGCTGACGATAATAGAGCGCAATGTCTGCCGCCATCGTCCAAGCCGGATGAAGTTCAGAGCCGCCGGTCATGGACACATTCTGACCATTATTGAGGTCGGAATAGAGGAAACGAACGGCTACAGACATGGATACATACTCGTGCAGTTTGCGGAAGTAGCTGAGGTCGAGAGCCCATTCGTTCGGACGAACGGTACCCAGTGTAGCACCGCCGTCGCCCGTCAGGGTTACATCACCCATAGAGAAATAGGTAAACGAAGCACCGATACCGCCACCGAGGTCACCGAAATTATAGAATCCGGCGAGGTAAGCGAGGTCGATATCGCCTACCAACTTACGCAACCACGGCGTGTAGTTAGCGGTGATACCACCCTTGGAATACATATAGGCGTACTTGGCTGGGTTCCAGTACTGGGAGTTGAAATCCGCATCGGTTGCCACACCGATATCGCCGAGACCGGCTGCACGCGCGTCCGGCGCAATAGACAGCGACGGCATGGAGGTGATTAGCGGGTTCATAACATCGGCTGCTGGAGCCTCTGCTCGCATCGTTAATACGCAGCACAAGGCTGCAAAAGAAACTAAGATTTTTTTCATTGTTTGTATTTGTTGTTTTTTATAATTTTTCTTACTTTTTTCAAATCATTT
Source organism: uncultured Bacteroidales bacterium (assembly GCA_902792535.1). Classification (GTDB taxonomy): domain Bacteria; phylum Bacteroidota; class Bacteroidia; order Bacteroidales; family Paludibacteraceae; genus Colicola. Next base: position 41,669 of record CADAZU010000004.1, read on the forward strand.
TGCGATATGCTTCATAGGCAATTCAATTATCTATTTATAAATTATTTAGTTACGATGATTTTGCCCGAGTTTGCGCTATAGCGGCTCGAGGCGGATTTAATACGTATTTGATATACATAGATACCCGGTTGCAAACCGAGGGAGGGCAGGTTGATCGATACCGCATCCGGATTGTCCTGGGTGTGGGAATAAACCAGCCGTCCGTTGATATTATATAGGTATAGCTCCGTTTGGATCAGCTCATCCGGTTGGTCGTAGTTGACCACCAGATTGACGATACCCTCTGCGTTGACCGGGTTGGGGTAGGTGGTCACGGAGCAGATCGACGGATCAAGAGACGCGTCCACAATGAAATTGAGGCTCTTGGTCGTGCTGTTGTTCAGCAGATCCCATGCGCGGAAAGTCAAACTATGCTGTCCGTTCGGCAATGCCTCCATCAGATAAGAAACTTGCCCCTTCTGGTAACTATTGTTTGCAGCCGTGAAATATTCATTCAGACTATAGATCTGTTTGGGATCATCGTCCACAACAAGCATGAGGTCGTGTCCGATACCTGCGCCGGCAGTGTTGATACCATGATCGTCTTCCAGCTCGGCGAAGAACCGCGGTGTAGCGTAGGTCTTGTCGCCGTCCCGGAATGCCGGCGTGTTGAGATAGATAGTCATCTTCGGTCCTGTGGTGTCGGCTGCGAGGATCGAACCGGTACCTCCAATGACGAAGTCATGGAAATGACCGACTGCCTCCATCGTCTCCAGCGAATCCGTCGTGCGGGCGTAATAGACGATGCGTCCGTTGCCGTAGTTATAGCGGATGTCTTTGGGCACCATGAAGGTGTAGTTGAATCGTCCCTCTTTGACATCTGTCACGCCGGAGAAAATCGTGTTCGGGTAGTCGTTATAGGCTATCACCTCCGGCTCGCCGCCCACATTGTCGTTGTCCCGCGTAGGGATAGACTGCATCTTGTCATAGACGGTGATGTCCACTTTGCCGTTGAAATCGGATACCACTAAACTGTCTTCGTCTATGATCTTACCTTCTATATGTTGCACGCTGAGGGCATTGAGGGTGTCCACGGCGGTAGTTGTCTGAACCTGATAGGTCGTCGGGTAATTGAGCCGCATTGCCGGGTCGCCCAGCAGGACATACGCCAGTCGGTTCTCATCCGTGCTCTTGCAGGTGTTCTTTCCTATCGCGATAGCTTCGCCGAGTGTCATCTCATAGTGGAAGACATCGGAGTGACCGAAGAGGGTGTCGCATATAGAACGGTTCAGGTCGATGTTCTGCGTGGCAAATACCGTACGGGTAGCCGCCAGCACACCGATGGCTCCTCCATTCGGATTGAGCAACGCCGTCTCGGACGCGCAACGTTTGCCGCCGTCGCATTGACCGAAATTGCAGGTCGCGAAGAACCAGAATCCGTGGTTCTTATTCGTCATCTGCTCGATATCTTTCTGGTTCAGAATGGATTCGCTGGTGATGGCGTTATAGCCGCCGTGGCCGGAATAGTCGAAGAAGAGCACGCCGCTCTTGAGCAGGTTCAGCACGCGGTTCTTCGCCAGCGGATAACTCTCGCCGGACGCATTCACCTCTTGCGGATAGGCGTCCAGGAAAATCTTGTGTACCACGAAATCCGGATTCTTGGTTCGTACCAGCTCGGCGCTTACTTCTGAAGTGCGGGTATGTATTCCGTCCTCGCCGTCGTCCGCCAGATAGACCAATTGGTTCTTCCATTTGCCGGTCTGCTCATTGCGGATATACCGGATCAGTTTGTCCACCGTCGTGCGTGCTTCGGCGAGCGATTCGAACGGCAGACGACCTACGCCGATGTCCATGTGGGCAAGCTGGTCGTACCAATTCCCCTTGTTGTCCAGCGCATCGTCGTCGTCCAGCCATCCGAAATAGTCGTCCGAGGCGTATGCGTTGATCTCGTTCAGGGAGTTCTTCGCCTGATAGGTCAGCAGCAGTTTGGTTCCGGAAGCGGACTTGAGAATGTTGCGGTTGTCGAACGAACCATGTCCCATCAGCAGCAGCCACCGCGGTTTTTGTCCGACACCGCTGTTGGCGCGGTCGTACAGCATCTTCATCAGCCATCGGTAAGCCGTCGCGTCCGGCGTGCCGGAGGAGAACTCATTATATACCTGCTGGTCGGTCACTACCGCCCATGTGATGCCTTCTTTCGCTTCATGCGCCCGCGCTAACTCTTCCGAAACGGCTTCATAGCCCTCCGGGCAAATAATCACATAGTCGATGTCGCTCAGCCCGTGCAGGTTCTGGTGCGCCACTTCGCCGACCACTTGTGCCGAAACGAAACGCGTGCCGTTGGGATTGAAAGCGACATACTCATGTACCCCGTCTGCTTGCGAGCCGACCCAGGTAGCCACGCCCTCAGCGTAAGATACCTCCATCGGATAAATCGCATCGAGCTTCGTCACGTCCCAAACCTGAGTGCCCGCTGCGGCATTCGTCAACCGGTAACGCACCGGAGTCGAAGACTTGTAATTGCTCGTCGTGCGCAACGGCATGTAGTCGCCGGTCATGGTGAGTGCCGAAATCGTATTGAGTTCAATATAATTGAGCCATCCGAGGGCTGCGGAGTTGGCACTATTGAATTGCAACTGGATCTGCTGCTTCGTTGCTACCGGGGTACCGCTCATGCTGATCGTACCCGCTTTGCCGAAGTCATAATGGTTCGAAAGAGCCGGAATAGAAACGGTTTTAGAAGTCGTGCCATTGAATGTAGCCGTGAAAGTAGAAGTGGTGGGCGAGTTCGCCGCGAGGTCAATATTGATCGTACTGTTTTGGCTGTTTAACGCGTTTGGGGTATTGAACGTGAAAATCCTCTTTTGACCTGCAGTAAACTGCTCGCCATAGAAGGTCCTGCCGCCGCCGGACACGCCCGTGCGGTCAATCAGGTTGATCGTATCGTTGTTGATCACTTGGTAGAACGAGTACGTGTTCACCTCGCTCGGCGTTCCGCTAATAACTGATGGCGCACCGCTGAAAGCTGATGGCTCATAGCTGTCCGTCAGGAAATAGTAGCCGTAGTTGGAATAGGTGTTCCGCGTGTGGGTGAAGCGGTTGAGCGAAGCGTTGTATTGCCAGCTGATCGGTCCTTGGACATAGAAGAGGATGTAGTTCTCTCCTTTGTAAACCGGCACATGCGGCAGGTCGTCAATGTTCGGCAGGGTGAAGTTCTGTTCCTTCTGTGCTCCGCCGTAACCGAATACTTGCACTTTCGCCGGGTCGATACCTGCGCTGCGCAGTTCGTCGAAACTCATGCGGCAGACACCGCTTTCGCTCACGCGGATTTTCACCCAATGACCGTCGTTCAGTACGGATGTGTCGACATACGTATGGATGCCTGCGATCATAGGCAGGCATAGCGCCAAAAGCAATATGGTGAATAGTTTCCTCATTTGATCTTGCAATATAGTTTCTCTTCGCCGTCTATCTCGACGCGGATCACTTCTTCTTTTTGTACCGTTCGCGGAGCTTGCTTCTTCTGGATGTAAATCAGATCCCCTTGCCGGATCGTCATCGTCTTGCTTGCCTCCGCGATCGCCTCCTCCGGCGAAAGAACATATTCTGACATCTGATGGCTGACGGCTGATAGCTGACGGCTTTCCACCATTTCTCCGATCGCCAGCGAGTAGTCAAACGCGATGGCTTGCGTCCAAGGCTTGCCTGCCGCTTGGGCAGCGCGGAGAGCGGCGAGATCGACGAAATCGATTCCGGGAGCTACTGCGTCGTAGTACCGCTCTGCGAACCGCGGAGCAATCTCTTTGCCCAGACGGCTCACGCGCAGAATGACACATTCGGTTGCTCCTATCTCTGTCGCACCTTCCGGCATGAAGAAAGGCTTGCGACCGTTCAGCAGACAGCTGTCGCCTTTGAGCACCATCCGGGGCTCGCCTTCGTCATATACAAAGCCTATTATCTTCATAGCACCACAAAATGCGCGGCAAAATTACAAAAAATATTTTATATATGCAAGCATTTAAGCAAAAAGTTGTACTTTTTCTTAATATCTGACGACTATTTCGCTCGGATAAACAGTTGCACAGGCGTACCCGTGAAGTCCCACCATTCGCGTAGTTTGTTCTCCAGGAACCGGCGATACGGCTCTTTGACGTACTGCGGCAGGTTCGCAAAGAACACAAACGTCGGGATCTGGGTGTTCGGCAGCTGGGTACAATATTTGATCTTGATATATTTGCCTTTCCATGCGGGCGGCGGATAGTTCTCGATCAGCGGCAGGAATTTCTCGTTCAGTTGCGCGGTCGGCACTTTCTTATTCTTGTTTTCATACACATGAATCGCCGTCTCGATCACCTTGAAAATACGCTGTTTGGTGAGCGCCGAAGTGAAGATGATAGGGAAGTCCGTAAACGGCGCAATGCGTTCGCGGATAGCACTCTCGTACGCCTTGATATCTGCGTTCGTCTTGCTCTCCACCAAGTCCCATTTGTTGATACAAACGACCAAACCTTTCTTGTTCTTCTGAATGAGCGAGTAGATATTCAGATCCTGCGCCTCAATACCCCGCGTCGCGTCGATCATGAGAATACACACGTCGCTGTTCTCGATCGCGCGGATCGAACGGACAACCGAGTAATACTCCTGGTCTTCGGTTACTTTCGCTTTCTTGCGGATGCCGGCGGTGTCCACGAGATAGAAGTCCTTGCCGAACTTGTTGTACCGCGTGTAGATCGAGTCGCGCGTCGTGCCGGGAATATCGGTCACGATCGTCCGGTCCTCGCCGATGAAGGCATTCAGAATACTCGACTTACCGGCGTTCGGTCGTCCCACGATCGCGAAACGCGGCAACTCTTCGAGCTCCTCGTCCGAGTCGTCCTCTTTGCGGAAACGGCTCACAACTTCGTCCAGCAGGTCGCCGGTTCCCAGACCGTTCTCCGCGCTGACGATAAACGGTTCGCCCAGACCGAGTTTGTAGAACTCTGCCGCTCCGTATTGGTTCTCAAAGGTGTCCACTTTGTTGACCGCCAGAATGGTTGGTTTCTTCGCCTGCCGCAGCAGGTGCGCCACCTCCATGTCAAACTCAGTCACGCCTTCGTTCACATCGACCACCAGCAGCACTACGTCCGCTTCGCGGATAGCGAGATCCACTTGGCGGTTGATCTCGCTCTCGAAGGTGTCGTCGCTGTTGACCACCCATCCTCCGGTGTCGATCACGCTGAACTCCCGTCCGCACCATTCGGCTTTGCCGTACTGGCGGTCGCGCGTCGTGCCCGCTGTATTCATCACTATCGCCCGACGCGTACCCGTCAAGCGGTTAAACAGGGTGGATTTGCCTACATTAGGCCTCCCCACAATTGCCACAATGTTCCCCATCGCAATTATTACAATTAGAATGACACTTTCCGCAATGATGCGGGTTTCTGATAGCTTGCAACTCGCCTTCCGTCACGTCGCGGATAGAAATGATCTTGCCCTTGAAATGCAAGTCCTCTCCGGCATAAGGATGGTTCAGGTCGATCGTCACTTGGTCGTCTGTGATCTCGCATACCTGCGCTTTGACCACTTGTCCGTCCGTGGTGTTCATCGGCACGATCGCACCTACATACACGCGCTCGTCGTCAAACTCACCGTCGCCGTTGAAGAACATATTCTTCGGCAGGTCCATCAGACCCTCCTGAATATACTCGCCATAGGCGTCTTTGGCTGCCAGCACGAAATCGAAGCTCTCGCCTTCCGCTTTGCCCTCCATCTGGGCTTCGAAAGCCGGCAGCATCATTCCTTCGCCGTGGCACCACACCAGCGGAGTCTCCTCCGTCGCTTTTTCCATTAACTCTTCTTTACCGCCTTCGCCGTTGATATACAGCTCATACGTAGCGGTTACTACTTTTAAATTCTCTACTTTCATAATATTTCCTAAAATTTTATATCATTCTTATCTCCTCCCTTTATGGGAGGTCGGGTGGGGCTTTTTACCACCAGTTAACACGTCCGTTCGTGCTCTGGTTGCTGCTCTTGTCATATTTCAGGTCGCTCAGGATCGACGCATTCACGCCGATATGGAACGTATAACTCTTGAACGGTCCGATCGGGTTGATGCTGGCGGTCATGTTCCAGCAATGCAGGTCGCGGCTGATGTTGAACGTGCAACTCGTCACTTTCATGTAGTCGAAATTATACGTCATGTTGGCGCTCACTTTCCATCCTTTGCCGAGACCGATGTTGCCGCTTAAACTCAGCGAATTACGCCATTTCATCTTGTAATACATTCGTTCGTAGTCAAACTCGCTCCCGGGGGCATATGCCAGCGAGTAGTTGATCGACAGGCTCCATGGGAACTCGGTCCGCACATAGCCGTCGTCCACTTCGGACTCTTTCTTGCTCTCCCGTTTGGCGCCTTTGTCCATGCCGTCGCTGCCTTTCTCGATGGGCTCTAGCGTCTCCCCTTGATCACTTGATCCTTGGTCACTTGGTACTTCTCTTTCACCCCTCCGTTTGTCTATCGCCGCTTTCCATTTCTTGAGCGTCTGGTTGTTGAAGGTGTAACTGAAGTTCCAACTGAAGCCGCTCCAGTGCGGGAAACGTCCGTTGTGCCAGTACTGTTTGTTGGTGCGCACCGGGTTGCCCGCGGCGTTGAGCTGGTACATATACGGATCCAGCGAAGTGTTCAGGTTGAGCGAGTAGTTGTTCAGCTTCGGGAATTTCAACCTCAGGTTCACCGAGAAATTGCTCCAGTTCATACTGTCCGCCGCAAAGTTATAGCCGCCGTTGACCGAAAAATTATCAATCAGACTGATCACTCTGTACGGCTGTTTGCCCGTCGTGTCTTTCGTGTTCACCACTTTGACCTCCAGGTTGTTTGCCACGCCGAAATTGAGCGTCGCTGCCATCCCTCGCGGAGCGTTGCCTTGCGAATAAGCCGAATACACCCGATGCTGGAAAACCGGATTGCCGGCTTCGTCCACTTTCTGGATCTTACGCCCCGTGATCGAGTCCACGCCCGCGTAGATCGGCTCTTCGTAACTGCCGTGGTAGCCCCAGAAAGACGTACCGAAATCAGGGTGGTACGAGATAGAGAGAGTAGGGGTTACTACATGGCGGAATTTCTCCACTTTGCTGTGCGGGAAAAGCCTCTTCAGCGGCGTGTAGAATCCGTATAACTTCGTGCTGAGGCTGAGTCCCACGTCGAAATCAAACACGTTGAAAAATCCGTTCGTCGTGTCTCGTGCCAGAGCTTGCGCCTGGTCGTCCCAATGTTGGTCCACACGGGTGAAATACATCCGGTCGCGCAGGTTGATATGCGGCGAGACGGACAGGTATTTGAATAGCATGAAGCTCGCTTTGATCGGCAGCGAATGGTTGATGCTCGTCTGCCAGTCGCGGAAGAAATTGGAGTGGAAAAACTCTTTCTCTTTGATGCTGTTGCCTTGGATTTTTCCGTTCATTGAGTAGCTCATGCTGATCTTCTCGTACCATTTCTCTTTGCCTGCCACTTTGCCTTTGCGTTTGAGCGTCGCCTGCCGCCATAGCTTGAACGGATACTGGCTGCTCATGTTGACCGTGAACTGCGGAGCGGTCAGACTGATCGTCGAGTCGCTTGTCCGTTGTGTCAGACTCGCGCTCATGCTCAGCGTCCAAGGGCTGTCCGGGAAACGCTGGGTGTAGTTGATCGTACTGCTCTTCGTGTTCGTCGAATACAGGTTCGGGTTGTAGTAACTGTTGATATTACTCCGGTCGTAACCGCTCGTCGAGAAATTGACGCTCGCCGAAAAAGTGCTGTACGGGTTCGCTTTCGAGTCCTGGCTGTGGTTCCAAGTCAGGCTGAAGTTTTTCGCCGCCGAATAATCCGGCATGCCTTGCTCGCTCGTCACGTCGTTGCGGTAATTGATACTCAGACTACCCGAGAAATGGTACCTCCACAGGTACTTGGTCGTCGCCGAAACCGCCCATGTGCCGCGGCTGTAAATATCGCCTTTCACCTCCAGATCGAGGTAATCGCATATCGCGAAATAGTATCCCAAGCCTTGCAGATACAAGCCGCGCGAGTAGTCGTCGCCGAAGTTCGGCATGATCAGACCGCTCGAATAACTGTTCGTGAAGGGGAAGAATCCGAACGGCAGAGCGATCGGCAGCGGCACATCGCCCACCACCAGATAAGACGGACCCGCAGCAATGTACTCACCCGGTTTCACTTTCGCTTTCGTCAGTTTCATGTAGAAATGCGGATGGTCGTGATTGTCGCAAGTGGTGTACTGTCCGCCGCCCAGCATCATCTCGTCGCCATGCATTTTCTTCGTCTTGTCCGCGATGATATAGCCTTCGCCCTGCTGGGTCACCACATGCCGGATATAACCTTTCTGCGTCTTGATATTATAGGTAATCTCGTTCGTCTCGTAACTCTCTTTGCCGTCTTTGAAAACCGGCTTGCCATGCCATTCTTCGTACAGCGAATCATACACGCCGTGTGCGTAGATCAGGCTGGAGTCGATGTTCATGCGGATGAAATCGGACGTCAGTTCCATCGATTCGTATTTCAGCTCACCCTGACCGTGCAGATAAGCCGTTCCGTTCCCCATCATAATCATCGAGTCCTTCGACTGGTAATGCACCGGTCCCTTCAACTCGCTCTCTTTCTTCGGCTTCGCTTCCGGCTGAATGCTGTCTGCCTTCGTACTTCGTACATCGTCACTTCGTACTTCGGGTATACTATCCTCTGCCCATACTGCTGTGAAGCAGCATAGGAGCATTAAAAATAATATGTGTACCCGCACGCGCATAATACGCCAAAATAAATTCGGGCGCAAAATTACAAAAATATTTTGATATATGCAAAAAAAAGTTGCACATGTGCGATTTTTATACTATCTTTGCACCCAATTTGTAGCAAAAAATTTTATTTATTGTAAAATAAATATGGACGTTTTATCGTATATCAACGCTCATCGCGAGCGGTTTATGGACGAATGGGCTTCGCTCATTCGCATCCCTTCGGTCAGTTGCCAGGCGGAGCACAAAGCGGACATGATCCGTTGTGCCGAGCGTTGGCGTGAACTACTCCTTGCTGCCGGCTGCCAGAAAGCGGAAGTCCTTCCCTCCCCCGGCAATCCCTTCGTCTTCGCGGAATATAATTCTCAATTCTCTGATAATCGTGCCCCTTTGGGGCTAAGAACTCCCAATTCTCAATTACCCACGGTCTTGGTTTACGCCCACTACGATGTCATGCCCGTTGAGCCGCTCGACCAGTGGCTCTCCGATCCGTGGGAACCGTCTATCCGCGACGGACGGCTCTATGCCCGCGGAGCGGATGATGACAAAGGCCAGGCGATGATTCAAGCCAAAGCCTTTGAATACATGGTCAAAACCGGTCAACTCCGCTGCAACGTCAAGTTCATTTTCGAGGGCGAAGAAGAGATCGGTTCTCCTTCGCTTGAAGCCTTCTTGGAGGAACATAAAGAGCTGCTCAAAGCCGACATAATTCTCGTTTCCGACACCTCCATGATCGGCAAAGACACCCCTTCGATCACCACCGGACTCCGCGGTCTCGCGTACTGGCAGATCGAAGTGGACGGACCGAACAGAGACCTCCATTCTGGACATTTTGGCGGAGCCGTCAAAAACCCCGTCAATGCACTCTGCGAAATGCTTGCGCAGATCGTCGATAAGGACGGTAGAATAACGATTCCCGGCTTCTACGATGATGTCCTGCCTATCCCCGAAGAAGAGCGTGCGATGATTGCCAAGATTCCTTTCTCACAGGAAAAATACAACACTTCTATCGGAGTGGATGATGTCTTCGGAGAAAAGGGTTATTCGACCCTCGAACGCAACTCCTGCAGACCCTCTTTCGACATCTGCGGCATCTGGGGAGGTTATACCGGAGAGGGCTCCAAAACGGTTCTCCCGTCCAAAGCTTTTGCCAAAGTCTCCTGCCGTCTGGTCGCCAACCAGGATCACGAGAAAATCTCACGCGCCTTCATAGATTATATTGAGTCCCTCAAGCCGCAAGGTGTCCGCGTCAAAGTCACCCCTATGCACGGCGGTCAGGGCTATGTCTGCCCGATTGATATTCCGGCATACAAAGCAGCCGAAAAAGGCTTCGAAATAGCCTTCGGCAAACGTCCGCTGGCGGCGCGCCGTGGTGGCTCTATTCCTATCATAGCAGCCTTTGAACAGATCCTCGGTTGCAAAACGATCCTCATGGGCTTCGGTTTGGAGCAGAATGCCATCCATTCCCCCAACGAATCCATGGACCTCGACGTCTGGCAAAAAGGCATCGTCGCCGTCTCCGAGTTCTACAAATCCTTCGCCCAAGGGCACGATTAATGAGATTTTTCTTGCATATATCAAATATTTGTTGTAATTTTGCACCACAAAATCATTAATACCAGCAATTATGCCTGAAATCAGTCGTTTTTATGGAATAATAATTTGTCTTTATTGGAAAGACCATAATCCGCCTCATGTTCATTTTACGTATGGAGACTACGAATGTAGTATAAGCGTTTTGGATAGAATTGTAGATGGCCAAGCTCCGGCGAAAGTGATCAGCAAAGTCAATCAATGGATAGATTTGCATGAACAGGAAATCCTTTCTTTGTGGGAGAGTGCGCAGGCTGGCAAGCAAATAGGAAGAATAGAACCTTTAAAATAAATATATATGTTACGTGTAAAAGATGTTGATTATCAAGGAGACTACCGGTTGGCTCTTACTTTTAGTGACGGAGTGCATAAGGTAGTGGATCTGGAACCTCATTTAAATGGTGAGGTGTTTGGCTCTTTGCGTGACAAAGACCAATTCATTCAGTATGCGCTCACGCCTGTTACTATCGAATGGGCTAATGGAGCTGATTTCGCTCCGGAGTATCTGTACGAAATAGGAACTACAGTATAACCTCGTCGCTTGCGGACGGTGCTTACGAGCACTACGGTAAAGCACGCATCCCTCACGATGTAAAAAGGAGGACATATTTTATAGCGAACCATAACAGACGCTACTATGACAACTGCGCAACAGCAAAATGCTGCCGCTCTTTTTGCGCAAGAGTGGCAAGGCAAAGGCTATGAGAAAGGCGACACACAGCGATTTTGGTTAGAGTTACTCCAAAAAGTATTAGGTGTTGAGGATCCTTATCAGTTTATTACATTCGAAGACCAAGTGTTAGTCGAGTCCACCAATTTCATGGATGGATATATCGAATCGACTAAAGTCCTCATTGAGCAAAAGAGTATCGAAAAGGAATTAGGCAAAGGGATAAAGCAATCCGATGGTTCTACCCTTAATCCATTCCAGCAGGCGAAGAAATATATTGTCGGCTTGCCGCTTTCACGTCACCCTCGTTGGGTTGTTACTTCCAATTTCAGGGAGTTTTGGGTGTATGATATGGAGCAGCCGAATGGTGAGCCACAGAAGATACTACTTGAGAATCTGGAGAAGGAATACTACCGTCTTCAGTTCCTTGTGGATGCAGGGAATGAGCACCTGAAGCGCGAAATGGAGGTTTCGGTAAAGGCAGGTCTGTTAGTCGGTCAGATTCACGACAAGTTATTAGAGCAATATATTGAGAAAGATACAGCTCAGACTTTGCACAGCCTGAATGTATTGTGCGTGCGGCTGGTGTTCTGTCTGTATGCGGAAGACGCAGGTTTGTTTGGCTCTAAAACAGCATTCCATGATTATTTGGCACATTATGAGGCACGAGATATTCGTCGTGCTTTGCTTGATTTATTCGACGTGCTCGACACGCAGGAAAGCGAACGAGATCCGTATATGGACGACCGACTAAAGGTATTCCCTTATGTCAATGGAGGTTTGTTCAGCCATGATTCTTCGCTCGTAGTGCCGCATTTTACGGATGAACTGAAAGAATTGATGCTCTCCAAAGCATCTGCGGATTTCGACTGGAGCGAGATTTCTCCAACTATCTTCGGAGCCGTCTTTGAGAGCACCTTAAATCCGGAGACTCGTCGTTCCGGCGGCATGCACTATACGAGTATAGAGAATATCCATAAGGTGATAGACCCGCTTTTCTTAGACGAACTGAAAGCAGAGTTTGAAGCGATCAAGCAGTCCCTTCCCACGCCCAAACAAGATTTTACGAAGCGCAAAGTATATGACTTGCCCGTAACGGCTAAACAAAAACTCTTGGCTTTCCAAGACAAATTGGCTTCGCTCACGTTCTTTGATCCAGCTTGCGGTAGCGGCAATTTCCTGACAGAGAGTTTTGTTTCTCTGCGTCGTTTGGAGAACGAGGTAATTAGTGTGCTCTATTTAGGTCAATCCGTTATTGGTGATTTCGAGAACCCGATAAAGGTGAATATCCATCAGTTCTATGGAATAGAGATTAACGATTTTGCGGTCTCTGTAGCCACAACGGCTCTATGGATAGCGGAGCAACAGATGTTGCAGGAGACAGCAAAGATCGCTTCTTTTAATATCAAAGCCTTGCCGCTCAAAGCGTACCATAACATCCACGAGGGCAATGCGTTGCGCATCGACTGGAGTGAGGTTATTGCGCCCGAACGGCTCAACTATATTATGGGCAATCCGCCTTTTGTGGGAGGTATGATGATGAGTAGAGAGCAGAAACAGGAAATGCTGGATTTGTTCGGTAAGAAAACAAAGGGAATAGGAGAATTGGACTACGTTGGGGCATGGTATCTCAAAGTTGCTCAGTTGATGCAAGTCAATCCGCAAATCAAAGCAGCACTTGTTTCTACCAACTCTATCACACAAGGCGAACAGGTAGCCATATTATGGAAACCGCTCTTTGAACAATATGGTATCCATTTTGATTTTGCATACAGGACTTTCCGCTGGGATAGTGAAGCGGATATTAAGGCGCATGTGCATTGCGTTATAATAGGTTTTTCTCGGCTCTCATGCGCCGAGCACACAACAAAGCGAATCTATCTTTCTAATACGCAAACGATCCTTGCAACTAATATTAATGGCTATTTAAGTGACGCGCCAAATGTGTTTATAGAGAACCAAGGAGCGCCTCTATGTGACGCTCCGGCTATGAACTTTGGTAATATGCCGAGAGACGGAGGAGGATTTATATTATCAGAAGAGGAGAAGGATGAGTTAATACGGAAAGAACCTTTGGCACAAAAATGGGTGCATTTGTTCCTCGGAGCATACGAATTTATAAACAATAAAAAGCGATATTGTTTATGGCTGCAAGGCGCGAGTCCTGCTGAAATCCGTCAATGTCCGACCGTATTGCAACGCGTCAATAGTGTTCGAGAAATGCGTTTGGCAAGTTCTGCAGCCTCAACTCGCCAAATGGCAGAGACTCCAACCTTATTTGCTCAAATCACACAGCCTATAGGAAAGGAATTTATTATAGTTCCAAGTACTTCATCCGAACGGAGAAGATATATTCCTATAGGATTTATGGATAAAGACACAATAGCAAGTAACGCAGTATTTACAATTACAGATGCCACCCTCTACCATTTTGGTGTCCTCACTTCCAATGTGCACATGGCGTGGATGAGAGTTGTTTGCGGGCGGTTGAAATCAGATTACCGCTACTCTAAAGATATTGTCTATAACAATTTCCCTTGGTGTCAGCCGAGCGAGGAACAGAAAGCCAAGATAGAGCAAACGGCACAAGCTATTTTGGACGCACGCGCCAAATATCCGGATTGCTCTTTGGCTGATCTATACGACGAGGTAACTATGCCGCCGGAATTGCGCAAGGCGCACCAAGAGAACGATCGTGCGGTTATGGCTGCTTATGGTTTCTCTATCAAAATGACCGAAAGCGAGTGCGTGGCTGAACTATTCAAAATGTATCAGGCATTGACTACGCTTTGAGGGTGTGGTAAAGGATAGCGCGGAGGAAGGCGTGGAACTGGAGATAGCGTTTGCCGGAGCCTTTCAGGGGATCGATGGGTGCTTGCGGGTCTGGATGCGAGCCTCTTTTGCCCGGAATCTGGGCGTCAAAACGGGTCTTGTACTCCGCGAGAAGGAGACGTGCTTCGTCCAAAGTGTAGTATTCCGGGATTTGATTCATCTTACGGTTGCGCAGCTCCAAGTCCAACATGTGCTGCTGTTGGTCGGCAGGCGTTTGGTCAAAGCGCGCGACAAAAAGAATCTGCGAGGACCGGCGGCACGCTTCTGTCCAGCAAGTTATGTTGGAGAGTTCTGCTCCTTTCGGCGGATTCTTTTTCCAGTTGCGCGGGTGTTTGACAACATAGGCTTCCTGGTTGCCTTCTGCAATCACTCTTCCTCTGTCATCACGGAATTTTTTCCGGCGGTTGATGATTTTGTCGTTTTTTCCTAACGCCCCGTGAATTTCATCAAAGGGGTGCGATAATTGTGTTAAAGCCATGTTTTAATGTGTTTTATGATCCGCCAAATGTGGCGGATGCAGGGTTGTTTGTTGCGGTTTGGTTATGCTGTAGTACCGGTGTGGGGCGCTTACTAACCTAAGTATCACCTATGAATCACCTATGAATCACCTAAGTATCACCTAAGAATCACCTAAGGTTGACAGCATATAAACAGGGTGCAAAGGTACAATAAATAATCGGAATATGCAAATTTTGGAGGGAGAAAAATGAAAAAAACGGAGAAAAGGACGGCAGAGCGGGGGAGAGAGGACGAAAGGGCGGGCGATGGCATCGCCCTGAAATGGACGAAGAGGACGGCAGAGCCGTGCCCAAATACGATTTGGGCGCAATAGACAAAGTACGAAACAGCGGAAGAGAGACGGAAGCGGTAACTCGCGCAAAAATGCGCGAGAATGGAACAAAAATCGCTCTTTTACTTGCATATTTCAAAAAAATGCAGTACTTTTGCAGAAAATTACGAGAGAATAATAAAATAGCCATCATACATGAAAATAGCTATCATAGGAGCAGGGAGCGTGGGGACGAACCTGCACCACGCTTTTGAACTCAAAGGAATCAAGACCGAACTCATACACGGAAGACCGCTGACAGCGCCAAAGACGCCAAAACCCCTCTCCGGGTTGTTCTACGGACAGCCACTGGCTGCCCGATCGAGCAGAGCTCTTCACCCGCTCAAGGGAGAGGGAGTTGTAGATGGGGGTGGAAACGAGCCTGCGGGAAATGGTCAGATGCTGAATGGTTTTGATGTGTATATCTACGCCATCGCGGATCAGGCTTTGCGGGAAGTGGTGAGTGTGATTCACGCGCCCAAAGCCCTTCATTTGCATACCTCCGGGACGATGCCGATAGACGTGTTTGGAGAAGACAAACCGCACGCAGGAATCCTGTATTTCTTCCAGAGTTTCAGCCGCGACGTGCTGATTGACGACTGGAGCGGAATCCCTTGTTTCATTTCGGGACGCAACATAGACGACATAGCGGCGATCTATTCGTTGGCTCAGACTCTGACGAGCCGCATCTACGAAGCGAACCAGCATGACCGCGAGCGGTTGCATATTGCGGGTGTGTTTGCGAACAATTACACGAACCTGATGTACCGTATTGCCGCAGATATACTCAAAGATACGCAGATACCTTTTGAGGCACTCTTGCCGCTGATTGACAATACCGCTGCGAAAGTGCATAAGATGGCCCCGAAGGACGCACAGACCGGACCTGCGCAGCGCGGCGACGAGGCGGTGATGGGGCACCATGTGGAGGTGCTTGAGCATTCAGCTTTCAGCCTTCAGCCTTCAGATGGATTTAGCGCAGAAGAGAAGGTAGCAGTGTATCAAGCGCTCGGAGCGTTAATCGAGAAAAAGCATATTCATCCAAAGCCGAAAGAGGAATAGCAATCGTGCCCTCAATCTGCGGCAGGACGGACACCTTATGTATAATAAAACGCGCGTGAAGGCGCTGGTGCGAGAGGGTGTGCAGGACATTTACCATTTTGTCATTTACCATTTCTTTATTCACTTCGTTCATACGATCTGCTTCGCCGTATGGGTCATTTATTGGGGCATTGGGGTGCTCTTCGCAGGGAAACTCATAGAGGTGGTACCAGATGTCTTTCGGATTCTCGCGACGGTGGATAAGGGTAAAGACATTTACCATTTGGTCATTTACCATTTGTTCATTTATGTAGATATGGTAATCGAGCCATCGGTCGCGCACTTTGGGACGCGGTTTGCGGACGGGCAGTAACTCTGCCGTTCCATGCGCATGAGCCAGACAGAAGTCGGACAGAGGGCAGGTTGCGCACGCATCGCCTAAAACGGGCGTGCAGTAGAGCGCACCAAACTCCATGATTGCCGAATTGAAGAGCCGCGGGTTCTCGCGGTCCAAGAGTTTCTCTATCTCGTTGTGGAACAATTTCTTACCCGCCGAAGTGTCGAAAGGTTCGTCTATGTCCAGCAGCCGCGCTACGACGCGATAGACATTCCCGTCCATGGCAGGGTAGGGCAGGTTGTAAGCAAAGGACGCAATCGCTCCCGCCGTGTAGTCGCCAATGCCCGGAAGCGCCCGGATCTCATCGAAAGTCCGAGGAAAAATACTGCCGTCGCCCCTCGCCGGAGAAGCTTTTTCTACTATCATTTTCGCCGCTTTGTGCAGGTTCCGCGCACGGCTGTAATACCCCAGTCCTTGCCATTCGCGCAAGACCTCCGCTTCATCGGCTGCCGCCAAGTCCTCCACGGTGCGCCAGCGCGCCAGAAAACGGCGGTAGTAATCAAGCCCCTGCGCGACCCGCGTCTGCTGCAAAATGATTTCGCTTAACCAGATCGCATAAGGGTCCTCCGTTTCTCTCCATGGCAGGTTTCGCCTGTTGACTTCGTACCAAGCGTATAAATGGCTATATATAAGCGATTTAGACATAAAAATGACGCTTTTTAGGCTCTAAATTCAAAAATCGGGTACAAAAATACAAAAAAATTTGCATATATAAAAAAAAAAGAGTAATTTTGCACGCTTTTTCGGATTTTCGGATCCGCAAGACTGGAAAAAATATAACAAACATAATATGACAAAAGCAGAATTAATCAACGAAATCGCCATAAAGACCGGTTACGACAAACGCACGATCGGTTTGATAGTAGAGAGCGCGATTGACAATGTGAAGGGTTCCCTTGTGAAGGGCGAACCGATTTATTTACGCGGTTTTGGTAGTTTTATCCTCAAGACCCGCAAAGCCAAAGTGGCACGTAACATCCGCGCAAAATCGACGGTTGACGTACCGGAGCACTCGATACCGTATTTCAAGGCCTCCAACGAGTTCAAGGATATGGTACGCACAGTAAAAGGCAAATAAAAACATTTGTATAACAATAATTAAATCAAACAATTATGCCTAACGGAAAGAAGCATAAGAGACACAAGATGTCCACGCACAAACGTAAAAAACGTCTGCGCAAGAATCGTCATAAGCATAAGTAATTGACGATCGTCATTCAGCTTTGTGGCGCTAAACGGACCCAGGCGTGGGTCGGTTTGCCACAAGGCTTTTATTTTATTTAAATACCCTAATTTAGTATGAAAAGCGAATTAATTGTGGACGTACAGCCGCAAGAGATCGCTATCGCGCTGACAGAGGATGACCGACTGCAAGAGGTGTCCCGCGAGAAACGGAATCAAGACAATTTCTCGGTGGGAAACATCTATTACGGTCGCGTGAAGAAAGTGATGCCGGCGCTGAATGCGGTTTTCGTGGATGTAGGTCATGAGAAAGAAGCTTTTCTGCACTATTTGGATTTAGGTTCACAGTTTCGAACGCTGCAGACATTTGTCACCAAAGCCGTTTCGGATCGCCGCCGTGTGCCGGTAGTCACCAAAACACCGCGTCAACCCGAAGTGGGCAAAGAGGGACAGATAGCCGACGTGCTCAAGGTAGGCGATCCTATTCTGGTTCAGGTTTCCAAAGAACCGATCAACACCAAAGGACCGCGTCTGACCGCTGAGATCTCTATCGCCGGAAGAAACATCGTCCTCATTCCCTTTGCCGACGGCGTCATGGTGAGCCAGAAAATTAAACGCGAGGCAGAACGCCAACGTCTGAAACAACTGATGCTATCAATCAAACCTGCGGGTTTCGGCATCATTATTCGTACTGTAGCAGAAGATAAACGTGCCGCCGAACTGGACAGCGAACTACGGCTCCTGATGGAGCGCTGGACGCAAACGGTCAAGACGCTCCAGCAGAAAGAACCGGTGAGTCTCGTGAGCGAAGAAATGGGACGGACGCTCGGTATTATCCGGGATGTGCTCAGCCCCGATTTCACCTCCATCCAGATCAATGACCAGGAGATTTATCAGGAGGTCTGCGATTACTTGGAGCTCATCGCACCCGAGAGCAAGAAGATCGTTAAGTTCTACAAAGGCGACAAACCTATCTTTGATCATTTCGACATCACCCGCCAGATGAAGGTGGGACTCGGAAGGACGGTCGGTTTTAAGCATGGGGGCTACCTCATCATCGACAAAACCGAAGCACTGTTCTCTATTGATGTCAATTCGGGCAGCAAGAAACTATTCGAGGATCAGGAGCAGAATGCGTTCCAATTCAATATGCTGGCAGCGGATGAGTTGGTGCACCAACTTCGCCTGCGAGACATCGGAGGCATCATCATCGTCGATTTCATCGACATGGATGACAAGGGACACCAGCAGCAGTTGTATGAATACGTGCGCAAATTGATGGAACGCGATCGGGCGAAACACAACGTACTGCCGCTCAGCAAATTCGGCTTGATGCAGATCACCCGCCAACGTGTTCGTCCGGCAGTGGAAATGGATGTGACGGAGGTGTGCCCCACCTGTGGAGGCAAAGGAAAAATCCAGTCTTCCATCCTCTTTACCGACCAGATCGAGGAAGCCTGTGCACACATGTCTTCCCATTATGGAAGGGGCTTGAAACTGCATTTGCACCCGTACGTCTATGCCTATGTGAACAAGGGTTGGTTCGCCTCCCTGCGCACTCAGTGGCAACTCCAGTATGGCGTGAAGATCATGGAAAGCCAAGCACTCGGAATGCTCGAAATGCGATTCTTTGATTCCAAAGGAAATCGATTACAACACACAGAAGAACCTGCTCCCAAGAAAGCAGAGAAGTAAAGAAAAAGCCCGCAACCGCGGGCTTTTTTCGTCTCTCCATTCTCAATTCTCAACTTCCTCCCCCTCCGCTTCCGCTCCGGGGATATAGCGCTTCAGCACACGCGCCACGCCGGTAGTCCAGTTGTTGATCGAGTCCTGGTCCATCTGCAGACCGCTGATCATATGCACTACCTGATCGATCGGCATACCGTACCGCAGCACGCCGGAGATCAGACGGGCGTAGTTCCAGAACTCGCGGTCGAACTTGTAACTCAGTCCTTCTACGGTCGTTTTGAACCCGCGGGTGTTGACGAACTGGAAGTCATAGCGCTTCGAGCCGTCCTCTTTGACCACTTTGATGATCTTGCCTTTGGTGACGCTCTTGGGTAACGCAATACCCATCTCGTCGTCCGCCAAGCCGGTGAAGATCTCATACGGACGGCCGTCTTTCAGACCGACAAAAGCGATCCATTTGTCTTTCTGGTTCTGAAACCGCACGACGTCGCATTCCAGCTCCGTCGGGCGCTTTAATAGGGTGCTAATATCAGATGTATCCATAATCTTGAATCTTTTTCTCCTCCCTTGAGGGGAGGTCGGGTGGGGTTATTGTATTGTTATTTTTGCGGAGCAAGAGGTCTCTCCGGCTTCGTTCTTCTGCTGGTATTGCACGCCGTCCGGCGCAACGAGGTAATATGTATGCAACTTCTCGCCGAGCATGGCTTCTTTGGAATAGTTGATGTCCAGCCGCACTTTCTTGCCGTAGTAATCCGGCAGGTACGCGTCGGTCATGGCTTGCAGGTATCGGCAGGAGTTGCAATGCCCGTTGTAGTCGATGTCCGAATAGACTACTTTGTGCGTCTCGCAGCCGGTGGGTTCAGGGATTGTGGTCATGCGCACGCGCGGCATCTCAATCACTTCGCCGTCCACGCAGTCCGCAAACATCGGGTCGTCGAAGATATTGACGATCTCGCGTTTCTCCAGATCCAGTACCGCCCAGACGGACTTGCATTGCCCTATTAAGATCCATTCGTCCGAGGTCTGATTGTTGGTGTCTGACGGCTGAGAGCTGACTGCTGACGGCTTTGCATATATCCTAAAATCACGGGTGCTCAGCATGTGTGCGTTGCTCTCGATCCATGTCTCGAACCGCACTCTCTGGCAATGTGTCGGCAGTTGGTACATCTCCACGCTCAGCCTCGTCAGAATCCATGTCAGCCCCCGCGGGTGCAATGCCGCAATGCCGAATCCCAATTCGTCCGCCACCGTCCCTGCTACTTCCAGCAGGTAGTTCTCCAGGTTGAACAGCCGCAACTTCTTCTCCCCATCCACCTCCTGGTACTTAATTTCGTATTCGTAATTGTATTTCATCTCTAGTCTCTATACACTATACACTAAACACTCAACTATTCCTTCAGCCATCTGTCGAGCCAACCGCGGAACTCGCGCTGCCAGAGGATGCCGTTCTGGGGTTTCAATACCCAGTGATTCTCGTCCGGGAAGATGAGTAACTCGGCAGGGACGCCGCGCATCTTGGCGGCATCGAAGGCTGCCATCGCTTGGTTGGCTAAGATACGATAGTCTTTCTCGCCGTGGATACAGAGGATCGGCGTGTCCCATTTGTCTACGAACCGATGCGGGCTGTTGGCAAACGTGCGCTGCGCAACGGCGTTGTTCTTCTCCCAGTATGCGCCGCCCATATCCCAGTTAGCGAACCATTTCTCTTCGGTCTCCAAGTATTGCATCTCCAGATTGAAAATACCGTCGTGAGCGATGAAGGCTTTGAACCGTCCGTCGTGGTGACCTGCGATCCAATAAACGCTGAAACCGCCGAAAGAAGCACCGACGCAGCCCAGGTGGTCTTTGTCCACATACGGCTCTTTGCAGAACTCATCGATCGCGGTGAAATAATCCTTCATGCACTGACCTCCGTAGTCGCCGGAGATCTCTTCGTTCCACGCTTTGCCGAATCCCGGCAGACCGCGTCTGTTCGGCGCAACGATGATATAATCGCCGGCGGACATCATCATAAAGTTCCAGCGGAAGGACCAGAACTGGGAAACCGGACTCTGCGGACCGCCCTCGCAATAAAGGATCGTCGGATATTTCTTCGCGGGATCGAAATGCGGCGGGTAAATGATCCACGTCAGCATGTCTTTTCCGTCCGTGGTCTTCTGCCATCGCGGCTCAACGATCGAACGCTCGATTTGGTTGTAAATATTGTCGTTCTCGTGGGTCAGTTGGTCCAGAAGTTGGTTATATGTGTCAAACGGCTGGTCGTAATAGATCTCCGTGTGCGCCATCTGCTCATGGTCTTTGCGGAACCATTCACGGATGTCCAGATGGTAGATCTCGTTCGCTTGACGCATGGAGTGACCAAGCAGATAAGCTTGGTAGTCCGTCACATCGCCCAGTCCCAGATCCCACTGACCGTCCGTCAGTTTGGATGTCCAGCCGTCGAGGGTAACGCGATAGAGTTGCACGGTCGCTTGTTTGCAGGCGGTGAAGACCAGCGAGGTGTCGTCCAGCCATTTGTATTCATCTACGTTGGTGTCCATGGAACGACTCAGGAAACGTTTCTCGCCTGTCTCCATATTGAGCACCATCAGCCGGTTCTCGTCGCTCTCATAGCCGTCGCGCTCCATGGACTGCCAAGCGATCCACTTGCCGTCCGGCGAATAGGACGGGTTGGTGTCGTAACCGCCGTTCGGCTCGGTGATGTTCTTGTGCGTGCGCGTACGTAAATCAAATAGGTATATGTCGCTGTTGGTCGAAACGGCATACTCCAGTCCGGTCTTCTTGCGGCAGGTGTATGCGATCTCCTCGTTGTTCGGATTCCATGCCAGCTGCTCAACGCCGCCGAAAGGTTTCATCGGGCTCTCAAAAGCGGTGCCTTCAAGGATGTTATACCCTTCGCCGAGTTGGGCGGATTTCATCCGCTCGCCCTCGCCGTAATACTCGGTCTGAAGCTCATACACGAACGGCTGAGGAGCGGTCTCTGTCCACTCGTCCCAGTGTTTGTACATCAAATCCTCGTGCATGTGACCCGTCGCCAGCGGCAGATCCGGATATTTGTCCGCGGTCGAAGGAACGGTCTTGACCTGCTTGACCAGAATGACCTTGTCGCGCATAGGGGAGAGCAGGAAACCCTCGATGTCCTCCGCGCCGGATACCTCCACTTCCTCTTTGTCGCGGCGGATGAAGAGTTTGCCGCCTTTGAGGTAAGCGAGCGCACCGCTGTTGCCAAACCAAGCCGGTTCGGAACCTACGAACTCATCGACCACCGCCATGTTCTCAAACGGATTGCAGATGCGGATCCATGTCGTGGAGCGGTTCTCCTCCACGGAATAATAACTCACGGTGTACGCCAGCAGACCTGTCTCGATGTCGCTCTTGACGCTGCCGATACGTCCCATCGCCCACAGTCCTTCGGGCGTCAGACGACCGCCTTCGATAGTGATCTGCGGTTTCGTGATCGGAGCTTTCTGCTCCGCCGTATTCTCTTTTGCGCAACTCGCGCCAAGGATTGTCACGGCTGCCATAATAAAAATCTTCCAGGTTTTCATTGATTATTTACGTTATGTCGTAATGACGTCATGTCGAAATTATACACACGTGTATCCTCCGTCCACAGGGAGTACCACGCCGGTGACGTAGCGCGAAGCGTCTGCCGCGAGGAAACAAACGGCGCTGTCCAATTCGCCCTCATGCCCGTAACGCTCCATCGGAATGACGGTCTTGGCATAGTTGGCGAAATAGTCGGACTCCAGCGTCTCTTTGGTCAGCGGAGTAATGAAATAGCCCGGACAGATGGCATTGACGGTAATACCGTACTTGCCCCACTCGGCAGCGAGCGCACGGGTCATGTTGACCACACCACCTTTGGCGGCGTGATACGGCGAAGCAGGCGCAATCTTATTGCCCACCAGACCGTACATGGACGCGATATTGATGATACGTCCGTAGTTATTCGGGATCATGGTCTTCTTCGCAACGGCGCGCGCTACGCGGAACGAACCGAAGAGGTCAATCTGCATCTCGTTCTCAAACTGCGCATCGGTGATGTCCTCCGCAGGCGCAACAGCTCCTGTTCCGGCATTGTTGACCACAATATCAATCTTGCCGAAATGAGCGACCGCTTCGTCCACCATTTTCTCCACCGCTTCGGTGCTGGTGATGTCGCATTGGATCGGCAGCACCTCAACGCCGAAGGCTTGCTCGATCTCGTTTTTCACTTCCACCAGTTTCTCATACCGCCGTGCGATAATAACCAGTTTGCTACCTCTGGCGGCAAGGGCTTTCGCCATCTGCACGCCTAATCCTCCGGAGCAGCCGGTGACCAGTGCCACCCGTCCGCTCAAATCAAAAATGTCATTTTTCATCGTGGTTCAATTAAAATTTGCGTGCAAATTTACTGCTTTTTTCTGACATACACAAGTGTTTGCTCCATTTTCCCGCAAAATCTTAAAAATCGGCAATTTTGGAGGGCAGAAAATGGCGATTTCGGGTGGTCTATCGTCGGGTACGTGTCTCGTACGTGTCTCGTAAGTGGGGAGTACGCCTGTCGTGCGGAGCAAAATCTTAATAATCGGCAATAATTTGCGCAAAAGTCAAAAAATATTTGCATATATGCAATTTTTGTTGTAACTTTGCAGCACAAAATCAGATGAACCATGAAAATTCAGTTCTTAGGTGCGACACGCGAAGTGACCGGAAGCAAACATCTGATCACCACCGATTCAGGGCATACCATCCTGCTTGATTGCGGTATGTACCAAGGTAAAGGAGCAGAGACCGATGCGGACAACAGAGACTTGGGGTTCGATCCGGAGAAGTTGGATTGTATCATTCTCTCCCATGCGCATATCGACCATTCGGGACTCATTCCGTATGTGTATAAAAAGGGCTTCCGAGGGGATATATATTGTACCCACGCTACGCGTGATCTGTGCGCAATCATGTTGGCGGACACCGCTTTTATCCAGGAGCAGGACGTCAAGACCTATAACAAGAAAATCAACCGCCAGTACCCGCACAAAGAAAAGGGCAAGAACTATTTTCTGGAGCCGCTTTATACCCAGCAGGACGTGGACCGGGTGATGAAGCATTTTGTTTGCTACGACTACGATCGGCGTTTCCGCGTCTTTGACGATGTGCTGCTGACGTTCACCAATTCGGGACACATGTTGGGCGGCGCGATCTGTTCGTTGGAGATATATGAAAGCGATCAGCCGTCAGAAGTCAGCCGTCAGAATGATGGTTCAAAGCGCTGGAAACGGCTTTGCTACACAGGCGATATAGGCCGTGCGCACAGCCATATACTGCCTCCGCCGCAACTCTTTCCGCAATGCGATTACCTGATTTGTGAATCGACGTACGGCGACCGTCTGCACGACGAAGAGATCGTGACGGAGCAACAACTGTTAGGCATCGTCAAGGACACTTGCGAGTACCGCAAAGGGAAACTGCTGATTCCTTCTTTCTCCGTCGGACGAACCCAGGAGATCGTCTATGTGCTGAATAAGCTCTACAACGAGCAGTACCTCTCCAGCCGTATTCCGGTTTATGTCGATTCGCCGCTCTCGACGAACGCCACCCATATCTTCCGCATGTACCCGCAATA
Organism: uncultured Bacteroidales bacterium; assembly: GCA_902792535.1. Lineage (GTDB taxonomy): Bacteria > Bacteroidota > Bacteroidia > Bacteroidales > Paludibacteraceae > Colicola. The sequence continues at coordinate 66,249 of CADAZU010000004.1, forward strand.
CCTCTCGGACGAGGTGCGCGACACGATGCAGTTTGACGACGATCCGTTCGGGTTCAACACCCTGCGGTACATTACCGACGTGCGGGAGTCGAAGAAGCTGAATACCGACGACAAGCCGGCAATCATCATTTCCGCCAGCGGCATGTTGGAGGCAGGACGTATCAAACATCATGTGGCGAACCATATCTCCGACCCGCGGTGCACGATTCTGATTGTCGGATACTGCGAACCGACGACCCTCGGCGCACGCATTCAGGAGCCCGGACTCAAATGGATTTCCATCTTCGGCTTGGACCGCAAGATCAAAGCGCAGATCACCAAACTGGAAGGCTTCTCCGGTCATGGCGATTACAAAGAGATGATTGACTATCTCACCCGCAGTCTGCAGGTGGAGCAAGTGCAGCGCGTCTTTGTCGTCCACGGCGAACAGACGGCGGCGGAGACCTACAAGGGACATTTGCACGACGCCGGATTCCGACATATAGAAGTGCCGGAGAAAGGCGAAACCGTGACTCTTTAATACAGAAGAATATTAGTTGTTTATAAAATGAAAAAGGTATTTATTTTTTGTGCCCTCATGGCACTTTCGCTCTCTGTTTCCGCCCAGCTGGCTTGGGACACGGAGTTTGCGCAATCAGATTTTAACAATGCCCAGACGGTGATCTCCAAGACCGAAAATGTGTCTTGGAACAACGGCGTGTTCGGCGCTCTGGCGCATATGGAGATAGGTAAAATCGTCATTCCTATTCCTCTGATGAACACCTCTCCTTATTCCGACGAGTGCGTTGTGGCGCTGCCGCAGGTCGGCATAGCCGAGAAACTCTATTTCTCATGGCAAGGCGCTTCGAACGGCACAATAACCATCTATCAATCTCCGGACCATAACAACTGGCAGCAGGTTTTCTCCGCCGAAGGAAACACCATCGCGACCGCGAAGGCAGATTCCGCCATCCTCTCCACCAATACGCGGTATATCAAATTTGCGGCTTCGGGCTTCACCGCTGCTGCGATCAGTAAGATCCGCGTTTCGGAGCTGAAGAGCCTCAGTGTGGGGCTGGAGGAATGGGAACCCGCTGCAGCCATGGTGGACGATCCGGTTGCGACCAAGAATGTAACCGTTTCGTGGACCAATATCGTGGCATCTGTCACCTCTACGGATCCGCATTTCTCGGCGTCCGTGGAGACGGTCGGCCAGAAGAACCTGATTGACCAGAAAACCACAATTACCCTGTTCTATTCGCATGAGGAAGCAGGTTCGCACTCCGGCGAGATTATCATTTCCGGTGAAGGTCGCGAGGCACGCATCGCAGTCTCCGGAACGACTTCCAAATATGACCAGACGCTCGCTTGGCCGCAGACACTCACGGAATGTATCGCTACGGACGAACTCAGTTTCAATGCTTATGCTTCATCCGGTCTGGAAGTGGTGTACCAGACATCCGATCCTGCCATCGCAGAGGTGGAAGGTAATGTCCTCCGAATCCACAGCTCCGGCACGGTCACGATCACAGCTACCCAGCCTGGAAACTACAAATACAACGCGGCTAATTCCGAACAAAAGACCCTTGTCATTCACAAGGCAGATCCGGCGATCAGCCTCTCTGTAGATGATATCACGTACGGTCAACACCTGAGCGAGGCGGTTCTTCATGAACTGATCGGCGCGGTTCCGGGTACTTTGACCTGGCAGAATATAGCCGCTGATACCTTGCTCAATGCCGGAGACTATATGCTCTCGGTGCTCTTTACGCCGGAGGACACCGCCATCTATAACGATGCCACGATGCCTGTTGCGCTGCATGTCAATAAGGCGGTGCAAACCATCCTTTGGGAGGAGCAGGAGACAGAACTGACGGTTGGAACACCGGTGCTCTCGACCGCTACGCTCTCGTCCGGAATGGAGATCACGTATGCTTATACAGCGTGCCTGCTGTCGATAGAGGAGGGTATTATCACTCCGGAGAACGAAGGCGAAGTGACGGTTATTGCATACCATCCGGGTAACGAAAACTACCTGCCAACGACGGTGATCATGCAGACATTCACCATCCTGCCGTCCGGAGATGAGACGCCGACCGCGCTGCCTCAACTGAGTCAAGAACAACTTCGTTCAGCGGCTAAATTCATGCACGCAGGAAATGTATATGTTTCCTTCGGCGGACGCATCTATGATGCCAATGGAGCGTTGTTGAAATGACAAAAGTGCTGCTTTTTGACCTCCTTTTGCTAAAAAATCGCAAAATATAGCACAAATATTTGCTCATATCAAAAAAAAGCAGTAATTTTGCAGCTGATTTCGGTCAAGGGGAAGTTTTGCCCCTTCCGGCGGAGGCCGGTTTCCCCGTTTAACGGGGACACCTTAGAACTGTAGTTCTCGCGTGCATCGCACGCTTCGGGTAGTAGTTCAGCCCGGTTAGAATGCCTGCTTTGGGAGCAGGAGGTCGTGAGTTCGAATCTCGCCTACCCGACAAAATGGAGTCACGTCAAGTGGCTCCATTTTTATAAAATGAAGTACAAGGCTATTTTTATAGACATAGATGACACACTGCTCGACTACGTTTCCTGTTGTCGGGAGGCGTATGATGCGGCGTTGCCGGAGCATCCGGAGCATTTCCAACTCTTCTTTGACATCGCCGGCCACCTCTTTTCCGAAGCCAAACACGGTAAATATACGATCGCGGAAGTGATGGATCTCTATCCGAAGGAGTTCATTGCGGCGATCGGCTACCCGGAGTCGGCGGTAGAACCCTTTAAGCATGCTTTTCGCGCCGCTTGGGGCGAGACGCATACCTTGGTTCCCGAAGCGAAAGAGATGCTGGATATATTGCGGACCAAAGGCTATCTGCTTTTTGCTGCGTCTAATAGTTTCGGACATCTGCAGCGTCGCCGTCTGGAGAGAGCAGGTATTCTGCCGTATTTCGAAGATACCTATATCTCCATGGATATAGGCTATGACAAACCCGACATCCGCTTCTTTCAGGAAGCACTCCATCGCTGCGGCTTGCAGCCGTCCGAAGTGCTGATGATCGGCGACAGCATGACGACAGACGTCCTCGGCGCACAAGCCGCCGGAATAGAGGCACTCTTCTTCGATAGACGGAACAACGCGTCACTTTTGGAACTAATAAAAGAACTATGAACAGATTCACTCTTGGAAAAATAATTAAATTCTTTCTGCATTGGCACTACGAAGTGCGAGTAAAGGGCGAAGAACTGCTTCGCGACGACTCCGTGCACCTTGTCTTGCCTAACCACACCGCCTATATGGACCCGCTGATCCTGTTCAGCGAACTATGGTGGCTGCCGATCTGCCCGATGGTGGACGAACTTTTCATGCGTCACTGGCTTTACGGCCGTGTGCTCCGGCTGGGGGACGCGATCGAAGTGCCGGATCTCAACAAAAGTGCCATGAGCCGCGAGGAAGGCGTCGCTGCGGCTTCGCAACTAAGCCGTATTGCCATTGATAGCCTCGCAGCCGGCAAACAGATTTGTTTCTATCCTTCCGGGCACGTGAAGACGATTGACAAAGAGGTCATCGGAAACCGTCGGATGGCGTACGAAGTCTGCCGCGAACTCCCCGCAGGCGTGCGCGTAATCCTATGTAGAATGCGCGGGTTGGAGACCAGCAGGTGGTCCAAACTCAAACCCAAGAGGTGGAAATGGCGTCGCACGGTCACGTTGCATTTTGAGGATCATACGGATGAACTGCGCGCTTGGGCGCAGACTCTTGACCGCAGATCATTCAATGAGAAATTGGAAACTTGGTATAACAATATTGAAAATTAAAACACAAAGTATTACATCTGGCACGCTTTTTGTCATCAATCATGCGGCTTTAAACATAGCGAAATAGTATGACAAACAATACAAAACATTGGATTTTAAGCAAAGGATTGCTGGTTCTTTCTATTTTCATTTTTCAAATTCCGTGCTCCTTGTCTGCTGCGGACACCACCTATTGCACGCTGTCTCAATGTCGCAATCTGGCGGTTTCTAAGGGCGTTTCTTCGCAATCGCAACAGGAGTTACTGCTGTCGGCTAAATATAACCGTCAGGCAGCGCTGGCTGCTATGTTCCCTAAGTTCACAGCCAACGCTTCGTACATGTGGAATAGCGCGAACGTGCATCTGCTCTCCAATACCACCGAATTTACCTTTGGTACCGCTACGGTCAATCCGGACGGAACGGCTTCGTGGGCGTGGAAAGATCTGCCGTCGATGACCCTCACTGACGATGCGGGGCAATTCATTGCTGACGGATATAAGATGCTGTATGACAAATTGTCACCTGACATGCGCCAGATTTTTGTAGCGCATGTGGGCGTGACTCAGCCTATCTATGTCGGAGGAAGATTAATTCAGTTGTACAAGATTGCCAAAGCTTCGGAGACGATTGCTTCGATTCAATCGGAGGCAAAACATGACGATATCATCTACGGAGTGGATGAAGCGTATTGGCGCGTGGTGTCCGTCTCGAAAAAGAAAGAACTGGCGGAGCAATACTATAAACTCCTTTGCCAGTTGGAGACGGATGTCAAAGAGGCATTGGACGAAGGGTTGGTGACGCAGTCGGACTTGCTCAAGGTGACTACCAAACGCGGCGAAGCAGAGGTCAAGAAACTGCAGGCGGAGAATGGTCTGACGCTCTCCAATATGGCACTCGCACAGGTCTGCGGGCTGCCGTTGAGCACGGCTTTCCGGCTGGATGAAAGCGGTTTGAGCGAAACCTCGCTTCCTGTCGATTCAACGGAAGCGGATGCTGCCGTAGCGGGTAGGTCGGAGATACAACTGCTGGAGCAGGCAGAGAAAATAGCCAAATCCAATGCCAAACTGATGGCAGCCGGCTTGCAGCCGAATATCGTTGCTTCCGCCGGATACATCTATTCCAACCCCAACGTGGAAAATGGATTTAGCAGTAAATGGGACAGCAAGGGCTTCTTCTCAGCCGGCGTCGTGGTCAATGTGCCTATCGCGCATGCAGACGACATCTTGCGCTACAAAGCTGCCAAACATGCGGCAAATGCGATGGCGCTCAAAACCGAAGAGACGCGCGAGTTACTGACCCTCCAGACGACCCAGGCGAACCAGAAACTGGCGGAGGCGCAGCAGAAGATTGCCCTCGCACGCCTTACCCAGAACAACGCCGCCGAGGTACTTCGCATGGCGCAAGAATCCTATGAAGCCGGTATGATCACCGCCTCCGAACTGATGCAGGCGCAGACGGCGTGGCTTGCAGCGGCTACCGACCTTGTTGACGCCGAGGTAGAAGCCAAAACAACGGAAACACAACTTCGTAAATATTTAGGAAAACTATAGTTATGAAACACCAGAAAGAAGGAAGTCTGCTGTTTGGTCTTGTCGCACTCCTCACAGTAGTCGTTATTGTTGCGGTCGTGGGTATTCTGGCTTTGCGGCCGGAGAAGACACTCATCCAAGGCGAAGCCGAGGCTGCGGAGTACCGCGTCTCCGGCAAAGTGCCCGGACGTATCGAGATGTACTTCTACGAGGAAGGCGAACATGTGAAAAAAGGCGATACACTCGTCGTGATCTATTCGCCCGAAGTGGAAGCCAAGAAAGCCCAAGCTCTCGCTGCGCGCGAGATGGCGGAAGCTGTGAACCAGAAAGCCAAGAATGGAGCGCAACGTGAGCAAATCCAAGGTGCGTATGAGATGTACCAGAAAGCCAAAGCCGGCGAGGAAATCTATCGCAAGTCTTACGAGCGCGTGCAGCGGCTGTATGACAAAGGAGTGGTCAGCGCGCAGAAACGCGATGAGGTAGAGGCGCAATACAAAGCCGCGGAAGCTACCGTTAAGGCGGCGCGCAGCCAATACCAGATGGCGTTAGCCGGTGCGCGTGAAGAGGACAAAGCAGCTGCGGAAGCACAGGTCGCCAGAGTCGATGGTATCCTCCAGGAAGTAGCGGCGGCGGAAGCGGAGAAATACCTTCTCTCGCCCTGCGATGGTGAGGTCTCCGAACTCTTCCCCAAAGTGGGTGAATTGGTCGGACAAGGCTCACCGGTGATGTCTATCGTTGATCTGAATGACGTGTGGTTCACTTTCGCCGTGCGCGAAGATATGCTCTCTCGTTTCCCGATGGGAAGCGTGGTCGAAGTGACCATTCCTGCGCTCGGGAACAACGTCAAATATCCGCTTACGGTCACCCATATCAAAGCCATGGGAACGTACGCTACATGGCGTTCTACCAAGCAAAACGGAGGCTACGATGTCCGCACGTTTGACGTCAAATGTCGTCCGACGACTTCGATCCCTAATCTTCGTCCGGGTATGACTGCTCTCGTCGCAGAATGAAAATCATTCTTCAAAATATATGGCGTGTGCTCCTTCGCGAACTGAAAATGATGTTCGCGCGGCCGCTTTATCTGTTTGCCTCCGTCGGAGTCATGCTGCTATCCACGTTCTTCTTCCTGACGCTCATGAAGGGTGGGGCAGCGGAGAAGATGCCGATGGCGGTGGTTGATCTGGACCAAACGACGATCTCCCGCCGACTTATCCATGAGATGCAAGCCACACCTTCCGTGGATATACAGCTCATCACCAACTCCTATCCCGAAGCCCGTGTGGCGATGCAGGAAGGCAAGATATACGGCATTTTTGTCATCCGCGAAGGTTTCTACCGCGACCTCGTTTCGTTCAAACGTCCGCAGATTGATTTCTATGTCACGAACGCTTATACCGTAGGTGGCAACACAACCTACAAACAGATGCTGACGATGGCGAATCTGGTCTCCGGTGCGTTCCAACGCGAGGTTCTGCGCAAGAAAGGGCTCACGGACGATGTGATCATGCATCGTATCCAGCCGCTTGCCATCGAGGGACACATGGTCGCGAACCCTTGGGGCAATTATTCCATTTATCTGGTCAGCACAATCCTGCCGGGTATCTTGGGTCTGATCTGTCTCATGCTCACGATCTTTGCCATCGGTTTTGAACTCAAAGCACGCACATCGCACGCTTGGCTACGAGCCGCCGGAGGTAACTATACCATTGCGATGATCGGCAAACTGATTCCGTACACGCTGATCTATCTTATTCTCGGCATCGGTTGCCACCTGATCCTCTACCGTTTTGCCGGATTCCCTGTCTATGGCAGCACAGGACGGCTGATGTTCGGTCTGTTGCTTTTTATTCTGGCGATGGAGGCACTCGGAATTACGATGATAGGTCTGCTGCCCACGCTCCGCGACGCGCTCTCTATCGGTGCGCTCTATTCGATGTTAGGCTTCTCCCTCTCCGGCTTCACATACCCGCAGATGGCGATGCTGCCGCCCGTCAAAGCGCTCTCCTATTTGGAGCCGCTGAGACATTACTACCTCATTTATGTCAACGAAGCACTCATGGCGGCGCCTGTTGAAAACAGCCTGCCGAACGCCTTAGCGCTCACCCTTTTCATGCTTGCTGCCCTTTGTGTCGCACCACGGCTCCATAGGGCGTTGGTCTATTGGAATTATCCTTTGAAATAAGCCCAAAACGATATGTCCGAATATAAATATCCGATAGTAAAATCCTTTGTCACGGAACTTCAGCGCATCTTCCGGGACCCGGGTGTGATCGTCATTTTTATTGTCGCCACGCTGGCTTATCCGTTGATTTACAAAGCGCTCTATTGGAATGAACAGATCAACGATGTGCCGGTAGCGGTAGTCGATTTGAGCAATTCGCCTCAGAGCCGCGCGTTCCTTCATCGATGGAATGCTTCGCCGGATATTAAACTCACGCATACCTGCTCCTCCATGGCGGAGGCGGAGCAGCTTCTTAGGAACCAGAAAGTGCATGGCATCATCTATTTCCCGCATGATTTTGAGCGCCAACTGGCGGATCCGCTCGGCAAGGCGCATATTTCGCTCTATTGCGACATGTCCTCGTTCCTCTATATGAAAGCGATCTATCTCTCCTGCAACCAAGTCATGCTGGAGTCCATGCGTAATATCCAGATCGACCGCTACGAGCAGATGGGTATGGACAAAGAGTTTGCTTGGGCGCTCGTCCAAGACGCACCCTATTCCGAGACCGCACTCTTCACGCCTACGGGGGGATATGGATCGTTCCTCATTCCGGCGGTTCTTATGCTCATTCTCCATCAGACGCTCCTTTTCGGCATCTGTATGCTCGGCGGAACGGCAAGGGAAGAGAACGACGAAAACTACTCTTTCGCCTCGCTCATCGGACGCGCGGGCGCGTGCTTCCTTATATACTTCGCTTTGGCGGCAATCCTGCTGGGCTTCTTCCCGAGGCTTTTCGGAATTCCGCATATAGGCGCAATCGACGATATCCTGCTGCTGATCGTGCCCTATCTGCTGGCAATCATTTTCTTCTCGCTCTGCGTCTCGGTCTTCATCCGAAACCGCGAATCGGGACTTGTTCTGCTCATTTCTACGTCGCTCATATTCCTCTTTATGGCAGGTATCTCGTGGCCCAAAGAAATGATCCCTGACGCATGGCGTTACCTCTCGTATTTCATCCCTTATACATGGGGCGCGCACGCCTTCATACATATCAACTCCATGGGAGCGTCGCTCTTGCATACCAACGGATTCGCAGCCTCTGCTGCCACCGAGTGGATTGCCCTTTGGGGACTTGCTGCATTCTATTTTATCATGGCGAGCGGGCTTTTCTATATCCGCAAAAAACGCGTTTTGGCAAATAAATAAGTTTTTAGCCACTTTAATTTGCGTATGTCATAAAAAAGTAGTACCTTTGCAGCCCAAATACTAATACGATGACAAACGAAGAGATCGAATCACGGGCTGCTCGCGCCGTGGATTTATTCAAACAAGGCTTCAACTGCTCCCAGGCGGTTTTCACTTCCTGCGCAGATTTATATGGTATTACGGACGAATCGCTCGCCCTGCGTCTGGCTGCTTCTTTCGGTGGCGGAATGGGCAGAATGAGGCTCGTCTGCGGTGCCGCGTCCGGTATGTTCATGCTTGCCGGCTTGCACAATGGTTCTGCTACGCCCCATGACAACACAGGCAAAATGGAGAACTATGCCCTTGTCCAGCAACTCGCAGGCGATTTCAAATCTCGCTACGGCTCTCTTATCTGCGCTGAACTCTTAGGTCTTGCGCCGAAGCCGCAAGACCCTAAACCCGAGGAGCGCACGCAGCAGTACTACCAAAAACGTCCCTGCTCGGAGATGATTGCCGAGGCAGTAAGAATCTTCCTGTCTTCAACACAGCATTAACACAGGATTGAAGGGAAACTAACCTGACAAAAAATAACATATATGCAATATTTTTTAGCCATCATAGGCGGTGGACCTGCGGGTTATACCGCTGCGGAGAAGGCTTCCAAAGCCGGTAAGGACGTAGTGCTTTTTGAGAAAAACGCACTTGGAGGAACATGTCTCAACGTGGGATGTATTCCTACCAAATCGCTCCTCTACGGCGCGAAGCAGTATTACAACGCTTCTCACGCGCAGAAATATGGTGTCTCTGCGGAGAGCGTCACCTTCGATTTTGCCGCTATGCAGAAACGCAAGACGATCGTCGTCCGCAAACTCGTTGCGGGTATCAAAGCCCGCCTCAACAACGACCATTGTACCGTGGTCAACGGCGCTGCCCGGGTTCTCGATAGCATCCGCCAAGCTTGGCGGATTGAGTGTAACGGCGAGACCTACGAAGCGGAGAACCTCATGATCTGCACCGGCTCAACGAACTTCGTGCCGCCGATACCGGGCATCAAAGACAATCCCGCGATCTGGGATTCGACGGACGCACTTGCAGCTACTGAACTGCCGAAGTCTATCATCATTGTGGGCGGTGGCGTGATCGGTATGGAGTTCGCGACGCTCTATCACGAACTCGGCGTGCCTGTGACGGTCATTGAAGCCATGCCGACCATACTCCCGAACCTCGATCCCGAAGTGGTACAAATCCTCCTCGATAAATACCGCAAAGCCGGCATCCAAATCCTCACTTCCACCAAGGTGGAATCCATCGACGGCAACACCGTTTCCATTTCTAGTTCTTCTAGTTCGACTAGTTTAACTAGTTTGACTGCTGACAAAATCCTCGTCTCCGTCGGCCGTCGCGCTAACCTGCAGGGCTTGGAGGCACTCAACGACATTGAGTTAGAGCGCGGAGCAATTAAGGTGGATGAGTTCTGCAAGACCAACCTGCCGAATGTCTATGCCTGCGGCGACGTCACGGGTAAGATCATGCTCGCCCATGTTGCTTCGCGTCAGGCGGAAGTGGCTGTCGGACGCATGCTCAAAGAGATTCCGCTCCAGCGTATCGCGTACAACGCTATTCCTTCTGTGGTCTATACCAACCCCGAGATAGCCTCTGTTGGCCTGACCGAACAACAGGTGCGCGATTTCTATACGGAGATGGAAGGTCCTGCCGGAATTGAGAAGGCGGGTGGAGTAGAGACTTTCTATGAGGTCAAGAAACTGCCCATGACTTTCTCCGGGCGTTTTATGGCGGAGAACGAAGGCGAGACAGGACTCTGCAAAGTGCTCATTGAGCGCCGCAATCGCACCATCGTCGGCGTCCATTGTATCGGAAATCCTTGCTCGGAATTCATTGCTGCGGCTTCGTTCGCGGTGCGTATGGGTTATACGGAAGCCGAGTTCCGCCAGGTAGTCTTCCCGCATCCCACCGTCAGCGAGATTTTACATGAAACAATCGTTTGAGCAACGCGAAATAAGAACTAATCTAATAACATCATATCATGAAGAAACATTGTTTGACATTTCTTGCGCTCCTCTGTGCAGCGCAAATGGCGTGGGCAACAGTCGCTCCGACCGTTACCCTCACTACCTATTATGCTTCGGCGGATGGTAAGTCCGGCGAAACGCTTCGTTCGGCTTTGAGCGCGAAGATACGCCCTCATACGACCGTCTCGTATGACGCATTGAAGTTCCTCTTCAAATGGACAGACACCTACAACAATGCCGGTACGACGATTGATGATATCTATTCCGCTTGCAACCCGGCTTATACGGAGAGCTGGTGTGCCGGTACGTGCGGTTACAACCGCGAACACTCGGTACCTAAATCGTGGTTTGGCGAGGCTTCGCCCCTTTATAGCGTACGACAAACGGAGTGCAGGCTAAAGGCCGTAAGGGTGCCAGCACGTTCCCCGGTTATACGGTCTCCGGAGTGGTGTACGAACCCGACGATGAGTTCAAAGGCGATCTCGCGCGTACCTATTTCTATATGGTCACCTGTTATATGTCCTCTAATTTCACGCAGGCGGAAGGCGGACGTACGATGTTCACTTATGCGAATGGCACGGCGCA
>CADAZU010000005.1 GCA_902792535.1 uncultured Bacteroidales bacterium
GGCAGCATTGACGGTTGCCGACCAACCGTATCCCCACCAGCCCCAGTTAGCTAAGTATGCTGAGGATCCATATGCAGTATAACTGAATGAAACGGTTGCTACGTTCGCCGTACTGTAGTTTGCCTGTTCTTTGCCAGTTGCCGTAATTGTGGTCAGCAGCGTTTCCGTCTGCGCCATTGCGCCTGTCGCTGCCATCAGCAGCAGGGCGAGAATTGAAAATAGTTTTAATTTTTTCATAATGATTTTGTTGTTTTACATTGTTAATAATGTTAATTATTTGTTGTTTGCTTTTGGTGCCGATCTTAATAATCGGATATTTTTGAGGCTCTTTCTTGTGTCGTTTGTGTCTCGGTCATCTCCCGCTCGTCGCTCGGTCAAGGACTAGGGCTGTCCGTTTGCCTGCCATCTTAACGAGAGTACATTTTAAGAACCAAGCGACCAAGTACCAAGGACTTTTCATCGAACGTATCAACAAACACATACAGACATAAGAAAAGCGTGCGCTTTCGCTGCTTTCATTTGATTGTTTGAGGAATTCTGGACTACCTTACTTATTCAAATTTATGCACGGAAAACTCACGCTAATACGTGAGCGCACATAAAACCATGCTTGAATAAGTAATTGTTGAAAGTATAAGTAATTGTTGAAAGTGTCCAGTTTTCAAACAATCAAGTTTGGCTTATAACGCTATTATTTATGTATGTTTTTGTCTGTTGTTTTATGCCATAGGCAGATTTTTGTTTATATTTTGATTATTGTTGATTTTCTATTTATTGCTTTTTCTGCACCCTTATATCCGAAAGAGCGACAGATGGGTTACTTCAAAATATGTTTGCTTTCAACATTCTCCAGCACGGTCATTTGCTGGATGGCTATTTGGTTGAGTTTCTGGAGGCGCTCACCTTGCGGAAGGCCTTCGTTGATAAAGACCGCATTAAGGTTCTCCATGTTACTCAGACAGATCAATTGGTTGATTGTTGCGTAGTCGCGGATGTTGCCTTTGTCCTCTGGATGGGCATCGCGCCACTCTTTGGCGGTCATTCCGAACAATGCCACATTGAGCACATCGGCTTCGTTGGCATAGATAAGCGAACTATGGTACGCGTCAATCTCCTGCGGCACAAGGTGCTCCTTAATCGCGTCCGTATGGATATGATAGTTAATCTTCGCCAACTCGCGTTTCGCCGACCATCCGATAGCCTTTTGTTCCTCCTCTTTGAGACGCTGGAACTCCTTAATCAAATAGAGTTCAAACTCAACAGACACCCAACTGGCAAACTTAAATGCTATATCCCGTTGTGCATATGTGCCACCATTATTTCCACTTCTCGAAATAATGCCTATTGCTCCTGTCAATTCAATCCACCGCGACGGACTCAACGTAAATGCGTTACTCCCTGCTTCTCTCAAAAGGGGATCGAATTCGACCCCTTTGAACTGTGGATTGTTTAAAGCTTCCCACATTCCGAGATACTCAATCGTATTTTTGAGTCGCATCCAGTTCTTTACTACATCCTTAGGCTCTGAGGCATTCTTCTGCCTTGCAATATCCGTGATACAGATATAATCCCATCCGTTCTGCGAAAAAGAACGGATAGTAGTGTCTCTTACGATTATTTCCTGGAGTTTAGCCATTTTATATATCTTTCAGCACATTTCCAATTTTGCTCGCAAAATTAGTGCTTTTTTTTGATATATGCAAGTATTCGGGCAAAAATCGAGTTAGCACGTGCGTTTTTTAGGCATTTTGCTGCTCGGTCATGTGTCGGTTGTGAGTCGGTCATCGGTCGGTCATCGGTCGGTGGTTAAGACCTCTACCCCAACAGTTGTTCGGAGTGGTTCTTGGTGTCCACTTTCTCTATAATACGCACTAAAACGCCGTTCTCGTCGAAGACAAATGTCTTGCGCAAAGTGCCCATAGAGATTTTGCCGTACAACTTCTTCTCACCCCATGCGCCGAAAGCCTGCAACATCTCCGTGCTCGGATCACTCAGCAGCGGAAAAGGCAGCGCATTTTTCTCTTTGAACCGCACATGGCTCGCTACGGAGTCTTTGCTCACGCCGAAGACCTGATAGCCTTGCGCCAGAAACGCGTGGTAATTATCGCGGATATTGCATGCCTCCGCCGTACACCCCGGAGTAGAGTCTTTCGGATAGAAATAAATCACCGTCTTTTTGCCGATCAACTCTTTCTCCGTCACTTCTTTTCCTGCCTCGTCCAACACCCTGAACGCCGGCATTTTGTCGCCAATCTGTAACATATCTGTTTAAAATTAAATCAATAATCGTGTCTGTTTTTTGTATTCGGCATAGTCGGGTTTGTTGGCGAGTTGGCGGTGCTCCATGAGGGGAACAGAGATGCCGAGGAACAAAGCCGTCATTGCTATCGGACCCAGGATGAACCAATCGAAGCCATTTAGAGCCGCATACATGATCCAGATGCCCCACCAGAACTGGATCTCGCCGAAATAGTTCGGATGGCGACCGTGTTTCCAAAGCCCCACATTGCATACCTTACCGGGATTTGCCGCCCGGAAATCATGGCTTTGCTTGTCGGCAATCAACTGAATCGTAGCCGATGAGAGGCAGACAATAAAGCCGAAAATCAAGACCGCTGCGCTGACAGAAGACAGACCGGCTTCGGCTGACATATAGACCGAATTACTTGTCTCATATAGTTTCAGCCCCGGCAGCATAGCGGCAAAGACGACAAGCGTCGGAACCATGTTCAAGCCAAAGAAATTGATGAGATGGAAGAGCGCCGGATGAAGACTTCTATACTTTGTATAGCGCCAGTCTTCATGAGCGATTCCTTTGAAGGTAATGACCCAGTTGCGCGTCAGACGCCACCCCCAATACCACGAAGCAATCAGCAGCAGAATGACCGGCAGCGACCAGACGCCCGTATAAAACGCCCATAGCAGAAAAGCCACCGGCGGGAAGACCGACCAATACGGATCATAGACGGACACATTCTCATACAAAAGCCCAAAAATCCAGACGACCGTAGTTGCCACCAAATCGGCTGCAAATAAAGCGATTATAGGTTTTTGAACATGTACAAAGTCTAGGATTCCCCCATAGAGAACCCAACGAAACATCAACCAGCCCATCAATCCGGCAAACACGTAGATGGCAGTAATTAGCGCCACACTAGTCCATTTCGAGTAAGTCCGTTTCATAATTACTATGATTTTGAGCGCAAAGATACAACAAATCTTGCATATATGCAAAAAAAAGTGTAATTTTGCAGCCAAAATAGTACTTACTTATGAAACAACATTTCGCACTAGTGACCGGTGCATCATCGGGAATCGGCTTGGAGTTTGCGCGTCAATTAGCTCAAAAGGGCTATAACTTACTGATTGTCAGCAACGAGGAGGTTATTCACGACCGCGCAGAGGAACTGCGCAAAGCCATCAGCCCTCAGCTCTCAGTTATCAGTCTGGTGATGGATCTGAGTCGTCAGGAGTCCGCGCGCGAACTATATGAGTACACGCGTGCGCAGGAGATTGAGGTGGAAGTGCTGGTGAACAACGCCGGCGTCTATCACGACCGCGATATTCTGGACGACAGCGAGGAGTTCACAAGCCTGATTCTCAACCTGCATATGTACACTCCGGCGATGCTCTGTTACCTCTTCGGGCAAGAGATGCGTGAGCGCAAGCACGGCTATATACTCAATGTCTGCTCCGTGACGAGCAAGATTGTTGCGCAGCGGCTGGGCACATATGCTTCTACCAAATCCTTCCTCGCCGCCTTCACCCGCTCGCTGCATATCGAACTGAAGCCTTACGGCGTGTATGTGACGAACGTGAGTCCGGGAGCAGTAGATACCGGGCTGTATAGTATCAAGCCGATATACACCAAGATCGGTAAATGTCTGGGGATCATCGCTTCTCCGCAGATGCTGGTTCGCAGAGCATTACGGGCGCTTTTCCACGGACGAAGCAAAGTCACGATTCCTGCGGTTTTCTGGCATATACTGACATTTATTATCCTGCTGATCCCGACATGTGTATTGCGGGGTATCCGCAGACTGGGTTGGTTCTGATGTACGTTCATCTGGATTGCAATAATTTCTTCGTCAGTTGCGAGTTGGTATCTCGTCCTGAGCTGAAGGGCACGCCGGTTGTTGTTGCCAATAATAATGACAACAACGGCGGTATTATCCTTGCGCTCAACCAGGAAGCAAAGGCTGTGGGGCTGAAGCGCGGCAATCCGATTTTCCAAGTGACCCGTATTATCGAGCGCTACCATGTAACCGTGATCGATGTACACCATGAGCTCTACCACCAGATCTCGCACAATATCATGGACGAGGTGCGCAAGACCGAGATGGTTCTCAATTTCGTGCAATACAGCGTGGATGAGTTCTTCGGCGAGATGCCGGACGACGATCCCGTTCGGCTTCGCGGATACCTGAAGGAACTAAAAGACATGATCTTGGAGAAGACGGATATCCCTGTCTCTTGCGGAGCCGGTGAGACATACACTCTGGCAAAGACGGCTACGTGGTTTGCCAAGCACTATCCGGGTTACCGCGGGATATGTATCATGAGTGCGGACAAGCGGGAGAAAGCTCTGTCTCTGCTCCCCGTACGCGAGGTTTGGGGTATCGGTCGCCGCCGGATCAAGACCATCGAGCAATCCGGTATAAAAACGGCTTTGGAATACACAAAGCAGCCGGAGCAATGGGTAAACAGGCTCTTCGGAGTAACCGGAGCGAGGACTTGGAAAGAGTTAAACGGTATTCCGGCAATCACGATAGCCAGCCATGAGCGGCAGAAATCAATCATGTACAGCCGTACGTTTGCGCACATGATCTCGGGCAAAAAAGCGCTGATGCGGGAGTTGAGTAATTTTGCCGCTTCTGCCACACGAAGGCTGCGCGAGAAAAAATCCCTGTGTCGCACGGTGACCCTCTTTCTCGCTACAAACCGGCATCGGGCTGACTTACCGCAATACTACAATAACGATACAATCCGCCTCACTTCGCCCACAGATGACTCACGACAGGTCATCGAGACGTCGTCGAGACTTTTAGACCGGCTCTTCCGGGAAGGATACCAATACAAACAAGCCGGCATCATATTAGGTCAATTGCAAAACTCCGACGGCATTCAGTTAGATATCTTTGCTCCCAACCAAGCAGAAGAGATGGAGCGCAAGAAACGGCTGATGGAAACGATAGACGGCATCAACCGCCGATTCGGTAAGAACCAGATTCATTTCGCCGTACAAGGCGAAGAAGCCGACCAGAGCGATGCTCCAGCCGGCTTCATGCGTCCTCGTCGAGTAGACGAAGATGAGGATTCAGACCGGTAATCAATCCAGGTAATAATCCACCGTCGTTACCACGCGTACATGTTTTACCCAAGGCTGGTATTGGTCGTTCTCAATCGAGAACTGACCTTGGCTGGCACGACGGATGGAACCGAGCGAGCATTGCGCATCGTCCGCAAACTTTTGTGCCACGGCGCGTGCATTACGCGTTGCTTCCTCGATCATAGCCGGCTTCAACTCCGACAGTCCATTGTACTGGTAATCCACATCCCATTTGCTGGAGGTAACGATAATACCCTCTTTGAGCAGATTCGCCTCTTTGCCTTGGCTCGCTACAACGAGCTGCACTTTGTTGGTCGAAACAATAATGGACGTACGGAGCGTATAGCGGTACTCAGGGCGGCGATCGCCGTAATAATTCTCCCAGTTATTGTCCACAGAGATCGTACCTTGACGCAGATCCGACTCCTCGAAACCAAGCGAAAGGAGATGCTTCTTCACGCGATCACCCACTTTCTCCAACTGGTCATAGAGGGCAGGAAGATCATTCCCATTCCATCCAAAACTGAGCGGCCATACTACGTAGTCCGACTCTACCTCACGCGTGCTAAGTCCCTTCACAGAAACCGCACGATCTTTACCGGCATACTTGCTGATGCCACAATAGATAAACAAGCCTGCAAGGCTCAATCCCAGCGCAATCAACGCGCCTGCAATCACATTGTTCTTCATTTCTTTTAATTATTTATCATGTTTGTGTTCATAAACAGCTTCATCTACGTTGATGATGTAGTCCGCCATCTTCTCCAACTCAAGGATGATATCCATGTAGTTGACGCCGGTGGAATAATCATATACATGGTCTGTAATATCCTGCATATTCTTATTCTTGAGTTCGTCGCGGAAATTATTGATCTCATTCTCGACGTTCGTCATATCGAGGAAGGTGTCATCGGAGATCTTACCGTGCTCAAGTGCTTCTACCATCTTGGCTTCCGCTCCGGAGACGAGGTATAGCATCATCTCAACGTTCTTGTCTTGATCCTCCACATATTGGATATTGCTCTCGTGCTTATGGCGGATATAGCGCGAGAGGTTGTAATTGGCATCACCCACCGACTCCAGCTCGGAAACGATACGCAGCATCTTGTGTACCTCGTGCTTGGACTGATCCGACAAACGGCCATCGGCTACTTGGTTCAGATACTGAGCTATCTCATATTCCATTCGATCGCATATGCCTTCGTATTTCTCGATACGGGAGAATATCTTGGTGAACGTAGCGCTGTCTTTCTCGTAATAGAGATCGTGGATCATACCCACCATTCGCTGCGTACGAATAGCAAAGACATGGATCTCTTTCCACGCTTGGAGGATCGAGAGCTCGGAGGTGGACATCAGACCGCCGGAGATAAACCGGAGTTGGCTGTCTGTATCTTTCTGCTCCGGCTTGGACGGGATGATCAATGTCACCAGTTTCTCCAACAGCGGAATGAACCAAATGAGGATCAAGGTATTGGTGACGTTAAAAGTGGTGTGGAACGTAGCCAAGATGGCATTCAGTTTGTCCGGAGATACATCGGATGGCACTCCCGGAGTGAAGTCCACGCCCCATATACGGCATACTCCTCCAACAAACCAGCGGAAGACGCAGAGCACCCAGATCACACCGAAGAGGTTGAAGACCAAGTGCGCCATAGCGGCTCTTCGCGCCTGAACGGAAGCAGAGAGCGCGACCACATTGGAAGTGATCGTCGTACCGATATTCTCACCCAAGACGAGCGCGATACCCATATCAATCGGCAGGACGTGCGTGGAGCAAAGGGTCATGGTAATCGCCATGATCGCCGCCGAGGACTGAACCGCAAAGGTCAGAATACCTCCAACCAGAAGGTAGAGGAAATAACTGCCATAGCCCCAAGAGGAAGTAGCCATGAAGAAATTGCGGACAGGTGTCATCTGGTCCAAGTGCATCTCGGTTGCGTTGATCTTCAAGGTCGTCAAACCGAGCAACATCAGCGACAGACCGATCAGGAAATCACCCAGATTGGCATTGCGCTTGGTATAAATAAGCGCTACAGCCAAAACGATGGTCGCATAAACGACGAGACGGAGGTCAAACGAGCCGCCGCCGAGGACCATGATCCATGCCGTGAACGTCGTACCGATGTTCGCACCCATAATGACCGAAATCGCTTGCGCCAGCGACAGAATGCCCGCGGAAACGAAACTAACAGTCATGACCGTCGTTGCGGTAGAGGATTGAACTGCCGCGGTGATGAACGCTCCGGTTAAGACGCCGGAGAACCGGTTCGTGGTCATCGTGCCGAGGACATTACTCAATTTGGAACCCGCCATCTTCTGGAGGGATTCGCTCATCACTTTCATTCCGTACATGAGCATCGCTACGGAACCGATGAGTGTGATAATTTGTAAAGCTAATTGCATATAATGTTTAGTGTTTGGTGTTTAGCGTTTAGCGTTTAGCGTTTAGCGTTGAGTGATTAGGGTTTAATGAGTGCCTTGGAGGCAAAGCCGTCAATATACATCTGCAGGGGTTTGTCCAGTCGAACATGGCGGAGCAGTTCCGTCTCTTCGACCGCCGGCATCGCATCCAAAACCGCCTGATCATATTCGTCCGTCAGCGGTCTTGCCCACGGATCGACATTGATATATCCCACATTGAAGGACGTTAAGTTCTGGAAGAAATGCGAGCCCTGCGAAGGTTCGATTCGGAAATCCGGAAGCGAACATTCGGCAATCGCCTTTGCTTCGCTTATATCTCCCCATTGCACAGGCACACCGAGCGTCGGAATCTGCGATCCCCAGCGGCCGTAGCCGATGAGCAGATACTGCTTTCCCTCCTGGCGTAAGGCATTGTTCCATTCGCGTAGCGTAGCCGCCATTTCTTGCGTACGGAGGACATCGAAAGTCTCTTTGCGCAGATAGATAATATCGGAAATATCGTCCATCTCTCCCACTCCGAGCGCATTGCCGGAGCGCAGGAATGCCCCACTCTCATCGATCTTATCCCATTCTACTTTCGCCGTCAGGCTATCCGCCGAAATGGGACGTATCTGCAGGACATGGAATATCTGCGGCTCATGCTCCAGATTGACCGCAAACTCGATCTCCACCGGCGTCTTGATCTCCTCGCGCGCAATATCCAATAGGTGTTGAATAATATCGGCGAGAGGGAAGGTATTGAATTTCAGTTGGGGCGCAAACGTAATGATCCGCGGTCCGTCGGGGTAACAGGAATCCACGATCCGCATGTTCTCGCGGTCGTACGTAGAAGCAACCATTTTGAGGCTCTCGAACCGGTCACATTCGTGAATCGGAATACGCTCCAGATTGACGGCGTCGTCTATCGAAGTCTTGAACCGCTCCGGGCTGAGGGAAAGTGCCAACATTGATTGCTGGGTCTCCCGCATTGCCAGATCGACCGTAGAGGTCTGCAGCACATTCTTGGGATATTTAGGCGAGAAACGAAGCACCTGTTCGCCATCGACTACAGCTTTGCCTAAGCCATAAGCGATCTTGACGATGCCGTCCTCGGGTTTCTCTTTGCCCACCGGATAGAAATTGATACTTCGCGCCACGCCGGAGATAGCGGGGAAATAATATTCTCCTTCCGCCTCTCCGCATACTTCCTGCAGCACAATCGCCATCTTCTCCTCGGACGGCACATTGCCCGTCGAGACGATATACCCTCTCGACGCCGCGAAATAGACGGAAGCATAAACCGACTTGATTGCCTTGGATAGCATCCGCAGCAACTGGTCCTCGTTCTCCGTGCGGGGGAGCATATAGGTGCTATAGACTCCGGCGAAAGGCTGGTAATACGAATCTTCCAGTTTGGAGGAGGATCGCACGGCTATAGGACGATGGCATACACGGATAAAATGCCGCAGCGCGTCCCGCAGCTCCATCGGCAGCATGGCTGCTACAAACTCGGATAGTATCTCTTCGTCCGTGAGGTCGGCATTGATCACGTACTGCAGCCCGTTCTCATGGATAAAGCGGTCGAAATAATCAGTAGTGACCACCATCGTGCGCGGCACGAGCACACGCACGTCCGCCCAACGGTCGTAGAGGTCGTATTTCTGGAGCATATGGTTGAGGAACGCCAGTCCTCTACCCTTTCCTCCCATCGCTCCGCTGCCGCAGCGGGCAAACCAGATCGTGTCATTATACGTGTCCGGCGCATATTTGGCTACCACGCCCAAGGCTTGGTTGATACGGTAGTCATGAATAAGCCGGATATTCGTCTGGCGGATATTTTCAATATCCGTCTCGTCTTGAATCGTCAGTTTGTGCACCTCACGACCGATCGCAAATAGACCACGTGCAAAGAGCCATTTGGAGAGATAGTTATTATCGCTCAGACGTCTAAACGCCGCCGGCGAGATCGTAGAGATAATACGTTCGAATCCCTCCAGATCGGAAGCACGCGCTATCTCTCTGCCCGTACGCGGGTCACGGGCGATGAAGTCTCCGAAGCCGAACTCCCGCTCTATGTATTCGCTCACCTCTTGGGTCAGCGTCTTGGATTTCTTCACCACAAAGCCCACATTGAGTTTACGCGCCACGGATTTGATCGATTCCTGGGAGGATTGCATGAGGAAAGGCATTGTGGGATTGTCCTCACGGATGAGTTTGCACAGGTCCACTCCGGCATCCAGTTTCTCCGCAGAGGAAGGTTCGCCTTTGTGTATCACAAATCCCACATCGGAGATGACTCCGAGCATATTCTTGCCGAAACGATTGTATAGTTCCACCGCTTCGTCGTAGCACGTAGCGAGTAGCACTTTGGGTCTCGCGCGCTTGCGGAGGAGTTGCTGCTTCTCGTTGAGAGCATCGCGGATGGCGATGGCGTTTTGCTGGAGAACCAGTTTATAGAGCAGCGGCAGGTACGTCGAATAATAGCGCACAGAGTCTTCCACCAAGAGGATCGCGCGCACTCCTTCGTCGAGGATGTCATGTTCGGCATTCAGGCGGTCCTCTATCAGTTTGATGATCGCAATAATCAAGTCAGTGGAGTTATTCCAATTGAAGAGGTAATCAATATTGGATTTGTCCTGCTGCTCTACTCTGCGGTACACCTCTTTGCTAAAGGAGGAGAGGATGACAATCGGACATTCCGACAGTTTCTTCTTCGCCTCCGCCGCAAAATCCCACACCTCGCTTCCTCCGGCACTATACACCACCAGAATGAGGTCGAAAGAAGCATCGTCATTGATGAGCGAGAGCGCTTCGTCCGTCGTCTCCGCGCGGGTGATCGCCGGCGGATTAGAGAGGTTGAGTTCGGCATATTCCTGCGCGATCTGCACGTCGATACGTCCGTCCTCCTCCAGCGCAAAACTGTCATAGTTATTGCACACGAGCAGTATCCGGCGTACCCGCCTCTCCATTAACGATGTATAGGTGTTGCTTTTCATTTATGTGGTTGTTTTTTCTGGATATTTCAAGGCAATAGTAGATGTCCTACATTTTTTCTAATAATTCCGTAGTAGTCTGCTCCATACGATTAAATGCAAACCATTTTTTGCCTAAATCTTTAAGCGATGCTCCAATATGATAAACCGTCTCGTCTATACACAAGAATCTATCATGTGAGCGGTCAAACTGCTCTACCTCAATAGGTGCGTATTGCGCGTTGTGTTTATCAAAATCAAGCGACAGTTGTGGTGTAAAATGCTTTGTATAAATCTTTGCAGAAACACCTTTTGCACGCTTATCTAACATCTTCAACACACTGTCATCTACATAATTATCAATCAGCACAATGCGTTTCTTCGCTTCACGAATACGGTCATTGACAAACGTATATGCATCGAATATTTGACCATCATAGAAGATACCTTCCACAGGAGGTAAGGACGTGCGCACGAAGAAATCGATTTTTTCCTCCACAGCTTCTAATCTGCGTTCGTGCGCCAGCAAACTTTTATCTACATGCTCTTCTACAGCCAAAAGACGTTGATTAATCGTATAACCACGCAATATATGTTCGTTTAGGACACGATTCGACCATCTTCTGAACTCTATACCACGAGAACTCTTTACACGATAGCCAACTGATAATATGACATCTAAACTATAATATTCAATCTGCCGTACTACACTCCGGCCTCCCTCTTGCTGAACTATCGCAAATTTTGCGACAGTTGGACTCTCATTTTGAAGTGTCGCATTTTTTGCGACAGTTGGAGCCAATTCTTCGCGTAAAGCATTATTAATGTGCTTACCGATTGTTTTAATGTCACGATCAAACAGCACAGCCATTTGGTTGCGGTTAAGCCATACAGTATCATTCTCTACTTTGACTTCTAGAGACAATTCCTCATCGGGTTGATATAATACTATTTCGTCTTTCATATACTATAGATATCTTGTATGCAAAATTTGCACATGTGATATTTTCACACTTTCACACAAAATTTTATTATATATAGTCAAAATAAAGCCCAAATCTATCACCTCAAATGCAAGTTTTTTAATGTGTTATTTTGCTCCACTATGTATTGCTGCATTTTTCAGTCTTTTAATCCCATCCACATTACCCAAAATACTATTTGCGCTAAAACTGCTGGTATTAACATAAGCAACAATACTTCAGAATGTGGGAATAGTACACAAAATATAAAAAGTAACGTGCTGAACACCAGAAATATGATCATAATCCACTCATAAGGAGTCATTCCTGCATTATCAGGAAAAGAAGACGAACTTCGCGCAGACGAAACCTTTTGACGCGCATATAGTCCCGATCCTGGTATACTTGAATTCAAGTAAACACCATTCTTTCCAATATTTACGCTTCCACCTTTAGGTCCTACAGTTGTACTCACTCCATTTTTGCTAAAGTTTAACTTAACTCCAGAGCCAACAGAAACGCGTTTTCTATAATTTATCCCCATATGATGAACAAATTAAGTTAAACATTGCGATGCTATTATTATATCTCCTTTTAGGATGAGTTCTTTTCTGATATTGTTTTGCATCTTTTTCAATTTTTCTGGCACAGGAACGCGTACAGCCTCCAACCATAGCAAAAAAAGCAACTATTATTGCACAACATATAAAATAGAATAAATGTTTATTTTGTTTAGGTGTCATCTTAATTTATTCCGATATAATTAATCAATACATATTGTTTAAATTCCTCTGTATCAGTAAAAAAGAGATAACCTTTACTACTGACCATCTGTTGAACTTCTACTGGTTCATCAATTAATAATGCGACAGGAGTACTTAAACCATATTGTATTCCATTAGGCCATGCAAGGTCTATTATGATTTCTTTGTTCGTTTCCTCATTATAAAGATTATAATTACGCTCTCCACTATTAAGGCCATTTTCTTCCATCCATTGAGCTAACTCTGCTATACGTATTTCCTCGTCATTTGCAATACTTTCCGATAAATTACGATTCGCATAATCATCTATTTCTGTTTTCTCTATCTCACCTATATATAATGAATTAAGAAACATATTCGCATTTTTAGCCAAAAGCCGTCTTCTTTCTTCTAAAAATGACTCATAATTATCAAGTTCTAAAAGTTCTGGTTTATCTGTAGGAATACTATGAGACTCTATTGCTCCAGGATGTAATTTGCAATATTTAGGAATATACTCCTTGGGGTCTTTGTTTGATATTTCCAAATTGGTTTCCTTTGTTATGAACGCATAATTTGCCAAAGAGTTTACTATTGATTTTTTATATCCATTTTTGTATAATTTATCCTTGGGAAATATATGATGAACTTCCAAAGATGCATTTTTTCCTAATAAATGGTGAGTTAACTCTAAACCTGTGCCGAAATCTCTAGCATGATTTACCCTTGTTAGCATATACAATAAAGGATAGAAGCGTGCGCCACTACTCCAGCCCCAAAAATCTTCAGGCTTCAATTCTAAGCTTCCGCGTTGTTGACGCAGCAGTTTAATTAATCCCTCTATTCCTGAATTATTTGATATCTCGTTAAGATCTTGAGCCATCACACTTTCCGTAGATCCCGCGTATCTTCCCCATAGCATCGTGTGTACATACCAATAAAGAAGTTTATTCCATTCTTCTTCTGAAAGTTTATATGTATTTTGATTACGCATATAGCCAATTATGGTGGCTATAGCAAAACGGCTACCCAAAACCCTATCGTGATCCAATCCCAGACGTGAACCTAAATAATTCAAACAAACTCCTATTCGTTTCTCTGTTTCATTTAAACCTTGTTTAAAATCAGGTATAGATACTCTCTCTAATTCCGAGAAATATGGTCTTCCTGTCAAATGTATGGTAACACAGCGAAGCAACCATTCTAAAGTAAATGTATACCCTGCTTTTTTGAGAGAAGCGAGGATTCTTCTCATCTCTGTACGGGCTTCCGACCATTGACCACATACTTTTGCTAGAGCAAGATCACCTTTGCTTAGTTTAGTACCACCACTATTGACATTATTAAATATTTCAACAACTACATCAATAGTCTTGTCCGCTCCAGTAACCTCCTGAATATGCAAATCAATATGCTTAATATTGTCTATCTTATTTAAGACTCCCAAATAATAAAAAAAAGCAGAAGGATTTTCTGATTGCTGAATGAAATTAGATGCCCCTAATTGTAGTAGTTCTGTAACGCTAATCCATAGTGGATTATCCTTCATTTTCATCGGCATGTAGAATTCAAAAATTTCTTCTGCCAAATTAAAATAAAGTCCTGTAAACGAAGAAGAGTTACCTTCAAAAAATTTAGGAGCATGACCTCGCATTATTCCATACAGGGATGTAATACGCTGTTGCCCATCCAAGATTAAATTTACGACTCCCGGAGTAAGATGCCCGTCTCCTCTAGTAATAGAAGAATCTGTAGGAGTAACCCAAATCAAGAGACCTCCAATAGGATAGCCTTTATATAGAGACATCATCAGTTTCTTAACTTGATCTCTATTCCAGACATATCCTCTTTGGAATTCAGGTAGTGCATAACTGCCTAAGTCTATTTGATTTAAGATGTTTTCTATTGTCATATATTATGTTTTTGGTGTATTTATAACTCCATTTTATCTCTTAAAAGTTTGCAATTTTTAAGATTCCAACTCAGTTTTCGAGTCAACCTTTTTCAGGTTTAGTCAAGGTTTAGTCAGAAAAAACATTTGCTTTTTTGTCTCGCTCATCTCTCGGTCTTCTCTCGGTCTTCGACTGGTGGAGCATACGCGCGAGGTCGGCCGATTACACCGACCTTGCGCAATCTTTGCACTATACTTAAACCAGCCCTTGCTCGACCATGGCATTGGCGACCTTCATGAAGCCGGCGATGTTGGCACCCTTGACGTAATTGATATACGGTTTGCCGTCAGGTCCGAGATTTTCGGGTTCGGTACCGTATTTCAAGCAGGCGGCGTGAATGTCCGCCATGATCGTACGGAGACGGGCGTCCACTTCTTCGGCAGTCCATTTGAGACGCATGGAGTTCTGGGTCATTTCGAGTCCGGAAGTTGCTACGCCGCCGGCGTTGGACGCTTTGCCCGGACTATAGAGGATCTTCGCTCCTTGGAAGATGGCGATAGCTTCGGGCGTAGAGGGCATATTCGCACCTTCGGTCACGCAGAAGCAACCGTTTTTGATCAGGTTCTCCGCATCGGTTTTCTCAATCTCGTTCTGCGTTGCACACGGCATCGCTATGTCGCACGGGATACGCCACGGACGCTCGTTCTCAAAGTATTTCGCCTGCGGATATTTGGTAATGTACTCTTTTATACGACCGCGGCGGACGTTCTTCAGTTCGAAGATATAGTTCAGTTTCTCCTCGTTCAGACCCTCTTCGTCGTAGATAAATCCGTTGGAGTCGGAGAGCGTGAGCACTTTGGCTCCAAGGCGCATGGCTTTCTGTGCTGCAAACTGGGCTACGTTTCCGGCTCCGGAGATGCAGACACGTTTGCCCTCGAAGGACTCGCCGCGTGTAGCCAGCATGGCTTCGGCGAAATAGCAAGCTCCGTATCCGGTTGCTTCGGGGCGCATGAGCGATCCGCCCCACATCTGACCTTTTCCGGTCAAAGTGCCGGTAAATTCGTCACGCAGACGTTTGTATTGCCCAAACATATATCCGATCTCGCGTCCGCCGACTCCTATGTCTCCGGCAGGCACATCCGTATCCGCTCCGATATGCCGCTGGAGTTCGGTCATAAAACTCTGGCAGAAACGCATCACTTCGGCGTCCGATTTGCCGCGCGGCGAGAAGTCCGATCCGCCTTTTGCGCCACCCATCGGCAGGGTTGTGAGTGCATTCTTGAATGTCTGCTCAAAGGCAAGGAACTTCATGATCGAGAGGTTGACAGAGGCATGAAAACGGATTCCGCCTTTGTACGGACCGATGGCAGAGTTCATCTGCACACGGAAACCGCGGTTGATTTGTACTTCGCCCTGGTCGTCCATCCATGGCACGCGGAACATAATCACACGCTCGGGTTCCACGATACGCTCCATCACTTTCTGCTCGCGCAAATAGGGATATGCCATGATCATCGGCGCTACCGACTCGACAACTTCTTTTACTGCCTGGTGGAACTCACTCTCACCGGGGTTTTTCTTAATGAGGTCCGCCATGAAAGCGTCCACATACATCTGCGTCTGTTTGTCCATAAGACTAATACTATTCAATGAGTTGTTTATTTTTATATCACCGTACCAAGCGTACTAACGCGCCAAATAAAAAAATGAAGATTAATCTTCTATGCGGATAAGCCCACTAATCCCTATGCTACCGGAAACATAAGGTTTATAGCCGAGTTTACTCGCATTTTCTTCGCTATATACCTCATCGGAAAGATTCCTCCATACCATAGTGGTTCTATATTCAGTATTCCTAAAGACGATATTATATGTTGCATACGTGTAAACAGATTGCAGGTTCGTAATCGCTGCGAAATATTTCTCGCGGTCCGAGAATGTTTGGCTATTCTGTTGATTTACACAGTCCTTAAATGAACTGTAGAGAGTGCCTTCAAAAGTGTTCGGCTCAAGATCGAGTTCGTCATAAATCGCATTGTCCAACTTAATAAAGAAAGAGTGGTCTTGCGCCAAATCTTTGTTCATGACAAAGGAAATATCGAAAGTACTTAGATTACCATAGAAGCCATAATCAAGATACACCTCTGCAAAGATTCTATTGGAAGCCACTATTCTATTGTATCCCACGATTCTTTTGGGATCATCCTCTCCATTATAGTCTAAAATTCCTTGGAAATCTTCAGGTGCATTTAAGAAGTAGGTAGCGATACGGGTAATATACTTTTTCGGGGCACGTGCCGCCGGACTCAATGATGGTTCATCATCCGCTTTTCTGACAAAGCCGGCTTTTATGAGGGCTTGGTCCACCTCATCAAAGGATGCTCCTTTTTTGAGCAGAGATCGAAGAGTGGTTGCTGTTTTTTGGATGTTCTGTTCGTCATAGTTGGCATCAGCACCGCCGCCACAAGCTGCCAACATCATCGTCGCTGCAGCCAAAAAGAAATAGATAATCTTTTTCATAACTATTTTATTTATTATTATTTCCCGTTTAACAATTTAATACAAATCGGCTACAAAAGTACAATATTTTTCTCATATACACAAGCGCGCGAACATTTTTTATAAATTTTGTCTTTTCTATTTGCGTATATCATTTTTTTGTAGTATCTTTGCAGCGAAATTGCGTAGTATGCGCAAAGACTATACACAGAACAATAAAATTATATCTATATGGAATTAAGCGAACAAGAACAAGTACGGCGGCAGAGTCTGCAAGCGATGCGTGATTTGGGGATTGATCCCTATCCTGCAGCCGAGTATGAAGTGACGGGCTACTCCACGGAGATCAAAGCCGGTTTTGTAGATGAGCCATCAGAAGGCAGCCATCAGCAATCAGAATGGCACACGGGCGACACGGTGCGGATTGCGGGACGACTGATGTCCAAACGAATCATGGGAAAAGCGTCTTTCATTGAGATTCAGGATTCGAAGGGTCGTATCCAAGTGTATGTCAGCCGCGATGATATCCAAGCGCCAGTAGCCGAAGGCGAGCAGCCGACGACCGTGGAGCAGCAGATGTACAACGTGGTATTCAAGAAACTGCTGGATATCGGCGATTTCATCGGTATCGAAGGATTTGTTTTCCGCACACAGATGGGCGAGATTTCTGTTCACGCCAAGAAGCTGACAGTGCTGGCAAAGAGTCTTCGTCCGCTGCCGATCGTCAAATACAAAGACGGTGTGGCTTACGACGGATTTAACGATCCGGAGCAACGCTACCGCCAGCGTTACGTGGATCTCGTGGTCAACGACGGTGTGAAGGATACGTTCCTCAAACGCGCGACGATTCTCAGGACGATGAGACAGGTGTTTGACGAAGCCGGTTATACCGAGGTGGAGACACCTATTTTGCAGCAGATCGCCGGAGGTGCTTCGGCTCGTCCGTTCATCACCCATCATAACTCGCTCGACGTGGATATGTACCTGCGTATCGCAACGGAGCTGTATCTGAAACGGCTGATCGTTGGCGGTTTCGAGGGCGTGTATGAGATCGGTCGTAACTTCCGCAACGAAGGAATGGACCGCAGCCACAACCCCGAGTTCACCTGCATGGAGCTGTATGTGCAATACAAGGACTATAACTGGATGATGGGCTTCACGGAGCAGCTGTTGGAGAAGATCGCGATTGCCGTGAACGGTTCGACCAAAGTCAAAGTGGGCGAGAACGAGATTGACTTCAAGGCTCCTTACCGCCGGTTGCCGATCCTCGATGCCATCAAAGAGAAGACCGGACTGGATCTGGCTTCAATGGACGAAGAAGCCATCCGCGCAGAGGCAAAGAAACTGGGCGTGGAGGACACGGAGCATATGGGCAAAGGCAAGTTGATCGACGAGATCTTCGGCGAGACCTGCGAGGGTACGTTTATCCAACCGACTTTCATTACCGACTATCCGGTTGAGATGTCTCCGCTGACGAAGATGCACCGGAGCAAACCGGGTCTGACGGAGCGATTCGAGCTGATGGTAAACGGCAAAGAGTTGGCTAATGCTTACTCGGAGCTGAACGACCCGATCGACCAATACAACCGCTTCGTTGAGCAGATGAAGCTGGCGGACAAGGGCGACGACGAGGCAATGGTGATTGACCATGACTTCATGCGCGCGCTGGAATACGGTATGCCGCCGACATCCGGTATCGGAATCGGTATCGACCGTCTGGCAATCCTCATGACCGGTCAGCCGACCATTCAGGAAGTGCTACTCTTCCCGACCATGAAACCGGAGGCATGATATGTATCGCAAAATAGCAATATTAGGATCCGGTTCTTGGGCGACGGCTTTGGCTAAGATCGTCATGCAGAATCAGGGCGAGATCAATTGGTTTATCCGCCGTCAGGAGGTGATAGACGAGTTTATCTCGACCGGCAAGAACCCCACTTACCTTGGAGCCGCCAGTTTCGACGTGAGCCGCATTCATTTCTCGTCGGACATCAACCAGACGGTGGCTCAATCGGATGTGCTGATCCTCGCGATTCCTTCGCCGTATGTGAAGCAGTCGCTCAATAAGATCCGCCGCGACATGACCCACAAAGTGGTCATCTCCGCCGTCAAAGGTATGATTCCGGACGAGAACGTGATCGTGACGGATTACCTGCATGACCGATTCGGCATCCCGTTCGACCAACTGGGCGTGATAGCCGGTCCGTGTCACGCGGAGGAGATTGCGCTGGAGCGGCTTTCGTATCTCACCATCGGCTGCGAAAATCGCGCCAATGCGGAGATCTGGGCGAAACTATTCCAGACGCAGTACGTCCACACGATAACTTCCAGCGATGTGATCGGACTGGAGTACAGCTCGGTAATGAAGAACATCTACGCCATTGCCGCCGGCATGTGCCAAGCGCTGCATTACGGCGATAATTTCCAAGCCGTGCTGCTCTCCAACGCCATTCAGGAGATCCAGCGTTTCGCAACGGCGATGAGCAATGTGCCGCGCGATATCACCATGAGCGGTTACCTGGGCGACGTGCTCGTCACGGGCTATTCCCAGTTCAGCCGCAACCGCCAGTTCGGACAGATGCTCGGTCTGGGCTATTCGGTCAAAGCCGCGCAGATGGAGATGGAGATGGTGGCGGAAGGTTACTACGGCACGAAAGCGATCCACGAAGCGAACCAACGGATGCAGGTAGCCCTGCCGATCGTGGACGCCATGTACGAGATCCTCTACAACCGCCAAAAAGCCAAAACGATTATCAAGTCATTAACTACTAAATTACAATAATCATGAAACTATGTCTTAAGAATGCAGCTCCGTTCGTGGACGCAGCTGCCCTGAAAAAACTGGAGTCACAAACCGAAGCAGCCAACCTCCTGCTGGAGAATGGTCAGGGAGCAGGAAATGACTACATCGGATGGGTTCATCTGCCCTCCTCTATCACGGATGAGTTTCTGGCGGAAGTGCAGGCTTCTGCGGACGAGTTGCGCCGCCGTTGCGAGGTAGTGATCGTAGCCGGAATCGGTGGTTCCTATCTCGGTGCTCGCGCTGTGAATGAGGCTTTGAGTTCGTCTTTCGACGCCTTCGTAGCCAAAGACCGCAAAAATCCGTATGTTGTGTATGCCGGAAATAACATCGGCGAGGACTATCTGGCAGAACTCATGGAGTTCCTTGCGGACAAGCAGTTCGGTATCATTAATATCTCCAAATCGGGTACGACGACCGAGACCGCGCTCGCTTTCCGTCTGCTGAAGACCATGCTGGAGAAGCAGGTTGGCAAAGAGGAAGCGAAACACCGTATCGTAGCCGTTACCGACCGCGCGAAAGGTGCGCTCCGCAGCCTCGCGACCAAAGAGGGATACAAGACGTTCGTTATTCCGGATAATGTGGGCGGTCGTTTCTCGGTACTCACGCCGGTGGGTCTGCTGCCGATTGCGGTTGCCGGAGGAGACATCAAAGCACTCGTTCGCGGCGCTCAGGAGATGGAGAAAGCTACGGACGTCAAAGTGCCGTTCGCGGAGAACCCGGCTTGCCAGTATGCAGCCATCCGTAACGCCCTCTATCAGAGCGGAAAGAAGATCGAGATCCTCGTCAACTTCAACCCGAAACTGCACTATTTCAGCGAGTGGTGGAAACAGCTGTACGGCGAGAGCGAGGGTAAGGATCACAAGGGTATTTTCCCTGCTTCCGTGGATTTCACGACCGACCTGCACTCGATGGGTCAATGGATCCAGGACGGCGAGCGCACGATCTTTGAGACCGTGATCTCGATCGAGAAAGCCAACAAAACCGTGCTTGTTCCGACGGACGAAGAGAACCTCGACGGACTTAATTTCCTCGCCGGAAAACGCGTGGATGAGGTGAACAAGATGGCTGAACTCGGCACGCAACTCGCCCACGTGGACGGAGGTGTGCCTAATATCCATATTTCCTTCGAGAAGATCGACGAATACAACATCGGTCAGTTCATCTACTTCTTCGAGCGCGGATGCGGTATCTCCGGCTATGTACTGGATGTCAATCCGTTCAACCAACCGGGCGTGGAGGCATACAAGAAGAATATGTTTGCGCTTCTCAACAAACCGGGTTATGAAGAGGAATCGAAAGCCATTCAGGCACGTCTCGCGAAATAAATCATCTTGCGACAAATGAAAAATCGGCACTCGTGTGAGTGCCGATTTTGTTTTATGGAGTCGATTTTAGTATCTGTACACCGACCAGCCGGTCATACCGCGCGCCGAACGGACGCCAATAGGCATAGACGGCATACTCATTCTCGGTTTGCCAATAACTGCCGTCCACCCGCTGGGTGGTAGTTTTTGGCTGAGAGCCGAGTGCTGATGGCTGAGGGCTTTTCTCCACAAACCAATACTGGTAGTCATACCCACCCTGCTTGACGAGCGCGGTCAGCCAATAACATTTCGCTTCGGCGTCGTACTGCATTCGATTGCGCAGGCTTAACTCATTTTGGAATAACTCGCCGCCAATATACAGCGCGCCGTCGAACCAAGGCTTGTCCGCCGGAAGCGTCCAATAGACCCACATATACTCCGCCTCGGTGTCGCTGTCAGCTGTGCGTTCGGCATTGACGACAAACCGTCCGTCGGAGTCGAACTCATGGATATACTGACCTTTGGAGATCTCGGTCGGAAAGAGCGAGACATGGTAGTCGCCCATCTCATGGAACACGCGGTCGATACCGTAACCCGCATAGAAACAAGAGAATGCGTCGAAATGGTGGTACTCGTTTCCGCCCTCGAAGATCAGGGATTTGTTGTTAATATACCGCAAGTGCTTGGGTTCGATGAACGTCGGTTGGGTCAGCGTCACGGAGTTGTCCAAACGGTTATTTTGGGTCACTACCACCCGGAACTCGGATGGCTGATAGCTGATGGCTGTGTTTTGCAGGTTAAGCTCCACGTCCACTTGCTGGAAACGACCGTTGAACTCTATATCCGTGTGGCTGCGCACTTTCGTATCGATCTTCACCATCGGCTCCACGACGCAGAATTCCACCTCCGCTACCCTATTCTCCGAATTGCCGTCCTCATAGACCGTCAGGCGGTAATTGCCGCTCTTGGTGATCGCCATGTCTTCGTTGGGGAACTCAAACCAGTAATGGGTATATTCGCGGCTGGTGTTGATGGAGTGTTCATACTCGGTGATATCCCGTGTGGTGAAGCCCCGCAGGTACTCGCCGGACAACAATTCGCTGCCGAGCATTTGCACGCTATAGGTATAGAAATGCACATCGTGGCTCATTTCGTCGAAGGATACATGCAGCGTGTTCTCCGGATCGCTTCCGTCCACGATGCCGTCCGTCAACTCCAGCACGCGTCTCTCCACGCGCAACGTGCGTATCTGCTCATTATAAACGCGCGTATGCGTCTGGGCGCACACCCCCATCCACAGGCTTAAAACGACCAATATGAGTCCGAATCTCTTCATTTTCGCCTGCAAAAGTACAAAAAAAATGCCAAACGGCAAAATATTTTGCATAAAAATTTGCACAATTCAAAAAAAAGTAGTACCTTTGCACCCGCTTTTCGCAAAAAACGAGAGTTCGCGCTTTGCGCTTGCCACTTTGGCTCAGTTGGTAGAGCAACGCATTCGTAATGCGTAGGTCCCCGGTTCGAGTCCGGGAAGTGGCTCAAAGGGAGAAGACGTTGGTCTTCTCCCTTGCCATTCCAAGGACTCTAATCCGGTGGTTCTTAGCCCACAAGGGGCACGATTATTGCGCGCAAGGTGCAATCTTCGACTCGCAAGGTCTTTAGCAAAGCCTTTTGCTCGTCTGTGATACGGAAACTCTCAATGGCTTTCTGAATAGTTTTGTTATGCGTATCTTTCTCCAAGCGATGTTGCTCGATATAAGGCAGCGTAGCATCCCATTGTTTGGCAAGCGCTGTGGCAAAGAACCATGCCTGCATCATGCGGATGTAATACTCATCGCTCTTAATGGATGCAACCCATTCCAAGTACTCCGGTCGGAAAGCATCGTCCAAAAAGTAGCGCATCAGCATCCCTATGCCAAAACGGGTGATATAAGTGTGTGTGCTCTTCATCCACTTACGTATGTGCGGTAATAGTTCTTGCATATGCTTCCTAAAGCATTTAGGTGATAGTTGGTCGCAAGTAGCCCAATTATCCACATACGGCAGGAACTGCTCCAGATTAGCGATACAAGTGTTGAAATCCTTCTCTTCCGACAGAATAAACGCGTGCACTTGGTTCTCGTCAAAATAGCGATGAGGCAAACTGTGCAAGAACTCTTGCGCAGCAGGAGTCTTGCAGATTTGCTTCGCCATTTTGCGCAAGTCCGGTGTCCGCACACCAATAACCGTCTCGCGTTTGACAGTCGGCAGTAACTTGCTTTGGAAGTCAGCATACGCCTTGTCTTGCAAGGCAAAGAGTTTTGCGGTGATATCTACGCTATTTGTTTCCATTAAATCCAATCGGTAAGAACCGCCCTGTGCGACGGCAATAAGACTCGTATTCTTCGCCAAAATCCTGACGGAGACGTTTCTCCTCAGTCAGTACTTGCACGAACATGATAGCAAAGAACACACACCACACCAATAATGCCTGCCATGTCCATAGCCAGACGATAAACGACACGAGATAAACAAGCGTTCCTGTCAACATTGGATTGCGGTTGATGCGGTAAGGACCTTCCGTCATCAGATATTGCGTGCGAGGAGCCACCTCATGTCCGAACGCATCCATCGGATTGCCTTTGCCGCGAAGCTTCATATAGACAATAGTCCACACGCTGAGTGTTAAGCCGCCCACCATCAACAGTCCTGTCAGGGATGCACGCAATGCACCGATATGTTCCAATGCCGGCATTCCTGATGCCAGCCACATAATCGTCGGCAAAAGCACTACGAACATCACTCCGCCAAGCACATAGCCGGCTCTGTTTTGAATGGTCTTTTTCATATCAATCACTTAGTATTAATATCCACGGACAAACTGTCCTTCGGGTTGGTACTCCAGAAAGCAACTATTCTCCCGCTGCTCCTCGTCTATCGCTTGCTGCTGTTGCGCTATGTACTCGTCGTAAGTCATAACATTACACAGATTCTTCCGGCTTCTTTGGTGAAGATTGAGGGATAACGGCAAATGCAGGCATAGACCTGCGCGGAGGTAACCGGTTTGCCGTCCTTACGCAAGTGCCATCCATTGCGGTTGATAGCGGCGGCTATCTGGTCAGTCGTCTTTCCATGACCATCCGACATGATGGCATACCTGCGAAAGCAGTTTCTCCGCTTCGCGTCGATTATTGCTTCCTCAATTTTCATTAGTCAATCTTTAACACTTTCTTTGCGTCAGCCAAAATCTTGTCATGGTCGAAAGCGAGTTTCGGCAACGCATTCATCGGCCACCATTTGGCTGCAGCGGCGTCGTCTGCGGCAGTTGCTTCCGGCATAGTGGTCATGGCGGTATAAGCTGCTGTGATGACACGTCCACGTGGATCACGCTCTACGTCGGAATAGATACCCACCAACTGCATGCCGGTCAGCACAATGCCGGTCTCTTCCTCCAGTTCCCGCTCGGCACAACGAGCAACCGTCTCATCCATCTCAAGAAACCCACCCGGAAAAGCCCAGCAACCTTTGTACGGCTCATTACCGCGTTGAATAAGTAGCACATGCATCTGTCCGTCTTTCTCGGCAAAGAGCACGGCATCAGCCGTCACACTTGCCCGTGGCCAACGATAGGCATATAGCCCGTTCGATGTCTTTGTGTAGTCTATCATAGTTCAGCCAATTTCTCCATTACTTCCCAAAACTCCTTAGGCAGGCGCATACGCATCTGCTCGATGATCTCGTCGGGAATATCCTTATAATAAGCCTGTGCAATGCCTCCGGTGATGCAAGCGAGCGTATCGGAGTCACCACCGAGCGAAACCGCGAGACGGATAGACTCCTCATAGTCGTGGCTGTCGAAGAATGCCAAGAATGCAGGCGGCACGGTGCCTTGACAAGAAGACTCCCAGTCGTAGTACGGTCGTATCTCGTCGCAAGTGTGCTTTAAGTCATAACCGAAGGTCTGCTCTATATAAATTCGTATTGCCTCCTTCGTCTCGCCCTGACGAGCCATGAAGATAGCAGCTGCAGTGGCTTGCGCGCCCTTGATGCCTTCGGGATGATTGTGCGTGATCTCTGCACTACGTTTGCCCAAGTCCAATGCCTCTTCGATAGATTTAGCAGCCCATCCGCAAGCCGATGCACGCATAGCAGAACCATTGCCATACGAGTTATATGGATGACGCTTGCCGTCCTCAAACGGTTGACCATTGAAGTCATGTAACCTCTGCGGTTGGAAGAGCCACGTGCGGAATCCGCCACCATAACCACCCATCGGGCATTGATAGTGTTTCGCCCAATAGACCAAACGATCCTCCAACTGTTCTTGCGAGCGGTCTGTATTCACCAACCAATCAGCCACGGCGATAGTCATGATGCTATCGTCGGTGTATTCCGCACGGCGGTCAAACAGCGGCTGAAAATCGGTCGTCTTGATGTTATCAAACTCATACACAGAGCCCACGGTATCACCGATGATAGCTCCTAAACAAGGAAATTTACTCGTGTCCATACTACCTAATTTTTGAAATAATCGTTTGAACTCCTAAGATTGAAATTAGAAATCCGTAGCAAAATTAGCACATCAAACTGACACTACAAGTCAGTCATGCAAAAAAATGCTATTTTTCGTACATTTTCGCTAAATTCTCGCTTTCTTCTTTGAATTCGTCTCGCAGATGGGCGGGTTCAAGGACTTCGAGGGTCGAACCGAATTTACGCAGTTCTTGGATGAAATCGTACGTCGGAGCAACATAGAAACCGAAGATACTGTACTCGTCGTTACGCTCCAACTCAAACTGGCTGCCGTGGATCGGTAGCGTGCGCATGTAGTTAGCGTCGTACGCGCTCATCTTCACCTTGATACGCTCTGCCTCGGTGATGCGTCGATCGACGCCGAACTGGTTAGCAAAGAACTTCGACGCCTTGAAATCCTTGGGCATCTTAAACGTCTTATCCGTCGCGGTCAGCTCTTTCACACGGTCAAGCGAATAGACGCGCGGATCGGCTTCTTCGGGATGGTCATCCGGCTTGCCGATGACGTACCAACGACGTTTGGACAACTTCAAACAGTATGGTGCCAGCAGGAACGAGTGCGGCTCGGGACGCACGAAATTCTGATAAGAGATATATAGCTGTTTTCCGTCTCGCATGGCATTGACGATGGTGGACAGATAACGTGTTCCTTCGGGAATGGTCTCAAACAGAATACGATCTTCCATTCCGCCACCGAGGTTGACCATGTTATTGATGGCAAACGTGTTCATCAGCCACGAACGCATACCGGCTCCATTGGCTTCGTTGAGGCCTTGGATGGAATACTCTTTGGTGGTACGATTGCACACGATGTCGATACCGAACATCTCCTGAATGGTCTCACGATGGCGGTGGAAGTTTCGTTCCCCATACTCGGTCTCGTGCATGTCATTATACCGTGCAGTGGACCACCGGCGGTCTATCTCGTCCCGCGAGATATGCCCTGCGCTGTAGATCGTATCTACCAGCCAAATCAGTCTCTGAAAAAGTTTTGATTGAGCAGCCATACGATTTTCGTGTATAAATTCTATTGCTTAATATGATTGTTCATTAAATGCTTGATTCAATTTTGCCCATGCTTCATTAAGGTTAACTCCTACGAACTCTTTGTCGTAGCCGACAGGTTCGTGTAACGTAGGCTCCAATGATTGCGGAGATTCAAAAGATGATGTTTCCTCTTTTAGAGGGAAACATATACGGATGATTGCTATCACCTCGTCACCGCCTTGCTTGCCGGAGAAGTTCTTCGTGATAGTATCATGCGCCTTCTGATTGGCAAGATAATATCGCCAGTTGCGTTTTCCTGCACAGATAAGATGCAATACGGCACTTCTGATAGCTTCGTTATGGGCAAAGGTTTTGCCATATAGTGCGTCTTCATCTTTATAAGTGCGATATTTTTCTAATTTACTCAATACCCACAATACCAATAGATATTCCAGTTGGATGTATATGGCTCGCGTATTGTTGTTATCGTTGAGAATATCCGTAATTTTTTGATTAACCCAATAGTAGTCCTCCGATGGTATATGGCTGAAATTGGCTCGCACATAATAGTGTATGAGCGTATAAAACACCTTACGACCAATATCTGTTTTGGGATTATGTTTGGCAAAATCCACCCAATTACCATTTGGAACCAAGATGTCATAGATGCACCACTCGTATTCTTCGTACAGATCACGGAAAGGTTTGCGTTTAATCTCTTCTATCACTTTTGCAGCGGAGGCTTCATCGCGCTTCTGCTTCCATTCATTCACTATGGTTTCTAAGCGTTGGTACTCTTTTTTTGATGCAGCGCGAAGTTCTTCTGCCTCTTTCGCTTCTCTTTCTTCTTCGGCTAATGCTTGTTGACACTTTGCTTCATTTTCTCTATCCCAGACCGGACAACTAATCCATTCTCTATGTTCGGTGTCTTTCGTAAGCCGTTCAATTACATCTTGTTCTGTATATTCGGTTCCGAGTAAGTCTTTAAAATCAATCTCTATGCAATATACTCCTCGTCGTCTTATGTCTTCTTTACGTTCCGTATCTACTTTATGACGGCAGTATATCTCGACCCATAATGGATAGGTTGCATCTTCTTGTGTACAAACGCAATCTGGCTTACGAGTAGAACTCTCGTCTTTCCATACTTGCTCTAATACTACATTGGCAAATTCCTTTTGCAGCGCTTCGTGCGTGACATATTCCGTATTATAAGCCGGTAACATCACCACTTTGTCTCGTTCAAGAACTTTCTGTGCCAACATGTGGAGTGCGGTCATGCGCGCGCCACCACAATCAGCTCCGCTAGTGTGTGCGAAATGGTGCGTTTTTTTCTTTCCTCCGTTTCGGGCGATTAGGTCGTGCTGGCAATGAGGGCACACACAATCGCAGTCTAAACCGTTCGGAACCTGTGAATCATCAATAAACAATAACTCATCCGTAGTTCCTCGTTTTAGACCATATGTCAGCATTTTATCATGCATAGAGCTAATCTTATGCTAAACCGGTAAAGTCAGAAAGAGGACGGACTTTGGATCTGTATGTGTTAATACGCTGTTTAAGACGTGGTGGCTTCGTAAATTCCACCGGCTTATTATCAAAAGGAATAACGATGTAATACTCCGCGTGCTCGGGATGAAAGCCATGTTGTTCAAGTGTTTCTTTTTTCCATATTGAGAACGAGCCTTCTTTTCCTTTTTTTATGTGGAAAAGTTGAGCATCATCACCACCTGTATGTAGTAAAACATAACGCATTTTCTCAAATCCGGGAGTTACTTGTAGAGATCCATCACTTTCGCCCGCGCGCATATAGCAGATTCCTTTTTCTATCATTAGTTCACGCGTCTCCTTACGAGCATGATTGACGATGACTGTTACCTCTTCTGGATTTTCGCGCATTTTGCTCAAAAACTTTTCTGCAACCTTTGTGTTGCTAATCTCTTCAACACGACGGATTCCTAATTGCAGAAATTCTTCTGACATATCTACACCGATAAACTTACGTCCAAGAAGTTGAGCTGCAATACCAGTTGTACACGAGCCTGTAAAAGGATCAAGGATAGTATCACCTTCATGAGTGCAAGCAAGGATGATGCGATAAAGCAAGCGCAAAGGTTTTTGAGTCGGGTGTTTTCCACATTTCTTCTCCCACATACTTGGTGCTGGAATCTTCCATACATCCGGCATGTGTACACCTCCGTTCATCGATTTCATCAATTCGTAATTGAAAAAATGCTCCACTTTCATTTCCTTTCGAGCCCAGATAATGTATTCTGCTGAAAAGTTAAAGCGCTGGTCGGAAATTGTTGTCGGTGGGTCTGACTTTTGCCAAACGATGATATTGAGAATCTTGAACCGCTGTTCTTGCAAACATATTGCCACATCAAAAATATTATGGTACGTGCCACTGACCCAAATAGTGCCATTCGGTTTTAGTACTTGACGGCAGGCGGAAATCCATTTTGTATTAAACTCGTGAACTTCTTTTGAAGGGCGTGCTCTATCCCAATTACCTTTATCAAAACTAATGATACGATTATTTATTCGAACCTTACCATTTCCTGACGACAAGAAATAAGGAGGATCAGCAAATACGCAATCTACCGAATTTGGGGATAATTGTTGGCAAATAGAGGCGCTATCCCCATTTAACAACACGAAATCATTATGAGAATAATAAGGCTCCATTTGCATAATGATGTTTTAAGCAAATAATCTATGACAATGGATATCCGTCTTTAGCGCATTATGCTGCGAAAGATACCACCGGAAGTCATCGCTTAGAATGTTTCTCGGTAATTCGTGAGAAGTTGTAATAGTCTGTAGATATTCCGCACTAGAATGAGGAACATTGTCACGTACTAACAAATGACCTTCTGGGGAGAATAATAGGATGTCTGCATCAAACAACTTGTGGTGGTTTTGACATAGCCAAAGACCGTTATGACCATTTGTTGCATGAACGAACTTTTCTTCATCGCTCAAATTTACATTATGGGATATTTCAGATACACCCCAAATATGAGCTCCTTGAATAATCTGCGGAATGTCGCATCCACACAATGCACATTTCTTGTAGCCAATACGCTGGAACAGATTGTATGTATATGCAGAAGAACGCAGTTCATTTCTTTCAGGCGTATCAAATAGTTGTCGCCGATCAAAGGTAAGAGATGTATTATGAATCGTCAAATTTGGGATATGAGCCAATGTGTTTAGAGAACTCTGAGGTAGTTGGCTCAAATCTTGTTCGCAGATATTATACAAATCTATCGGATTATCTGCAATGTGTGCAACTGCCAGAGCTAATAAGGTGGATTCGTATTTACTTGCGCCATAAACCTTCGCATAGATCTGTATCTTATCTATAGTTCTGGAAACATACGACGAGTTGTTCGAAGCGTTGCTCTGCTGATTATCGTTCCTATCTTGGATGATTTCATCAACATTAGAGTATGGTTGCAAATTTCCGTGATAATAGTCTCCTATATTTAGAAAGCGAACCCCGGCTGTCATCAAAAGTTTGTAAGCAAACAAGTGATAGTCTGTAAAAGGGTTGCCGACGTGCGGCATGAAATAATAGTACAGCCTTTTGTTGGCCGAAGGATCTGCATAAAATATATTGATAGCAGTTGGTACACTTTGTAAACTTGAGTTACGTCCTGCTATTTCAGTTTCGGATAATGAGATATAGTTCTTTGTGCCTTGCCACTCCAAAAGTAATAATCGTCCTTTGTTGTAGGTCGAAGTATCCCTTACAACTTGATACTGATTCTGCCCAGTAATACGATGACAAATGTCTCTCAGTACTTCTGGCGTTAAAATTTCATCAAATAGCCCATACGTCTTTTGCGCATTAGGACGATATGTAAAAATGGCTTGAGGCATAAGTTTAATAATTTGTTATGATTATCTCTTTCCGGTTGTTATATCTGCCTTGGGTAACAGGAACATCAATGACATTATAATGTCGATGATTAGCCCAATCAGCAATTTCTTTATTGTAGAAATCATCAATTTGGAGCACGTACGACAACATGAATTTAGAACCTCTTTCGGTTACAGCATCAAGGAAGTTGCACATCTTCTGTTCATGTTCAAGCGTCCATCCCTCAAATCCACGTTTACCATCGTTATACACACCAAGAGTAGCACGGTATGGAGGATCTGCATAGACAAATGTGTCTGGATTGATTCTTTCCAAAAGGTTCTCAAAGCTCGTATTTGTGTATTCTACATTACGTTGATGCAATACGCGTGAAAATGAGATGAACTTGGATTGTAAGCAACCATTGAACCAACGAGAGCCGGGAGGATTATTGA
Organism: uncultured Bacteroidales bacterium; assembly: GCA_902792535.1. Classification (GTDB taxonomy): domain Bacteria; phylum Bacteroidota; class Bacteroidia; order Bacteroidales; family Paludibacteraceae; genus Colicola. The sequence goes on from CADAZU010000005.1 coordinate 30,730, forward strand.
ATTCGTGCGCTGAGTTGAATCGAATTTGTTGTTGGAAACCATATAGAATCAACGTGTATAGCATACGCGGGTCTCGCTTTTCAATAGGAATTTTATTATATGTCTCACGGATAGCAAGATAACCCTCTTTGTAATCTGGTGCTAATTGGTATTGTTTGATTAACTTGTCTATATAGCGCAGATAAGAAACGGTGTCCGATTCAAAAGAACGGATTAATGCGTTTACAAACGGATTAATATCATTGTATACCAGGTGCTCTGCATCAATATTGATACCAACATTGAATCCTCCACCGAACAAATCAATGAATGTATGAATGGGATTATTGGGTAGATTCTGCTTGATAAACCCAATCATTTTTGCTTTGCACCCCGTGTAGTTAAGTGGAGATTGTAGAACTACTTCCGATGTCGGTTTCTTTTCTACATAGAACAAATATTCACAGTGATTCTCTGCGCCTTGACATTTGAAGTTATTGTATTTCTTATAATTGATTACACGGCATTCATAAGTCTGCTCATAACCAAATCTTTTGAATGTTGATTCTACAAAATCAGGGGATATGAAGCCATCATTATTATAACTGAAGATAATATACTTTGCCTTTGTCAAAGCCACCACTTTCTCAAATAATATCTGTGAATAATATTGCTTTGACCAGTCAGAGCGCATTGGTGTAGTCGGGCGTGAGCCTGTGACCCTACTTACTGTCGGATTATCATTCAATACAAGCGTTTCTAATAAGTGATACTGAGTTCCATATTGGTTTTGAGTGTACGGAGGATCTAAATATAGGACATCACAATCTACATCGGCTATAATTTCCTCTATGCGCCGATTATATACTAGCACATCATTTACTATTCCTGTCTTACTGTCTATTGGTAAAAACTCAATCGATTTTAAGGCTCGTGCATCCCAATGTTTGAGAAAAGCGCCATATACACCTGCGGTATTCGAAACCGAAGATACTGCTTCTAATAAGCAAGCCAGCAAGTATTTGTATTCTCTGTCGTTGATTCTATGATTCTGATACCATTCTTCAATCTGATAGCGGAAATAATCAATTCTACCGGCATTCTCTGCGGTAAAGTACATACGGTTTGTTTGTGTAGGAGCATAAGTTGAATAGATGAAACCTTCACGAGTATTTTTGTCGCTTGCAAAGTATTCAAAAGGATTGAAACCAAGTGTCTCAAATGTACACTGATTGGCATACAATCTACCTTCAGTGAAAGTTGTGCAACAATGGAGAATGTCGTTAATAATGAGATGCGGGAAAGCTTTCTTAACGGAATCGCTAACAGAACCCATTCCACAAAAGGCATCAAAGAAAATAGCATCTTCATCAAAGATACCCTTTTCTGCCATTAATTGCAGAATGTCGTCTGTTAAGCTATCTTTATTTCCCAAAAATCTCATCTCGGATTGATTCTTATTAAATTCGGGTGCAAAGATACACAAAAAATCTGGATTATGAAAATTTATTTCATAAATTGCATCATTTTGACTCATTAAAACAACAAATTTCGTAATTTTTCAAAATCGGGTGCAAAAGTAGTACAACAAACTGACACCAGAAGTCAGTCGTGAAGAAAATAATGCAAAAAAGTGATTTTTTATGAAAATGAAGATATTTTTTTGCGTGAAAATGTAAAAGTGTGAGCGTTTGCCCACACTTTTACATGTTGCCACGTTAGATCTTTCTCCACGTTGTTTCCGTGGATTTCTCAATACGGTGGTTGTTGCGCCAGCGGTTGAGAACCATACTGATGGCAGCCGACTTGACGGATTGACCTTTGCGGGCACGGAGTTTGATGAGATCCGCGGCGGTGAACTCTGCCGGAAGTAAGGCAAGGAGAGACGCTGCTGCTCCGCGTTCGGACTGAGCATCCATAGAGCATTTGATCTCTTGCTCCATCTGTTCGCCCCAGAGTTCCATCTGATTGCGGAAGACATACTCGGCAACCCATTCGGCAAAAGATGCGACGGTTTTGGTGAACTTGCGGTTTTCGAGGAGATAGCAGAGCATACCAGCACGGAAACCGATGACACCGGCACGACGGCGAAGCGTATCCATGGAATGAGAGTCCGCATCAATGGCTTGTTGGCGTTTGGCTTCGAGCCAATCGGAAATGACGGTGTTGAGTTGGGGACAACTGATGTGGACGAGGCCTTTGGTGTCCGAATTCAATTCGGACGAAATGGACGAAGACTTTCCGATGGCATCTAACTCGCGAGCCCAACGGATGATCTCGGCGCGCTCGGATTCGGTATAGGGAGCGAAGACGGGAATTTCCGAGAAAGAGGTGTCGGGCAATTGGGCGAAGCAGACACGCGTGGCAAGACCGTTTTCGAGATCTTTGAAGAAGCGCTTCATGGAGTTGGGTGTGCCGGTCAATAACAGGTTGTAATAGACCTTGATATGGGCGTTGAAACTCGCATCGGACATGTAGGCTTGACCATATTCGGCATTGTCGAACGCAAGACGGTAGATGTCGGATTTCTGGCTCCAGACACCTGCACGTTCGGACTTGACCAGCGTGTCCATTTCTTCGCCGATACCGATGAGGTGCTTGCCCTCTGCATACGTCAGCAGTTGGAGCAGTTTGGCGATGGAGATAGCGACACCGTTGTTGCGCGGACATGCGTGCGGATCTTCGGGTTGGTTCTTGCTGTTCTTGGACGCGCGTAACTTCTCTTTGTAGGCTTGCTCTTTCTCGCGCTCGATAGCATCCTGTTCGTTGATAGGCGTGAGGAGGAGATCAAGCGGTTTGCGGATGAAAGATTTACCGCTGGCAGCAGGAGCGGTGATACAACTGAAGAACGAGAGCGACTGTTCCTGACGATCCAAGTACTCGAAGCGGATGCGGGTTGCCAAAGTGCCGAGGATGGGCAGCGAGGCAATGACCATCGCGGGTTGGTATTCTTCGGGCAAGCGGCGGCAGACGAGTTTGAGTAAGCGAGGTAACGGCGGCAACGCCAAGTTCGTTGATTTCTGATTTGAGATTTCAGATTTGTTATTGGTTAGTTCGCGCTCACGCTCGCAGATAGCAATAGCACCTTGTACCACAACCGGCAGTTCGGACTTGCGCGGACGACCGATGGCTGAAGAGATAGCTTGGCGGCGTTCTTGCTCGGAGAGACCGAAGTCCGGGAGGATTTGGAGCAAGAGTTCGGAATTGAAATCACAGATATAGCGCATATAGACCGCAAGGGAGAAATAGACGGTGTTGCGCTCGCCTTGGACGGCTCCGCCACAGTTGCCGGTGGAGATGAGGAGCTGGTTGACGATGTCGGCATAGGGGATGCCGCGGTACGTTAGACCGGCTTCGCCTGTTTGAACGCTATCGCTGTTTGAACGCTCCGCTGTTAGACCGTCCTGCGGACTGATAGACTGATCAACATGTGGCGGGAGGGCAAGTTGCCGGATGGCATCCGACGCAAAAGAAGAAGCAGGCGGCTCTTGGGAGCCGTTGTCCGGATTTAATCCGGACGCAATAGACGAAGAAAAGAGACCAGACTCATCGATAAAAAGGATATAATCGCGGGGAACGACGTACGAGGCACGAGCGAGATCCTTGGTGACGGAATCGTATGCGGGGATGCCAAGCGCGGTGGCTATACGGAGCTGGGCAGCTTCAATGGATTCGAGTTGTCGGATGGCATCCGACGGAAAGGAAGAAGCATTCTCCGCGCTGACGCCCGGAGCACCCGACAAAGAAAGCCTTTCACCTATGATGCGGATGCCATGACCGGAGGCAGTAATAGCTACAAGATAAATCTTGTTAGATTTGAGATTTGAGATTTGACATTGGACATTTTTCTCAAACCAATCGCGGGGATTGTCCACATGATCCACATCGAGCATTGCAAGACCGGACGGAATGGCATCGGCGGAGATGCGCTTGCCGTTCTTGAAAGAGGCGGCGTGCGGGATGATGATAGGCAAGCGGCGTTTGAGGGCTTGCTTGCGGTCGTTGTAGTCCTCGGCGGTTGGGTCGAGCGCGGCTATACGACGGCAGAGGTTAGACACTTCGGGACTATCAATGAGGTTGTCCCAGATTTCGGGAGTGCAAGGCTTTGGCGTGCCTTTGCTGACGCTTTCTTGATAACAAAACATATTGTTCACAGATTTAACAGATTAAACATTTTGGGTTAATGGACGTTGGCGGATTTGGTGGCATTCCACTTGCCTTTGGAGCGGGTCCATTCACAGCCGACGGCATGGATTTCGGCATGGTCTTCGGGATAGAGTTTGCGTTGGCGGATAGCACGTTTTTGGACGGCTTTCTGCATCACTTTCCATTGTTCCTCAGTGACTTCGAGTTTGTCAATACAATGGACGTTGTAGATGTCACAATCTGCCATCCATGGGTTCATGGTCATACGGCAATGGGTCTTGAGAGGAATTCCACGTACACCGGTCACCTTTCCTGTCTCGGTGTAGAAGGGGCAGTCCTTGCTACAAGGACTACCACCTTTCCTAAGAGCGATGATTAACATGAGTTCATTTACCATTTGACGATTTACCATTTTCGATTTTCAAAACACGGATGGCTTCTACCACTTTCGACAGCTCCATCTCACAGAGGTTGTCGCCCATCTGCTCGACCTGCTGCGCAAGGATGTCGGCGAGTTCACGACCGGTAGCGTAATCCTCATGCGGGATATACAACTCCAGTTTGATGTGGTTGGCATTGGCGGACACTTTTCCGTTCTTGGATTTGTCCAGTACCTGCCAGTGGAGTTCGGGATGGATCTCGTGCTGTTTTGCACCACGTTCGGTAAAGGTGAACTTGTCTTCCTCGTTGCGGAAGAGTGTTCCTTTACGGCTGTCCAACACTTTGAGGTCTCCCTCTTTCATTTGCGTGATTAAGTCCACGCATAACATTACATTTTTTTTCATAATTGTAAAAATTTTAACGCTGTGGCACCGTGCCGCAGTCGCTAAGATTCTACAATTTTGCGACCTCAGTTTTGTGTTAAATATGAAGTAAAAAATGCAAGATTTCGTTAAATGACAAATAAAAAACGACCGACAGAATGTCAGCCGTTTTTTATGACTTTGTGGCAGTCAGAGCGATTAGAGAGTTCCATAAGGTTTGATGTGATCTCGCCGGCAAGCCAATGTATAGATGGAGTAAATGTTGTCCGCTATTTGTTTGAACTTACGGAAGAAGCCATCAGCGTCCATGTTGGAGCATTGCCAATTTGGATAGCGTGTGTTGGGATCAATGTACGCGCGATACTTGGTTAGGTTCTGCGAGTTCTTAGGCACTTCCCGGAAGCGTTTGTCTTGCAGGATTTCCACCAGTTGGTCGTAGTTTTTGAGTAGTCCCAAGTCTTTTCCCAGCCTCTCCGCAGCCACCCAGTCATAGGTATTGCTCATAAGGAGGCGATATGAATCTTTGTTTTGCTTGATTTCTTGCGCTTTGAGCATTGCTTCTTTGAAGAGTTGCAGATGTTGGTCGATAGTGCCATCTGAGATTTCTGTGTTTGGTTGCTCGGAGGGCAGCGGTTGTTGCGGAACGGGTTCCGACTGTGCAGAGAGTTGTTCTGCGTTCATCACTTGGATGTTTCCGTCTTTGTCCATGTGGACATCCATGTGCTCGACGTTGGCTATGTTCTGACCAACGGGAGCGTGAAAATTGAAAGTAAAATTTTTCTCACTCATTGTTGTTTATATTTAGTTGTTCAACATTAGCTATTAGTTGATTAGTAGGCGCGTTCACATTGATGGTTTGAGAGACATAAATGAATTTTCCCAAGTCAATCGGGGCTTGTGGAGAATCCACCTGTGTCGAAGAATTATGGCGCAAGTAGTCTGCTAATTCATCGACCATCTGCTTTGCGTTACTGACCATAGGGCGAATTGGTTTTTGCGAGTTAGTCGTGTCGATTTTCTCTACGGGTTCTTCGAAAGCTATTTGCGGTTGCGAGAGATTGATAATCTCGTCCATCGCGGCGCACGATTGCTTGAGCGTGTTGCCCAAGCGTGTGAGTGTAAGATAATCGACCGTTGCGGCAAAGAATTTGGTTTGGCACCACGTGGTTCGCGGATGTGTTTTGATTATAACCGCCATAGCCCAGAGTGTTTGGTATGCAGGTTCTTTGTCGAAATACATATATCGGTCAGCGAGTTGCATGAGTCGATATCGCATTGGGTCAATGTAAGCCGATTGCGACATTGGCGGCATGTTGGCTTTATCATGCGTGTTCTCAAAGAGACCCGCTTGGACGATGAACTTGCTTGCGAACTCATGTGCTACATGGATAACCAATTCAGGCGGAAACGCGCCGGTGTAATGCGGATATGAGGGCATGTGTTTAGCCATGATTTTATCTTCCTCGCTCATTGTGTATTGAAACGGAATGCCATAGGCGATGCGTTCGAGGTTTGGTCTTGGCCAATCGAGATAGGCACCATGGTACTCATCGCGTTTGCTTTGCTCCAGATTGAAATGTATAAGGCGGGCACATTCTACTTCAAAGGGACGCCGATTGGGAGAAAATTGGTTCATAGCAAAGACCGTTGTTTGCGCATTGCTTCGCAGGAAAGCGAGTACACGGATAGTCTCTTCCCGTGAGATTATTTTGTCGATGAATTTTTTCAGTCCATCGTCTTGCAAATCGGAAGAAAAAGCATACCATTGGATTTCGTAATAGTCCACTATCTGCTCGCGAGAGAGGAGATTGGCAAGGATGTCAAGTTCGGTGGTGTTTTGATATCTCGGATAGTCGATACTCATCATCCTCAGCAGGAGTTGGTGGAGTGTTTCAAAAGAGTATTTGTACATATAGCAATTATTTGAAGTTTACATTATCAGCAGATGCGACAAGGGTATTCACTTTGTCCTCAAAATGAAAGTGCATTTCGGTCGGTTTGGAAGTGTCTTGTGTTTTGGTCGAGTCGGGAATGCCAGCTTTTATTTTCCATGAATGCAGATACGGGTCCAGTTCTTCGAAAAGCGCTCTACGGTAACGTTCTTTCTCATAGTTGTCTAATTTTTGAAAGTCATAGAACTTTACAGTTACGAACCAATTCCATTCTTGCCGGAACCGCTCCACTATTTCTACCGCTTTGGCATGACCGCGGTGGGCGATGATATAGTCCAAGGAAAGGCGGATGTCACGATAACCACCAAACAAGAATCTATCCCACAAGATCATTGTATCGGGCATGTCATCGTAACGATAGTCGTTGTACACATCTTCTTTGGTGGGCATGGTGTCCGCGAACCAAAGAAGTCCACGTTCTCGCATTTCATTATAGAAACCATAGCGTCCATCCGCGAAAGAGAAATTCTCCGGCGGCACTAATTCGGCAGCTACATCACCATCGACTACGTATTCATCTCTCAAATCGAATGGTGGCACCCATACTAAGGGATATGACAAAACATGATCTATCTTTTCAAGTACTTTGTAATCAAAACAGTCCGTCATGCGTAGCCAATCCACTTGATTTTTCTTGGCATAGAGTTGTTCCGCAAACAAATGATTGCTGAGCAAATCATTGCAATCAAGAAAACTATGGTTGGCATGGTACAATCCTGTTTGATTATCCAATTTCAAATCAGCTATGTCCTGCGAATTGGAATGTTGCCATCTCTTTTTGAGTAAATCTCGCATCTCATCAATGGTCACGAGACGGTTTTTGAATTCTGACACTACATGCTCCGGAAAGTTCCTTTCCAAATCATTAAAATACTCACTGTTTAAGTTTCTGCTCATATATGTTATAAATTTTGATTAAGTTCAAAGTTCACCTCTTCACTTTTTCACACAAGATTTTGTGTTCAGATTTTTGTCATAATAATATAATAATTTATATTTATTATGGCGTAAAAATCAAGCCACACGGATGCGTGAAATTGTGGTTATGTGTAGTTGCTCCGTTCGCGAACGGACACAATTCGGCGACAAAATTACTACATCAAACTGACACCAGAAGTCAGTCGCAAAAGAAAAATGCATTTTTTTGATTTTTTTGCGAAAATGTTTGGAAAAGGTAATTTGTTCATCGTATCTTTGCATCGGTTTTGAAAAAGCATGCTTTCAAACACGACCCCTCGTCGACCCCTCGTCGAGAAATCAACAAACACATTTATCAACCTAAACCCGGAGCGTCTTCCCGATGAAACGGGAAGAGCGGCCTCCGCCTAGAAGGGTATTTTTACTATTAAACTAATCTTTATTATGGCTAAATTTAAACCTATCGACCTTATCAAGTCATTGAGCGGAAAAATCTGTTCCCACTCGGACACCTATTTCCAGAAACGTGGTAAGACCCTTTGTACAGGGCGTATCTGCAACCCGCGTACCAAACCCTACACCGAAGCCGAATTGGCTCGTCAAGCCAAGTTCCGCCAAGCGATTCAAGCCGTTGCAGCCCTCACCGAGGAGCAGAAAGCCGCTTACAAAACCGCTTTCGACAACCAGACCAAGTACACCACCTTGCGTGGCTACATGTTCGCAAAAGAGTACGAGAAGCTTGGCAACTAAAGAACGCATCAGCCATACATGGCTGATCTAACCCTAACCTATTATTAACCTCGCCCTTCCTTTTCTCCTCCCCTTTACGGGGAGGTCGGGAGGGGCTCTAAACCTCAACAACTATGGGAAAAGTAGTATTTGAAGACCCGATTCATCACATCTCGGGCAAGATCGCGAAGAAATTTCGCACGATCTACAATTATGCCAAAGCCACCGGCTTGAAGTACACGTCCGTTCATGGTGAGCGTTCCACCCAGCCGTCCACCAAGGAGCTGAAAGCACGCGAGCGTTTCACCGCCGTAGCCGCAATGGTTCGGGCGCGCAAGATCGACCTGAGCAAGATCGTTACCGATCAGGAAGCCTTCCTTGCGCAGAAAGACACCGCCACCGGTGCAAAGACCATGAAAGCATATCTCTGGCGCGTTTGCGGACAGGAGTACGACGCGCAGCATAACGGATAAGCAGTATGAGAAAGATCCTGATTATCGCTATCGCCGGTGTAGCATTGGCGAGCTGCAACGTCACGCGGACGATCACTACCCGGTCGGAAGCATGGCAGAAAGGCGACACATCCGTCGTCATCCAGTCTAAAACCATCGAGACGTACGACGCCTCGAAGAAGTAAAAAGAAGCGACCTCACAAGGGTCGCTTCTTTTTTTCTGTGTAGTTGTCCGGGTAGTTTCCGGATTATTTGGTTCCGCCGCCGAGAGCTACATACAGGTCAATCAGGCTGATCAGACCGTTATACCGGTTCGTCACATCCGAGAGCTGCGCCTTGAGGTAATTCTCCTGTGCGGTCAACACTTCCAAATACGACGCTTTGCCCTTTTTCATCAGCTCGCACGTACCTTGATACGACTCGCTCTGAGTGGTCAGAAGGCGTTGGTAAAGTGCGTCTTGCTCCTGTGCGTTTTTGCAACGGAAAATGGCGTCATTGACTTCGCTTCCGGCGCGCAGCATGGTCTCCACATAGCGGTTTGCCGCATCTTCTTGCTGCAGTTTGGCGATCTTGAGGTTCGCTTTCAGTTTGCCGCCGGCAAAGATCGGTTGCGTCAAGCCGAGCACAGCATTCATCAGCAGTTGTCCGGGGTTCACCACCACGCCGCCGTTATTGGTCCATCCGATTAGTCCGGACAGAGACAGCGCGGGGCAGAAAGCCGCTTTCGCCATGTTCGTCTGATAGAACGCCGCCGCCACATTGCGCTCCGCAGCACGGACATCGGCGCGGTTGCTGAGTTGGGCTGCAGGAATAGGCTCTATATTCCACACTTCGAACTCATAGCTCGTCCACGGCGAGCGGGCGATCTCGTGCGGTTCTTCGTTGAGCAGCAGGCACATAGACAGCTCCAGCGAATGGATCTGCTCCATGAGTTGCTTGCGCTGGATCTGCACATTGATGAGCGACGCCTCCATCTGTCCGACAGAAGGCGAATAAGCATGACCGTTCTTCACCAATACTTTCTGGATCTCCAGCACGCGTTGCCAGATCACCTCGGTGCTATCCATGATAATTGCCTGGTAATCAAGCAACTGCAATTGCGTATAAGTCCGGGCAATGGTGGCAACCAAGTTTGCATGTGCTGCCGCGCGATTATCTTCCGCTTGTTCGCGCAGCGCTTGTGCCTGCCGCTTGCGGTTGGTGATCGTACCGAATCCTTCTCCGCCCCAGTTGAGCGACAGCGGCACTTGGTAGGTCAGCGTGGCGCCCGACATACCGCCGTCCAGCGAATACGTGCCCATCACACCCACATTTGCCGGAGTGATTGCCAGCGTCGGCAGGAAGCCTAATTTGGCAGCACGGAGACGTGCGTCTGCCTCCTGAACAGCCAGCTGGCGGGAACGATAATCGACGTTGCTCGACAGCGCTTTGCGCACATATCCCTGCAGCACAGGATCGGTGATATAGGTCTGCCAGCTCTCGTCGCCGACCGCCGTCACCAGCGAATCCGCTTCCGGTTTGGCTGTCGGCTCGTATTTCTTGAAAATACCGCAGGAAGAGAACATTAAAGTACTAAGGAACAAAGTACAAAGTACCATTACCGTGTTTACCTTATTCGATTTTCGAGATTCCGAAGAGTCCTCTACCTCTACGGGTTCGGGCTCTCCTTGGAAACGCTCGTGCAGCTTCTGGAAGATGATATAGAACGCCGGCACAACGAAGACGAGTGCGAGTGTTCCGACCGCCATTCCTCCCGTCACGCCGATAGCCAGCGCGCGGTTACCGTTCGCACCGGCTCCGCCCTCGATGATCAAAGGAATCATACCGGCGATCATGGTCACAACGGTCATCAGAATAGGACGCAGACGATCCTCGCAGGCACCCAACGCCGCCTCAATGATCGGCATGCCCTGCTTGCGTTTCTCAACCGCGAACTCGGTGATCAGAATAGCCGTCTTCGCCAGCAAACCGATCAACATGATCACACCCGTCTGCAGGTAGATATTGTTCTCCTGACCGCAAAGCCATGAGAACGCGAACGAACCCATCAGACCGAACGGAACAGACAGCAGCACCGCCAGCGGAATGAAATACGACTCGTAGAGAGAAGCCAGAATCATGTAGATCAGCAGCACGCAGACGAGGTAGATCAGTATGGTCATGTTGGACTTGCTGTTTGCCTGCAGCTCGCGGCTCATACCGCCGTATTCGTAGCCGTAACCGGTTGGCAGATGGTCTTTGGCTACTTCCTCAATCACGCGCTGCACATCGCCATCACTATATCCCGCATTGGGCTGAATATAGCAGCCGATGGACTGATACAGGTTAAAGCGTTTCTGCGTAGCAGAACCGATCGCAGGCGTCAGCGTGACGAACTGCGAAATAGGAGCCATCTCGTCGCCTATGCGCACGAAAATATTATTGAGAGAAGCGGGATCCAAACGGTATTCAGGAGCAGCTCCTGCCATCACGCGATAGACCTTGCCGTATTGGTTGAAATTACTGATGTACGCACTTCCGCAGAACGCGCCAAGCGTGTTGAGAACCACGTCCGGAGAAATGCCTGCGCGGTCGCATTGCGTCGCATTCACATCCACTTTGTATTTCGGGAACGATTCGCTGTAGAGCGATTGCGCAATCTGCACTTCCTTATGTTTCTGCAGCTCCGCGAGGAAGGCATTCACCACCTCGTTGAATTTACTCATATCGCCGCCTTGCAGATCCTCCATCTGCAGGTCGATACCGTTGTTGTTTCCGTAGCCCGGAATCTGCGGCATCTGCGTCGGGAAGATCTTCGCGTCCTTGATATCCTCGCAGGAATAATACAGTTTCGCCATCACCATGTCGATATAGTGCTCATATCCTTTACGCTGGTCCCAAGGTTTGAGACGCACAACGAGCGTACCGTAATTGACACCTGTTCCTGAGACGATACCGAAACCGGAAATCTTGGCGTAACTCTCCACTTCCTCCAGCCGCAGCACATGTTCCTCCACTTGCGCCATGATCTTGTCGGTCTCCACCAGCGGCGAACCCGCGGGAGCCGTCACATCGACCAGGATCACACCTTGGTCCTCTTGCGGCACAAGACCTGCCGGCAGAGCGCGCATTGCCAATACCATCGCCACCACAGCGGCAATCAGCCATAGCCATGCGCGACCGGGTTTCTGCAGGAATTTGGAAACGCCGTTTTTATATTTGCCTAAAACCGCATTGTAGCCTGCCTCGTAAGCCTCTTTCACCCATTGATTGAAACTCTTCTTGCCGTTCTTTTCCTCTTTTTTCGGACGGAACAGAATAGCCGTCAACGCCGGACAGAGCGTCAATGCGGAGATGCAACTCAGACCCACAGAACTGGCAATCGTGATACCGAATTGGGTGAAGAATGTACCGCTCGTGCCGGGCATAAAGGTCACCGGAATGAACACCGCCATGAACACCAGCGTACAGCTGATAACAGCCACCGTCACTTCGCTCATCGCGTCTTTCGTCGCCTTGTACGCCGACGTATAACCATGCTCCATCTTCGCCATCACGGCTTCGACGACGACGATTGCGTCATCGACCACCGTTCCGATCGCCAGCACTAACGCAAACAGCGTCAATATGTTAAGCGAGAAACCGGCTATTTTCACCACCGCGAAAGTACCCAAAAGCGACACGATGATAGAGATCGACGGAACCAAGGTTGCCTTGAAATCTTGCAGGAAGAAATAAACGACCAGAATCACCAGCAGAATAGCGATAATCAGGGTCTCCACCACGTTATGGATCGCAGCGTAGAGGAAGTCGTCGGAGGTCTGAAGGATCGTGAACTCCATGCCCGCCGGCATCGACTTTTGCAGATCCGAATAGATCTCATTGATCGCAGCGTTAACCTGCGTTGCGTTCGCGCCCGGAGCTTGATAAATAATGTACGCCACGCCGGGCTGACCGTCGATACGCGAGGAGAAACTATAGTTCAACGCGCCTAACTCAACGTCCGCTACGTCACGCAGATGCAGCACATTGCCGCCCGAACTGCGCAAAACGATGTCGTTGAACTCGTCAATCGATTGCAAACGGCCTTTGTATTCCAGGTTGTACTGGTATGTATTACCGCTCTGCTCACCCAGCGCACCGGTTGCTGCCACCATGTTCTGGTTGCCGATCGCCGCAAAAATATCCTCCGGCGCGATCCCGTAACGAGCCATCACATCCGGCTTCATCCAGATTCGCAACGAATAAGTGTTTCCAAGCAACTGAACCGATCCGACACCCGTGACACGCAGCAAACGCGGTTTGACGTTGATATCCACATAGTTGGCTACGAAATCGTTGTCAAACTTACCGTCGCGGCTCACCAGCGCTGCGATCTGCAGAATGTTATTCTGTCTCTTTTCTACTTTCACACCCACGCGGGTCACTTCCTGAGGCAGCAGACCCAGCGCAGCCGACACACGGTTTTGCACATTGACCGCAGCCATGTCCGGATCCGTTCCCTGCTTGAAAAAGACATTAATATTGACATCGCCCGTTGCCGAAGCCTCCGAGGTCATATACGCCATGTTCTCCACGCCGTTCACAGCCTCCTCTATAGGCATCACAACGGATTTCATCACCGTGTTTGCGTCCGCTCCGGAATACGAAGTGGTGATCATTACCGTCGGAGGTGCGATATCCGGATATTGCTCAATTGGAAGCGTCTTCAGGCAGATAAAGCCCACCAAAGCGATCAGCAGCGAGATACACACCGCCATCACTTTCCGATCTACGAATATATTTCCCTTTGCCATAAGTAATTCGTAATTTTTAATTTTTAATTACCATATTACTTTGTCATTTTCATTGACGTTAGCAGCTCCTTTGGCAACGATCGTCTCGCCCACTTCGGCTCCGGAGACAATAGCTGCACGCACGCCGTCGCCCAACTCTTCGATCTCCACAATCGCGCTATGAGCCAGACTGTCAGCTCCCACTTTGTAAACCAGCACTTTGTCTTGGATACGAACAATCGCCGTCAGAGGAACCAGCATCGCGTCTTGCCATTCAAACGGCATAACGATCGTTCCTTGCATTCCTGAGAACAACTCGCCTTTCGGGTTGGGGAACGTCACAAAGCAGCTCACGCTACCCGTCCGTTGGTCCACCATTCCCGAAAAAGAAGTGATACGGCCTTTTTCCGGATATTCGGTTCCGTCTTTGAATCGCAGCGTCACTTTCGGAGCAATCTTGATCACCTCGTCCAGATTGCCGAACTCGCTTACCAGCGCGTGGATTTGGCTCTCGGTCAAAGAGAAACTGGCTTCCATCTCGCTCACTCCGGCTACGCGGGTCAACATCATTCCTTCGGAAATCACATCGCCTACGCGCGGAAGAATGGTTCCTACCAACCCGTCAACCGGGCTTTTGATCGTGCAATAATCCAGCCGCAATTCGGCGTCGCGAACAGCCGCATTGGCTTGCGCCACTTGCGCTTCGGCGGACTGCAGAGTGTTCAAACTCTTGCGCAGCAAGTATTCGCCGATAATACCCTGCTCTGCTAATTCTTTGTTGCTCTCTGCCTCCAGACGCATGTTATCGCGGTTGGCAATTGCGGTCTGCAAATCGGCACGCGCATGTACCAGCGCATTCTCTTCGCTACGACTGTCGATCAAAAACAGCACATCGCCTTTCTTCACCCGCTGACCGTCTTTCACTTTGATAGCGTTCAGCGTGCCGGTGCAACGCGACACGATCGACACATCGCCTGTTCCGCGGATGGCGGCGCTCCAACTAACCGGAGCGGTCACATTTTCGCGTTTCAGCGTTACGGTTTCATAACTCGTGTGTTGTGCTTCCGGCACTTTCACGCAGCCAGACAACACACATACCAACAAGGAATAAAAAAGTACCTGTGTTTTTTTCATTTCAGTAAGTATAATAATTTTTAATTCTCAATTCTCATTAAATCGCGCTGCAAATTTACTACTTTTTTCTGACATACACAATACCCACCCGCATTTTGTCAAATATCTGCATGTCATTTACTGACAAATGGAACATTTGGCATGATTTTTGCACGAAAAAAGACAGTTTAATATAACGTATTTTTACTATACTATGGATATCAAACAATCTAATCGTATTCAAACTTCGCTCCTCAACGGAGTGGAAAAAAAGGTTTTAGTCTGGATAGGTTCACGTCTGCCGCAATGGGTCACAAGTGATATGCTGACTTGGTTAGGTCTCTTTGGCTCGTTTCTCGGTGGTCTCGGTTTTTTCCTAACCCACTATAGTATCTATTGGCTGTGGCTCTCGTGCCTCGGTCTTGTGATTAACTGGTTTGGCGATTCGCTCGACGGAACGGTTGCCCGCGTTCGGCATGCCCAGAGACCGCTCTACGGCTATTATCTGGATCATAATATCGACACCGTCACGGAAGCGTTTATGTTCATCGGAGCAGGTCTCTCCCCGCTGGTCAATATGAGTGTGGCTTTGCTCTGCTATGCCGCGTACCTTGCTCTCACGGTCTATGTCAGCATCAATGCGCACCTCAAATCGGAATTCAAACTGACGTACGGATATATGGGTCCGACGGAATTCCGCGTGGTGATCATTATTGCCAATATCCTGTTGATGTACATCCCTGCCCTCACGGCGTACCATGGCTCGTTTGAGTATTTCGGCGAAACCATCCATTATGGCACGCTGGACATCATCGGAATGGGTATTCTCTGTATTCTGACCATCTTCTATTTCGTCAGTTTCTTCAAGGATCTGCATTGGTTCGCCAAGCAAGATCCGCTGATCAAACATCCGAAAGATGAGCAAAAGTAAGGTAATAGAACTCACTCTCCGTTACCTGCGTTTTGCAGCCTCCACGCTGGCGGGAACGGCTGTTGACATGCTCGTCCTATGGCTTTGCTCGGATTATCTGTTCAAAGGCAACTACTGGGGCGAGTATCTGCTCTCGCCGTTTATCTCGTTCGAATGTGCGGTGTTGATGAATTTCACCATCGCGTATTACTCTGTTTGGAAGGATCGTGTCTCGGCACACACGTTTCGCTCGTTCTGCCGCCACTATGCGGGATATAATCTCTCCTGCACGGGCACGTTCCTGCTGAAAATGTGCGTCCTGCTCCTCATCGAGCGCTTCTCCGGAGGATGGGACGTGTTGATCTGTAATATCTTAGCCCTCTGTATATCGGGCATTTTGAATTTTGTACTAAACGAAACCGTGGTCTTCAAAAGCAATAAATAATAAATAAGAAATCTCAAATATCAAATGAAACGATCTATTTACTTCCTTATTGCATGCTTCGCCGCACTCACGTGCCAGGCGAAAGCAACTGCTCCGGGTTACACCAACCCTATTCTGCCCTTCGATTACTCCGACCCGGATGTCATTCGTGTGGGCAAGAATTATTACATGACCTATAGCACCTTTGCTTGCGTGCCGGGTCTGCAGATCCTGCAATCCCGCGACGGCGTGGAATGGACGATTGTCGATGTAGCTCTGCCGGACACGGTTCCGGGCTACGGACATCTGGACGCGTGCCCTGCCGGTTGCGGCGTCTGGGCACCTTCGATTCGTCATCATGCCGGACGGTTCTATATCTATTACGGTGATCCGGACATCGGTATCTTCTGCCTCCGCTCCGAGAAAACGAAAACAATCCCTTGCCGCTGGGAACCGGCTGTGCTGGTCAAACGCGGCAAAGGTCTGATTGATCCTTGCCCGCTGTGGGATGAAGACGGACGATGCTACCTCGTGCATGCCTTTGCCGGCAGCCGCGCAGGGTTCAAGTCTGCGCTGGCGGTATGCGAATTAAACCCCGACGGACTTTCCGTGCTGCACGAGGACCAACTGGTCTTTGACGGACACCAGGAGAACCCGACTTGCGAGGGACCGAAGTTCCATAAACGCAACGGTTATTACTATATCCTCTGCCCCGCCGGAGGTGTTAAAACGGGCTGGCAGCTCTGTCTCCGCAGCAAATCCGTCTATGGTCCGTATGAATGGAGGCGCGTGCTGGAGCAAGGTTCAACAGCAATCAATGCGCCGCATCAGGGTGCGTGGGTGGATGATAAGTTCTACCATTTCCAGGATGTCGGAACGGCAGGGCGTATCGTGCATCTCCAGCCGCTCAAATGGCAGGACAACTGGCCTGTAATAGGCAATAACGGCGAACCCGTTCTCTCCATGGGACAAACCCATGAACCCGCTTTGCACCGTATTATGGATGGTTTCTGGACACGCACTCTTTCACCCGATTGGCAATGGAGCGGAAACCGCAAAGCGCAGTATTACTATCTCGCCGCAGAGACAGACTCCGCTTCGCGCATGGCGAATGATTATATCCGTCTCTTCACCTACCCTGCCGCAGATGTCCAAACGGCACCGAATTTATTATTACGCAAGATTCCCGCCAATACGGCTTTCTCCGTTATGGCGAGAGTTCGTTTCTCCCCCCGTCCGCAGGGCAAGAACCCCAAATACAAGGAGGAAGCGGGACTCATCGTCCACGGCAGAAAGAGCCGCACGCTTCCTGTTCCCGCGGATGGCGAATGGTGGTATGCCCGAATCGATGTGTCGGCTACGCATCAATGCCGTTTCTTCCTCTGCGATGACGGCGAGGAATGGCAAGAAATAGGCGAACCATTCCAAGCCGTTGCCGGCGAATGGATCGGAGCCAAAATAGGCTTCTATGCCGTCCGGTCGCTCGTCGAATCCGCCTCTCCCTATAAACGTCCCGACAATACTGCCGGATGGATGGATGTCGATTGGTTTGAAATCACTCTACACTAACCCCCATAAGGTTATAAACCTTATTCTCGCGGGTGATGTAGAGCACGCCGTTCTCTATCGTCTTCTTGGCGCTTTCGTTGCGCACCTCGGCTTCCTCGACACCCGTTACTACCGGGTGTGCCTCGCGATAAGCATTCAGCTCGGCTTTGGCATCCTCTACCAACTCGCGGAACTGTGTATGGTTCATTGCTATCGCAAAAGCGATAGCGCCCAACTGTTTACCCGCTGCCAGGTCGGTGTTCCAGTGCGCACCAATCCATAGACGGCACTCTGCCCACTCGTCCATCATCGCTTTGATCGCCTGCGCGTTAGCCGGATCAATATAGAGCATACACATTCCGAATAAACCGGCGAAATAACCGTGACCGGAGGGATAAGAGGAAGCGTCGGTAAGATCAACCGCATATTTCCTTCCGCTATACCATTCGCCGAAATACTTGTACGGACGCGGACGCGTGCGCCACAGATTGGAAGTGTTCTCCGTCTTCATCACCTCGCATAACTCCTCCAACTCATTCATCTTCGGAAAATCGGTCGTGTTGCGGGTGTACGAAACGCTGTATTTATTGGTTCCTGTACGTGTCCAGGACACCTCGATGAAGGGCACATTCATCACCGAATCTGCCGCCAGACGATAGAGCGCAAAATAATACGGCTCATTCATCTTTGCCCAAATCGAGTCCCATTGATCACCCAGTGTGTCAAGGGAGTTACGGGCGATCTCTCTGTACTGGAAATACTTCACGGAATCGTCCTGCCAGATAAGCGAACCCACCTCCGGAGGAGCAGGCAAGAAAAACTCACCGCTCGGCAAAGCATTTTTAAGATCCGCGTCAAGCGTTACTGCTGCCTTCGTCGGCAGACTAAATAATACCAACAGCCATGTGGCTGCATAGAAAATAAATTTATTCATATCATTTTGTTTTTTAATTGTTTCATCCAAGTGGTGTAAGCGGATAAACGATATTCGTAATGAATATATTCGCCGCCAGACACACGCTCATCAGCAGTGGTATGACACCCGTAGCAGACAATACCACCATCGCTATCATGATGAGCGCGGAGAGTAGCGTCCTGAAACCTACGTTGATCACTTCATCACCGGGCACCAGACCGTGCGTTTTCGTTAACTATTTTGGTCATCCCTACATATGCCAACAGAACAAGGTTCATCATCAGCGCATAGATGATTGCCGGAATAGCAATGATCTCGTTATTGAAAATCAACGGACTGCAGGCAATAGTGATCGCCTGCGCTGCGTTCTGCATGCCAATCTCGATGACCAGCGTGCGGCGCTCTTTGCCGCTCAACCGGAACAGCCATGCCAGCAATGCACCGCAGCCCGTAGTCGCCAGAATAAGCACCGTCATCATCAGTCCTAACGAACCGATCTCGGCAACGATAGTCTGCCTGTGCTGAATAAAGAAAATGGTCACTAACAACACCAACGCCGGCATGGCGATGCGTTTGAGCACGTTGTGTATCTTCGCCGCCGTCTCGGAGCGATAGAGGTTTACGATAAACCCCACAGAAATAGGCACTACCATCAGCACGATATTCTGTATCAGCAGTTTGCCCACAGGCAGATGGATATTCACCGCTTCCCCTACTCCGGCGGTTACCCATGCCATGATAAGCGGCAAGGTAAAGAGCGTGACAATACTGCTGCACGCCGTCAGCGTCACCGACAGCGCCACATCGCCTTTCGCCAACATCGAGAACACATTGCTCGAACTCCCGCCCGGACTGCACGCCACCAGCATAATTCCGACGATGCTGAAAGCTGACAACTGAATACTGAAGGCTGACAACTGAATCAGCCCCCACGCAATGAGCGGCAGGAGTATGATTTGTCCGACCAGACCGATGATCACCGGCTTCGGACGCTCGGCTATCAGTTTGAAATCAGCAGGCTTGAGCACCAGCCCCAAATCAAACATCAGCACCGTCAGTATCGGCAGTACGATAAAGATAGTATTCATAATTCTCTCAATTGCAGGAAAGAACAGTTCGTTGCAGCACCTGCGTCATGCAGTGCGCCGCGCCATAGCCGTCTATCAGGCTCTCTAACGGCACCCACTCTACTTTCACTCCGGCTTCGCGGAACCGCTGTTGCAGCGCCTCGCTCTGACCGCCCACCGCCATGATATGCCGCGGCGCAATGGTCAGATAGTTATTCGCATAGTGCATCTCGTCCTCCGGGTCAATCGGGATAATCTGCATATCCCGTTCACGCAGGAAACCCACAAACGGCGTATCTTCCTGTATCAGGCGGTATTCCTTTTCGCCTGCCGCACGGGCGTAGATGTCACAGGTGACATACTCCGGCTCACCGGGCTGCGCTTCTAATCGGCTGCGCACCATGGTACAGAGATCTCTGTCGATTATATTGAAATATGTATCGAGGTGCATTTGCATCTGCCAGAACTTATGGTCGCGCACCACTACCACCGTGTCATGTCCGAACGCGTCCGCCTCCATCACTTGGCGGAGACCCTCTCTGTTCGTCCGCATGCCGCAGCCGATGAGCGAGATGGTACCTGCAGGGAAATAATCGCCGCCTTCTAATCGTCCCTCACCTTCTATACGCAGCACCGGATTCACTCCTAAATGATGGTAGCAGACCTCAATGATTTCCGTCTCCGGCGCACGCTGCGAGGAGTTCATCTTACAAATAATATGTCCGCGCGGAGTCGTGATACTCTGATCTCGCGTGAAATAGAGGTTCATCAGCGGGTTCTGGATATACTGCGCCTCATAGCCGGTGTTATTGTCTGTGCGGCTCAACTTGACTGTCGGTTGCAACAAGATACAACGGATCAGATCGCCCCGACTCATCGTTTCTATCGTCTGTACCCGGTATGCCTCTGACGCCTCAGCGTCCTCGCCGGGGATGGCGGATATATCGTACCGCAACACCTTGGTTGCCAGTGCCCGCAGCGTATCTATCCCCGTCTCATTCAGAATCTCGTAAACCGTATGCACACGGATTCCGTTCTTCTCCAACAGACGGATATACTCGCGGTGCTCCGCAGCGGCTTGTTCCACATCAAAATAGTGTTCAAACAGTCCTGCCGAAGGGTGTATCACGCCATTAAACAGTTCCGCACCGGGGGTGTGCATCAAAATATCTCCTGCTTCGCTCCATTCCGCCTGCGGATACGCCATCTCGCCTTTCGGCGTCGGCTGACAGGACACCATGCACACAGCGCATAGTGTTGCCACTACGAAAAATAATTCTTTTTTCATATCGCTTATGCCTTGAGCCATTCGTATTTGGCTACGGAATAGATGGGCAGGAACGGAATCAGAATCGGAGTCTTCTTCACGTACGCCTGATATTCGGGGTCATTGCCATAGGCGGCGTTCTGACGCAGCTCCAGACGGCGCGCGCCGCTAAACATTACAAATACGATACCTGCATAGCCGATAGCTACAATCAGCCATTGCCACCAGTTCAGCCCTGCGCCGATTCCGCTCAGCAGCGCACCTGTCCAAATGGTCACTTCGCCCAAATAGTTCGGGCAGCGCACCAGACGGTACAGACCCGTATCGACAAACCGTTTCGGGTTCTTTTTCTTCGCGGCACTCTTCTGCGCGTCGCTGATGCTCTCTAACAGGATTCCACAAGCCATAACCGCCGCACCTATCCATGCCCATAACTCGCTGTCGTGCGGACCGTTCGCCAGCCGGAAAGCCACCGGGCTCACCTGCGCCACGTACAGCAGCGCACAGAACAGCCATATCATGATCATCACGCCGGCAGGTTTCTTGTCCGAATGACCCTCGCCGTAGAGAATCTTACGGTACCCTACCGCCTTGCGTTCACGCACCAAAAGATACGTACCCAGCCGGACACCGAAAATCAGCAGCAGCACTAACATCACCGCTGTCGGCACACTCAGGTTCGCGTGGTACAGCACGCCCATGGTCACTGCCAATGCGGCAATGCCGTAACCGTAACCGAGACTGAAGAAATACACGAAGTATTTCCACCCCACTGCGGACACTGCCATCGCCACTGCAAAAAGAATCAATAAATCTGTCATAGTATTTTTGTATTAATATTGTATATTGTGTTATATGCTATCCGTTGTGTTCGCCGTTCGCGAATTGCGAACACTCAAATGCGCTGCAAAGATACTGCTTTTTTTTGAAATTTGCAAATAAAAACGAAAAAAGCGGCATTGCTGCCGCTCTTTCCTACAATTTCCGACTTGCGTCGTAAGTCTCGATGGTTTTGGTCTGAATGACGATAGAGGTGTCATTCCGCTGGATGTACCGGCTCTCGTTCGTGATCGTTCTTGTC
>CADAZU010000006.1 GCA_902792535.1 uncultured Bacteroidales bacterium
CGCAATCTACATCGTTTATTATGTAGTTGTAGTGGCTATCCTTGGAACGGCCGGTTTCGCTTGGCTCGAATGGATGAACATGTTCTCCTAAACGGCCGAAAGAGTGTTCTTGTTACTGCCCTGTGCATATAAGCAACTCTTTGGTATAAGCTGTCCTTTGTGCGGCTTCCAGCGGGCTATTTTGCTCTTGCTGGATGGCCGCATTTTGGACAGCTTGTATCGTTTTCCTCCATGGCCGGTGATGGCTATATGGCTGCTGATACTTGTTGTCATGAGTGTCCGTGGAAAGACACAGATATACTTGTCTCTTAAATGGCCTTGGATGATATTATTGCTGAGTCTTGCTTGTAATACCATTTGGCAGAATATTACTGAGTAACAAATAATTCACTCATTCGTTCATTCGTACATTCGTTCATTCGTTCACTCGTTAACTAAGGGCTAATTAGGGCGTAAAGGGTCAAACCTTTGCGCCTTTCATTTTTTTGTAGTATCTTTGCACACGCAAATCGCGTGGTGGTACACCTAACGTGCGATAGGTAGCAAAAGCACAAAAAAATGCAGAATTATTTGTGTAATTCAAATTTTTATTGTAAATTTGCAGCGTCTTTATGAAAGACGCCCCGTGTCAGCGGACACGGACTACATATTTGAAAAATCTAACACACCAATTAGGTTCACAGAAATCTCGCAAGTTTCATCGGAATCGTATTCAATTGGCGGATGTTAGTACACGTTTGGTGTACTACTTTTGCTGTATTTACGATTCGGGCAATGCGAGAGCCTCTGTGAAGATACAACAGAAGTAGTACTTTTTTGTACGTGTATATGAAAAATAATCTAATATAATGGAGGAGAATGCCGAAAATCCAATAAAGAGTAGGCAATTTTAAAAATATTATCACTATGAGTAGAATCTTTTTCTTAAGTCATCCGAATGATGAGCCTTCGTATCGCGGAGTTTCAACTGGCGGAACTATTACTATTTCGTGGAATACTAAGACGCATAAGCGAAAGTTTATAAAACGAGAAGGAAAATACGTAGATAAGAGCGGCAAAATAACAGAAGACAAACTCTTCTTTTGGGGAGAATATGAGCCTGACTCTGTTGCAACCGTCATAAGCACCACAAAGCCAATAGCCGTTCATACAACTCTACGCCCTGTGAGTACTTTGCTGCCTATGCCAAATAACGCGGCCAACACAGATCCGTATGTTTATGGCTGTTTTAGAAATATATGCTGCCGACGCGGGAATACGAAGTACCATCCAGGGGATATTCTTGTATTCGGAACGATGAATGTGCAAAAAAATAGTATTGAGGTGGATACGATTATCGTTGTAAAAGAAATTGCGCCCGTGAGTTCTCTGTTGCCAACAGACGAATACTTTCTAGCTGCTGTAATGCCCATGAAGGAACAGAAGAAAGATTTTGTAGAAGGAAAGATATATGGTTCCGAGAGTGAATATTTCAGTTTTGTTCCATGTCTCCCTGCCGGTAGTTTGACGGATACTAATGCCGCTAGTGCTTTTAAAAAACCAATAATAGATCTTTATGTATTTGGTACGGTTGTAAAACAAAGTGCCTATGGAAAAGTATGCAAAAATGTACCAATAAAGTCAGCTGCCGAATACCGCAAATATTGGGGAATGATTACGAGTGCTGTTTATAAATGCGGTTTGGAATTAGGCATTTATATTCAACCTGTTTAAAATATTATAATTAAGTTATTATGAGAAAAAAGATTTTCACTTTTTTGCTTGCCATTGCTGTAAGCGCAGGAACACTCATTGCTCAAAACAGCACCAATACCGTTGGTGTGTTTAGCGTAAGCGCGACCCGAAAAGTAGCATTCTCTCCAGGCAACTTGCAGTATAATGCAGCACAGGGTAGTCACCAGTGTGCTGATGGAACAACCAAACCAGGTACTTGGCGTTTTGCAGAGCACCAGTGGGATTATGTAGGTTCGGCGAACGAGAATGTTTCCTCCTCGTACAACGGCTGGATAGACCTCTTTGGTTGGGGCACGAGCGGCTGGAACAATACGGAAAACGATTCGTATGCTGTGAATTATAACCCGTGGTCAACCAGTGCAAGCAAGGTAAACAGCACCTACAATTATTATGGTTACGGTCCATCGACAAATCAGACGGATAAGAATCTGACAGGTACGAGTGCCAATTATGACTGGGGTGTATATAACCAGATAGGCAATGATGCTCCGGGCAGTTGGCGTACGCTGACAAAGGATGAATGGGGATATCTGTTCCATGGTCGTACCAATTATGCCAATCTGTTTGGTTTGGGCAAGGTAAATGGTGTACAGGGTACGATTATTCTTCCTGATAGTTGGGTAGCCCCTGTCGGTTTGACATTTACACCGAGCACAGGCAAAGGTTTGTCTTGGCGGGGCAGTGATTACTACGATAGTAATGGCGGCCATTATTCGGACAACACGTACACGTCTTCTCAGTGGGAGTTGATGGAGTCAGCGGGCGCAGTGTTCTTGCCTGCTGCGGGCTACCGCAGCGGCACGACTGTCCTCGACGTGAGGACGAACGGCGACTACTGGTCCTCTACGCAGAACGGCACGAGCTACGCGTACGACCTCTACTTCCACCCAAGCTGGCTCGAACCGCAGGACGGCAGCAGCCGCTACATCGGGTTCTCTGTGCGCCTCGTGCGGGCAGCACAGAACGAACAAGAGCCTGTATATAGTTTGAGTGTATCCGTTGAAGGTGAAGGAACGGTAACGGGAGCAGGCGAATACAAGAACGGCACAACGGCTACCCTGACCGCCACTGCTGCAAGCGGTTATACGTTCTCGCAGTGGTCTGACGGCAATACCAACAACCCGCGCACCATTACGGTGACGCAGAACATGACTTTGACCGCCGTATTCGCAAAAAATACGTTCCTCATATCTTTTGTCAATTACGATGGAACAGAGTTGCAAAGCAGTGAAGTAGAATATGGCGAAACACCTGTCTATACCGATGCAATTCCAATCAAACCTGCTGATGAGCAATACACCTATTCATTCAGCGGTTGGACACCGGAAATCGTTGCTGTTACAGACGATGCAACCTACACGGCACAGTTTACGAGTACGCTCAATATGTATGCAATTACGTTCGTCAATTACGATGGTTCAGAGTTGCAAAGCAGCGAGGTAGCCTATGGCGAAACACCTGTCTATACGGGCGAGACTCCGATCAAACCAGCTGATGCGCAATATACCTATTCGTTCAGCGGATGGGATGCAGATTTGGTTGCCGTAACAGGCGAAGCAACCTATACGGCTATGTTTGCAAGTTTGCCGATAGCATCGTCAAACTCAATATTCATCCACAATGGAGAGAATCCAAACTTATGCGATTTGGGGGCACAGAATTTCTCACATATTATCATAGAACCGGGTGGAGAATTGAATATAAATCAATCTTGTGTCCATGTTGAAGCAATAACCATTATTTCTACCGGCGTTAAGTCCGGTCAGATACATCATGGCAATAATCCAATCCCCACTGACCGTATTTTCATGGAATATGTGCTTAACCCTGTTGGGGAAAACGCTTCGCCGAATCTATGGTACGCATTTGCCGTGCCGTTTGAAGTGGATATTGAAACCGGCATCACACGTGCTTATGGCAATAAAAATCACGTTTCTGGTACAGACTTCCTTGTGAAAGAATTCGATGGTTCTCTCCGTGCTACGACGGGTAAAGGCTGGAAAAGTAAACTGACGGGTACACTTGAGCCGGGAAGGTTCTACGTGATCGGTATAGACGGCAACTGCAATCGTTGGCTATTTGAGAAAACGTCAGAGGCTGCTTTTGAAGGTGATAATCATATGAATATATATTACTACTCTGCCAATAACGCAAAAAATAATGGTTGGAACGGTATGGGCAATACGCAATTGGAATATACGACCATGGATTTGAGCAACTTGGGCATTGAGTACATACTTACCTACAACAGCCAGTTTGACAAATACGATATCGGTCTTGTCAGTGAGTCCAGCCTCTGTGTCGGCCAGCCGTTCATCATTCAAACCCCTGTTGCTGGCGAGTTTGATTTTATTCATGGCCACACTTCTTCTGCAATGCCTGCATTATACGCCG
The DNA here is from genome assembly GCA_902792535.1 of uncultured Bacteroidales bacterium. GTDB lineage: Bacteria > Bacteroidota > Bacteroidia > Bacteroidales > Paludibacteraceae > Colicola. The sequence goes on from CADAZU010000006.1 coordinate 4,129, forward strand.
ATAGGCAGACACTTAAACCGCTGATGCACTTTACATTAGCGGATGAGACTCAAAGCACCGGAATCGACCATATGTACCTGACGATGCATGATGATGCTACTCCGGCATATACCATCGGTCGGGATGTGACACGCATGAGCAACACATGCACAACGGCTGCCCAACTATGGTGTACCACGGAGGACGGCGTACAACTGAGCGCACATGGCATTGAGATGCCGACCAACTCGACAACCGTTAATCTGGAACTCTTTGCTCCGGCGGCAGGCGAATATCTCTTATCGATGGCTTCGCGTGCAATGGACGGTTACGAAGTCGAACTGTTGTACAATGGTACATGGGTTGCCACGCTTAATAACGGACTGCCTTTGACCTTGACACTCAACTCCGGTGTTAATAACGGCTATGCGCTCCGTATCACACGACATAATGTACCGACGGACCTTGAAAGCATCACTCCCTCCGATGCCGTAAACGGCGAGAAACGTATCATTGATGGTGTTCTGTACATCCTCCATAACGGCCGTATGTACGATGCGCAAGGTAAGCAATTAAAAGATAATTAAGCAATATACTTTATGAAAAAGACGTATCAAACGACGAAAACGGAAACGGTTCTTATTATGCCTATGAGCCTGATGATTCCCGTTAGTGATCCGAGTGAACCGCAATTACTTCCCAAGGGGCATTATGTCCCGGGACCGGGAGCAAGTTACGATCCTCAGGGTAACATTTTGTAAGAAACAAGGGCGGTCATCCAACCGCCCTTGTTTTTATTTTTCATGTCATCAATATCTGCGAAATGAAATTCTCTCAGAGCGAATATTCCATTGACAAAGAATATGAATTACAACTTCGAAACAAAGTCAATCATTCTCGGCTACGACCATCGGGCTGTTACCAAAAAACTAAAAAAAGCGCTCCATGAACGAAACAGGGTGTCTTGCCCTACAGATAACGAAAGAAAAGGAATAAGAAAAAAGAACCAAAAAAGAATTATAAAAAACTGTCCCCGACGTAGTCGGGAGACCCCTGCAAAGCAGGGACGGACTGAGCACATGTATGCGCGCGAAGCCAAACTGGCGGATAGTTATTGTGCCCTCCTGGTGTAGTCCTTATTACATGGTCCCGTGATGCTCACGTTGGTCCCATTACCTGCCAAGCACGTGAGCATCACGGGACCATCTTACGAGAAAAGAATAAGAAAAGAGCATCCTCTTTTCGTAAAAAAATGCTCTCTTGATTGAATTTTCAGAATTTTTAACTATATTATGCTGTACGACAATAAAAGATTTATGACAGACGAAGAATTTACCAAAGAGCAGATGGACGAACAGCGCAAAGAGGTATCCCGTTTGCGGAGCGAACTGAAAGCCTTCAACAAAGCACGAGCAACCATGTCCAAAGAAGAAAAAGAGCGCACCCGCCAGCAGGCCAATGACTTACAAGATCAATATGACCGTGCGTTAGGGAGGTTATATACCATGCGTAATTATTTCCTGTGGAACAGTTGTGTTGGCCGCGAGTATATCTCCGCATATGATAAGGATTGAATCCCGCTCTTCCTCGTGCATGTCCAAATTTGCCCTCTATAAAAATTTGCATTGAGATTCTTGAGACACTTGAGACACTTTTGTCTAATTTGCTCATTTTTAGATGAATCGTTACTCATGGAAATCCCAACTGTATCAACTGTCTCAACTGTCTCACATCATTTTTTGTTCTGACCGTTCTGTCATTTTTTTTGCTTTGCACTTTCTCGTTCCAAAGTGCAAATAGTGCAATGTCATTTTTTAATGCATCAACCAAGTTTGGAACCTTCTAGAGACCCCGAAAATTTTAATTTTTGCGGAGAGCGGAGGCAGGAGTTACCTCGTTGATTAAGCGGAGTGGTATCGACTTTGTAACCTCCTTGCAGAACGCGAAGGTGATAGATTTTGCCTCCTTTGTAACTATATATAGAGGGGTATGGAATATGCTCCGCTATTGTTCTGATTGTACTTTTCTTAGGGCGTCGTCGGGACATGATCCCGTGATGGTCCTGTTCTAATCCTCACATTTGTTCGGAACGATTATTGCTAATCCTCACACACATTTACTACGGAACGATTATTTCCCAATAATAGAAAAGTAGCAGAAAATCGCCCTTTCTCTTGCATATATCAAAAAAAAGCAGTACATTTGCAGGCAAATTTGTGTCGTTATGACATTTGAGGAACTGAAACAGATTACCAAACAACGCGAAAAACGTACGATTGAGTACAAAGAAGCGTGGAGCGAGTTGCCCGGCAACTTGTTCGAGACCGTTTGCGCGTTCCTCAACCGCGACGGCGGTGTGATCGTTTTAGGAGCACATGACTATACTCCGCATCCAAAGAATCCGCATTTGGCGAATTTCTTCGTGCAGATGGGACGCGCGGAGCACTTGGGAACCGGCGTGCGTAACTTATACCACTATGCTCCTATTTATCTCGGAGCCGAACCTACTATCACCGACGATGATATGTTCCGTATCCGTCTAAACATTGCCGAGTCCAAACAAGCAGAAATGGCTATGGGGGGGGCAGAAAGCGGGAAGAAAGATGCACAGGATGTCACAATAAATGTCCCCCAAAATATCACTGTAAATGTCCTAGAAAACATAGCGGACAAACTAACTGAAAGACAGAGACTTATAGTGCAACGCTTACTGGCTACCGGGCAACAGAATGTCCTAGAAAATGTCCTAGAAAATGTCCTAGAAACATCCGCATCACTTGCAAAGTATTTCCAAGTGGATGCAAGGACTATTCGCCGTGATTTAAACGCCCTTCAATCGCGAGGCATCATCCGTCGTGTCGGGCCGGACAGAGGCGGTCATTGGGAGATACTTTTACCTTAGAAACGTTTGAGCCATCAATTCCAAAGTGTCACTATAAATGTCACTATAAACAAAAGTCAAAAAATAATCAAAACACAAATAATTTAACATTATGCAAAAAAGTCCATTACAAATTGCGCGTCAGAGCTATCAGCCGAAAATGCCGGTAGCATTGCAGGGCGCGGTACGCCTTGTAGAAGGCGAGAAAACACAGTCGGTAGCAGACCAAGAAGAGATCAAAAAACTCTTCCCGAACACGTACGGACTGCCGGTCATTACGTTTGAGCCAGCAGAAGGTCAACCTCAACATTCAGAGCCGTTCAATGTGGGTGTTATCCTGTCGGGCGGTCAAGCTCCCGGTGGTCACAATGTTATCAGCGGTCTGTACGACGGTCTGAAGGCTCTCAATCCGAATAACAAACTGTATGGTTTCCTCGGCGGTCCTTCGGGTCTGATTGACGGCAAGTATCAAGAGTTGACAGGCGAAATCATCGACGAATACCGCAACACCGGCGGCTTCGACATCATCGGTTCCGGTCGTACCAAACTGGAAGAAACTTGGCAGTTCGACAATGGTATCGAGATCTGCAAACAATTGGGAATCAAGGCAGTAGTGATCATCGGTGGTGATGATTCGAACACCAACGCTTGCGTTCTGGCAGAGTACTACCTGCAGAAGAAATGCGGTATTCAGGTGATCGGTTGCCCGAAGACCATTGACGGTGACCTAAAGAACGAGATGATTGAGACTTCGTTCGGTTTTGACACCGCTTGTAAGGTTTATAGCGAGTTGATCGGTAACATTCAGCGCGACGCCAATAGTGCCAAGAAATACTGGCACTTCATCCGCCTCATGGGCCGTTCGGCAAGCCATATTGCGTTGGAGTGCGCGCTGCAGAGCCAGCCGAACATCTGCCTGATTAGCGAGGAGGTAGAGGCAAAGAAAATGACGCTGAACGAGATCGTTGAGGGTATTGTGAAGGTCATTGTTGCCCGTGCTAACGCAGGTCTGAATTTCGGAACCGTGCTGATTCCGGAAGGTCTGATCGAGTTCATCCCGGCAATGCGTGTGCTTATTCAGGAGCTGAATGACCTGCTGGCAAACAACGAGGAGTTCGCTTCGCTGGAAGGCGACGACGCAAAGCGCGAGTACGTCAAGAGCATGCTGACTCCGGCTTCGTGCGAGCTCTATCGTTCGCTGCCGAAGGGTATTGCACGCCAGCTGACGCTGGATCGCGATCCTCACGGAAACGTAATGGTCAGCCAGATCGAGACCGAGAAACTGCTGATTGAGATGGTTCAGAAACGTCTGGCTGTTCTCAAAGCCAACGGCGAGTACAAGGGTAAGTTCTCGGCTCTCAACCACTTCTTCGGTTACGAAGGCCGCTGCGCTATTCCGTCGAACTTCGATGCCGACTACTGCTACTCGATCGGCGTGAACGCAACTCATCTGATCGCAGCCGGCAAGACGGGTTACATGTCGCTTGTGCGCAACCTGACCAAGCCTGCGGCTGAGTGGATTGCCGGCGGTGTGCCTATCACGATGATGATGAACATGGAGAAGCGTAACGGTAAGATGAAACCGGTGATCCAGAAGGCTCTGGTTGACCTCAACGGCAAGCCGTTCCAGTATCTGGTGGCTCACCGCGAGGATTGGGCAGATCCCGAGACCAGTTATATCTATCCGGGTCCGATTCAGTACTACGGTCCGACCGAGGTTTGCGACCAGCCGACGAGAACGCTGTTGCTGGAGAGAGGAAAATAAATTTAAGTGACCCAGTGACTAAGTACCAAGTACAAAGGAGTGTTTTGGGACTACTCCTGATGGTAATCAGCATGACCCTGTCCGCACAAGATTTCTCTGCGGACAGGGGCTTGTTTGACGCCTATCAGCGCGAGGATATGAGTGTGTGGAAGGAGTATCTGGAAGTACTAAGGGACAAAGTACCAAGTGACAAAGTACGCGATACAAAGGATCTTCTGTACGAATACGGGTATTGCGGATATATTGTAGCGGAGGCAAAGAAAGAGGGCAAGGAAGCATTGTTGCCCGAAGCCAAGCGGTACGTGCAACAGTTTCGCAAAGACGTAGAAGCAGCGAAAGGATCCTTACCGGCAGGACATTACGAGATGTATATGTCAGCCGTCATGGTCTATGAAATGCGGCTTCATATTGCCATTCGCCCTGTCAAAGCAATGTCGCTGGCGAAAGAGGCAACCAAATTAGCACCCAAAGATCCACTGGTATTGGCGTATTACGGCACGTCGCTCTACTACGCTCCGGCTCCCTTCGGGAGCAAGAAAGAAGCGCTGCGCTATTTCAAGCAAGCCAAAGAGCTGTTCCAAGGACCGAAATGGGAGTACTGCTGGGTGCGCAAGGCGACAGAGATGTATATTAGGGGAATTGAGAATTGAGAATTGGGAATGAATTATACTCATCAATATTCGATTACGGCAGCGGACATGGACACGCGGTATCGGATGACACCGAACGCAGTGCTGCTGTATTATCAGGACTGTTGGGCCCGTTTCATGGCGTGTTTGCACCTTGCCGCATTTGATATGGTGAAGGTGAACCGGATGTGGGTGATCACTGAATTCAACGCTTTTTTCGAAGAAGAGACCGCGTTGTGGTCGGAGGAGATAGAGGTGGAAGTGTGGAACAGCGAGTTATCGGCTTTGCGGCTGTATGCGGAGTTCCGTTTCCGCCGTCCGGACGGGAAAGAGGTAGTGCACGGCTATGGCTGCTGGACGCTGCTGGACACCGAAGCACACCGTTTAGCACCGCTGACTCCTTTTGCGGAGCAGATTCCGGTGGTAGCCGAAATGACGACGGAGAGCCATAAGAAGATGCGGTTTGCTAAGCCGTCAGAAATCGACCATCAGCCGTCAGAGGGCAGCCTTCAGATACCGGAGATCAAGCATCGAGTGAATCCGATCAATTTGGATTTCAACGGTCATGTAAACAATCGGACCTATCTGTCGATTGCGATGCAGCAGGCAGGCGAGGCTTTTCTGGATGCGCACGCCATCCGTCGGATTGCGATTCATTGGCTTCGGGAGACTTTCCTCGGCGACACGCTGACGTGTAGTTATGAGCCGTCGGAGGTCAGCGGGCAGCAGGCATTGGGAGTGCTTGCTAATCTGACGCGCGAAGACGGAGAAGTGTCTGCGCAGATTTATACAGAGTGGGCGCCTCGCACAATAGCGACGGACATTGCTGCGCAAGCTCCCAGAGATTGATTTTCCGAGTGGCAGAAAGAAGACGTTTATCTGCCAAAATGGCAGTTATTGGTTGCCGGGTATATTGTTTGTAGTTAAGAAGGTGACTAGGGTTTCAGGACACTAGGAGAATTGAAATTACTAACTAAACAATATACGACTATGAACGGAAACGGTAACAACAACGAGAACTTGAAGAAGTTCGCAATCAACCTCTGCGAGCGGGCTCGTGAAGGTAAACTGGATCCCGTGATCGGGCGGGACGAAGAGATACGGCGGGTATTACAGATATTGAGCCGTAGAACGAAGAACAACCCTATTCTGATAGGTGAACCGGGCGTGGGTAAGACCGCTATCGCGGAAGGATTGGCGCAACGAATTATGCGCGGGGACGTGCCGGAGAACCTGAAGAAAAAAGAGATTTACAGCCTGGATATGGGTGCGCTCATCGCAGGCGCGAAATATCAAGGTGAGTTTGAGGAACGACTGAAAGGCGTAGTGAACGAAGTGGTCAATGCGGCAGGCGAGATCATCCTGTTCATCGATGAGATTCACACGTTGGTCGGAGCCGGTAAGAGCAGCGGCGCAATGGACGCAGCGAACATCTTGAAACCGGCTTTGGCGCGAGGTGATCTGCGTGCCATCGGTGCCACGACGCTGGACGAATACCAGAAGTATTTTGAGACGGACAAAGCGCTGGAGAGACGATTCCAGAAAGTGATGGTGGACGAGCCGGACGAGGCTGCGACGATCTCTATTCTGCGAGGACTGAAAGAGCGGTATGAGACCCACCACAAGGTGCGTATCAAAGACGACGCGATCATTGCCGCCGTGACATTGAGCGCACGGTATATAACGGATCGTTTCCTGCCGGACAAAGCGATCGACCTGGTGGACGAAGCAGCCGCCAAACTGCGTCTGGAGGTCGATTCGAAGCCGGAAGAGATCGATTCGCTGGATCGGCAGATCAAGCAGCTGGAGATCGAGCGCGAGGCTGTGCGGAGAGATAAAGATGAGGCGAAACTTTCTGCGATTGAGAAGCAGCTCGAAGAGTTGAAGAAACAGAGCGAGGAACTGAATGCGCGGTGGAACAAAGAGAAAGGATATGTCGCTACTATCCAGAACGAGAAAGCGCATATCGAGACGCTGAAGCATGAGGCGGAAGTAGCCGAGCGCGAAGGCGATTACGGCAAAGTGGCGGAGATCCGATACAGCCAGATTCCTGCGGCGGAGGCGAACATCAAAACCGCACAGGAAGCACTGCATGCCATCAGCGACGAGACACTGATCAAAGAGGAAGTGGACGAAGACGATATCGCCGAAGTAGTAGCCCGCTGGACAGGTATCCCTGTAGCGAAGATGATGCAGAGCGAGCGCGACAAACTGCTCCATCTGGAGGAAGAGTTGCACCGCCGTGTGATCGGACAGGACGAGGCGATAAAGGCTGTGAGCGACGCGATCCGCAGAAGCCGTGCTGGACTGCAAGATCCGAAACGACCGATCGGCAGTTTCATCTTCCTCGGCACAACGGGTGTCGGTAAGACCGAGTTAGCCAAAGCGCTGGCAGACTACCTGTTCGACGACGAGAATATGATGACGCGTATTGATATGAGTGAGTATCAGGAGAAATTCTCCGCGACGCGACTCATCGGAGCCCCTCCGGGATACGTGGGTTACGACGAAGGCGGTCAGTTGACGGAAGCCATCCGACGCAAACCATACTCCGTCGTACTGTTCGACGAGATTGAGAAAGCCCATCCGGATGTGTTCAACGTGCTGCTGCAAGTGCTGGACGACGGACGGTTGACGGACAACAAAGGTCGGGTGGTCAATTTCAAGAACACGCTGATCATCATGACCTCCAACCTGACGGAAGAGCAATTACGGGCGAACGTCCGTCCGGAGTTCATCAACCGAATCGACGAGATCATCCATTTCAGCGAGTTGAGCGAAGAGGACATCCGTGCGGTAGTTGGATTGCAAGTCAGCCGGATTCACGAGATGCTGGCGGCACAAGGTATCGACCTGCGCGTGACGGACGATGCGATACGTTATATTGCGAAAGAGGGCTACGATCCGCAGTTCGGTGCACGTCCTGTGAAACGGGCTTTGCAGCGGCTGGTTCTAAACGAACTGAGCAAGTCGATCATCGCCGGCAAGGTGGATCAGAAGCGACCCGTAATCGTCGAATTGAAAGAAGGCGAGTTACGATTTAGAAACTAATGAATAAAAAAAGCGGCTTATTTATAGGTCTGATAGTACTATTAGCCGGGCTGTTTTGCCTGGACGTATGTAGCGGTAGCATGTGGTTATCGCCATGGGGGGAGTTGAACCCCATGGAGCAGAATATACTACATGCTATTCGTTTGCCTAAAGCCATTACGGCGGTTCTGGCAGGCGCTTCGCTATCCGTAGCGGGACTTATCATGCAGACGCTTTTCCGCAACCCTCTGGCGGGTCCGTACACATTGGGTGTATCGTCCGGCGCGAGTTTGGGAGTAGCACTACTGACGATGCTGTCTGCGGTCAGTTATCAGATTTCAGCCTTCAGCTTTCAACCGTCAGCATTCGGAATACCGATTGCAGCCTGTATTGGCGCAACGATGGTGTTGCTGCTGGTGCTCGGCGTGAGCCGGAGAGTGACCAGCAACGTCAGTCTACTGATCGTCGGAATGATGTTCGGTTCGATCGCAGGTGCGCTGGTGAGTCTGCTGCAGAACTTCGCTAATCCGGATGCGCTGAAGTTATTCATCGTCTGGACTCTGGGTTCGCTCAGCAGCGTCGGATGGAGCGACATGCAGTTGATGATCCCTATTCTGCTCCTCGGCGGAGTATTTGTGCTGCTGTCGCTGAAGCCGCTGAACGGATTGCTCTTAGGCGAAGACTACGCGCGCGGAATAGGTATTAATGTAACCCGCACGCGTCTTTATATAGTTTTGGCAACCGGTCTGTTAGCAGGCGGCGTGACAGCCTTCTGCGGTCCGATTGCGTTCATCGGCGTAGCGGTTCCTCATATAGCGCGAGGGATCTTCCGGACGACCAACCACCGCATAACGATTCCCGCAGCAGCTCTGATAGGCGGATGTCTGCTGCTGGTGTGCGATGTGCTCTGTTCGCTAGCTATTTACCCGCTGCCGATCTCCACTGTAAGTGCTCTGTTTGGTGCGCCGGTGATAATTTGGATTATTCTAAAAAAGCATTGATATATGTCAGTACATGTACAAAACAGCCGGATGACGACGGCTAAATTACGTCAAATGAAGCAGAACGGCGAGAAGATCGCGATGCTGACGAGTTACGATTTCACGTTAGCCTCTCTGGTGGACGAAGCGGGGATAGACATGCTTCTGGTCGGAGACAGCGCAAGCAATGTGGTATGCGGAAATATGTACACATTGCCGATCACGGTGGACGAGATGATTTTCCTGACCAAAGGAGTCGTTCGCGCAGCGCAACACGCGCTGGTGGTATGCGACATGCCGTTCGGCAGTTATCAGGTGAATACCGACGAGGCGGTGCGCAATGCGATCAAGATTCTCAAGGAGAGCGGCTGCGACGCCGTGAAATTAGAGGGCGGCGAAGAGATTATTGACGCTATCCGCCGCATGGTACAATCCGGCGTGCCGGTAATGGGTCACCTGGGTCTGACGCCGCAGAGCGTGAACCAGTTTGGCGGCTACGGTCTGCGCGCCAAGGAAGAGAAAGAGGCGGAGAAACTAATCCACGATGCCAAGCTGCTGGACGAAGCGGGATGTTTCTCCATCGTATTGGAGAAGATCCCTGCTGCATTGGCAGAGAAAGTGACGAAAGCTGTTTCCTGTCCGGTCATCGGTATCGGAGCCGGTAACGGAACAGACGGCCAAGTGCTGGTCTTGCACGACATGCTGGGTATGAACCAAGGATTCAAACCCAAGTTCCTTCGCCATTTCGCCAAACTGGCAGACGAGGTGAAAGGAGCCGTCGGAGAATATGTCAGTGCGGTGAAGGACGGCAGTTTCCCTTCCGCCGAGGAGAGTTATTAAAAAAAGAGGCTTGCGAGCCTCTTTTTTTATGCAGATACACATGCTTTACGGCATCATTTTCTCTATCTCAACGGCAATCTCGTCGCGATAGGTATTACCGGTCTCGGGGTTGATCGGCAGCGCGCCAAAGTCGATGGTCACGAACGGATAGGTGCTATTCGAAGTAACCAGTTTCAAGTCCTTACGCCCCATACGAACCTCCATGATCTCTTTGAACGGCAGCAGAATACCTTGCGCATAGAGGAGCCCTAACTCGCGGTTCGCCAGTACACATCTGCCTACCAGAATATCATGCTGGAACCAGGTCTCATAGTTCTCACCGAGATTCTCCTTGATAAACGCCAGCGCTTTAGGGTTGAGATCTTTCGCCTCGCGTCTCCATTGCTCGCGTTTCTGCTCGCGTTGCGCCGCCGCCTCGCGCACATGATCCTCATTCTCCGTAACGTAGTCATCGATGGAGGAAATATACATTTTGGCACGAGAACGAAGCCCGTACAGCATCAGAAAATCAGCAAGCAGTACCACACCCGGATATGCCAGCGTGCCATAGTACTCACCTAAAATAAACGGTATCGGCAGATAGCAAAGCGCCAGCAAGAGACTGACATAAAGGAGAATACGACACTTGTTATGAGCATGACGGATCGCGTGAATCGTCTGCTCACGGGTCGCCTCACGAACAACCTTTACTTGCGCACGCGCGTCGAACCAATTCCAAATCAGGAAAAACGACACCAGCATCAATCCGATCAGGATAAAGATCAAGGTGTAGAGTAAAAATTCCAGTCTCATAGTATTATTTTTTTAAGGTAAATTATGCTGTGTTTTAAATTTTCGCCGCAAAGTTAACACTTTTTTTGTATATATCAAAATTTTTTTGTAATTTTGCGTCAAATTTTTTCAAATACACTTAATTTATTATCACTATGACGACACAAGAAATGAAAAAAGCCTTCGAAGAGGCTTACGGCCGTAAGGCAGAGAAAATCTATTTTGCCCCCGGACGAGTAAACCTGATCGGTGAACATGTGGACTACCAAGGCGGTAGTGTTTTCCCCTGCGCATTGAGTTTCGGCGCATGGCTTCTGATTGCTCCCAATGCAGAGAGAGTGCTTCGTTTCAAATCGCTGAACATGCCGCAGAGTTATGAGATTCCGATTGACGCCATCGCTCCGCAGCCGGATCGCGCATGGTGCAATTATTCGCTGGGATGTATGGATATCATCGCTCGTCGCCACCCGGAGGCGAAGTTGCAGAACGGATACGACCTGCTTTATTACGGCAACGTGCCTGCGGGAGCGGGTTTGAGCAGTAGCGCCGCCATGGAGGTTGTGACCGCCAGAGCATTCACCGAGGAGATGGGTGTAGTCATCGCCGACGACAAGAAATACCGCACGGAGTTGGCTCTCATCGGCCAGGAGTGCGAGCATGTATATGCCGGTGTGATGTGCGGCATCATGGACCAGTTCGCTTCGGCGCAAGGCAAGAAAGACCATGCGATATACCTGAACTGCGACACGCTGGAGTTCGAGCACGTGCCGGTCAAGCTGGACGGAATCAAGGTTGTGATCACCAATACGCATAGCCCTCACCATCTGGACAGCGGCGCGTATAACGACCGCGTTAGTCAATGCAAGCTGGCGGTAGAGCAGATCAGCAAAGTGAAACCGATCAAGTTCCTCGCCGAACTGACCGAAGAGGACTGGCGCGAAGTGGAGAGCGCCATCACCGACCCGATTGCGCACAAGCGTGCGCGCCACGTGGTGGGCGAAGTAGCCCGTACGGCGGCTGCAGTAGAGGCTCTGAAGAGAGGCGAGATCGCTTATTTCGGCGAACTGATGACCGCCAGCCATGTATCGCTCCGCGATGATTTTGAGGTAACAGGACCGGAGCTGGACGCACTGGCTGAAGCCGCTTGGCAGGTAGAAGGTGTGCTCGGCAGCCGTATGACCGGTGGCGGTTTCGGCGGTTGCACCGTCAGCCTCGTCCGAGACGAAGCCATCGAGACCTTCAAATCCTTCGTGGGAGCCGAGTATGAGAAGAAAACAGGTCTGAAGGCTGATTTCTATGTAGCAGAAATTGGAGACGGAGTGATGCGCCTGGAGTGATATGAAACAGATCCAATTCTATACGATCAAGAGCAGCGGCGGTCTGAAGGCGGAGATCTCCAACCTCGGCGCGAAGATCACCAAACTGCTGGTAGCCAACCGCAAAGGGGAAGTCAAGGACATCGTTCTTGGCTTCCGCACTGCGGACGAATGGCGGACCAAAGAGACCTATTTCAACGCCATCTGCGGACGGGTTGCGAACCGCATCAAGGATGGCAAGTTCAGCCTCGACGGCAAGCAATACCAACTGCCGATCAACAACGGCACGAACAGCCTGCACGGCGGCGTAGAGGGATTCAATGCCAAGATTTGGGAGGTAGTGGAGCAAAGTATCTATGAGATCAAGTTGCACTACCGCGCGCAGGACGGCGAGGAAGGCTACCCCGGCAATCTCGACGTTTGGGTGACGTACACGGCGACCAAAGACAATCGGCTTGTCATTCATTACGAAGCGAAGACAGATGCCCCCACCCTCGTTGCGATGACCAACCATGCGTATTTCAACCTCGCGGGCGAAGGCAGCGGAACGGTGCACGAGCATATTCTGCAAGTGAACGCAGAGCACTACACGCCGTTCGACGAGACCGCTTGTCCTACCGGAGCAATCCTGCCCGTAGCCGGCACACCGATGGATTTCCGCCAGCCGACACGTATCGGAGACCGGATCGACGATCCGTTCTTTGCCCCCGGCAGAGGAATCGACAACAACTGGTGTCTCTGCGCAGGCGACGCTCCGAAAGAGTTGCGGCATGCCGCTACGCTGGAAGCCGACGGGCGGACGATGGAATGTTGGACCACGATGAAAGGGCTGCAAGTCTATACCGGAAACTGGGTTGAAGCCAACGAAGGCAAGAGCGGCAAGAAGTACGACGTGCAGCATGCCGTGTGTCTGGAGGCGCAAAACTGGCCCGACAGCATCAATCATGACGCCTTCCCGAATATTATCCTCCGTCCGGGCGAGAAACTGGATGAGATAACAGAGTACAGATTCAAATAATATGCTTAGTATTTTATTAGCTGTCAGCACACTGCTGACGAGTTGGCAGTTCCGGCAAGAGCCGTCGGAACAGATGCCGCGTGTAGATACCGTTTGGCATGAAGTGAGTGTGCCGCACGACTGGGCTATCAGCGGCGAATTTGACCGCGCGAATGACCTGCAGGAAGTGATCGTAGTGCAGAACGGCGAGAAAGAGCCGACTTGGAAAACCGGACGCAGCGGTGGTCTGCCATGGATGGGCAAAGGGCACTACCGCACGCGCGTGAAAGTAAATAAGGAGAAGTTCTACACGCTCGTTTTTGACGGCGCGATGAGCCACGCCGATGTGTTTGTCAACGGAGAAGAAGTGGTCTATTGGCCGTACGGATACAACACCTTCGATTGCTATATCCTGCCCCATCTGATCACCTCCGACAGCGTGGATATAGATGTCTTTCTGGAGAACAAACCCCAGCAGAGCCGCTGGTATCCGGGAGCAGGTCTGTACCGGAACGTCCATCTGGTGGAGAGCGATCCGGTTCATATTCCGACCTTCGGCATCCTCATCCGCACGCCTAAAATCACAGAGGAGAAAGCGCGCGTGGAGATTGCCGTGGAGTTGCAAAACGGCGTGGAAGAGACCACCTGTGAGCAAGCCGGCGTACGCATTCAGACGGATTTCTTTTACGACGGTCAGTACGTAGGCACCGCCGAGGGCGCGAACGGATCCTGCAATATCCTCCGTCCGCATCTCTGGAGCCCGGAGGCCCCGCATCTATATGTTGCCAAAACACGTGTGTTGAGAGGCAATGAGGTGCTGGACGAGAAAGAAACGCGGTTTGGCATCCACACGATCAGTTACACGGCGGAGAAAGGTTTTCAGCTGAACGGCGAGACCCGCAAATTCAAGGGCGTATGCCTTCACCATGACCTCGGTCCGCTCGGAGCAGCCATTCATAAAGATGCGCTGCGCCACCAGCTGACGATGCTCAAGAAGATGGGCTGCGACGCCATCCGCACGAGCCATAACATGCCGGCTCCTGAGCTGGTGGAGCTATGCGACGAGATGGGATTGATGATGATGATCGAGCCTTTCGACGTGTGGAACCACGGCAAGACGGAGAATGACTACAGCGTGGAATTCAAAGATTGGTGGAAATGGGACATCACCAACATGGTCAAGCACTACCGCAACAACGCATCTGTGATGCTCTGGTCCTCCGGCAACGAAGTCTGGAACCAGGTGCTGCCCGACGGTATCGGCATTGTGACAGAGTTGCAGGCACTCTTCCACCAGCTCGACCCCACCCGACCCGTGACGAACGGAATGGATCAAGCCATGCATGTGATCCATAATGGGTTCGGGGCAGCGGTTGAGTTACCGGGCTTCAACTATCGCACAAGCCGCTATATAGAGGGCTATGAGAATCTGCCACAGAAGATGATTTTGGGTTCCGAGACGGCATCCACCGTCTCCAGCCGCGGCGTGTATAAACTGCCGGCAAAGATCCAACCCGACGCCAAGTATCCAGACCAGCAATCCAGCGGTTACGACCTCGAATACTGCGCATGGTCGGGTCTGCCCGAGCAGGATTTCCAGCTCCAGGACGATTACCCCTGGACGCTCGGTCAGTTCGTATGGACCGGATTCGACTACCTCGGTGAGCCTTCGCCATACGACACGGACGCTTGGCCCAGCCATAGTTCCTATTTCGGCATCATCGACCTCGCGTCGCTGCCCAAAGACCGTTATTGGCTGTATAAGAGCCAGTGGAACAAAAAGGAAGAGACCTTCCATGTCCTGCCGCATTGGAACTGGCAGAGAGGCGACAGCGTGGCGGTATTCTGCTACACCACGTATCCGGAGGTGGAGCTCTTCGTCGGCAGAAAGAGTTACGGCAAGCTGCGTTTTGCCACCGCCGAAGAGACCGAACGGCTCGCTAAAGGCGAAACGATCGAAGGCGTGAGCCGTATGCCGGAGGTAGGTACGTTTGACATCCCCGAATGGGGAAGTGCGCCGCGTCCGGAACTGCTGCCGCGATACAGGCTGATGTGGTTTAAAGTGCCGTATAAGGGTAAATCCATTAAGGCCGTGGCTTACGATGAAAACGGAAATGAGGTAGCTAAGCAGTTTGTTAATAAAGCCGGAAAACCGCATCACTTGGAGGTTATCTGGGCGAACGAGAACGAGCACCCGGAGGAGTTATGCTATATGACCATCCGCGTGGTGGACAAGAAAGGCAACCTCTGCCCCTTTGCGGACAACCTGATCACCTATGAAGGCGATGGTTTTGTAGCCGCTGCCAACGGCGATGCGGCGTGTCTGGACAGCTTTGTCAAACCGCAGATGCACGCTTTTGCCGGTCAATGCACATTCATTGTGAAGAAAGGCAGCAAAGGTACCTTCAAAATGCAGTAACCGTCCATCCTGTCAGCACAAACCGCCCATTCGGTATGCAGTCGCCTCCGCGACCAAGCCGCGACCACTTCGTTACCAGTACGCAGGGTCCGAGCACAATAAGAATAGCCCGAGCAGATGCCCGGGCTATTTTGTGTATCAGCCGTGCATGGCTGATTGGAAGGGATGTTCGGATTAGCGAACCTGAGTACCCTGTGCGTTGTACATCTTGTTGTCACGAACGATGTAGAGAACACCGTCAACTACTACTTTGTGAGCCTTCTCGGTCAGAGTAACATTCTCGATACCTTCAACACATGCTTTAAATTGAGCCTCGGCAAGGTCGATAGCGATAACGCCATCCTCTGCACCGTCAGCGAGGTCAGCTTTGTGGAATGTAGTTTGAGCAAAGCCCTGTACCTCGTTGCTCCAGTCACCGGTGGACTTATCCAAGAACTTGAACTCGTCGGTGTTCTTAGCGTGGAGAGAAGCAGCACCATCTACTACCTCAACTGCATTAGCAACGTCCCAACCGCAAGCCTCGAAACCGCCAACGATAGCCAGAACAGCCTCGCCGCAAACCGGAGCGTTAGTTACGGTAATGGTGTAGTCAAACTCTTTCTCCTCGATTTCGATAGGTTTCTCGCAGTTGTTCCATAAATATTTCTCAGGATCGCCAAGGTCGAACTCAAGGTCGGTCTGTTCTCCAAGTACCAAGTTTGCGCCACCGTTGTAAGCACTCCATGCATCCTCTTCAGCGTTATATTCTTTGAGCTCGTTGGTCCAGTCTTTACCCCACTCCTCAGCGGAACGGAATTTGAACTCTGAACCCTCAGCAGCTTTGAAGCTAATCTCGAATACAGCACCCGGGAGGTTGGCCTGCTGACGTTCAGCGGTCTTCAGCTCATTCAGGGTCATAGCCTCTTGTGCCCAACCGTTGAAACCACCGGAGATAGCAGGAACTACATAGTCCTCGTCGTTGCAGTCCGGAGAAATGAAGGTCACGTTGTACACATGATAAACAGCGGTACAAGGATTGTTCTTCCAGCTCTTTACATCAATTACAACGATACCCGGTTGAATGTTCTTGATATCCACCTCAGTACCATTATTACCGGGGAGCAATTCTGCATTACCGCGAATCAGTTCTGCATCGGGACCAAGCTGATAATCCCAGTTGAACAGACCGCTGCCGTCCAATTGGATAGGTTTAGCCTGTACACCACCATGTTCTGCATCTGCGGGATCCGTTGTATCTTCCCAAGAAACGACATACCAGCCCTCGAAGCCATCTACTGCTACGAAGTCAAGCAGAGTAGCGTGATCGGCAGCATTGGGCCAACCGGCATAGGTACCATTGAGGACGATACCGTTGCAGGCACTCTCGTTGTAGATACACATCGTGTAGGTTCCTGTTGCATACTTAGCCAGGTCGTCATCAGACGGAACTACCTCACGACTTGCGAACGTAGCAACGCTAAACAGAGCGACTGCTACAAAAGCGAATAACTTTTTCATAATTCTGTTAATTAGTTAATAAA
The DNA here is from genome assembly GCA_902792535.1 of uncultured Bacteroidales bacterium. Lineage (GTDB taxonomy): Bacteria > Bacteroidota > Bacteroidia > Bacteroidales > Paludibacteraceae > Colicola. The sequence continues at coordinate 21,256 of CADAZU010000006.1, forward strand.
GTTAGTTAATAAAGTTAGTTAATATATTTGGTTAACAAACCATTTATTCTATTAGTAACCTATTTCTTCGTTGAGACCTTTCAGGTTCTCATTTGCGGTAACATCTTTGGCAGGAATGGGATATACATTGTATTTCGCATCCTTGCCTGCTTTATGTCCTTCCCATGTCATGGTAGAGGACGGACCTGCGAATTGTCCGAAACGGATCAAGTCGGTACGGCGGCGTCCTTCGCACCAGAACTCTTTAGCCCACTCAACCAACAGCGCATCCTCATCCAAGGTAGTAAGCTCCGGCGCATTGGCACGGCGGCGCAAGCAGTTAACAGCCTCTACCGCGGGAGCCATTTCTCCTGTACGGAAGCAAGCCTCTGCGTAGGTCAAGTAAGCCTCTGCGAGACGGAACAAAGGAATATCGGTATCGGGCCACTGCGGTTCTCCGACAGGCGAAGCCCATATCCACGGAGCTTCTACGATAGAGTCATTTCCTTGGGAATCCTTCAGAATCGTGGTCTCGGAGGTCGAGTACACACCTGTGAATTTAAGAACCGACCAAGAAGCATAGAAATCGGCTGCTTCATTTCCGGTCAAAGACATCTTCTTTCCTGCGGTGGTCTTGGAAGCCATGATTGCACGGTCATCACCGAGAGCAACCGGCATCTGGTACTCATTCAGAGAGATAGAAGAAGCTTTGGTTTTGTCCACCCAGTAATATACGAATTCAGGCGAAGAGCGGAAACACGACCATGTATCCGTTGAGCCGAAAGGCACATAGTTCGCGTCGCGTACTGAGCTGACGAGGAAGCGTGAACCGCCCCAGTTCTGGGAATGGATTGCATCCTGATAGATCATGAAGATCGCCTCATCCTGTGCTCCGTTGTTATCATTATCTCCCATAAAGAGCTGCTGGTAAGCCGAGTAGTACACATGATCAGCGGTACGCTCTTTAGCCAAGTCTATGGCAGCCTTTGCGGATTTGTCATAGCCATGGAGTTTGTAGGAACTATCCATCAGTTTCTTCGCGTATTGCTTTGCATCCGCATAGCGTGCCTGACCATCGCGAGCGCCGAGTGCGGACTCATTATATACCTCAGCGTTGAGGTAAAGACGCATGAGTAAGAACCAAGCACAAGCCTGATCGACACGGTATTTATTGGTTCTCTGTCCCGCCTGGATAATATGCGGATCAGCAGCCAGTTCCAGACATTCCGTCTCCAGCCATGTAAACAACTCCTGACGCGTAGTAGGCATCGGTTTGTTCGGCGAAACGGTCAGCGAGAACGGCACGCGATAGAACATATCCAAGAGATAATAGAAGTTGATTGCGCGGAGCATACGTACTTCTGCGCGTTGCGCCAATGTCTCGTCATCCGTATATTCGGTAGTCTTATCCAAGAACGAATTGCAGAGGGTGATATCGAAGTTCAGACGCGAGTAGAGTCCATAAACCAAGTCGTTGCTCGAACTCCACGTCAGGGTACGAATATCCGCCAATCCCACATCGTTCCAGATCCACCAACCTTCGTCCGTACAGAACTCATTCAGTTCCCAGAACATACGATAGAAGGAAGAAGTACCCTCGTCAATGCCATCCACGTCTCCATTACCATCCGGACCTTTCTGTCCGGTGACGCCGAAGGTAGCGTAGCATTTAGCGAACACAGCATCTTTATTAAACTTAGTGTCCGTGTTAGGATCCAGCGGCGTTCTATCGAGCGAACACGCTGTCATTCCCATACCTAATAAGGCAGCAAAGAATATTTTAGTGTATTTCATAACGCTATTATATTTTTAAGTTTCTTATTCTATTAATCCTCTTATTAGAACTGGAGGCTGATACCCATAACGGTAGTCATGCTACGCGGATAGATGTTATTGTCAATACCTCCGCCGACCTCCGGGTCGAGTCCTTTGTAGTTAGAGAAGACGCACGGGTTGGATACAGTAACGTACGCACGTCCCTGAACTTTCGTCTTGTTGAAGCTATAACCGAGCGTGATATTGTCAATACGAAGGAAAGATGCTTTCTCCACGAAGAAGTCCGAAGCATACCAGTTGGAGTTCTTCACCAAAGCACCTTTGGAGTCCGTTCCCACTTCGTAAGCTTGGGTTGCATCGTTCCAAACGTACGTGCGGATATCATCGCTACGCATGTTGTCTCCATAATAGCAGCTGAAAGCAGAAGTCAGGACAGAGTGGTAACCGCCATTCTGATTCTGGTAAACTTTATCTGCTTCTACCCATTGCAGGTTGCCAGCCAAGACATCATTGTATACATAGTTTCCGATATTCGAACGGAGCGTGATACCCAAGTCAAAGCCATAGAATTGGAACTTGGTCTGCAGACCCATTGTAACAGGAGCAGCGGGGTTGTGGTAGATATATTTATCGTTATCGTTGATCTGACCATCCTTGTTGCGGTCCACGAAATAATGACGTGTTACACCTTGATCATCGGTCATCGTCTTCGTCTCATAAACGAGGAAGGAATAAGCGGCTTCACCTACTTTATGCGCCTGGATCGTGTTACCGGTACCCGAGCTGATACCTCCGGTCGGAACGAAGTAATCCGGATCGTCGGAGAGCAGCTGGGTGATCTTGTTCTGGTTCCAAGCTACGTTGTAGCCCAAGTCCCATTTGAAGTTCTTCGTATCCACGAGCACCGCATTGATAGCGAACTCAACACCTTGGTTGTAGAGGCTACCGATGTTACCGAGCATCTGGTTCTTGAAGTTCGAACCGGCAGATACGTTGACGGTACTGAGCAGGTCTTTGGTACGACGATGATAGTAGTCGATATTACCATTGATACGGTTGTTGAGGAAGGCGAAGTCGATACCGATATTGCTGGTATATGTTTTCTCCCAAGTCAAGTCGGTGTTATAGACGCCCGGACGGCTGGTATAATATACCGCGTTGCCGTTTGCATCTCTACCGGCGAAGAGAGGATTGTCCTCGCCACCATCCAGAACGGGGTAATACGCGTGGTCTTGCGACGTAGCATAAGTCGGCAGGTAGTAGTAGTCCACACCCAAGTTCTGCTGACCGGTGATACCATAACCGATACGGAGTTTGAGGTCATTGATAGAATTGACATCCTTGAGGAAGGTCTCTTTGATCTTCCAACCGAGCGCTACAGAGGGGAAGAGTCCCCAGCGTGCGTTCTGTCCTTTCGAGTTATATTTAGCGAAACGAGAGGAAGCATCCGCACGGAAGGTAGCGGTAACGAGGACTTGGTCCCAACCATTCCAGTTGATACGTCCATAGACAGACTGGAGGGCATTATCCGTGATATAGGTATTGGTATATCTGTTATAGGGTTTTCCTGCCAATTCAGGATCCTTATTCGTGGTCTGGTAGAAACCGGAACCATCGCTCTGCGTTTTACGGTAGAAATACTGGTTCTCATAACCGACCATGACATCGAAATGCTGTTTCTCTTCTTCCCAATCGTGTCCGTATTGCGCATAAGCGGAGAACTGGAGGTTGTACTTGCTCATATCGCTCCAACCATCCCAACCGAAATAGTGGTTGTCATAGCTGTAAACCGGCAAAGTCGTTTTCTGCTTACCGTAAGAGTAATCTGCTCCGAAGTTTGCATGGATATGCAGATCTTCGAGACCGTGAATCTTGTAGTCCGCTTCGATATTTCCTACGAAGGAGCCTGCGTTTGCACGGTCATTCTTGTGTGCCAAAGCAGCAGCCGGGTTGCCGGTAGTCTGTGAGTTTTTGGTATAGGGCCATGCGTCATCGTTGTATCCGGAAGGAGAAACGATGCGCTGGTAGTATCCGTCGAACCAGTTATCGAGCACGTTCTGGGGTACGAGCACATCTCCGTTGGCGTTTACCGCTCCACCTCTAACAGGCATAGTGGGATCCATCGAAAGAGCAGCGCCCACAACGGAAGCAGGATAGCGGTTGTAGATATACATACCTTTGGTATTGATATTGAAAGCGAGGTGATTGTCCAAGAAGGACGGGCTGAGGTTCAAGGAAGCGGTAACACGCTGCATCTGGGAAGTCTTGATAGCACCATTCTGGAGGGTATAGCCCACCGATGCACGATACGGCATGTCCACGATATTGTTCTTCACGCCACCCATAATTGAGATATTATGGTCGGTAGAGATCGTAGTACGGTAGATTTGGTCTTGCCAATCGGTACTTGCTGTTCCTAAGGAATTGGTTTTCTCTTCGTTATGGCCCAGAGCGGTAGCGTATCCGCGGAGTTGGTCAGCGGTCAGCACTTGTGTTCTATTGGTGAGCGTACCGATAGACATGTTACCGGCATAGCTTACTTTGGGTTTGCTGCCTTTTGCACCTTTCTTGGTGGTAATAAGGATGACACCATTGGAAGCACGGCTACCATAGATAGCGGTAGCGGAAGCGTCCTTGAGGACGGTAAAGCTCTCGATATCGTTCGGGTTGACCATGGAGAGGGGGTTCGATACACCCTGGATACCATTCTCATCCATTGCGAGTCCATCGATGACAATCAAGGGATTATTGGAAGCGTTGAGGGAAGCACCACCACGAATCGTGATTGCTCCGGCTCCACCCGGCGTACCATCCGCAGCGACTACGTTCACACCGGCAATCTTACCTTGGAGCATGTCTTGTGCGTTGGTCGTCAGACCTTTGTTCATATCATCGGGTTTGATCGCAGTAACAGAACCGGTGGCGTCACCTTTCTTCACTACACCATAACCAACGACTACGACTTCCTCCAGCAACTCGGAGTCTTCTCCCATCCGTACACTCATGTTCGGCGCAGCCGCGAGTTCCTGGGTTTTATAGCCCATATAGGAGATAGAGAGTTTAGCTCCGGCTTTTACATTCAGTGTGAAGTTACCATCAAAGTCGGTGATGGTACCATTGGTAGTGCCAATCTCCAAGATAGAAGCACCAATAATGGGTTCTCCGTTCGCAGCATCTGTAACTGTACCGCTGGCAGTTACTTGCGCAAAAGCTGACATTCCCAGCACGAGAAAACACGAGATCAGCAGCGCGCGCAGATTGAATATATTGTTTTTCATATAGTATTATTTTTTCAGGTTATGATAAATCGCGTTGTTCAGCGTAAATGTACTATCCGTACAAGCGGACATTTGCAAAGTCTCATCTGCGCCGTCATCAGTATGTTTGAATATCACATCAAACGCGCCCTCTTTGACCTTAGCAAGACTCCAGTGATTAGCAGAGTCAACAAAGACACGAGTAGCAGGTTTTTCCTCAATAGAGAATGTGATGATCGTATCATTCTTGGTAGCGTCCTGTATCTGCGGCAAAATCGTAGTATCAGGTGTAACTACATTCACCTGCTCACCTTTCGACCAAGCCAAGGTCTTTCTATGCGAAGCATCATCATAGAAGCGGAGATACGAAATCTTCTGGGAAGCGATGCCAACGGGGATTTGCTCCTCATGTTTGAAGCGTCCTGTGATGGTATCCACGATGATTTTCTTTCCCTGACGGTGGGTCTCATACCAAGTAGTATCCATGGTCCAGCGGTCCTGCATCACATAAACCGGCTCATAAGCAGCCCAGTCTGAGTTAGCAATATTCGCAGAAACGGACGAAGCGATGTCAGCGAGCGCAGCCATCTCCGTCAGTTTCACAGATTCCGACAGCGTAAAGACATTATTAAGATACAGGACATTCAGCACATCGTCTCCAGCGACGAGACGCGCTTTTCTACCCAACTTAGAATCGGTAAATTCATCCCACACGAACGAATAAGTCTTCGCATCAAACGCAGAGGGGACACCATCTCCGAAAGAGAAGGTTTTCTTCTCAACCGTATTGTCTGCATGATTAAAATGGAATTGAATGACATCCATATTGTAGCCATTCACATCCACATGACTGCAATACTCCAAACCTTGGAAAGTCTCTTCCGAGATATTCTTCAGCTCGTTTTCGATGTCAATCTCATTCTTTTTACAGCCGGTAAAGGCTGCCATTACAGCTAACGCCATAATTAGAATTGTAGATTTGTTTTTCATAATAGATATTTTGTTTTGTTGTTATTTTCTTATCATATCGCCCATATATGGTCGATGCTATTCGGAGATCGCCCAAGTTTGGTCGATGCTATCAGCGGGTCGATGCTATTCCTTTTCTTTGATTAAGAAGACAGCAGCGGCGCCGAGGAGGAGGAGTACACCGGCAACGACCAGCATACCTGTTTGTACGTGCGCGCATACATATATAAGGAGTGATCTACCGCAGAGGGCAGCAATGATTTGCGGAATGCAGATCGTGCAGTTGAAAAGCCCGAGGTAGTATCCCATGTTACCGCCCTTGATAGCGTTGGTTACGATCGTGAAGGGCAGGGCGAGCATAGCTGCCCATGCAGCTCCGATGAGTGCGTAGCTCAGGAAGAGGACGTATTGGTTGGTAACGAACCAGATAGAGATGAATCCGATTGCGCCTACTATAAGGGAGATCGCGTACGCACCTTTGTTGCCGGTATGTTTCTCCAAGAACGGAAGTACCATTGCCCAGAGGAGAGAGCCGATTGCCTGAACAGCGAACACAACGCCCACCCAGTCGCCGGCAGACTGATACTCCAGCGCAGCGGTGGATGCTTCGTCCCAGCCGAAGCAGTTAACAGCTATAGCGCCAATCGAATAGGTCCACATATACATGAAAGCCGCCCAGCAGAAGAACTGGACAAGTCCGACAGTCCAGAAAGCGGAGGGCGCTTCTTTCAAGAGTTGGATAAAGCCTTTTTCCTCTTTCTTTTCCTCCTTTTTGCTCAGATCAACCCCATGGAACTCGGCGTACTCCTGCGGGTTGAGTTCCTTGACGGTAGCGAAGGTATAGAGGCAGCAGAGCACGAGAATCGCCGCTCCTATATAGAAGGACCATTTGACGGAATCGGGGATGACTCCTTCGGGAGCCGTGTTGGCAATACCGATCCACGTGAAGAAGATCGGGAAGAGGTATCCGGCAAGCGAACCTGCATTACAGAGCGCAGACTGGATGGCATAAGCCGTTCCTTTCTGCTCCTCGTTGACCATATCGCCGACCATCATCTTGAAGGGCTGCATAGCGATGTTGATGGAGGTGTCGAGGAACATAAGGCTGAAGACGCCGAACCACATGGCGGCGTTCAGTCCGAGGAAAGCCGATTGCGCGAAAGTGAAGTTACCTGCGTTCGGCAGGAGGAGCATTACCGCTACCGCGATAAGCGCGCCCACGAGCAGGTAAGGTTTACGACGCCCGAGTCGCGTCCACGTGCGATCCGAATACTTACCCACGAGCGGCTGAACAATCATACCCATGAGCGGCGGAAGGATCCAGAAGAAGCTCAGGGTGTGCGGATCTGCGCCCAGCGTAGCAAAAATACGGGAAATATTGGCGCTTTGCAGCGCGTACGCGATTTGTACTCCGAAAAATCCAAAGCTCAAATTGAAGAGCTGTGCAAAGGATAAATTCCGTTTCTCCATGGTAAATGTGTTTAAATTCGGGCACAAAATTACTGCTTTTTTTTCGAACGTGCAAGAGTTGGGTGCATTTTTTTGCATTTTTTGAGAATTTTGGGTTCGAAACGTATCGAAAGATTTCGGTTTGGAAAGGGGGAAATTCCATGTTCAGAGGGGGCTGTAGAGCATAGTGAGATTGTACTGAGATTATAGTGTGAAGCGCTTACTAACCTACGAATCACCTATGAATCACCTAAGAATCACCTATGAATCACCTAAGAATCACCTATAGATGACAGCAAGAAAACAGGTCAAAGTCCCCCAGCCCCCTGAAGGGGGAGAGAGGACGGCGGAGCGGGGGAGAGAGGACGGCGAAGCCGTGTCCAAATCAGATTTGGACGCAATAGAAGAAAGTCAATAACGGATTTTTTATAAGTCAAAAATTACTCAAAATTATCAAATTATTTTAAGAAGAGGAAGGAAGGGGACGGAGAAAATGAAAAATACTAAAAATTGCGCAAAAATTTGCATATATCAAAAAATATTTGTACTTTTGTGGCGATTTTACGAAAAAGACAACATTTAAAGATAAAATCACAGAGGAAACAAAAGCATAAACACAGATAAAATAAAGACAAAAGCATAAACACAGATAAAATAAAGACAAAAAAGAAAAATCAAGGATAAGATTCATCATGAATGTAACACATGAAGATTTAATAAACGCGCTACAGACCTATTTTGGTTTTGACACGTTCAAGGGCAATCAGGAAGCAATTATCCGTAACATTATTGACGGGAAAGACACGTTTGTGCTGATGCCGACAGGTGGCGGAAAGAGTTTGTGCTTCCAGTTACCGTCGTTGATCATGGAGGGCGTGGCGATCGTTATATCGCCGCTGATTGCGCTGATGAAGAACCAGGTTGACGCGATGCGGAACTATTCGGAGGAAGAAGGCGTAGCGCATTTTATCAACTCGAGTTTGAGTCGCGGCGAGATCAACGCTGTGAAAGAGGATGTACTGGCGGGTCGGACGAAGCTGCTGTATCTCGCGCCGGAGAGTTTGCAGAAGACAGAGAACGTGGACTTTCTGAAGGGCGTGAAGATCAGTTTCTATGCGGTAGATGAGGCACATTGTATCTCGGAGTGGGGACACGATTTCCGTCCGGAATACAGCCAGATCCGGAGCATGGTGCAACGGATCGGCAAAGCTCCGATTATTGCGTTGACTGCGACTGCTACTCCGAAGGTACAAAAAGATATTCAGAAGAACTTAGGCATGCCGGACGCGACTGTTTTCAAGAGCAGTTTCAACCGTCCGAACCTATATTACGAAGTACGTCCGAAAGACGGCAATATAGACAAAGAGATCGTGCGTTACATCCGCGGAATGGAAGGCAAGAGCGGAATCGTGTATTGCTTGGCGCGAAAGGAAGTGGAGGATCTGGCACAAGTGCTGCAAGTGAACGGTATTAGTGCGCGTGCTTACCACGCCGGAATGGACGCGGCTACGCGGAGCGCGAACCAAGATGCGTTCCTGATGGAGGAATGTCAGGTGATCGTGGCTACGATCGCTTTCGGAATGGGAATCGACAAGCCGGATGTGCGGTTTGTGATCCATTACGACATTCCGAAGAGTCTGGAGGGTTATTATCAGGAGACGGGTCGTGCGGGACGCGACGGAGGCGAAGGCCAGTGTATCTGTTTCTACAGCCCGGACGACATCGAGCGTCTGCGCCGGTTCCAGAAAGACAAGACGCCGAAAGAGATCGGCATCGGCAACCAGCTGCTGTTCGAGACGCAGAGTTATGCGGAGAGCACGATATGCAGGCGGAAGCTGCTGCTGCACTATTTCGGCGAGGAGTACACGGAGGACAACTGCGGCAACTGCGACAACTGCCGCAAGACCTATAAGATGGTCGATGCGAGCGAGATCCTGCAGATCGCGCTGGAGACGATTCAGCAGGTGAACGAACACCACAAAGCGGAACATATCGTAGATATTCTGCACGGCAACCAGACGGCGGAGGTGATGAGTTACCACCACGACGAGCTGGAGAACTTCGGCGCAGCCAGCGACGAGGAAGAGAGCACGCTGTTTGCTATCTTACGGCAGGCATTGCTGCGCGGAATGATCACCAAAGATGTGGACAGTTACGGCGATCTGAAGCTGACCAAAGACGGATTGAAATTCATTCGCAGAGCGGGCAAGTTCGAAGTGCCGATTGAGATTCACGACGAGGAAGACGAGATCATGGAAGGCGCGGGAGCAACTTGCGCCGCCGCGGACGAAGTGCTGTTCTCGATCCTCAAAGACATCCGCCGCAAAGTGGCGAAAAAGAGCGACGTGCCGCCGTTTGTGATTTTCCAAGATCCGAGTCTGGAAGCGATGGCAACGACTTATCCGATCACGATGGAAGAGTTGCTGACCATTCCGGGTGTGGGTGTGGCAAAAGCGAAACGATACGGAGACGAGTTCCTGCGCGTGATTAAGGAATACGTGGATGAAAACGAGATCATCCGTCCTGAGGATTTGCGGATCCGCACGGTAGCGAAGAAATCGACGCGCAAGAAACAGATCATTCAGGCGATCGACCGCCGTGTGGATCTGGACGACCTGGCGGAGAGCTGCGGTATGTCGATGGAAGAGATGATGGACGAGCTGGAGGCGATCGTGTTCAGCGGAACGAAGATCAACATCAATTATTTCATTAAAGAAGTGGTTGATCCAGACGAGGAAGCCGATATTTACGAGTATTTCAAGAACGCGGAGAACGACAGTATCAAGGCGGCGATGGAGGAACTGGGCGAGGATTACTACGACGAGATGCATGTGCGGCTCGTGCGGCTGAAGTTCCATTGCGATTTGGGGAATTAAAGAACCCCTCCCCGACCCTCCCCTCAAGGGAGGGAGAAGAAGTATGCAGAAAGGCGTAGTAGATTTTATAACGTTGGGATGCTCGAAGAATCTGGTGGATGCGGAGCGTGTAATGCGGCAGCTGGAGGCGGCTGGATGGCGGTGTGTGCATGACGCAGAGGATCCGAAAGGAGAGATTTGCGTGATTAACACCTGCGGTTTCATCGGCGACGCCAAAGAGGAGAGTATCAATATGATACTCCGGATGGGAGAGCGGAAGAAGCAAGGGAAGCTGCGGAAGCTGATTGTGATGGGGTGTTTGAGCGAACGATACCGTGCGGAGCTGGAGGAGGAATTGCCGGAAGTGGATGCGTATTACGGGAAGTTCGATTTTGAGAACCTCACCCTATCCCTCTCTTTAGGAGAGGGGAATAAAGCCGGATTAAATCCGGCACAACAAAAGAAAGGGGCAAACGGGTGCGCTTCGTTTGAGCGGAAGCTGACGACGCCGAAGCATTATGCTTATCTAAAGATAAGCGAAGGGTGCAACCGGTTCTGTTCGTATTGCGCGATACCTTTGATCACAGGCAGGCATACCAGCCGACCGAAAGAGGAGATACTGGACGAGGTGCGATGGCTGGTGAGCCAAGGCGTGAAAGAGCTGAACGTCATTGCACAGGATCTGAGCAGCTACGGAATGGACCTGGAGGGAGATAAGTCGGGCGTTAGGGGAAAACATCTGTTGCCGGAGCTGATTGACGAGATGGCGCAAGTGCCGGGCGTGGAATGGATCCGACTGCATTACGCTTATCCGACGGATTTTCCGGAAGGGCTGCTGGATGTGATGGCGAAGCACGCGAATGTGTGCAAATACTTAGACATCGCTTTGCAGCATTGTACGGACCATATGCTGGGGTTGATGCGGCGGCATATAACAAGAGCTGAACAAGACGCGCTGATCAAGAGAATACGCGAGAAAGTGCCGGGGATTTGCATTCGCACAACGCTGTTAGTGGGTCATCCGGGTGAGACAGAAGAAGATTTTGAGGAGCTGAAAGAATGGGTGAAAGAGATGCGTTTCGAGCGGATGGGTTGTTTTGCGTACTCGGACGAGGAAGGAACTTATGCGAACAAGCATTACAAGGACGATATTCCGCAAGATGTGAAAGACGCGCGTGCGGCAGAGTTGATGGCTATTCAGCAGGAGATCAGCGGCGAGCTGATGCAGCGGTTTGTGGGGAGGACAGAGAAAGTGATTATTGACCGCGAGGAAGGCGAGTATTTCATCGGAAGGACGCAGTATGACAGCCCGGAGGTGGATTGCGAAGTGCTGATAAGTACCAAGGGACAAAGTACCAAGTGCCAAGCAGGGGAGTTTTATGAGGTGGAGATCACCAAAGCGGAGGAGTTTGACCTATACGGCGTGATTAAAAGAAAATTATAGATACACATACCATGCTAACGAAAGAATTAATCGGAATGATCGCAGAAGATGCGGGCTTGAGCAAGAAAGATGCAGAGCATCTTCTGAGCACGATGAATGCCATCATCCGCGAGAACCTGATGGCCGAAAAGGCGATACAGTTACAGGGTTTAGGCGTCTTTGAGATCAAGGAACGCCAAGCGCGTGTAGTGGTTCATCCGCGCACGGGCGAACGAACCGAAGTACCCAGCAAGAACCAGTTGGTTTTCCGGCCGGTATCGAATATTAAGGACGAACTGAAAAAAGTGTAAGCCATGGCAGAGAAACTAAGTTGGACGGAGTTGCGTCGTGCTTTGGCGGTTCGCGCCGGAGTGAGTGAGAAGACAGCAGGGTTGTTTCTGAACGGATATATCAGCCAGTTGATCAATGGTCTCAAGGACGACAAGCAGGTGAAGATCAACGGTTTAGGCACATTCAAGTTGCAAGCCGTTGCTCCTCGTAAGAGCGTGAATGTGAGCACCGGAGAGGAGATCGTCATAGAGGGTTACAACAAGATTGTTTTTTCGCCGGAGGCAGGTCTGAAGGAGCTGATTGAGAGCCAGAAGCCATCAGGTGTCAGCCTTCAGCCGTTAGTCTTCAACGACCAGCCGGACGAAGGTGATTTTCCGATTGATCCGATCAAGAAATTAGGCGAGCAGGCGGACGAGATCGTGGGTCTGCTGGCAGAGATAGACAGCATCGAAGAGCCGAAGGAGCCGGAGGTTCCTGAGGTGCCGGAAGAGCCGGAAGTTGTTGTAGAGGAGCCGAAGGTGGTTGCGGAGGAACCGGAGGTTGTTGCGGAAGAGCCGAAGGTGGTTGCGGAGGAACCGGAGGTGGTTGTAGAGGAACCTGAGATTATTGTGCAGGGACCGGAAAAGCCGGAGAAGAAGAAATACCATTTCTTCCGGGATGTGCTGATCTGCGTATTGATTTTATTACTGCTGCTGGCAGGCGGATATTTCTTCCTTCGCAGCCAATTAAGCGGTATATTGGAATCGATGTTGAAGCCTGAACCGGCGCAAACGGAACAGGTGGAAGAGCAGAAAGAGGACGATGAGGGAGAAGAGGATCCTATGATAGCTCTGATTCCCGAAGGCGACATCCCGCAAGAACAGATTTTGGAGGAGTTTAACGCCATTTCGGGAGAGCCGGATGAGGAGGCGTATTCCGATTTGATCACGATAGAGCCGATGCATGAAGGCAGCCGGTTGACATGGATGTCCAAACGGTTTTACGGCGACAAGCGTTTCTGGCCGTACATATATGACGCCAACCGAGACCAGATTGTCAATCCGAGCAATATAGAAGTGGGTACTCCGATTCGCGTACCGCGGTTGACACAGGCGCAAATGGACACGACAAATAGCGCAGCCATGGAAGCATTGGAGAAATTGCGGATCGAGGCAGAGGAAGCGTGCAAGAAGTAGTTGAGAGTTGAAAGAAGATTTTATTCGCATAGAGGGAGCTGACACCCATAATTTGAAGCATGTGACGGTAGATATACCGCGCAACAAGCTGGTGGTGGTAACTGGTGTGAGCGGCAGCGGCAAGAGTTCGCTGGCGTTCGACACGCTGTATGCAGAGGGTCAGCGGCGGTACGTCGAGAGCCTGAGCGCTTATGCCCGTCAGTTCATGGGCAGGATGCAGAAGCCGGAGGTGGAGAAGATCGAAGGTATACCGCCTGCTATCGCTATTCAGCAGAAAGTGACAAGCCGCAATCCCCGTTCAACGGTCGGAACCGTGACGGAGATTTATGACTACTTGAAGTTATTGTACGCGCGCGTGGGCAAGACGTACTCGCCCGCGAGCGGAGAAGAGGTGCGCAAGAACACGATCCGCGACGTGGTACAATACATGGAGGAGCAGAAAGAGGGTGCTCGTCTGTATCTGCTGAGTCCGATTGTGCTGCCGGAAGGCCGCAGTCTGCAAGAGCAGTTGGCGCTATGGCAAAGCCAGGGTTTCAGCCGAATGATGATAGACGGCGACGCAGTCCGGCTGGACGAGCACACATGGGAAAAAGCAGAAGGGCACGAGGCTTATCTGCTGGTTGACCGCATCGTAGTGGATCATGAGCAGGCGACGAGTAACCGTTTTGCGGACAGCGTGCAGACCGCGTTCTTTGAGGGGCAAGGCGAATGCCAAGTGGAAGTATTAAGTGACCAAGGTCCAAGGACGAAGGTGTTCTCGGAGCGGTTTGAGGCGGACGGAATACAGTTTATCGAACCGAGCGAGCACTTGTTCGATTTCAACAACCCGGTGGGAGCTTGTCCCGAATGTAAGGGCGTGGGAATGGTAATGGGTATTGATGCCGACCTGGTAGTGCCCGACAAATCGAAATCAATCTACGAGCAGGCTATCGCTTGCTGGCAGAGCGAACAGATGAAGCCGTGGCTGGACGCGCTGATATTCAACGCGGCGAAATTCGATTTCCCTATTCACACGCCGTTCTACGCGTTGAGCGCGGAGCAGAAACAGCTGCTATGGAGCGGCAACGAGTATTTCCGCGGGTTGCATGAGTTCTTCAAGGAATTAGAGGAGAAGCAGTACAACCGGATTCAATACAAGGTAATGTTAGCGCGGTTCAAAGGCAAGACCACTTGTCCTGTGTGCAAGGGATTTCATCTGCGCAAAGAAGCGGAGTACGTACAAGTGAACGGCAAGAGCATCCAGCAACTTTGCGCGATGCCGATCACGGAGTTGGACGAATGGTTCAGCCATATCCAGTTGAACGAGACGGAGCAGAAGACAGCCGAGATGCTGCTGGTGGAGATCAAGAGCCGGTTGCAGTTCATGAAAGATGTGGGGTTGAGTTACCTGACGCTGAACCGTCAGAGCAACACCCTGTCCGGCGGCGAGAGCCAGCGTATCAATCTGGCTAAGTCGTTGGGAAGCAGTCTGGTGGGTTCGCTGTACGTGCTGGACGAGCCGTCGATCGGTTTGCACCCGCGCGACACGGAGCGGCTGATCCATGTGCTGAAGGAATTGCGCGACCTGGGTAACACGATCGTGGTGGTGGAGCACGACGAAGATATCATTGCGGCAGCGGACCATATCATCGAGATCGGTCCCGCGGCAGGCAGACACGGCGGCGAAGTGGTCTATGAAGGCAAGCCACGACCGGAGCTGTTCCACTACGAGATCCCTGCGCAACGGCGGCATTGGAACAATTATATCGAGATCGAAGGGGCTTGCGAGAACAACCTGAAGAACCTGACGGTCCGTTTTCCGCTGCATGTGATGACGGTGGTGACGGGTGTGAGCGGTAGCGGTAAGTCGAGCCTGGTGAGCAAGGTGCTCTACCCTGCCCTGAAGAAACATTACGGTGGTGTTTTCGCGGAACATACCGGCGATTTCGGGCATTTGCGAGGCAGTCTGCAGTTGATGCAAGATATTGAGTTTGTGGACCAGAACCCGTTGAGCCGTTCGAGCCGCAGCAACCCGGTGACGTACCTGAAAGCGTACGACGATATCCGGCGACTGTTTGCCGAGCAACCGCTGTCCAAACAGTTGGGACTCACACCGGCTCATTTCTCGTTTAACACGCCCGGCGGACGTTGCGAGACCTGCCAGGGCGAAGGCACGATCACGATCGAGATGCAGTTTATGGCAGACCTGGTATTGGAATGCGAGCAATGCCACGGCAAGCGGTTCAAACAAGATATTCTGGATGTCCATTACCGCGGCAAATCGATCTACGACATCCTGTGCATGACGGTTAACCAAGCGGTGGAGTTCTTCAGCGAAGACCCCGATTGCGCCAAGATCGTGAAACGGTTGAAACCGCTGCAGGACGTGGGTATCGGGTATGTGCAGTTGGGACAAAGCAGCAGCACGCTGTCCGGCGGCGAGAGCCAGCGCGTCAAGCTTGCGTCCTTCCTCGCGCAAGAAGAGAACCGCCCGACGATCTTTGTGTTCGACGAGCCGACGACAGGTCTGCATCACAGAGATATCGAAGTACTGCTCGTCGCGCTGAACAGACTGATCAGCAAGGGTCACACGGTCATTATTATCGAACACAACCCGGCTGTGATTTTGGCGGCGGACCATGTGATTGACTTGGGTCCCGAAGGCGGCAAAGAGGGCGGACAGATTGTCTGTGAAGGAACGCCGGAGACGATCGCAGCATGCAAAGAAAGTTACACGGGCAAGTATATCGCCCAAATCATACAAAACACAAAGCAACTATGAAACTGAATACAAGCAATTATCTACCACGATGGGGCGTACTGATGTTGGATTTATTGCTATGCAGTATCGCTTTCTGGCTGAGTGTGTGGGTGGGCAGCGGCTTCCTCCACTATCTGGATTTGAGCCAGCAGCCGGTGAATATCGGCATCCAATATCTGATTGTGATGGGTGTGCAGTTGCTGGCGTTTGGCGTTTTTCACACCTATTCGGGTATTTTGCGGTATTCCACCTTTGTGGACACGATCAAAGTGTTGCTCGCCAATCTGAGCACAGGATTGCTACTATTCATCATCAATATCACGATAGACTACAGTTCCGGATGGCATCCTCTGCTGAACACCGTGCTGGCGATCTATGTTCCGACCGCTTTTGTGCTGCTTTTCTCTCTGCGCGTGGGTGTGAAAACCCTGTGCGAGAGTTTTGAGCGCAGTCAAGGCAGTCCGACGGTCATGATCTACGGTACGAAGACAGCAGGATTAGCGATCGCCAAGATGTTACGCGCAGTGGGCAACAACCCGTATCGTCCGGTGGGTTTCATCGCCGATACCGAAGCGCGGGACGGCTATGATTTAGCCGGATTGAGGGTGTACGAACTGAACGAGAAATTATTCGCATGGATGGAGAAACACAATGTGCGGCATGTGATTATTTCGCCGATGAAGATGAAGGAGATCAATCCCGCCAAAGACTTGCAGGTGTTCATTGACCATAACATCCATATTCTGACCACGCCGTATTTCACCCAATGGGAGAACCTCGACAGTATCGACATGCAGCGAATCGGACGTATCGACGCCATCCGCATCGAGGATCTGCTGGAGCGTCCGCAGATCTCCATCAATACCGAGAACGTGCGCCATATATTACAGAAACGCGTGGTGTTGGTCAGCGGAGCTGCCGGCAGTATCGGAAGCGAGCTGGTGCGCCAGATTCAGCCGTACGAACCGCAAGCAACCATTCTGATGGACATCGCCGAATCGCCGCTGCACGACTTGATTCTGGAACTACAGAAGCAATATCCTAACTCCCGCTTCATCCCTGTGATCGCCGACGTGCGCAACAAAGAACGCGTCGAGCAGATCTTCAGCGAGATGCGGCCGGACATCGTCTATCATGCCGCGGCTTACAAACATGTGCCGCTGATGGAGAGTTTTCCGAATGAAGCTATTCAGGCGAATGTATTAGGGACCAAGAACATGGCAGACATGGCGGTCAAATACGGCACAGAGCGGTTCGTCATGATCTCTACGGACAAAGCGGTCAACCCCACCAATATCATGGGCGCCAGCAAGCGTATCGCGGAGATCTATGTGCAGTCGCTTTTCCGCAAACTGCACGAGAAAGACCCGAACTGCACAAAATTCATCACTACGCGGTTTGGCAATGTGTTGGGCAGCAACGGATCGGTCATTCCGTATTTCCGCAAACAGATTGCAGCCGGAGGACCTGTGACGGTGACCCATCCGGAGATCATCCGCTATTTCATGACCATTCCGGAGGCGTGTTGTCTGGTGATGGAGGCGGGCACATTAGGCGAAGGAGGCGAGATATTCATCTTCGATATGGGCGAACCGGTTAAGATTCTGGATCTGGCACGCAACATGATCCGGCTGGCGGGGTACACGCCGGAAAAAGATATTCCGATCATCTTCACGGGTCTCCGTCCGGGCGAGAAACTATACGAAGAGTTGCTGAACCAGAAAGAGACGACCCTCCCCACCGCCAACAAGAAAATCATGGTTGCCCGGGTGCGTGAGTTTGATTTTGACGCCGTCAAAGAGCAGGTGGACCAGTTGATCAAAACCAGCCGGACGAGCAAGCCTTTTACTACGGTCAAACTGATGAAACAACTGGTACCCGAATATATCAGCAACAACTCCATTTATGAACAATTAGATCCGCAATGATACAACAAATACAGACATTCTTTTTAGCGCACAGTTATCTGATCGGTCTGGTCAGTTTTGCTTTTGGCATGTTGGCACTCCCTGTGGTGATCCGTATCGCGAAAGCGAAAGGGCTGGTAGTGCGCCCCAACAAACGGATGAGCCACACCGGCGAGGTGCCCAATATCGGCGGCATAGGTATCTATTTCAGCGTTATGCTCTCGTATCTGCTTTTTGATTTCGGGCAGGTAGCGAACAACCAGTTCTTTCTGATCGGCGTGGCTCTGATCATGGTGGTCGGGTTTATCGATGATATTCTGGTCTTGACGCCGCTCGCCAAGCTATTAGGCGAAACCGTTGCAGGACTCGCTCTCATCGGTTTTGGCGACCTGCGGCTGACCCATCTGCACGGTATCTTCGGCATTGGAGAAATAGGTATTGTGCCCAGTTATCTGCTGTCGCTTTTTGTGCTCATCGGCATCATCAATGCGATTAACCTGATCGACGGAGTGGACGGACTCGCGAGCGGTTTAGGGATGCTGTACTGCCTTTTCTTCGCCATCTATTTCTACCTCGTCGGCTCCACCAGCTGGTCGATCCTGGCGATTTGTATGATCGGCGCGCTGGCGGTGTTTTTCATCTATAATGTGTTCGGCAACCGCGGAAAGATCTTCATGGGCGATTCCGGCAGCCTGCTCTTGGGCTATCTGATCACAGCCTTTGTGTTCCGTTTTTGCGAACAGAACGCATACCATGTTGTGCCGGAGGCTTATCACATGGACGCCGCTCCGGCGGTAGCTATTTGCGTGCTGACGGTTCCTATTTTCGACACCATCCGCGTCAGTCTGACCCGTATTAAACATCATTGTTCACCGTTCAAACCGGACAAGAATCATATCCACCACCTGCTGCTGCGCACGGGCTTGAACCATTTCCAGACGACCTGCGTATTGCTCTCCGTGAGCGTCCTGTTTATCGGGTTGGCGATCTTGGGCAGAAACTGGAATATCTGGCTGTTGCTGCTGGCGGATTTCGCTTTGGCAACCGCCCTGACGCTCGTCTTATGGCGCATTCTGAATAAGAAGCTATACGGTAATGTTGACGATTGACCACATATCCATGGAGTTCTCGTCCCGCCCTGTGCTGGACGACATCTCGTTCCTTGTCAACCGCAAGGAGCGCATCGCGCTGGTGGGTAAGAACGGAGCGGGCAAAACAACCTTGTTGCGCCTGATTGCCGGCGAATACCAACCCACCTCCGGACGTATTGCCAAAGAGAACGACATGACCATCGGATACCTGCCGCAGGTGATGCTTTTTCAGGACGACAGGACGCTCCGCGAAGAAGTGATGACCGTCGCGCACGAGGACGAAGCGCGCTTTGTCGCCGAAATGGACCGGACGATCATCGGCTTGGGATTCGAACGTAAGGACTTTGACCGTCCGTGCAGCGAGTTCTCCGGAGGATGGCGAATGCGTATTGAGTTAGCGAAGATCCTGTTGCGGCATCCCGACCTGTTGCTGCTGGACGAGCCCACCAACCATCTCGACATCGAGTCCATCCAGTGGCTCGAAGACTTCCTAAAATCCAGTCCGTCAGCCGTCCTCATGGTCAGCCACGACCGCGCGTTCATAGATGCCGTGTGCGGACGGACGATTGAGATCACGCTCGGACGGATCTACGACTACAACGTCAACTACAGCCGCTTTGTGGAGTTGCGCAAAGAGCGGCACGAGCAGCAAGTGCGCGCCTATGAGAACCAGCAGAAAATGATCCAGGAGACCGAGGACTTCATCGAACGCTTCCGATACAAAGCGACCAAAGCGGTCCAAGTCCAAAGCCGCATCAAACAGTTGGAGAAACTGGAGCGGCTGGAAGTGGACTTGGAGGACACCAGCCGGCTCAACCTGCGTTTCCCACCTGCGCCCAGAAGCGGCGATTTTCCGATTATTGTAGAGGATCTGCGCAAGGATTTCGGTTCCCACAATGTCTTCCGCGACGTCACGTTCACCATCCGCAGAGGCGAAAAAGTAGCCTTCGTCGGCAAGAACGGCGAAGGAAAAACAACCCTCGTCAAATGTATCATGGGGCAGTTGGACTACATGGGCACGCTCAAGATCGGGCACAATGTCAAGATCGGCTATTTCGCCCAGAACCAAGCTGCCCTCTTGGATGAGAACCTCACGGTCTTTGAGACCATCGACTACGTGGCGGTGGGCGATATACGGACCAAGATCCGCGACATCCTCGGCGCATTCATGTTCGGCGGCGAAGCGAGCGAAAAGAAAGTGAAAGTGCTCTCCGGAGGAGAACGAAGCCGACTCGCGATGATCCGGCTTCTGCTGGAGCCCTGCAACCTGCTCATTCTCGATGAGCCCACCAACCATCTGGACATGCAGTCCAAAGATGTGCTGAAAGCCGCCCTGCAGGATTTCAACGGAACACTCATCTGCGTCAGCCACGACCGCGATTTTCTCAACGGACTCGTCTCCAAAGTGTATGAATTTGGCGGCGGCAGAGTCAAAGAACACCTCGGCGGAATATACGATTTCCTGCGCGCCAAAAAGATTGACTCGCTCCAAGAATTGGAACGCAAAAACACCAACTCAAATAGCAGTCAACCCCGACAGTCACCCGACGGCAGACCGACGGTCGAACCCGACGCAGGTATGACGCAAGGCGCACTTTCGTACGCCGCGCAGAAAGCCGCAGCGGCGGAGAAACGCAAGAAAGAGAAGCAGATCGCGGAGACCGAAGCGGCAATCGCGGAGCTGGAGCAACAGCAAGCGGAGATAGAGCAACTGCTGACGATTCCGGAGAACCAGACGCAGGAACTGTTCCAGCGGTACGAATCGGTCAAGCATCAGATCGAGCAGAAGATGTACGAATGGGAGATTTTAAGCGAAGCATAATATATCATGAACGAAATCATCGATTACATCATCCGGTGGCTATGCTACGGAGATGAAGAAGCAGCCAAACGCGTAGCGTACACCGCAGACGAGAGTGCGCTGGACACGCACGACCTCATCATCGTGCCGAACGGCTTGTTGGGCAAAGAGATCGTGATGCCGGAACTCAAAAAACCGGTGGTAGAGATGCCGAGGAAGGACAAGACCATCATTCGTACCGACATCATCTATGCCACCTTCTTCTTCTCCTCGCGCGCCGAAGAGTTGATCAACACGAAGCGGGATGAACACGGACGTTTCGCCGCGCGTTTCTCTGCGCTGAACGACAAGAGCCGGTTGCTCATTCCGCGGCTGGACGAGTACGCACGGCTGGTGCTCAAGCAACTCAACCTGCCGCTGCCGGATCCCGGTTTCGGACATGTCTATCTGACCCACGACATAGACGCCATCGAGCAATACCGCCATTTGCGCGGAGCTATAGGAGGCATCCTGCGCGGCGAAGGGAAACAAGTGTGGGAATCGCTCAAAGAGATACATAATGACCCGCTTTATACCTTCCCGTGGTTGATTGAGCAAGACTCGCGCGTGCCGCAAGCCGATGTGATCTATTTCGTCAAGCATACCCAGGGAAAAGGCTTCGACTACCCGCAATATCCGCTCTGGGGACGCGATTACAGGAGACTCAAGAAACTGCTCCGACACAGCAATGTCTATATGGGTATTCACGGCAGTTACTATGGCTCGATTCCGCCGATCAAATACAGCAAGATGTACCGCGCGCACTACTTGCGCGAAGACATCGACCAGATGCAGCGGCTGGCGGACGCAGGCTACACGGACGATTTCACGATGGGTTTTGCAGACCAAGCCGGTTTCCGGCTCCAGACATCGCGCGCCATCCGCTGGATCAATCCCAAGACCATGCAACTGACGCCACTCACGCTCCATCCGCTTATTATCATGGACACCACCCTCAGCAATGAGAACTACATGCATCTGGACGAAGAGGAAGCCTATTTCCTCTGCGAAAGGCTGATTGACAAAGTGCGGATGCACCACGGAGACCTTTGTCTGCTCTGGCATAACAGCAGCCTCACGCCGGACAAATACCATAAATCGCTGTATGAAAAGGTTATTGGTTGTATCTGATCCTCCTGCCGCTCCGGGCTATCTGCCGCGACTGCGGTATCTGTGCGACTACTTCGTGCGGAAAGGATATGATGTGACCCTGCTGACCGAGGAATACCAACCATTACCTTTCGCTCATACATACCCCATTGAGACCGTCCGGATGTACAGCGGCGGCACGCTCGATTGGCTGTTCAAATCCGTTTGGACGCTCCTCACCAACTGGCATGACCGCGCCTTTGCGCAAAGAGCACTACAAGAAATCGTAAATCGTAAATCGTCCAATCGTACCTCCTACGACCTCGTCGTTTGCTCCTCTTTCTCCGACTTCCCCTTGGGAGCTGCGCAGCGGATTGCCAAGCAACTGAACGTGCCGCTGGTATGCGACATCCGCGACTTGGACGAACAGGTGGAGGACTCGCGCTACCAATACAAACATCAATCGCGATGGTTAATGCCTTTCCGGCGTCTCTACCGCGCAATCCATATCCGCCGCAGGAATGCCGTTCTGCGCGCGGCGGACGCAATCACAACCGTCTCGCCGTGGCATGTTGCCTTCCTGAAGCAGTTCAATCCCAACGTCCATCTGGTCTATAACGGCTTCGACGAAGCACAGTTCTATCCGCAGGACATACAGACAAAGGAGTTCCAAGTCACATATATCGGCAGCTTGTTCGAATGGCAGAAAGAGGCATTGGCAAAAGTGCAACAAGTAGTGCCGGTAACCATCCACACGCCGCAAAGCGACCCGGTCTCACATAACAAGTTGGGCGATGCCATACGCGAAAGCAGCATCATGATCGTGCTCACGAACACCAACACACATGGTATGCTGACCACCAAGTTCTACGAAGCGCTAGGGTGCGAAAAAACCATCCTCTGCGTGCCTTCCGACCAAGGCGAGTTAGCCAAACTGATCCGATACACCAACGCAGGCATTGCCACCGACGATATAGAAGAGATCAAAGCGTTTATCGCCGAGAAAAAACACGAATGGAAAACCAACGGTTTCACCCGCCAGCAGACACTCCACCGCGAAGAGTTCTCGCGCGAAGCGCAATGCCGACAATTTGAAGAAATAATACAACACTATCTATCATGAAAAAAATACTATTACTCGTAGTACTCAGTACTTTGTCCTTTGGGCTTTTCGCTTGGAACAGCCCGGTTACCATTCCGGACGTCGGCAACGCACGTCTGCGCATCGTGGGACAGAACGCAGCGAACTATGTATCAAACTTGGAGTCCTCCAACTCGTCCTGCGACACACAGGAAGAGTTTGAATCCAAAACCAATAAGATTGCCAATGCCTTTATTGCGTTGCAGGCAGATATTGTTGCCATTTGCGAAGTGGAACGAAACGACGATATTCTCGGCTATATAGTAGATGCGATGAATAGCATCTACGGCGAGAATGTCTATACCTATATCACGGACGGGCTGTACGCACATGCCTCTTCGGGGAATTACCAAAGTCTCAAATCCGGTTATATCTACCGCACGGACAAAGTGACGCCGCAAGGTAACAACACTTCCCCTTACCGCTCCGGCGAATACTGCGCACGGCTGCGCATACAAGCCTTCAAAGAGAATAGCACGAATGAGAAATTCATTCTCTCTATGAACCATTTCAAGGCGAAAGATTCTTCCGCCGATGCCGGAGAAAGCACCCGTTTGCAGAATGTGTCCAACCTGATTTATGCGCTGGGCAACATCACTTCTGACCCGGACATTCTGATCATGGGGGATCTCAATTCATACATGGGAGAAGCACCCATTGAGGCATTAGAAGAAGAAGGGTTCGAAGAACAGCTGGTACGCTTTGACTCAAACGCTTATTCCTATATCTACCGCGGTCAGAAAGGCATCTTGGACCACGCGATGGCGAACAGCACGATGGCAGAGCAAGTCACGGGCGCACGCGTGTACCATATTAATACCGCCGGAGGATATAACTACAAATACTCCGACCATGACGCCGTGCTGGTGGGACTCAATTTAGGCAAACAGCAACAGAAGTCGGGGCTCGACGACCTCTCGACGACCTCTCGCGCGCACAAGGTTCTTCACAACGGACAATTATACATTGAGATAGACGGTATCCGCTTCACCATAACCGGCACAAAGATCCAATGATCAGCATCATCGTTCCCATATACAATGCCGAGCGCTATCTGGATGGTTGCATGGATAGTTTGCTTTCGCAGACCGAGAAAGAGTTGCAAATCATTCTCGTGGACGACGGCAGCACGGACGGTTCTATCGCGGTAGCAAAGAACTACACGGCGCATGATTCGCGCGTGGAACTATACACACAGTCCCACGCAGGGCAATCGGCGGCAAGGAACGAAGGGATGCGGCATGCCAAAGGTGAGTATATCGCGTTTGTGGACGCAGACGACAGCCTTGAGCCGGAATGGTGTGCGCAATACCTGAAAGCGATAGAGGGAGTGGATTACGTGCAGGGAGAAGCGCCCCGCAACCGATTCACATACACGGTCGTCTGGGGAAGACTCTACCGCCGTAAAGCGATCCAAAACCTGCATTTCGAAGAAGGAATGATCTATGAGGACATCCTTTGGTCGGTCGATCTATGGCTTAGTGGCGCTACCTGCCGCATGATCGATTACAAAGGTTACCGCTACACGGCGAATCCGCATAGCACCACTTCGCAGCGGCATCCCGAAGCAGAGAAACGCGTCTTTGCCGAACTCAGGAAGCGCCTTCCGAGGGCTTCGCTAAAAGGAAAAATGATTATTTTATACACTATAATACGTCTAAAACTACACTTTATAAAACAATGAAAAAGCTTTTCTTAACCTTGGTCCTTTGTACTTGGTCACTTAGTCACTTTGCAGCCACCTATTACGCTTCGCCGAACGGCTTGGGCGACGGCAGTTCGTATTTCTCCCCCACTACGTTTGCTGCGGGTGTGGGTCTGTTGAGCCAACCCGGCGACACACTCTATCTGGTTGAAGGCACATACGAATTCACGGACAAATTCAGCATCAACAAGCAAGGTTCCGCCTCCAAACGGATCGTCATCTCCGGCTATCCGGGCGATAAGGTGACGCTGGATTTTCACAAAGTGCCGTACGGCACGCGCGGCATTACCGTGCATGCCAACTCGCTCTACGTCCATATCAAAGACCTCGCAATCGCTTGGTCAGGCAAGAACAACCTCTATAACGAAGGCTCGTACTGTCTCTTTGAGAACCTCGATATATACGGTTCGGCGGACACGGGCTGCCAGATGAAGAAAGGCGGCAATAATGTGATTCTCAATGTGGACAGCCACGATAATTTTGACTACGAAGAAGGCTTGGCCCCATCTAAAAATCAAAATGGGCCTGCTAACTTCGGCGGTAATGCGGATGGTTTTGCAGACAAGCAGTTCACCGGAGCAGGAAACCACTATATCGGTTGCCGCGCATGGAACAACTCGGACGACGGATGGGATTTCTTCCAGCGCGTCAGCAATTCGAATACCATCATTGAGAATTGCGTTTGCTACCAAAACGGACCTGCGTTCTACGACATGAGCCAAAACCCGCGTGCGACAGGCGTGGACAAAGTGTGGTTTGATCAATATGTGGGGACATCTGTTGTGGATCGATATGGCAATACAATTACTATTTCTTTGGAACAATTTCCGAATTTAGGCAACGGCAATGGTTTCAAGATGGGTGGAGATCACACCGACCATAAGATCCTCATTCACCACTCTCTCGCCGTAGCGAACCGCGAGCGTGGTTTTGACCAAAATAACAACAACGGCACGATGTGGGTATATAACAACTCGGCGTACGAGAACGGCTATAATTTCGGTTTCACGATCGCCTATGGTACCAACTACATGCGCAATAACATCAGCCTCAGCGGAAAAAATGCCGACCAACCGAAGTCGCAGAACAATGATGCGAATGACCATAACACATGGAACAGTGGTTTTAATTGCTCCGCCTCGGATTTCCGGTCGCTGGACACCACCCAGATACTGGCTCCCCGCATGGCGGACGGTTCGCTGCCGGAAGGCACGTTCATGCGCCTCAACACCACCTCTTCTCTCATTGATGCCGGAGCGGATGTCAATCTCGGCTATAATGGTCTCGCCCCGGATTTAGGATGTTTCGAGGCTGACGGAGAGCGGCATGACCCGATTCCCGAAGATACGATCCCTGCGGTGCAACCCGAAGGGACGCACGCCGTTGCTTTTGTCACCATCCTTGGCGCACAAGAGGACAAAGCCTTACTCCACTATCTGCGTCAGAACGACAGCCTCTGGATCGTTGAGACCGACGCTACAGACGCTACCACCGACTACAGCGGCTACGAAGTGATTGTATTAGGAAGCAAACCGAACAGCAGCGCTCCCGGATTTACGCCGCTGAAGGGTTACGACAAGCCGATGGTGTTGCTCAAACCCTTCCTGCTCAAATCCGGAGTATGGGGATGGGGAACAGCCGTTAACACCTCCGACCTCTCTGTCTCGGTGACGAACAGCAAACATCCGCTGTTCGAGGGACTAACCCTCACCGAAGGCGAGTTGCAACTCTTCAGCCAATGTAACACCAACGCCGTCACCGCCATCTCTGCGTGGACCGCAACAGAAGGTGTGGAGACACTTGCTGCCCCCGTTTCCAACAACGAAGCCTCCTCCATCGCCATCCTGCCTGCCGGAACCGATTGCAACGGCACTACCCTGCCCCAACGGATGATCATGATCGGCGTGTCGGAATACTCCACCGCGTATCTCTCCGCCGACGGTATGCGCCTCATCGAGAACGCTATCTGCCTTCAGCTCGGCATCGGGAACAACCACCCTGCCGGCGTGGAAACAATCGTAAATCGTAAATCGTCAAATCGTAAGTTTATATATGATGGTCAACTCTTTATTCAAGCGGGCGACGCTCTCTATGATTGCGCTGGTCGCCGCGTTAACCGTTAATGCGCAAGACGCACAGTATCAGGACGTCCATTACACCGTGGACGAATCGCTTCTGACCGCCGAAGTGGGGCTCAACCCGCGCGCCGCAGGAGAAATCTTCATCCCCGAGACGATTGTGGTCGGGCAAAACACCTATACCGTCATAGCGGTCGGGGACAAAGCCTTCAAGGGCTGCAAGAACCTGACTGCAATAGTCCTGCCTAAAACGATCGAACGCGTCTATCGCTCCGCTTTTGACGGAACAGGTATCATGCTCAATAAGGAGAACTGGTCCGACGGCTGTCTATGGATCGACTCTATCCTCATTGCGACGGACAAGACCATCAAACCGCGTTTTGTCGTTCCCGAAGGGACACGGCTAATCGCCGCAGGTGCGTTCCAAGGCAACAAAACGATCACCCGCGTCGAACTGCCGTCCCGTATCTCGCGCATCGACCATGAGACCTTCCGCGATTGCAAGAACCTGCAGAAAGTGGTCATTCCGACGACCATCACCTCTATCGGCGAAGAAGCTTTCACAGGATCCGGGCTCTATGCCAACGAGAACAAATGGAAGAAAGGAGCGTTCATAATCGACGATTGCCTGATTGCGACCAACAATGACCTGCCGGCAAAATATATCTTCAAGAACAAGATCCCTATTCGCCTCATTGCCGAGCGGGCTTTTGCGAACAAAAAGAACCTCAAGTCGGTCACGATTCCGGCAACCATAACATCTATTCCAACCGCTTGTTTCTACGGCTGCGAGAACCTGACGGATGTCATCATTCCTGCCTCGGTGCGCACGGTCGGCAACTTCGCTTTTTATAACTGCACGCTGCTGAAGAACGCCCTTCTGCCGCGCGAGCTGGAGACCCTCGGAGCCGGCGCTTTCTACGGCTGCGTGAACCTGCGC
Organism: uncultured Bacteroidales bacterium; assembly: GCA_902792535.1. Classification (GTDB taxonomy): domain Bacteria; phylum Bacteroidota; class Bacteroidia; order Bacteroidales; family Paludibacteraceae; genus Colicola. The sequence continues at coordinate 48,961 of CADAZU010000006.1, forward strand.
GAACAAGTGCTGAGCGACAAACTGGATATTTTGGGACGAGCTACGTTCTTCACCTGCCGCAATATCAAAGCCATTACCCTTCCTGCGCACTTGCGCCGCATTGACGCAGGCTGTTTTGCGGGCTGCGCTGCACTCGAAGCGATCGAACTGCCGCAAACCTTGCTCTTCCTTGGCGACCAAGCGTTTGCCGGATGTGCCACCCTGCGCAAAGTGGTCATACCGAGCGGTATTAACTCGCTGCCGAAACAACTTTTCCAAGGCTGCACACGGCTCTACCGCGTGGATCTGCCGGACGGGCTGTACGCCATCGGAGACGAAGCGCTGGACGGGTGTCTGGCGTTGGAGAAAATCAATATTCCAGTCTCTACTTTCCGTATCGGCGTGCGCGCTTTCCATAACTGCCAGCAACTGCGCTCTATCGCACTCGTGGATCATATCCACATGATCGAAGACGGAGCGTTCCTGGAGTGTAAGATGCTGGAGGAGATCGCCCTGCCGGAAGGGCTGCAGCGGTTGCATCAGGGCGCTTTCTCGCAATGTATCAACTTGCAGAAAGTGACGCTCAACACCCGCCTCAAACGCATTGACGACGGCGCTTTCTACGGTTGCCGCAGTCTGCGCGAGGTGCAATGGAACGACAGCTTGCAATATATCGGATCCGAAGCGTTCCAAGACTGCAAATATCTCCGCGCTCCGCTCTTCGCGCCCTCCGTCGAAATAGGCAAAAATGCTTTCAAAGGCACTCGTTAAGTCTCCTACTGAATGCAACCGATTGAGTTTGCCGACATATTGTCAACGGACTTGCAACTCGCTCACACGGGCTACCTGACGCACGCGCTGTGTCTGCGGGGAACCGCAACGCTCATATTTAACGGAGCGACGCACCCTTTGCAGCCCGGCGATTGCATCATTATGCAACGCAGCGAGAGTGCACAGATAACCGATGCAAGTCCTGATTTTCAGACCATTACGATCTACGTCACGCCGGAGTTCATCCAGATGGCGATGCCGCTCTCTAACTACGGTACGCGCGGACACATGATGCTTTTCAACGACCCGGTCATGCACCTCAATCCGCGGCAGCAGAAGCGTTGCAAAGAGAATATGGAGTACGTGCGCACACGTTGCGCCGAGGTCGCGCACCGGTTCTACTTGGATCTGACGCTCAATGCCGTGCAGGGCATGATCATTGATTTCTTTGATTTTCATGCGGAGATTTACGACGAGAAGAACGACCTCAGCCATCCGAACGCACACCTCATGAACCGTTTCATTGAGATGCTGGAGCGCGGCGATTACCGCACGCACCGCGACATCGCGTACTATGCCGACAAACTATGCGTCACACCCAAATACCTCTCCGAGACCTGCAAATCCATCAGTGGCTGCGGAGCGGCGTATTGGATCAACCGCTATACGTCCGTCGAGATCTCCCGCCTCCTGCGCGACCGCTCGCTGACCCTCGCCGACATAGCAGACCGTTTCGATTTCTCTTCCACAGCGTACCTCAGCCGTTACATCCGCCAGAACCTCGGCGTCTCCGCCTCCGAAATCAGAGGAGGAGAAAAGTAAGCGAACACGGTCTTACTCCCGTTCTTAGCCACAGAGGCACGACTATATAACTAGATATATAAACAACAAGGCGTCTCACGATGCCTTGTTGGGTGCGTGCATTTACTAGGAGTCATGCACGCTGAGAAATTTTTAATGGCGTTTGCTTTTCGGGCGTAGTAGGTTGCCCGTTGGTGTATTCACACCTATTTTTTTTAATTTATCTTTGTTATTTCTTCCTCATGTATCCGTTTGCGCTCCGCGCGGTTATGCTTCGTCGTTCGGTAATAAGCAAATCCCGCCATCGTGTTATGCCCTCCGAATCCTTCTTGGAAGGTAATATCAGAAATGCGGTCCAATTCCGCCTCTTCCTCCCTGCGGAGTTTGATTTCCCGACACCAAAAACGAATGTCAGAGATTAGTCGTTTTGTGTATTTGAACATAACGGATATACGTTAATTTGTTTTTAATGCTTTATGAACTTTCGTAGTGCTCTGTCTATCGCTCGCACACAGATTTTGTCCTTATAAGGTTGCGTAAGATCCAAATATTGATGAACCAAACGCACATACCATGGACGCGGATCTTGTATATGATAATATTCCATAAACTCCGGT
>CADAZU010000007.1 GCA_902792535.1 uncultured Bacteroidales bacterium
ATGACTGGTTGCGAATGAGTCTTACCAATCCGGCTAAAAGAGAAGAATGATCGCACGTGAGTGCCAGAAACTGCTCGTCAGAGAGCGACCGGACGTAGCTCTTGGCTGCATCCAATAAGAATAAATCCAATTCGGTGTACATAATGTCTAAGGGGCAGTAAAAACCGCGGACACCATGCCCTGCGGACTCTGCCTATAGACAAAAAAGCCCCGCTACGCTCACGCGCAACAGGGCGACTTAGATTTACCGCACAATAGTTAATCGTTTAGGTTGTTTCTCTTCGCTTCCTGCACAGGCAGTATATACCATACCCCAACGCCAACAGGAGCAAAGGAATCAGCGCATCGTTAAGAGGCGCAAACTGCGGGTTGGCGGGATCGTAATCCGATTCACCGCCTCCTATCACCGGTGGAGCTTCACGAGGTCCCATAGCGGGCGAAGTGGTGCCTACATTGCATGCTCCGACCTCATAGACGGCAGGGCTGTATGTGCTGCCGGAAGACATATACGCACTATTGTTGACCGACCGCATGTCCATCATCGGGGCTTGCGTATGCGGTATAATAGGCGAGTATTCCACTGCATAGAGAGATATGCAAAGGGCACTCGCTATAATAGCCAGAAAGCGTTTCATATTACTGTCCTCCTATCATTAGTTTGACACTCTCGTTTTCGGACCGAAGGATATAGATGCCGCCGGCTTGCTCGGTATTCAGACGTTTGGCAGCTTCAGCAAAGGAGCAGTCGTCATAGCGGGCGACAGGAATGCCGGTGAGGGTATAAACGGTGATTGCGGTCATCGGTTCGCTATCCATAACCACTTCCCATCCGGTAGGTGTACCATCGGGTGCAGCGCCGCGCCGTAGAATGCGGTAGCGGGTCGTAGTAGCTGCATTGGCCCGAATGAAACATTCGAAGGGCAGCACGGTGCGGTCTGTACCTACCGCCTCCCGCAGCCACGCGCCGGAGGGACCGTAATCCGGCTCCAAGAGATACGCGTCCCTTACCGTGCCGGCGTACATGGTATTATTGCCATAGACATTGACCACATCGTCCGATACAGGGGCTTTGCCGGCGCTGAAGACAGAGGGGATGTTTTGTCCGGTCGGGCTGAAGAAAGAGATATATTTACCAAAGAAATACGGGTCATGCCATTGGATGATATAGGGTGTGTTCGCAGACGGCAGGTAGCCGGTTGGGCTTTCAGGATCCAGCCAGTTCTCCTCGAAGGTCGCTATAGCATAGTCAGTTGTCGAAGAAGGGGTACGGATGATATAATGTCCGGTGTAGAACGTACCTTCGGTACGATAGAAAGGCACGATGTTATAGTATTCGCCGTCCACATCATCCCATACCTTGACGGCACTGACGGTAAACGGCAGACAGAGGGTGTACCATGTATCCCGCTCGCGTACCTTCATGCGGAACTCAATTGCTTTCTCTATCGTTCCTCCTTCGTAGGACTCAACGTCTGTGTCTTGGGCACGCGGGTCGCCCGCCTTGTCGCCCGTGCGGTAGATAACGAAATTGGGATAGGTGACGGTCATTTTTTTGTCCGTGATATTCCATATAAAACGGTATGTTCCTGCACCGGCGGTTGTGATTCCGCAGTTCCACGTTTTGTTAGTAGCGAATAGCCAGTTATGGCTATTGCCATTGGTCATGTAATACACACGGTCAGAGCCGCTTTTGTAGGTTGCTCCGCCTCCTTCCTTATCCACCATGGTGAATTGGTAGTTCTTATTGGCAGCAAGGTTGATATCTACATAGCCGATTATTTTGCCATCTACTTCGGATATATTGCCGATGAGAAACTCTGCGCTCCCCCATCCTTCTGACTGCGCGGACAGAGCCCAACGTTCTACGAAGTTAGCCCGTACATCCTGCCCAGAAGCAGCACCGGCTCCATTAGCGGAAAGGGTTGTCGGGTTGGTGTTCGTTGCTGAGAGAGTGATGTCATCTCCGGAAACGATTGTCCACGAGTCAAATTTATATCCCTCATCGGGCACAGCGGTCAGATCGCGGTTGGTGGTGACACCGACAGTGGTGTTAGAAACTGTCGTGCCGCCTGTCTCCACATGCCCGTGCCCGTCGTTGGAAAGGGTGACGGTAGTGGCTTTCTCCACGAACTTGGCTTCCACATTTTCTGTTGTTCGTATATTGGAAGAGGTATAAGGATTCGTGGTGCTGAACTGATAAGTATAGTCCGAATTATACCATCCCTCGAACGAATAGCCCGTTGCCGGCGTAGCGGTATATTCAATTGCACCTCCCTGCGCGACATACTCGCCATTATGAATATCGAAATGGCGTCCGTTCTCGGTCGTTTGTGCGCTGACGGAACCTCCTGTCTCATCGCTTGTTTTGTACCAATCGCCGTTGAGCCGTACATACGCCCATGAGAGGTTCAACAGATGCGAAGGCGGAATAGAGACTGAAACGGTAGGGTAAAGATCACCGGAAGACAAGGCAGAGATAGTGAACGTACATTCTCCATGACCGTTCACACGCAACATAACATCTTCATTCTGCGTATCGAAAAGCAATGATTGATCTCCTATATAGGTACCGCCTGTTGCAAATCCGAGATTGACACCTTTTACTTTGTCATGCACCTCAAACTTGTAGGTTGTATTCGGATCCAACGTCCGGACACAAGTCAAGTTCATGGTAGATAAGTCCGTATAGCTATTGACCGTAAAATCGGCAGTATAGACCGACCACCCAGGCATGCCGCCGTTGCCGGAACCATCCCATATAGATCCGACCAGACAGAAGCGGGGTTCAAAGACAGCAGTCAATGTGCCATCTACAGAAGCTGTTATCTGAACGGTATTATCCAAGCCGGTACCTGTAGCCGGTCCTACATTTTCCCCATACTCCCATCTGACGAATTTCCAAGCGGGGTTGGCGGTCGCGGTAATAGTGGCAGTCGGAGTTACCCATCTGGCATCAATAGAAGAGCCGCAAGACAGTGTACCTGCTCCGGCAGGGGATACCGAAGTTGTTATGGTATAAGGGTGTTCCGTCCATTGGGCAAAGAGAGAGATGGAGTTATCGCGAGCCCAAATAGGATGACCTTCGCCGTCGTTGCCTGTATAGCCTGTAACGCCCGGAATCCAGTCACCATTGGCGTCAATGAGTTGCTCTGTCAAGTCCTCTCCTTCATCATCATTCGCCGCCCAGTAACCGGCAAAATCATAATGCGCTTTCGTATGCGGAGTAACCCGAGTTAATACGGCATCGTAGGTTACGTTTACCGATATTGGTTCTTCGGAGTCCGCTTCCATGCCTTCCAGCGTAACAGTATAGGGATTGGGGATCCAAAATGGGTAAAGCGTTACTGCTTCATTGGCTGTATATGACGCCCCCAGTTCGTATGCTTTTGCTCCGCCATCAGAAGTAGCCCAGCCTGTTTGGGTGTAGCCAGTGCGGGTAAAGATAGCACCAGGGAGGGTAAAGGTTACATCTTTCAGCTTAATTTCACTTTCGCGAGAGCCACTAATACTTGCCGCCGGAGTACCTTTGTTGTATGAGATGGTATAAGGCGTACGCGCTTCATAATAGATGGCAGTGCTGGCAACAGATGTACCACTCGTTGAGTTGTAGTAGTTGTAGGCTTCTACTGTTACCGCTTCTTTTGTGCCGGTGGTACTTGAAGCCGTTATTGTAGCCGTGGCAGTAGCCGAGCCCGCTTGTACTTCTGTTCCTTCTTTTTTGAAGCGGTAGTAAACGGTCATGTTATCATCATCCAACACTGATACCGCTTCTGAAGCTTGCACCTCAATGCTTGCGCTGGTGGGCACAAGGTACGGATCTGCATATGAGCCATCACCTCCCCAATTAGTTGTCCCATTATCAGATAATGATACACTACTCATCGGCGGACAATAGGTAGTCCATTGGGGTGTCCAAGAGTCACAATAATTCTCTTTGCCGGATTCCTCTTGAAGACAGTTCTCTAATGACGAAGGTCTGTCTTTGGCATAGGCGATATTGGCAACACAAAGTGCTTCTGTTTCAACTTGCAATCGATTCAATTGAATTTGACCGATATAATCATGGTCGGGAACTAACGCATAATATACCCAGTCTTCCAAAGCATTAGCGTGTGTACAGTCGAGATTTCCATTATCTACTCCACTGTCGTAATATTTGAAATAAAATCGAGCTGTAAAATTTCCTCGTTGCCAATAATCAGAGTTACTACCTGTTAATCTACGCGCATCGAAATATATAAATTTCTGTTTCTGCAAGCGAGCTTGCGGAAAATAAATAGACAATTTATATTTTGAGTCCTCATAAGCATATTGAAAAATATATGTTCCTGCCTCGTCGGTATGTAATACTAGATTATAGCCATCTTCATTATCCTTGTCAAGGTTGTATTTTTCTATAGTACTTGTTATTTTTCCACCGTTCAAATCATATGATCTATAATGGTTATTTTCATAACCCACCTCATCCCATACTTTGAACGTATAGTCTGTATTCGCCTCTAAAGTTACTTCTAATTTTCCATCATTAAATTTCCAAGCATCATTATTCGCCCAGTTATTCATGTCTCCCCTGATCCACACATCCGCCCACATTTCTCCTACTCCTACGGTTAGCAAGAGAGTAACGATGGTAAACAGATGTTTCAGAACGTGCGAACTACCCCCCCCTGAGATTTTGGCGGCATTCGCGGTTCGGTTAAGTGAATTTAATAGTGTTTTCATACTATTTTGGATTAAAAATCATTTAGTAACCCTGCGGCGAACCAACGCCGCAGAGCCGGTTTCAAGCGTTTATTTTACCTCTGCGCCGAGGACATTGAAGGTTTTGCCGTCACGGATGATGATCAGCTGACCATCCACAATGCGCTTGACGGACTTGCCTTCTGCCTGAATATTATCCACAGCCGAAGGAATCTCCGGGAAGGTGACAGCGAGGTTCTGGCTGGCGAATGTCCAAGTGAAAGTATAGTCACCGGCTTGGTCGGCGGTGAGTGCGAAATTACGGCCTTCATTCACGATATTGACATTATCGGCATGATCCCAGTCGCGATGGAGACCGAAGAGTGTCTCGCCCTCTCCGTTCAGGCTGAGATAGAATCCTTCGAGCCATACCTTCATCTCATAAGTGCCTGCCTCCAGGGCGAAAGTCACGCTTGCGCTTGCTTTGTCTTCCGCAATGGTCATCGGGTGTGCACCGGAACCCCATGATTCGTCCCCTGCGAAATTACCGACGATGGAAACAGCAGGTCTTTCGCCGTGGGTCAGCCATGCTCCGTCCGTCCAGCCTACCAGATAGTAGCAGTCTTTTCCATCCGGGATTTCAAGATCTCCTGTTTTGGTCCAGAGGTTTTCAGAGTCCCAAGGGATAGACTCGCTTTCGCCCTGTGCACGGACAAAAAGGAGGTTGTTGTTGTCATCGGGGATGTCGGCTGAGAAGAGATAATCCTCGCCTTCTACGGCGGCTAACTTGGCGTCCGCATCCGCGGCTCCTCCCCATGAATGGACAAAGAAGACTGCCCCGAAGGACTTCCAATCCTCATTGGCTTGCAAGTAAATGGTTTTCGCAGAGAGGGTTGATACAGCCATCAGTGCTACGAACAAAGAGTAAATCTTTTGCATAATACAATGATTTTTAAAATAGTTAATAAAAAGGGTTAGTTATCGTTTTATTGTTTCGGTACGATCTTGATTGCACAACCTCCACCGGCAGCGGTGAAGAGTTTGAGTTTGGACTTGTTGGTGACGGTCTTGGTCTCGATGACATACGCCTGCGGATTAGTTTTGTAGTGTGCTGACTTGTCATCGCGGTAGATGGTAGCCGTATATTTGCCAGCGGGCAGGAAAGAGAGGTCGAGGAGAGAGGTGCGCGGATCGTAGCCATTGGTGGAGCCGACAAACCAAGCGTCGGTATCTTTCTGCTTACGGGCGATGGTGACATACTCGTACGGCTCCGCCTCGAGGTACCAGACGGTATCCCACTCCACCGGCACATCGACGATGAATTGGAAGGCATCAAGGAATCGCTCGTAGTTCTCGGGCAGGTCGGCAGCCATCTGTAGCGGGCTGTAGAGGGTGACATAGAGCGAGAGCTGGTTGCAGAGGGTCGTATTGCACCAGGAGTTGGAATTGGGGTTGAGCTTGTGGATGTCGTTCTCAAAGATGCCGGGTGTATAGTCCATCGGTCCTCCAATGAGCCGGGTGAAAGGCAGCATGGTGGTATGGTTGGGTGCCGAGCCGCCGAACGCCTGGTACTCCGTGCCCTGCGCGGACTCGTTGCCGATGAGGTTGGGCCATGTGCGGCACAGACCAGTCGGCCGAACCGCCTCATGGGCATTGACCATGATATGGTATTTGGCGGCTTTCTCCACGCAGTACTGGTAGTGGTTGTTCATCCATTGGGAGTAATGGTGCTCTCCCTTAGGCAGGAGGTTTCCTACATAGCCGGATTTGACAGCCGGGTATTCGTATTTGTTCATAAACTGGTACGCCGTATCGAGCCATCGCTCGTAGTTACGGATAGCGCCGGAGGTCTCGTGGTGCATGATCATGGAGACGCCTTTGGCGCGCGCATAGTCATGAATACCCTCCACATCAAAATCGGGGTAAGGGGTTACGAAATCATAGACGAAGTCCTTTTCGTTTCCGAACCAGTCTTCCCATCCTATATTCCACCCCTCAACGAGCACACCGTCAAAACCGTATTTGGCCGCAAAATCGATATATCTCTTCACGTTCGCTGTGGTAGCGCCATGACGACCGTGAGGTTTGGCTTTGGAGTAATCAGTCACGCCGATATGGATGGAGGGGAAATCCCAAGTGTATGACCAATCGCGCATGCCGGCGATCATCTCCCACCAGACGCCGACGTATTTCATGGGTTTGATCCACGAGGTGTCCTCAATCTTGCACGGCTCGTTGAGATTGAGGACAATACGGGAGGCAAGAATGTCTTTCGCTGTCTCTCCGACCATGATGACGCGCCATGGGCTGACGGCGTCCGTCTGGATATGTCCCTTCGTACCGTCGATATCGGGTGTGAGATGGGAGGTGAATGTCCATCTCGACTCGTCCAAGTCGAGGTGCATGCAGGAGTAGTTGACCAATGCCGCCTCGTGGATGTTGAACCACAGGGTATGATCCTTGGTACTTTGTACCTTGTCTCCTTGTACCTTAAACAGGACGGGTGTCTGCACGCCGGTGGTGGAGAAAGTGGTGGTAGAGAGATTCGCCTTGTTGGTTTTCTCCTGGATAGCGCGTATCTCGCTCAGTTTGGAGCGCGTATATTCGTACTCCTGGGTGTCGTAATCGCCCGGAATCCAATAGGCAGTGATGTCGCCGGGAAGGGCGAACTCCGTCTGCTCCTCCTCTATGACAAAATAGTTGAGGTTCTTCTGCTGGGGGAAGATATATCGGAAACCGAGTCCGTCGTCATAGAGGCGGAACTGGAGTTGTATATAACGATCTTTGGCGGGTTGCTTGAGGGTAATGAGCATCTCATGGTAACTATTATGAATACGGCGTTCCTCCCCCCAGACGGGTGTCCACCAGTCGTCGTGGATAAAACGCTCCGATCCGGTCATGACAAAGCCGCTCATCAGTCCGCTATTGTCGGTCGTGGCAGAATGATCATCTTTATAATCGTTGAAATCACCGCGGGAATGTTCTCCGCGAAGCTGCAGCCCCAGATAGGAGGGACGGATGACGGTGTCGCCCTTGTGGAGCAACCAATAGACGGGTCTGCCGTCCTGCACATCGAAATAAGCAGTCAGATTCAGCGACGGAGACTCTACTTTCTCTATGGAGTATAGAATCCCTACCCGACCTCCCCATAAAGGGAGGAGAAAAAGACAAAAGACTAAAATGTACTTCTTCATAATCTTCAAATTATCAAATTTTCAAATATCAATACTCAATTACTATCATGGTCCAATAGCGGAGTGCAGGAAGGGTCAATGTGACTTGTCCTCCAGCATACTCGAAATCGACCTCCTGCGCATCTCCATGCCGATCATCGGGGGTAGCGACCCATATACGCGCGGGCTGTTTATCGGTCGCAAAGGAGATGGGTATATTCCTCAGCAAACTTTGCGGCGCTTGGTCTCCGTCGGAGTCGCACCAGTCGAGATGAGTGGCATTGCGGTAAGAGAGCAGGTGAATGACGTCGCGTGCGCCGACATGACGGCCCACCGTAGCGATCTGATTGAGTTGGGGTCCCCATTGGTTGAAGACGCAACTGTCGTGCGGACTGGTGATATCCACGCCGTACCAATCGCTGTTGAGAGCATCCGCCGGCACCTCCGGTCGCAGCAGGTTCTCGTATGCCACCGCGAAATCATAATAGCGGACCAGTGCCCGTTTGAGTTCGCCGGTCATCGTCAGGTTATCATCCGGGAAATACTCATGGCAGAGCATGTGTTCACCCATCTGCAGGATTGTTCCGCCCCAAGCCGAAGCAGCTGCCGTAGCCATCAGGATGCCGGGAGTATTGAAATAGCCGCGTCCCTTCTGGCCGTGGTTATAGTTGAGATAGGCAGCCAGCACCGTCTGTTTGCCGGAAGACCAAGCGGCGTTGTTGGTGATGATATCCGAGAAGATCGAATAGCCGTTTGTGTTCGAGTGCTCCCATACCTCCGTATAGCAAAAATCGACGGGAGCGGAAGCTATCTGTCCCTGCTGGCCATACTGTCCGACGGCGTTCATGACAATCCGTTTGGACGGTTGCGCGGCTTTCTCGTTGGCGATAAAAGAGCCGAAAGCGGCTTGTACATCGACCTCATTGCCCTCGTAATCATAGACGGTCGTCGGGCGGGCGCCGAGCTGGTCTATCTGCCAGCCGTCGAAATCAAAGATAGCATAGACCTCATCGTTCCGGGCACGGAGATAGTCGCGCCAGGAAGGGTTATGCATGTTCGCCAGATAGATCGCGCTCTTAAAAGGCGAACCCAAGGGATGGTTGTCTATCTTCGTATGGTTACGGTCGGTATAAAGCAGCCACTCGCGGCTCACGTCGTCCGAGGCAAAGTCCTCCAGACATCCGTACCCCAAGTTATAGAAAAGGGTCAGCATCCCGCGTTTATGGGCGCCGTCGATATAGGATTGCACCGTGGAACGATAGCAATTACGGGAAATGATATCCGTCCAGCTGTCCATCGGTTGCGTAGCCGATCCCGCCAGCGGGTGATGGTGTTTCCAGTGCCAGTCCTGGAACTGCACATAGTTGATATGATATCTGTTGAGGTCGTCCAGGACGGTCTTGATCTCGCTCTCGGACATGCTGCCGTAGGACGAGAGGAAACCGTTACGGGGGAAGCGGCTCGGCTCGGACGACACATCAATACCGATAGTGGCTACCACAGAGTCGCGCCCGGATACGGACATATAGAGCGTAGCCATATAGCCGCGGAAATCGTCTGCCGGAGGTTGCCATGTCCAGGACTTGGCGGTCACGGGCTCCTCCTTGATCAGTTGTCCGAGATAGGAATAACGCACGGTTACCGCCTCCTCGGGTAGCGAATTGATGGACAGCATGACCGCCTCTCCCGGTTTATAAGCCGCCTTGTCGGAAGATAGGAGATAGGGGATATAACTCTCGCCGTAGGTGACCGGGTCATTCTGAGGCGCAATCGTGTTGCAGGAGTATAGGAAAAGGGACAAAGTGACAATGTACAATGTACAAAGGATATTTCGGATAATCTGTTTCATAGCCGTACAAAGGAAATCGTTGTGTCATTGATATTAATTCGTATGGACCATTCTCCGCTTTCCGGGATGAGCCATTTGTTATCGGGGTCTCCGGCATGCGCGTCAAAGGTACCGTTTTCCGCAGGAGCACAGTCCGGCTCAGGCGCATAGAGCATCTCGCCCGACCAATCGGAGCGGATCTCCGTAGGGAACTTGATCTGCCCCGTATTCAGATGCCCCTCATAGGTAAAGATACCTGTTTCGGGGTGCTTCATCTCCGTCAGGTTGTCCCAGCTCCAGCCTCCGGGTGCAGCGTCTCCGATCATATAGATGTGGCTGTAGGCTTCGCCACCGAGATAGGCGATCTCTATGGTCAGCGCCTCTACATCGGCGGTGATGCGGTAGGAGCCAGTCTTGGCGATAGTCCATTTGAAGTCGGGATAGCGTTCCTCGGAGTCGCGATAGACCATCTTGCTGTCGTCCGTCGAATCCTTGACGAAACAAGGTATCCAGTCCTCCGTAGTGCTCATGAGTTTGAACTCGCCTTTGTGCATCGTTCCGCTCCAGGAGAAGGAGGTGAAAGAGGTCATGTCCATGATCATCGCTGTGGCGCGGTTGAGATCCCATCCATGCGGAGTAGCATCTCCGACGAGGTATAGATCGGTCATCATCGTGGCATTCCAAGCAATAGCTACCTTAGCGATAGGCGATACTTGTTCTTCACCGGTCTGCACCACTTGCGCCCGGACACGGCAGTCGAACACCACGTACTCGCCCTCTTCTGTCTCCGGATAGAGGAGATAAAGCGTATCGGCTAACTGCCGGTGGCTGAATACCATCGTTCTATTGGCGGTTCGCCCGATCTCCCATTTCAGACCGTCTGCGAAATTATTACCCTCTCTGTCCATCTCCACCGTATAAGCGATGGCAGAGCCTGTACCATGATTGGTACCGGGAGTCCAGGACATCTCCAACGCCGCCAGATCCTTATACACCGGCAGACAGAAAACAGAGTCTGCTGACAGCGTGAGCGCCAGTTCTTTCTCCACTACCGGCTCTGCCGGTTTCTCGCAGGAAGAGAGGAGAAGGGACAAAGTGACCAAGTACAAAGTACTAAGAAGTATGTTTTTCATATTACCAACCGGGGTTTTGAGTTAACAGATTATTGGCTTCTCGCTCCTGCATGGGGATCGGGAAAAGCAGATGTTTCGTTGTCGCAGCCGTCTTGCCGATGGAATGCAGGAAAGTGAGCGCGTAGTTATCGGGATATCGCAGCATGTCAAACCAGCGGTGTCCCTCAAAGGCGAGTTCCACCCGGCGCTCATGGATGATCTTCTCCCGCATCTGTACTTGCGAGAGTCCCTCAATCTGCGCGCGGCTGGTCAGTCCGGCACGCTTGCGCACCTGGTAGAGCGGTTCCTCCGCTTCCGTGGTACGCCCCAACTCATTGAGCGCTTCGGCTTTCATTAGAAGCACATCGGCATACCGGGTAACGATCCAGTTCTGGTTGGAGGTATTGTAGTCCGGCGACTGCGCCTTGGTCAAGAGGAACTTACGGACATTATACCCCGTAGTGGACCATGTGCCGGAATAGGTATAACCGTCGAAAGTAGGACAACCGGTATAAAAGATGGTGATGTCCTTCCGCAGGTCTCCGGGTTCGTACTGGCTGACAAACTCCTGTGTAGGCTGGTTCCATCCATAGCACCCGGCTGCCATACCTGAGTTACGCGGTCCTTGATAGGTACTGATCCAAGAGGCCTGATTCTCGTTTGACCAGAAATCCTTGTTCGTCTTACCGTAATACTGCACCTCAAAGATTGATTCCACGCCGTTCTGACGGGCCGGGTTGTAATTATCGGCATAGTTTGGCGCCAGCTGATACCCCATATCGCCAATCTCCGTACAGAGCCGTACCACTTCGCTGTAGTTAGCAGGACCGGGGTTGTAGGTCAGATATACCCGTGCCAGCTCCGCCATAGCCGCCTCTTTCGTGGCTCTGCCGATATCCTTGCTGCCGTACTTGCTGCGCGTAGGCAGAAGCGCTATCGCTTGTTTGAGATCCTCAATGATGAGAGAATAAACATCGTCTATAGAAGCTCTCGGCATTTTCAGTTCGCTATCCGCAGTGAGAGGCTCGGTGGGCATCGGCACGCCGCCAAACAGACGCACTAATATAAAATAGTAATGCGCGCGCAAGAAACGAGCTTCGCCTAGAAGGCGTGCCTTCAGGTCATTGTCGATGTCCATTTGCGGCACATTAGCCAGCACAAAGTTACACCTCAGGATACCAGGAGAAGGCCCTCTCCAAAGGTCCAAGGCGGCAAAATTGTCGGAACTGGCTATAAAATTAGCCATCTCCACGGTCTCGAGCCCATCGGTTCCGCCGCCGGCTCCTACTTCACTCTCGCCGGCGATGATATCCAGCGTCCAGATACGCATGTTGTACAGTTTAGGCCACTGGAGTGGCTGATAACAGGCGTTCACGGCAGCAATGGCATCGGCTTCGGTCAGGAATCCGTTAGTAGTATCCACAGAGTCCCATGGTTTACGGTCGAGGAAATTGCAAGCCGAAGTACAAAGGGACAAAGTACAAAGTACAATATATCTGTATAGTCGTTTTGTTTTCATAGCATTAGAACATTATGTTAAGTCCGAAAGTAAAATTACGCGTGATAGGATAGACGTTGCTATCAATGCCAGATCCGCCTACCTCCGGATCGAGGCCTGTGTAGCGGGTTAAGGTATAGAGGTTCTGGGCGGAGAAAGAGAACCGCACTTCTTCCATCAGGGCTTTCTTGGTCAAGTGTTTTGGCAAGGTATAACCTATCGTGATATTTTTAAGACGCAGGTAGTCTCCCGACTCCAAGAAGCGGTCGGAGGTACGGTTGTTCTTATTGGGATCCGAGAAGACCGCACGCGGCATGGTGGTGGAGTGATAATCAGGACGCCAGCGGTCGAGCACGGTGATCATCTGGTTCTGGGCGACCGACATGGCTTCAAGTGTCGCTCGGTTTCCGTTATAAATCTTGTTTCCTGCTGCGCCCTGGAGGTAGATCTCTATATCTACGCCGTAAAACTCAAACCGGTTGTTCATAGAGAAAGTCCAAGAGGGACTCGGTGTACCGAGAATCGTACGGTCTTCCTCATTGATGACGCCATCGTTATTGAGATCCTTGAAACGGATGTCACCGGGTTGGGTAGAGGTATAAGTGTCCGAACCGATTGTCTGGACTGCATGGGCGTCTATCTCTTCCTGGGTCTGGAAGATACCGTCCGTCACATAGCCGTAGAACGCCGCTACGGGGTATCCTACCTTATGGATATTGCAGTCGAAATACATCGGCACATCGTCGTTGAGGGAGAGGATACGGTTGTGGTTGTATGCCACATTGACGGTGGTGGTCCAGGTGAAATTGGTCTTTTTGATATTCATGCTATTGAGGCTGAGTTCGACACCCATGTTTCTCATTCTTCCGGCATTGATGCTCGGTACCGCTTCGTCCGAATAACCGCTGCTGATAGGCACTGACATCGGCACCAGCATATCGTTGGTATTCTTGATATATCCGTCGATGGTGGCATGGAGTCGTTGATTCAAGAGAGCCAGATCGATACCGACGTTGTACTGCTCCACGGTCTCCCAACGCACATTGGGGTTGGGCAAGACCCACGGAGCGAGCCCGGCTACCTGGGTTCCGCCAAAGAGATACTGCACCGTCTGGAGCTGGGATGCATAGGCATAGTTACCTACGGAGGCCTGGTTACCGGTCAAACCATAGCCGGCGCGGAGTTTGAGATCCGAAAGAGCGAAGGTCTTCTCAAACCAATGCTCCTCGCTCATACGCCATGCGATTGCTACGGAGGGGAAATAGCCCCATCTGTTTTTCTTGGCAAACCGGCTAGAACCATCGGCGCGGAAGGTAGCGGTAAGGAGATAGCGGTTGTCGTAGCCGTAGGTGACACGCCCCATGAAAGAGAGCAAAGCCCAGTCGGATTTATTGCCGCTCATGGTCGGTTCCAAGAGCCCGTTACTGAGCTGGCGCGCTTCTGCGGAGATAAATCCCTGTACCGCACCGCTCATATACTCGTAGTTATTCGCCTGCATGGATGAACCGATCATGGCTGAGAAGGAGTGCTTTTCTTTAAAGGTCTTGATGAACGTCAGGGTGTTATCCCAAAGCCACGTGACGGATTTGTCAAACTGGCGGGTTACCTGACTCTCCGGTTGCGCGATCGGTTTCCAATCGTAAGCAGGCGACCAGCCCTCCGAGTCCCAGTACATGACCTGCATACCGAAGGTGGTTTTGAAAATGAGCCAGTCAAGCGGCTTGATTTCGGCATAGATATTCCCCAGCAGGTTGTAGCCTTTGGTAGTGCTGGTGTTCTCATTCATTTTGCCTATCGGGTTGGTGATATCGCCTACGTACATCGCCAGCCCTACGGGTCCCGCCCATGTGCCGTCGGGGTTGTAGATAGCCTGGGTAGGCAGGGCGCGCATCGTATTCTGGAGGTTATACTCGCCGGACGATTTGATATCATGATTAAGGCTCAGTTTATGGCCGAACCGCAGCCATTTGAAGAGCTGGGTGTCGTGGTTGAACTGAAGGGTGATACGTTTATAATCCGTTGTTTTGACGATACCGCGCTGATCGTAATAAGCCCCGGAGACATAGAAATTGGATTTCTGGGTGCCGCCCGAATAACTGAGGGAGTAGTTCTGGGTCGGTGCGAACTGCCATATTTGCGACATCCAGTCGGTGCCTACACCCAATGCGGTAGGGTCTGCATATGCGGTGTATTGGGGTTGGCCGGCAGCCGCCATCATTTCATTATGAAGCGATGCGAACTGGGAGGCGTTGAGCAAAGGAAGCGTGCGCTGAATCTGATCAAAGCCGAACGAGCCTTTGAGGGCGATATGCCCTTTCTCGTTCTCGCCTTTCTTGGTTGTGATAATCACTACTCCGTACGCGCCGCGCGAACCATATATAGCAGTAGCGGAAGCATCCTTGAGCACATCAATACTCGCCACGTCATCCATATTGATCATGTTCAGCGGCACGTCAGTAGGCACTCCGTCAATGACAATCAGCGGCTGGGAGTTATTGATACTGCCGATACCACGGATATTCAGGCTCACATTGCTACCCGGAGCACCGGAACCGGTAACCTGTAGTCCGGCAGCGCGTCCCTCCAGCGCTGCACCTAAAGAGGGCGCAGGCATCTTCTGGAGATCCTTGTCATTCACTTGGGCGATGGAACCCGTCAGATCGCTTTTTTTCTGAACTCCGTAACCTACTACGACGACTTCTTCCAATACCTCGGTGTCTTCCTTTAGCACTACTTTCATGTCAGCAGAAGCGGCCAGAGTCTGGGAGGCATAGCCTACATAACTGATTTCCAGCATGGCTCCTTCCGGCACCTGCAGGCTGAAATTACCGTCGAAATCAGTGATTGTTCCGTTGGAAGTGCCTTGCTGCAAGATAGTAGCGCCGATTACCGGCTCGCCCGACACATCGGTTACTGTACCGTTGATAGCGGTCTGTGCAATACAGGAGAGAGGGAATAGCATCCCGATCAACCAAACACAAATGCGCGTGTACGATTTCATAGTAAAATTAAAAAGGTTAATACTCAGTTTTTTAACTTTTGCACCGCAAAGGTACTACAATTCACGCAAACACGCAATATGCGCATGTCAAAAAGTAGTGTATAGTAGCACAAAGAAAAATGCAAATCGCTTATTTTCAACGTTTTGCAAAATTAGTGATAGTCATAAAAAGTAGTGCGAATAACGGTCACAATGTTGCTATTTTCTCCTCAAAGTCTTCCCTTTCCCCGTTATAGAGGTTGCGCATCCGGGTGCGACTATTATAGATGGTGGAGAGAGAATAGCGCAGAAAACCGGCAATCTGCTTGCTATCCGTAATTCCCAGACGGATAAGGGCTAAGACACGCAAATCGGTATTCAGACGCTCGCCATCCTTGATACGTATCTCCGCCTCAGGAACTAACAAAGCTTGCACATCCGAGACGAAATCCGGGAATAACTCCAGGAAAGCTTCATCGAAATCGTGATAGAATGAGGCTAACTGCTCCTGGGTGAACCGCTGCGAGTTGAGTGCGGCGGTAATTTTGTCATATTTGCGGTCATGAGCCAGTATCTTCAACTCTTTGCGCCATGCGTCAAAACGGTCTATCAGCAGCGAGCTCATCTCCATATACCGACCGACATAGATAGTAGAACGCGCGCTCAGTTCGGCTAACCGACGGCGTTGCTGGATGATATAACTCATCAACGCAATCAGTAACAAGACTATCAACAATATACTCGCCAGTAAAGCTATGAGCGTCATCTGGCGTCGTGTCACCTGACGGCGGTACGCTTCCACTACGATCGGATAGGTCTCTCCTACTTCAATGGATCGTACTCGCGCGCTACCCTCGAAAGCGTCTTGAACGGCGCACTCCATATACTTGAACGCACGGTCTATGTCTCCTTCGTTATTCAGCAAGACCGCCAATTCCCGCAGCGAGATATACTCTCTCACAGCCCCTCGCAGGTCGGCAAGAGATGAGACGGTCAGATAATACTTCTCCTTTTGTGTATCTCCCAAGGCACGGTATATCTGCGCACGGGTGACGGCAAAAACAGCTTCTTCGCCCTGCTCCTCCAAGCGGTGAGCCCGCTCATAGGCTTCCATCACATGCAGTGCACTATCATACAGATGCTCCTCATAGAGATAATCAGCCCGCACCAACTCATGCAGGAATGAGCCTGCCGGATGAATATGCATCATGGAGTCGCGGTATTGCTGGGTTAATCGGGAATATATATCCCGCTCACGAGGTGACACCGCAAAATCCCGCATCGATCCGTAGAGCGTTCGCCGCAGGTGATAATAATATGGATATAGCACCCCATTGAGAGGATCTGACAACGCCGAGTCCATGTACTCCAATGACTCATGGTACATACCATTGCGCATCATAACCTCCGAATAATTGAGGAGCGATACCTGTTTCTCAAAAGGAGTGGAGGCGATACGCAGCCGTTCCTCCGTATAATAGAGCTGGCTGTCCAGATCATATGACCTGTATTCCTCTACCAACCTGCCGCACTCTTCAAAATAAGCGCTGTCATTCCAGCTAACGGCTAACCTGCCACGCAGCGAATCAATTCTATGTTCGCGGACAGACTGGTATTGCGAGTGGATGTTGATACACTCATCCAGCTCACGCAGCAACTGGTTTTCCACATCGTTTTTTGAGGTACATGAATAAAACATGCACAGACATAAACTGATGCAGAAAGATCGGAATATAAATGATGTTTGTCTCATTGAAGTCCAAATTAACCACGCTGCAAAAGTACTGCTTTTTTCGGACATATGCAAGAAAAAGGTGGATTTTTAATGAAAAAAGAACGCGCGCGCTTGCGTATTTCGAAAAAAAGCAGTATCTTTGCAGCCGGTTTTCGAATTGAGAATTGAGAATGGAGAATTAAGTTAAGACACATGAAGAATATAGCATTTATCATCAATCCCGTATCGGGGAGCAAGGAGACGCAGAACGCGAAGCGTAAGTTGCCGAAGCTGATCATGCAGACGCTGGACAGCGAACAATGGTTGCCGAACATTGCCTTCACGGAGTATGCGGGTCACGCCACGGAGATGGCGTACCAGTTCTCCCGGATGGGTTTCGACGCAGTGGTAGCGGTAGGCGGCGACGGGACGGTGAACGAGGTGGCCCGCGGGATAGTGAAAGGTGAAAAGGGAAAGGCGAAAGGTGAAAGGAGCACAGCGTTAGGAATCATTCCGATGGGAAGCGGCAATGGTTTTGCGCGGCATCTGGACATACCCGTTCGCGCACAGCGAGCGATAGAACTGATCAACCATTCGGAGCCTATCAGCGTAGATTACGGGGTGGCGAACGGCCGTCTGTTCATCAGCACCTGCGGCACGGGTTTTGATGCGCTGATAGCGGATCATTTTGCGGGCAGCAACAAACGCGGTTTCAGCACGTATCTGCATAATATTCTGCACGATGTGTTCAACTATACGCCGCAGAACTACCACCTTGTGGGCGACGGCATCGATGTGACGCACAAGGCGTTTCTGATCACGTTTGCGAACGCGAACCAGTGGGGTTATGAAGCCATGATTGCGCCGAAAGCGAGTGTGCAGGACGGCAAGATGGATATCATGCTGATGTCGAGCCACGCGATATTAGGCAGCGCGAGTCTGGCTCTCCGTCTGTTCGCCGGGAGTATAGACGACAGCCATTTCATGAACACGATCCGCGCCAAAGAGGTGACGCTGGAGCGCGAGAGCGCAGCGCCGTTCCATATAGACGGCGACCCCGTGGAGATGGAGAAAGATATTCACATCCGGATTGTAGAAGACGGACTGCGCGTGCTGGTGGAGAAAAGGTTTTGAAAATTGAAAGGTGAAAGGTGAAAGGTGAAAGGTGAAAGGTGAAAGGTGAAAGGTATGGTTTTGAAGATTATTAACAAGAGCAAGAATCCGCTGCCGCGATACGAGAGTGCGGAGGCAGCAGGAATGGATATACGATGCAACATAGAGGATGCTATTACGCTGCAGCCGCTGGAGCGGAAGCTGATTCCGACGGGACTGTTTATCGAGTTGCCGGCAGGGTACGAAGCGCAGATACGTCCGCGCAGCGGTCTGGCACTCAAACGCGGACTGACTGTTCTGAACACACCGGGCACGATTGACGCCGACTACCGCGGCGAGGTGGGTGTGATACTGATTAACCTGAGTGGCGAAGCGCAGACGATCGAACCGGGTGAGCGTATATGCCAGATGGTGATCGCCAAGCACGAGAGCCCGGAGGTAGTCGAAGTAACCGAACTGAGCGAGACCGAACGCGGCGCAGGAGGATTCGGGCATAGCGGGAGGAAATAGGCCCCACCCGACCTCCCCATAGAGGGGAGGAGATAAGATAGAAATGAGGAAGATATATATAATCATATTAGTAATATTGCTATCCCTCCCCCTCTACGGGGGAGTTGGAGGGGGCGTCCGGGCGTCTGTGGAGCAGCAACAGCAGTTCCGCTACTACTGGTACGCAGCGCGGCAGGCGATTGAGGAAGAGCGGTACACAGAGGCATATGCGCTGCTACAGTTCTGCCAGGCACTCGACCCCTCCGACGGACAGACGATTTATTACTTGGGTATCCTCTACCAAGGCATGCAGCAGACGGACAAAGCGCAGGAGTATTTCAACCGTGCGTACCAAGCCATGCCTCGCGGTACGGCTCCGGAGGATTTGCTGGAACGCATCAAAAGGCAGTATATCGCGGAGAAACAATGGAAACAAGCACTTGCCATTCAGGACGAGCAAGACGAACGGAACGGCTATGACGCCTACAGCGCGATCGCGCGCTACCGTATCTACGCCATGTGGGGCAAGTACAAAAAAGCCATTGCGGAGATAGACCGTTACCTGGAGACCGACCCGACGAACCTGCAGTTTATGCTTTTCCGGCTCGAGCTAATGGAAGGTACGGGTGCCAAGCCCAAAGAGCTATACGCCATGTACGAGCGGATATTGGAGATCAATCCGTATCACCTGATGGTACTCAATAACTACGCGTACCTCTTGGCGACCCACAAAGGCGACCTGACGAAAGCGGAAAAGATGAGTCAGTTGACCATCCGCGAAGAGCCGAACAACCCTGTTTATCTGGACACTTACGGCTGGATTATGCATCTGCAGGGACAGAATGAATTGGCGCGGTTCTACCTCTCTAAAGCCCTTTGGAACGCGACCGACAGCAACCGGGACGTGATCACGGAACACCTTATTAAAGTGAAAGGTGAAAGATGAAAAGTGAAAGGTGAAAGGTGAAAGGTGAAAGGTGAAAGGTGAAAGGTGAAAGGTGAAAGGTGAAAGGTGAAAAGTGAAAGGTGAAAGATGAAAGGAAGAAGGATAATTTATATCATATTGATTCCATGCATGGTGTTGCTGGCAGGATGCGGAGCGAAGAAACAAGCTATCAGCCATGAGCCATCAGCCGTCAGCCAGGAGCCGGAGAAGCCGGCATGGCATACCTGTTTGATCCAAGGCGCACGCGCAACGGTGTACACCAACGAGGACAAGATCTCTGCGAACTTGACGATGCAGACTGTGCGCGATTCGATGATCGTGATCTCGGTCATGCCGATGATGGGCATCGAGATGATGCGCATTGAAGCCACACCGATGGAGATCATCGCCATCGACAAGGTACACGGACGATATGCGATTGCTTCGTTCGCCGAACTGAACCGCAAGCTGACACCCTCCCTGAACTGGGATATACTGCAACAGGTTTGCACAGGCGAACTGCCGACCGGAGAAGAGAGAGCACGGCTGCAATACAGTTTCGGCATGGAGGTGATCGAACTCGTCATTGACTACTCCCCGCGCAGACCGGATGTGCCGGTGCGCGTCGGAAACCAACGATTAGACAGATACACACGAATAGATATTTCCAAATGGCTATAGGAAAGGTGAAAGATGAAAGGTGAAAGATGAAAGGTGAAAGATTAATACATAGATGTTTTCTACTGGTCGTTTTGGTAGTTCTGTGTATCCGGATTCCGGCTTTCGGTGAGAGCGTGAAGGATCTGCAGAAGAAGCAGAAGAAGCTGCAGCAGGAGATCGAGCAGACCAACCAGATGCTGAAGCAGACGAAGAAAGACGAGACTGCGACGGAGAACAAGCTGCAGCTAATAGGTCGAAATATCAAGAACCAAAAGCGATTGATCTCTACGCTGGACAGCGAGATCACGGCTCTCAACAGAGAAATGAACCGTCTCAGCGGTCGCCGCGACTCGCTGCAGACCGTGCTGGACGGCTACAAAGCCGACTATGCGGAGATGGTATGCAAAAGCCATTACGCCCGCATCCAGCAGTCGCCGCTTCTGTTCCTGCTCAGCAGCGACAGTTTTCAGCAGTTAGCCCGTCGCGCGCGCTACCTGCAGGAGTTCGCGCATTTCCGTCAGGAACAAGTGCGCCGTATCGAACGCACCCAAGCGGAGATAGACACCCAGAACGAGTTGCTGCAAGCCAACAAAAGCGACAAACAGACGGCATTGAGCACCCGCAAGCGCGAGCAGGAGAACCTCAAACGCGACGAGCGCAAGCAGCAGAAAATGCTGAGTCAGTTGAAGAGCAAAGAGAAAGACCTGACCAAACAGATCAAGCAGAAGCAGAAGAAAGTGAATGAGCTGAACAAGAAGATCGACGATATGGTCCGCAAGCAGGCAGAGAAATCCTCCAAGACGACGCTGACCAAAGAGCAGAAACTGATCGCCGGCGGGTTTGAGGAGAACAAAGGAAGACTCCCTTGGCCTGTAGAGAAAGGTATGATCAGCGGACATTTCGGCAAACAGCAGCACCCGGTCTATACCCAGGTCACGATGGATAACAAAGGTATCTACCTACAGACCGTAGCCGGTGCAAAAGCCCGCGCGGTGTACAAAGGCGAAGTGACCAGTTGTTTCCTTGTCTCCAACACCTACGCCGTGATCGTTCAGCACGGTAACTACCGGACGGTCTATTCCAACCTCTCCAAATTGAACGTCAAGCAAGGCGACAAAGTGGAGACCAAACAGGTCATCGGCACCATCTTTACCGACCCGGACCAGGACCAGAAAACAGAATTATATTTCCAGATTTACAAAGATAAAAACATTCAAAATCCCGAATTATGGATTGCCAAATAAAGTTGAAAGTTGAAAGTTTAAAGTGGATAGTTATTGCGCTTATCGCGCTTGTCTTACTGCCTTCCTGCAAGACCAATAATTGGGCGGACTGGAAGACGCAGAACGAGATATGGCTGGCGAATAACAAACTGCAACCGGGTGTGGAGACTTCGCCATCCGGATTGCAATACAAGATCATCAAAGATCCGCTGAAGGACACCGGTGAAGCCACGCCGAACCCAACGGGCACTATCGTTTGCGACTATACCCTCAAGCTCGTCAACGGCAATATTATCGAGTCAAACAACAATGTGCCGCTGGATCTGAGTGGCGTAGTCGCCGGCTTTGCCGAGGGGTGTCATAAAGTGCATGTTCACGGCGACATCGAACTCTATATCCCTGCTTATCTGGGTTACGACAAAAATAAGTACGACACGAACGACTACGGTTCAGCCGAAGGGTTCGGCACAGAAGGCACTCAGGGTTATATCCCGCCCTATTCCACCCTCATTTATACCGTGCATATATGCAGCATCATCGCCAACTAATAGGATTTTTGATAGTGGTGCTTGCGCTCTGCGGCTGCGAAGGAACGACCTTCCGCAGTAGCGTGCCGGCTTATCCGGTGCGCGTGGTGATTGATACCAAAGTGGGTGCGTTTGTGCATTTCAAACCGGAGACCACTTCGTCGTACGTCATTGCTAACAGGGACGGGTATTTCCTTGACAATAAATGGGTCACCTCCTCGTCGGCGATGGACGCTTACGGCTACGGCGGAGTGCTGGTATTCGTCAGCTTCTTCGGCTACAACGCCTACGATCTGGCGTGTCCCAACTGCGCGGAGAAAGGTGCATGCCATCCCTGCGAAGTGAACGGCGGGTTCGCGGTCTGCACCACATGCGAAGAGCAATACGACCTGCTCTCCGGCACGGCAGCTCCGCAGAAAGGGATTGCACATGAAGCGCTGCGCAAACTGACACTCGTCAATTCGGACGGACGACTAACCATCACACAAGGACAATGATCACAAAAGACGATTTACTATCCATCGGCGTGCTCAAAAGGGCGCACGACAAAGACCTGCCGGAGTTCATTTTCGTGCAGCGGGACGGATTGTTTGTACCCTTCCGCTCCTCCGACATCGCCGAACTGCGGGGCGAAGAGGCTTTTGTGCTGCGGACGGACATACAGGACGAAGAGGACGGGCTGATGACATGGCAGGACCTTGTGGGCTATTCCATCGAGGATCTGAACACGGATGGTCGTCGGTATCTCGTCGGTATAATAGCATCCGTTGATGAGAGCACCATCAACACCCTTGCGACCCTCGAAGACGGACGGATGTTGCCGCTGCATGAAGATTTTATATTGGACATTGACGAAGACGCACATGTGCTTCGCGTAAATTTACCATTTAAGATATGAGCCGCAAACTGACATCAGCCGAGATGGGACGCATGGACGTCGCCCAATACCGCGAAGCGGACAAGCTGCCGCTGGTAGTGGTGCTTGATAATGTGCGCAGCCAGCATAATGTGGGCGCGGTCTTCCGTACTGCAGACGCCATGCGGATCGAGCGGGTCGTGCTGTGCGGCATCTGTTGCTGCCCGCCGAACGCAGAGATACACAAGACGGCGCTCGGAGCCGAAGAGAGCGTCGAATGGAGTTATTACAAAGACACACTGGAGGCAGTACGCGCGCTGCAGGCAGAAGGATACACCGTCTATGCCGTGGAGCAGGCACATGACTCCATCACCCTCGAAGAAGCGGCGGAACAGGTTGGCTCCAAGACCGCGGTGGTACTCGGGCACGAGGTCTTCGGCGTACAACAAGAAGTAGTAGATATTTGCAGCCAATGTATAGAGATCCCTCAATACGGCACCAAGCACTCGATGAACGTGTCGGTGACAGCAGGCATTGTGATGTACCGCTTAGCCTCCTCTCTCCGGCGCGAGACAAGGAAGTAGCGCACGCGGCTATTCAGGCAGGGGCAGACGCTATCTATATCGGAGCGCCTGCTTTTGGTGCGCGCCAAGCGGCAGGCAACAGCATTGAGGATCTGGCGGAAGTGGTGCGCTACGCGCACACGTATGGGGTGCAGGTGTTGGTGACCGTCAATACGCTGCTCCATGAGGCTGAGTATCCGCAGGCGGTGCAGATGATACATGATCTATACCGCATTGGAGTCGATGCACTCATCATTCAGGATCTGCACCTGCTGGATTTCGACCTGCCGCCTATTCGGCTACATGCCTCTACCCAGTGCGACAACAGAACGCCCGAACAGGTGGCGAGACTGCGCGATATGGGTTTCAAGCGCGTGGTGTTGGCGCGAGAGCTGGGTATAGAAGAGATCCGTGCGATACATGAAGCTGTGCCGGATATTGAGTTGGAAGCCTTTGTTCACGGTGCGCTGTGCGTCTCCTATTCCGGACGGTGCTATATATCCGAAGTGCTCGCGGGACGAAGCGCCAACAGAGGGGCTTGCGCACAGTACTGCCGCATGGCGTACGATCTGCTGGACAGCAGTATGAACGAGGTGCTCGACGAAGAAGGCAAACCTATTCATCAGCGGTACTTACTATCCCTGCAGGACCTGGACAGGAGTGCGTATCTGGATGAACTGATCGATGCCGGTGTGACGACCGTTAAGATCGAAGGGCGGCTAAAAGATGCGGAATACGTGACGAATATCACCGCTTATTATCGGGAGAAGCTTTCTGCATTCAGCCATCAGCCGTCAGTTATCAGCCGTGGCTTCATCCCTAATCCGGAGAAGACGTTTCACCGCGGTGCAACGGATTATTTCCTGCATGGCAGGACACGTCCTATGGCTAATTGGGACACTCCTAAATCGACCGGAGAGTATATCGGTGAATTGCTGGAGGCACGAGGCAACACCCTGCGCGTGCGGCTCAAAGAAGGAGTCGTGCTGCATAATGGCGACGGGCTGACGATCGGCAGCGAAGGCTTCTCCGTCAACGGCGTGGAAGGAAATATCATTAAGATTAACAAAAATCTCTCCGCCTCCTCGCTAAAGGGAAGTGAACTATATAGAAACCTCGATGTGGAGTTCGTGCGCTCGTTGCACTCCGAACGGCGCATACCGGTGAACATCCTTTTCCGCGAGACGGAAGAGGGATTTGAGTTGCAATATAAAGCCGTTCCTTCAGGGAAGGTATGGGTCGGCTCTTTTGCGTTTGCCCATGAGCCCGCCAAGAACCCCGAGAAAGCGATAGAGACGATCCGCACACAGTTGTCCAAATTAGGCGACACACCGTATATTGCGCGGGAGATCAAGATTGAGAGCAAACCCTATTTTATACCGATTAGTATATTGAACGAATGGAGACGAACCGTCCTTTGATGACCTGCCGCTACTGCCTACTGTTTGAGTTGGGGCATTGCCGCAAGACGAATCCTTATCCGAAAGACAAGGAGCCGCGGTATCTGCGTCTGCGCACCGGCAAAGTGCTGGAACTCCGCTTCGACTGCAAGAACTGCCAGATGCTAGTGGACGAAGCATAAATGCAAATTAAAAATTAAGAATTAAAAAGCGGGAAGTGAAAATTTATGAATAGTTTTTTGGCAAGTATATTGGTTTTGGTGCTCCATGTGGGGCATGGGGAGCGGATCAATGACGCGCTGGATAGCGCGCGGACGGTGTATGAACAGAAGGGCGAGAAGACGACCATTCTGATTGAACCGGGGACGTATCGCGAGGAGATCACGATTGACGTGCCGAGACTGACGATTAAGAATGCGAGCCGGAAGCCTTCTATCGGATTGCAGAACGGCGGCGTGGAGTGCGATAAGAATGCCGTGCGGATCACTTGGTACTACGGGCACGGGTATCAATATCGGAGTATGGGAAATAGGGTTAATTACGGAGGCAGCAGGGAACGGAGATGGAACGCTTCTGTTCTCGTTACTGCGCCGGATTTCAGGGCGGAGAATATTATCTTCGAGAATTCATTCAATCTCTATGTCTGCGACCTTGAGGCGGCAGACAGTCTGGTGGACATCAGCCAGAGCGACATGCCATGGACGGAGAAAGAGCGTCCGAAGAAAATGATGCCTGTGCGTCCGAAAGAGGTTGGGAGCACCGAGGTGCAGCTGAAGAAATACCGCGAACGCGCGGCTGCTATTTCGTTTACCGAGGGGGCGAAGAACGCGCATTTGAAGAAGCAGGACGTGCTCTACGGCGACGAGGGAGCGAGTATTTATTGGGAGAAAGGGATTCTGCAAGGCGGAGTGGACTTCATCTTCGGCGGCATGACGATGGCTGTGGATCGCGCTACGATCGTAGCGAATATCAACGGGGAGAAAGGAGATAAATGCTATATAAGTGCGGGACGGAGCGAAGGACGCGGACTGCTGTTCTACAAATGTCATATACGGCTGGCAACGGAGGAGGAACTATCAGCCGTCAGCCAGCAGCCGTCAGCCAGCAGCCAGCAGGTATGGTTGGCGCGTCCGTGGAGACCGTGGGGTGAGACCGTTTGGGCTTATACCACTTGGGATGAGGGTGTGCTGAACAGCGAAGGCTGGCACACGGGGCTTATCCAAAAACGCCCGGAGTTCGACCCCGCTAATCCTTGCCCGCGCAGCTATGAGTACAAGTCGCAGGATGGCTCTAAAGGAAGACCAAAATGGGTCTCCTTACTCCGGAAACCCATTTTACCTGATGGCACAAAACTAACGCCTAAAACATGGTTAAAGAACAAAGAATAAAATGTTCAATTTTTAACCGCTTTAAAGGACATGTCGAGGGATTTGTAACTGTGGGTGAGGGCTCCTACAGAGATGAAATCCACACCTTGCTCGGCATAGGAACGGATCGTGTCGATTGTAATACCGCCGGAGGACTCGATCTCCATGTGACGTCCGGCAGTCTTTTCCCACTCGCGGATCATAACGACCGCTTCGCGGGTTTTCTCCGGCGTGAAATTATCGAGCATGATACGGTCGGGGATATTGGTAGCGAGTGCTTCGCGGATCTCGTCGAAATTACGTACCTCAATCTCTATCTTCATATTCAGGAAACGCTCTTTCTGCCCCTCTTCTGCTTTCCTTTTTAAATAATCGCGTGCACGCGTGAGAGCGGCTGTGATACCTCCTGCGAAGTCCACGTGGTTGTCTTTGAGCAAGATCATGTCGAACAAGCCGATCCGATGGTTCATACCTCCACCGAGCGCGACCGCCTCTTTCTCCAGATAGCGGAGACCAGGGGTCGTCTTGCGCGTGTCGAGGACATGGCATCCTGTGTCCTCTATGAGCGATTGATAGCGATGCGCCGTGGTAGCGACGCCCGACATTCGCTGCATGATATTGAGCATTGTGCGTTCGATCTGCAGCAGGCTCAGTTCCTTGCCATAGACCTTGAAGGCAATATCGCCGGGCTTAACATGGTCGCCGTCATGCAGAAACTGCTCCATCCTGCACTCGGGATCGAAATAGTTAATGATCTCTTTCGCCACCTCTACTCCGGCAAGTACACCGGTGTCCTTGATGATCAGCTGCTGGCAACCCATCTGGGTCGGTGGAATACAACTAAGCGAGGTATGATCACCATCGCGGATGTCTTCTTCAAACCAAATAGCAATTAATTTGCGTAGTTCTTGTTTGTCCATAATTCGAAATTTTTGTGCAAAAGTACAAAAATTCTTGCATATATGCAAATTTTTTACTAATTTTGCAGCATGAAGCGAAAAATATACATCTGTCTGTTGCTCTGCATAGTGTCTTTTCCGGCATTAGGGGAGACGAAATGGGATCACATCACCTGGCGGAACGAGATCCGCTTGGGTTGGGGAGACCAGTTATTCGAGAGTCTGATGTGGCATAATCCGACCAACATCACCACCACGATGCCGGAGAGTTTTCAGCAGACGTATCATGAGAATTACCGCCACCACCAGCACATCTGGCTGGAATACCAGTACCGTTTCAACCACTGGTTTTCGTTAGGCGGTATGATGGACATGAGCGAAGTAGGCTGGGACGACGTGACGCGTAACGGCGCGGGGGTTGAGCTGAGCCGCAGCCGCGGGCATTATTTCTACAATCTGGTTTTCATGCCCACGATCCGCTTCACTTATTTTCACCATGAATATGTGAATCTGTATTCCGGTATAGGTATCGGAATGGACATCAACGGAGGTACGGAGACGAACGCCAAAGGCCAGCGCACAGAGGTGGGTGCTGCGGTCAATTTTACCGTCTTCGGCGTGAGCGCCAACTACAAGCGGTGGTTCTGGACGGTCGATTTCGGAGGCATGTACGCGCTCAAGAATGCGAACGCGATCTATATGGCTTCGTCGCGGATTATTAATGTAGGATTAGGGGCGAGATTCTGAGAAGATTTGAAAATTTGAAGATTTGAAGATTGAATTATGAAATACAGATACCAACATATTCTATTGCTGCTCTTGGCGGTATGGATGACAGGATGTCAATTCCGTCAGGACGAGTATGTCGATTTCTCGGAGATACCTGCGGCAGGAGGCTTGAAATTCCAAGTCATTGGTCAGAACGAGCGGGATCTGAGTGAAGGTATTCCTTCCAACTGTTACCTGCCGGACGGCACGCCGGTGAACGAGTGGACAGGGGGCAGCGATCAGCCGTCAGAGGAGAGCGATATGCCGGGTCCACGGCGCACGAGTTCGGTCACGGGAGCCGGTATTCTGCAGGAGCTGCTCAAATACGGGAACCAGAACCAAATAATAGAAGTGGTAGGCACTTACCCCAGCATAGACATTGAAGGCAACCCGATTACACTCTCGGGCAAAGTGATGCTTCCCAAGAATGGTAATCCCAAACGCATGATCATAGTGAGCCACTATACCGTTTGCTCCAACGCCGAAGCACCGAGCAGTTGTTTCTCGTTAGAGGGGGTGCTGGTTAAATCGGGGTATGGTCTTATCATCCCGGATTATATCGGTTACGGTGTTACGTCAAAGGAAGTTCACCCATACTTGGTGATGGACGTAACGGCGCATAACGTAGTGGATATGTATCTTGCCGTCAAGCCATGGTTGGAGGCAGTCGGCAGGAGTGCGGATGACCCCAGTCTGGATCTTGTAGGCTATAGTCAAGGCGGGGCTACCACGATGGCGGTACAGTACCTGATTGAGAGCGAATACAGCAACGCGGATGACATCAATTATATTATGCTACACCGCGTGTTCGCCGGCGGCGGTCCGTACGACATACAGGCGACCTACGAGCGTTTCGTCACAACCGACACAGCCGGTTACCCGGTAGCCGTACCATTAGTGCTGCAAGGCATGATCAAGGGCAACAAACTGAACATGCAGTTGGAGGACATGATGCAGCCGTGGCTATGCGAACATATGGAGGACTGGATCAACAGCAAGCGTTTCACCTCCGCGCAGATTAACAAACTGATCGGCACCAAGGTGACCCACAACCTGCTGACCCCGGAAGCTATGGAACAGACGTCCGAAAAAGTAGCGGAGCTATACAAGGCTATGACCCTGAACTCGATCATCGCCTATGACTGGATCCCGAAAGCACCGGTCTATATGATGCACTCGATGGACGATGAGACGGTGCCGTACACCAACGCCACACATGCTCGGTCGCATTGGAAGGAAGCCAACATCACCTATAATTTCGGTCACTACGGCGGACACGTACTGACCTGCTTGCGATTTATCTATACTGTACAAGAATTATTAGCTAACGAAGAGGCAGAAAGGAGGAAATATGAGAACTAAAATTACGTTGCTTCTTATCCTTTGCTCCTTCCTCCTTGCGTCCTGCAATACAGAGGCGTACTACGAGACGAAGGACGTAGAAGTAAAAATGAATATCACGAATGTGTCCTCGGGCTTCATTGAGTGTGAGTACTCAACCAACAAGGACGCTTATTACCTCATTGCAATCCGAGAGCCGTGGGAGGATTTTAACCCCATAACCCACCAGAAGCAGTTCATGCAGTTAGCCCTTGACAGCGCGTACGCGGAGTATTTGTTATGGCGGAATGATCTGCTTCACCAGCAAGAATTTACTATAGCTCCCTTCTCCAGCCACTCGCTCCAATATGGTAAAACCAGCCATTTCTTCACGGGTCTGACCCCCTACACGGACTATTGGGTATTTGCGTTCCCTGTTGATCCGGAAACAATGAGACCTGCCGGAAAACTGGTTTTGGAGAATATCAAGACTTCTATCGCCTCCACCGTAGATGTTCGTTTTGAATACCGTGTGAGGGGCATGTGGGACTATCTCTACCCGGTGGACACGCTCGGTCACATCAACGCCCGCTATCCCTATATTGCCATCACCAAAGACAGCCTCGAACTTACCACAGAGATTGCGGAATGGGGTACTCCGCTCCCCTTCTTCTACAACTGGGAAGAGGATATGTTCGAGAATCCCCAAACAGCCGATATTTTTTACGGTGTGAAAGCGACCGAGCATGATGGCCGCCTATTAACCTGCGCGTTTGAAGAAGGGCACACGTACTATACCGGCATCACCGGCTTTGACGGGCTGTTCAAACACATGGCGGTCTATAAGTTCACGTGGCACAAAGACTGCGTTTACTATTTCCAGGACACCGATACCACCAACTTGTATATAAAGGATATAGATAAACTATTATAACCGGTGCTATGAAAATCTCCCTTCTTGTGGTGGGCAAGACCACCGACACGCGCCTGTCCTCCCTCATGGAGGAATATATCTCGCGACTCAAACACTATGTGCCGTTTGAGTTGGTCGTTGTGCCGGATCTGAAGAACACCAAAGCGCTCAGCGAGGAGCAGATCAAAACCGCCGAAGGCGAAGCTATCCTGCGCTATCTCACGCCGTCCATGGACGTCGTTCTGCTGGACGAACACGGATGGGAGTTCCGGTCTATCGAGTATGCCGAATGGCTGCAAAAGAAGATGGGTTCCGGCAAGGATCTGACGCTCGTTATCGGAGGTCCGTACGGTTTCAGCGAAGCGGTCTATGCCCGCGCGAACGGAAAGGTATCGTTCAGCAAAATGACTTTTTCCCACCAGATGATACGACTAATGGCGGTGGAACAGATCTACCGCGGAATGACTATTCTCCGCGGCGAGCCTTACCACCACGAATAAACGCGACCTTTGAGCCGCGTTTATTCTATTTACGATGTACGAAGGACGATGTACGAAGGAAGGTTTATCTTACCCTGATTTTTTGACCGATCTGCAGTACTTTGGTCTCTTTGATCTTATTCAGCTGGCAAAGCTTGCGTACGGTTGTGCCGTAGCGTTTGGCAATGCCGGAGAGTGTGTCGCCGGAGCGCACCTTGTGGTATTTCATCGCGGCTTGCTCTGCGCGCGCCTGCTTCATCGCCTTGATACCGATCACGTACTCTTGGTCGTTCTTCAGTTTGCCTGTCGTGAAATCGATGACGTTATCGGGGTTCATGGCTTCGCCCAAGTAGCGGATCTCCAGGTGGAGATGGCTGCCGGTGGAGCGTCCTGTGTTACCTCCCAAACCAATCACGTATCCCGCCGGAACACGCTCATATTCATCCACAAGCGGACGACTCAAGTGACCGTAGATCGTCTCCAGACCGTTGTCATGGCGAAGGACCACATAGTATCCATAGCCGCGCGGATCCCATCCTACGATACGTACCTGACCGGGCCAAGCCGAGCGGATCGAGTCGCCGATCTGTACTTTAATATCGGTGCCCTTATGCATTCTGTACCGGCGCCAGCCAAACGGACTCGTCACATAGCCCGGAGCCGGAAGAACAAAGCCCGCCATCGGGATATGCACATCCTCCTTGAGGCTATCGAAGAGCGTGCCGTATGGGTTCACGCGCTCGTCCGTCCAGATATGCCGGTAGAGGCTGTCCGCCGGGTGATGAGTGAAGAGCGTGCTGTCGCCGAACATGAACTGCGGTGCGAGTTTATAGACCACATCGCCGTCTTTGGTGCGGACGATGATCTTATTGGGTAGCAGTTCCATGTCACATCCGAGGATGAGTGTATCATGCGCAAAGAGCCCCGCCAGGCACTCCGGCAACTGCGCCGCACGCGCATCGAGATCGTCCATTTCCTCCAGTTCGTCGCCCTCGCTGTCCACGGCGAGCGTGTCCAAAGGCGGGTTCAGAGAGAGATCTTCGGTGAAGACATTATCGGCTCTTAATGGAATCAGAAGCAGCAGAAGCAGAAGCCCAGTAGATGTAATACGAGACATAGTATTCCTAATGCAATGAGTGTGATACAAATACCGATGAGCCATTTCTTGCCGTTGCCCATCTCGCCTTTCATTTTCGGCGCTTTGATGAACGGGAAAGCCACTTGCTCGGTGAGCGTCCGTCCGAACGGAACGGAGATGATCGCGTCGGCGTTGACAGCCCAGCCGTTGGCGTTGAGGACAGGAGCGAGGTTTCTGCGGCGCAGTTTGAGCCAAGCCATCACCATGCTCGGTCCGCTGATCACCAGCAGGATGCATATGAAGACGAGGATGTTCTGCCACCATGTCAGCGCGGCTAACCCGGCAGCAACGGAAGCCAGCGCGGCGCCGATCATACCTAAAGCCATGCCGATGGCGGCAAAGATACCTGCGAATTTCGCGATGTCGAATGCCGGTTTCTTCTCTGCAGCGGGATCGGCAGCAGCTGCATCGGCTTTAGCGGTCATGTCGTCGAATGCCTTTGCGTCTTTCTCTGCGGCGGATTTGTTGATCTTGTCCTCGACCCATTTGGAGAACTTGCGGTAAGGGGTCCAAAATGCCTGCCGGATAGAGATCGGGTTCTCGATGATCTTATAGACCGTAGCATCGTAGTCCAGCCCGTCGTTGTCGTAGAAGATGGCGTTTTTGCCGACGCTGAGGTTCTTGATCTCGCCTTGCGTCACGGCGGCTACTATCTGTGCGGTCTTTCCGGTCTTTTGGTTTACGCAGTTGCAATAGATCAGATACATGCCGCTCAGCGGAGCTTGCGCATCGTGCTTGCTCATATCGTTCACGCGGATACAGAGGAGACACGCGCGCTGGTCAATGATGAGCGTACCGGCTTGGAAGGACGCGATGGTCTTGTCGTTGAGGTCGTAGAAGTCCTCGAGGGTCACGAAGTTGCGCAGCAGGCGGTAGAAATCGCGGTGGAGGAGGAGCAGTTTGCGCAGCGGCATGAACTCGGCTTGCGCCGCAGCCAGAGCCTCGGCGTTAGCACCTTCGGCAGCTGCTTTGGCAGCCTCCCATTCAGCGATCTGCGCACCCATTTCCTCAAATTTCTTCTCGCTCATACCGGGTTTCGGTGTCTCCTCGGGGATCAGAGCCAGACCGAGTTTCTGCAACTTCTCCTGCTCGAAGTAAGCGGCATATTCAGCACTTTTCTCCTTGTAAGCAGCGATGACATCTGCCTCCAGCGGCGCAGCGGGAACAGCTTGTTCCTCGATGGTAACGCCGTCGATAGCAGCTTGTACGGCTGCCAGCGAGATGGTATTCTCCTTGCCGGCGATTTTCTTCGCCACAGCGGCGATTGCTTCGTCGGCGATGTTTGCGATCTCAATTTCATCTTTCTGCGCGAAGAGCGACTTCGGCTCTTTGAGGTTTGCGCAGAGCCACTCGGCGGTGGCTACCACTTCTTTTAGACGCAGTTTGCCGTCGCCGTCTGTATCCATCAGACTCAGCGAATCGGCGCTGATCTCCAAGCCGTTGACCGGGCAGGAGAGGACGGTCCACATTTTCTTGTCCAACTCGCCGAGGTGCCGAATATCCTCCGCCGACTGAATGCGTACGCGGGTAACTCCACCCACATTCGCAAAACTCCATTTGTACTTTGCCATAATATCTTGGTTTTTTAGTTAGTCCATATTTTGCGCTGCAAAATTACTAAAAATAGATGAATTACGCAAATATTTTTGTTATTTTTCCTAAATCCTCCGCGATTTTAGTACTTTTATGAAATTGCCGATTATTAAGATTCGGGCGGTTATCCCCGAATCTGCCTAAGAGCAGCGCGACGTCAGCGCAAGGTCTGCTGATTTGGGGGCAATTGAACCGACATTGAGCCGAGATGGGTAGGCAATAGGTTCGGTGATGGTTATCTAAAAATCCCATCGGCACATATCTACGTCTTTCGGAACTAACTTTAGGGAGTACGATAAATGTTTCTGGGTTATTAGTTTCTCTAAAAAGATGAGGTGTAAATGCTAATTTTTGGCGTCCTGTATCAGGTGAACTCTCCCTCGCTTCTTTACATGCTTCTATTCGTTTCATTACAAGAGGCATTTTTCGCAATTCTGCGGGTGTAACACCAACGAGCCATAAACAAAATCGTTTCTTATTATTAATAAATTCATCCGATCCTAATAGTTTCTTTATATATGGAATGGCAGCAGGTTCTTTTCGAATGAAATCTTCGTAGTCTTCCGCCTCAATAATCAGATGTCCGCCATCCGCGGGGCGATTTCCTGTTGTCATTTCCAGGACATCGCAGAGCGGTTTGGAGCGGCTGTCAATCCAAGTATCGGGCGCATCAATAAGGTATGCGTTGATATTGGAGGCAGGGATGGATTGCATGTCAGAGATATAGATTCTCTTCGCGCTAACGCCCGAAGCAGCCGACAAGGAGAGCGGCGAATCTAATTCGCCTGTAAAAGAAGAAAAGCCAATAATGACACAATGGACGTGAGCTTTGATGTCGGCTTCGCTATCCCAACGGTCATGTATGTAGGTATATATTTTTGCGATTGCAAAGGTAGCAATAAATTTTGATTTATGCAAATAAAAGTACATTTTTTTGCAATAATGGGGGATTGACAAGGCGCAGTGGGGGTATTGTGGGGGTATTGTCGTCCTAAGGTGGTCGCGTGTTGGTCGGGAGATGATCCCGTGATGGTCGGGAGATGCTCCCGTGATGGTCGCGTTGGCAACCCGATATTCTATGCACAAGACATAGTATATGGTCGCAAATATGGTCGCAAATATGGTCGCAAAATCCTGCAAATAGCAAAATAAAATAGATTTTACTTGCGTATGTGGATTTTTTGTAGTAATTTTGCAGTCGCAAATTGTGTGGTACATTTGAAGAAACAGTGGATGATATGAAAAAACAATTATTTTTATGCCTGATTGCCGCAATGGCAATGGCATTCACGGCTTGTAGTAATAATGAGTCGCAGTTGAAGAAACGCACCGTAGATCTGGCCGTTCAATCCAGTCAATGGGAGTTTGACCAGGATGTGAACCAGTATTATTGCCATTTCAATGTGCCGGAACTGACCGCACAAATCTATAACTACGGCGAAGTGAGTGTGAACCGCGAGTACAACAGCGGCTCAAAGAATGTCTATCAGGTGGCTCTGCCGGAGACGAGCTACAAAGTGGAATACGAGGTAGATGAGAATGACTCCGTCATCAACACGTTCTACTATGCGCAGCATATAGACTATGCGTATGGCGTCGGGTTTGTAGAGGTATTCTACACGATCTCGGATTATTTCTACCCGGATGGTTTTGCGCCGGAAGGGATGCTGTTCCGGTTGCAGATGACATACTAAGGTGCTTGGTGGTTTTTAAGAATATAAACATAGATAAACCCTTTTAAATGCTTTAAAGCTACGCTTTTTGTGTGCTTGCGGGTAAAGCATTTAAAAGCAATAAACATAAATAAAAATATTATCGGTCAACCGATTTACATAGTAGGACCGTGCGCGGCGGAGAGTCGCGAACAAGTGTTGGAGACTGCACGGGAACTGGCGGCTATCAGCCAAGAGTTTCCGGCATTCCGTTTTATTTTTCGCGCGGGCGCATGGAAACCGCGCACGAGCCCGCACACGTTTCAAGGTGTAGGCGAAGAGGCACTGACATGGCTGGCGGAGGCGAAGATGCTGTTTGACATGGATGTTGCGACAGAAGTGGCAACGCCGGAGCATGTGCGCAAAGCCATTGCCGCAGGAATGGATTACCTATGGATCGGTGCGCGGACGAGCGCAAACCCGATGGCGGTGGAGGCGATAGCGAAAGCTATTGCAGACCGCGATGCTGCAAGACCATCACAAAGTGACTGTAAGATAAAAGGTATTCTGATCAAGAATCCGGTGAATGAGGATGCGAAGTTATGGATCGGTAATATAGAGCGGTTGGAGAAGACAGGGGTGCCTGTGATTGCCGTTCACCGAGGCTGCGGACACCAGCCATGCTGGAGGATGGCGCACCAAGTGCGACTCGCACGACCGGACATACCGATGTTATTAGACCCAAGCCACATGAGCGGCGACGCAGCCAAAGTGCCGGAGCTGATGCAGATGATTCCGCAGTTAGGGCTGGACGGCGCGATGGTGGAGGTGCATTGCAATCCTGCGGAGGCGTTGTCCGACGCCAAGCAGCAGATAACGCCGGAGGCGTTGGCAAACCTCACCCCGCCCTCTCCTCAAGAGAGGGAGCCAAGAGAGGGAGGTTTGAGAGAGAGAAAAAATACCGAGCTCAATTGGCTCAGGGCGGAGATAGATGAGTTGGACGACAAGTTATGGGACACCATCGCGGCACGAATGGATGTCAGCCGGCGGATCGGCGAATGGAAAAAAGCCAACGGCGTTGCCCCACTCCAGCCCGGGCGATATGAAGAGATCGTGGAAAGACTAAAAGCCCCCCAGCCCCCTGAAGGGGGAGGGTTGCGGACGGAGTTTAAGTTGGCATTATGGGAACTGATCCACGAGGAGAGTTTGCGGCAGCAAGAATAATGAATAAAAATAAAGAATAGAGAATATTTTGAAGAATTTAAGGTACATAGTTATTTTGATCTTGTGCTTCGCCGGGATGGCGAGTGCGCAGGAGGTGACGAGCATATCGGGTACGGTAGTGGACGGCGACACAGGCGAGACGCTGCCGTTCGTGCAGATATACTTCCTCAAATCCACCACCAGCAAAGGTATGATCGCTTCGGAAGTCGGCACGACATCCGATATAGACGGTAATTTCACGATCTCAAACAGTCTGGGTTATAACACGCTGAATTTCCAGATGTTGGGTTACAAGACCGAGATGCTGACTTTGCGTAAGGGTCAGAGCCGTAAGAACGTGAAAGTCAAACTGACGCCGGATGTGTATGGTCTGCAGGATATCGTAGTGACCCCGAAACACCGCAAACGGGACTACAAACGCAAAGGTAACCCTGCTGTCGAGTTGATTAAGAATGTGATTGCTCACAAGGACTCGTTCTGCGTGACGACCGCAGAACAATACACGGCGAAGAGTTACAGCCGTATGTCTTTTGCGCTGGATAACATCAAGGTGAACTGGAACAAGCCGTTCTGGAAAGATTTCGCTTTCGTGAAGAAATACATCGACACGACGGGCGTATATCCGAACGTGACGGTTTCCATCCGCGAGCACCTGAACACGGAGTATTACCAGCGCAAGCCGCACCGCGAGAAGAAAGTGCTGGACAAGAAACGTATTTTCGGTATCGAGAGCGTGATCGGTTCGCAGTCCTTCCAGCAGAACATCAATGCTATCTTCAAAGACGTGGATATCAACGACAACAGCATGAACCTGCTGTTTAACCGTTTCGTTTCGCCGCTGAGCAGCACGCTCGCCGTGACTTTCTATCAATACTACATCATGGACACGATCATGGTGGACGGTTATCCGTGTATCGACCTTGCGTTCGTGCCGGTGAACTCGGAGAGTTACGGTTTCACGGGTCACCTCTATATCGTGAACGACTCTACATTCCGACTCAAGAAATACGCGATCAATATCCCGCCGGACATCAACCTCAATTTCGTGAGCAATTTCTCGATTGAGCACAGTTACAAGCAGTTGGAGAACGGTCTTTGGGCACCGGACAGAACGAGCACTTACGCCAAATTCTATATCATCAACAACAAACGCGGCATGTTAGCCCGCCAGACCAAGATCTACACGGGTTGGGACATGGAGACGCCGATAGCGAAAGAGACTTTCTCGAACCTGACAGGCCCAGAGACGGAAGTGAACGACTCGACCGCCGAGGTGGTATGGGAGGGTCAATGGACCGACGAGATGCGTCCCGAGCCGCTGACCAAGTATGAGAGTTCGGTAGTGGACCTTGTGCGCGAGTTCACCAACACGCCGAAGTTCAACAGTCTTGCGCTTTTCGTCAATGCCGTGACGACGGAGTATATCCCGACCCGGAAAGCTGAGTTTATGTATCTCAGTAAGTTCGATTTCGGACCGATCTATAACTTCGTGAGCTGGAACATGTTAGAGGGCGTTCGTCTGCGTGTAGGCGGCGGATCCACGGCACGGTTGCACGACCAGTTCTTCTTCCGCGGGTATGTCGCTTTCGGCACCAAAGACCTGCTGCCGAAATACAGCGCCACGTTCGTCTATACATTCGACAAACACAAAGACCAGCCGTACGACGGACTGCGGCATCACCTGCAACTGATGGCTCAATACGACGTAGAGGAGCCGGGTCAGGTGAATGACGTGGTACGAAGGGATAATATATTGATGTCCATTCCGACGAGCACGCCGACCATGCCATTTGCGCAGTATGTGTTCCACGCGAAGGCGGAGTATATGAAAGAATGGCGGAACAACCTGATGCTGAAGACCACTTTCGATTTCACCAACAACCGCGCTGCGGGATCGCTCCGTTACGACCGCGTGGACTATACCCAGCATATCAACGGCACAGACACCACCTTTACCCGCTCGCTGAGCAATATCGGTTCGTACCGCAACTACGAGGGTGTATTTGAGTTGGAGTACTCGCCGGGCTCTATGATCGGTATAGACCGCGAGGGAATCAAGAACCCTTGGGGTCTGGAAAAAGATGCTCCGACGATCAACCTGCGCCACACCGTGGGTTACCTGGACGACCGCCACAACGGAGGCACCGGATTCCTCTACAACAAGACGGAGATCATGTTTGACAAACGGTTCTGGTTCTCGGCTTTCGGTCACTTAGATCTGCGTATCAAGACCGGCATGCTCTGGCAGAAAGCGCCGTTCACCAAGTTGCATATCCCCGAGACGAGCACCAGTATCCTATTGGGTCAGCGGAGTTTCAACCTGATGAAACCGATGGAGTTTATGATGGACGAGTATGTATCGCTTTTCGCCACCTATTATTTCAAGGGCTGGATCATGAACCGCATCCCGGGTATCAACAAACTGAAGCTGCGCGGCGTAGTCAGCTTCGCCGGCGTGTATGGCGGTTTGACGAAGAAGAACAATCCGTATCTGGAGACAAGCAATGGTCTGTACGATTTCCCGCACACGGCATGGGAGAACGGTATTGTGGACAATGCCTTTGACCAGCTAGGTTATATCAAAGACGGCTACCGCACTTCTTCACCGATCGGCAAACTGCCGTATCTGGAGATCACAGCGGGATTTGAGAACATCCTCAAATTCATCCGTATCGACTATATCCGCCGTATTACCTACAACGACTACGAGTTGCCGTATATGATCCAGAAGATGGAGATGGTGGAT
Source organism: uncultured Bacteroidales bacterium (assembly GCA_902792535.1). Classification (GTDB taxonomy): domain Bacteria; phylum Bacteroidota; class Bacteroidia; order Bacteroidales; family Paludibacteraceae; genus Colicola. The sequence continues at coordinate 38,841 of CADAZU010000007.1, forward strand.
CCGATGCGTCCTACGATGGGTTACAAGCCCGCGGTGGACGAAAACGGCGACCCGATCATGATCCATGGACGCAGACGTATCGCCGCATGGGGACGAAACGGAGTAAAATTAACAGTCAGAATTTCGTTATAAGCCATGAAAAAGATCGTATTAATATTGAGTATTGCGGTCCTGTCTCTCAGCCTGAGGGCTCAGAGTCGGGATGTCAAGATCCAGCAGTCGTTGGATGAAGCGAAGGCTAAGTTAGTGGAGTTCAATACCGAGCACATGATCGATTCGCTGGATCAGGAGAAGTTACCCCGGTTGGTATCCGGCGGTTTGTTAGCGAACGCGAACATGAGCAATTTTATCATCACCCGGAACCACAAGCCGATGAGTTCGTACATGCACGTAGGCGGCGAGTTAGGCGGATTCATGGATTTCCGAATCACCAAGCATTTCTCGATCCAACCGCAAGTGATCTTCACAGCGCACCAGAACTACTTCGCAGCGACCGACACAGCAAACCATTTATGGTCATTCGGAATGGACATACCGGTCTATTTCCTGGGCCGATTCGGCAATATGGAAAAAGGCTATATCCAGTTCGGCGGTGGCATTTTCACCCATTTCACCTTTGCGTCCAATATCCGCAACAAATACAAGAATGTAGATGAATCAGCCTCTGTGACCCCACCCGTCACCCCGACCGACACACACGACTACAGCAAACTATACAGTCTGCACGACAACCATTTCGGTGTAGCCGTGACGGTGGGGTACGAGTTCCCGATAGGCATTCAGATCAATGCCCACTACAAAGTCAGCCTGTCCGACATCGCAGGATTCTACAAGGAATACAAAGGTCAGGAGATTGCCGACGCAGTGATCTACCCGCAGTCCGTTTCGTTAGGAATCGGGTACAGGTGGAAATAGCCGTCAGCAGCGGTGAAAGAACCGATAAACCGGTAAGAAAAAGCGGAGCCAGCGGCGGTAGGAGGCAGGGAGGATGAAGGGTTGGATCGCCGCATTGCGGATCGAGCAAGCCACCCAATAACGCCTGATAGCCTTTCCCTCCGGATAGCGCATCAGATACGCCCTTGCTTCATTACGAGCAAGGGTGTTTTTATGTACGTCTCCCTTGGGATGGGTGATAGAGAGGCGGTCGTCAATCTCGCAGCGCAAACCCCAATGGCGCGCATAGAAACACGCCACGAGATCCAGTCCCCAGCCATGCGGATTGATGTCCAGCGGCTCCAACTGCTTATACACCGGCGCAGCATACATGCCTAACATACCTTCCGCAAAAGCGACGGCTCTGCGTCCTCCGCTATGGCGCGAATAGGACCATGCCACCCACGTATAAGAGTCGTCCGCATGAGAGGGACAATAGACACCCACCTCTTCGAAAGACTCGGAGAGCAAGATATCCTTGAGTTGCATCAGCGCCTCATGCGACATCAGGACATCCGAGCAGATGAAGAACAGATAGGGGTAATGTCCCTTGTCCGCCATGGTGATTGCATGGTGCATCATGCCGGAATAGAAGACATTAGGCAAATAGACCGTGTCGCCGCCGCAAGGATCAGGCTTCTCGCCACTATCCGCGTCTATGATATGACATTCAAAGAACGGACGGAGCTCGCGATAGAGGAACTCCGCGTTAGCGGCTTCATGGTAATTGAAGATACAGAAAAGGATCTCACTTGCTTGCATTGCGTTTACGGATTAGTTTGCTTTTTCCGAGCCACTGCGGCAGGATGATCACACCAGCGATCAGGTAATAATAATAGGTGCATAGACGCCAGATCGAGGTAATGACCACCGTGGACATCTTCTGGGTAATAAATTCGCCCAAGAAGCCATCGAACATCACTTCGGCAAATCCGCTGCCGCCCGGCGTAGGAACGATCATACAGACGATACCCAAGATATACTGGCGCGCGAAACACATCAGGTTATCCGCTCCTGTCAAGGGATTGAAGATCATGATTGCCATATTAGCTATAAGGAAGCGGAAGCCCCATATACCTATTGTCGAGAGCGCCATGCGCACCCAATAGCCGGCAGACTCATGCTGTATCTCCCGCGCACACTGACGCAGTTCGACCGCCGTACGCAGCGCGCGGTAGCGATAGCGGCGCAGGAACTTCAGCGAGAAGACAGTCCCAATGATTTTCACCAAAATAATGGACTTGCAAAACAGACCAATGAAGAGCATGGTGACCCATACGAACTTCATCACATATCCGATGATAAACGCCCAGAGATAGCCGTATTGGAAATAGCCATCGGCAGTAAACATTTCGCCATAAGGGATGAGTAGTAGCAGGACAGGGAAGAGGACGATCATGAACATTTCGTCCAAGAAGAGTGCCAAGATCGTCATTGACGTAGCACGACTGACCTTAATCCCCTCGCGGTGGACAAAGATGACCTCCAGCGACGAGCCTCCCGCGGCAGAAGGAGTGACCGCCGAAGTGAACTCATAGAGCATCCGGATGCGGAAGAGCTGGCTGAACTTGAGCGGTGCGCCGGACATCACCCGAAGGCGGTACATGCCGGAGAAATCCTTAAAGAGCGTGAAGAGTACAACCAATAAGGCGAACACCCACCAATGGTCGGCAAGGGTGATCGGTCCCTGCGGGATGTCGTCGTGCATCTCGCGCCAGAGCATATACCCCACTCCGATCAGACCGAACAGGATCGGCCAGATGACCATTGAGGGCTTGAAGCGCGAAGCTACAGAGCGGTTTTCGGAAACTGTTTTATTGGTGTTGCTCATCGGATGTCAGGCTTCGTAGGTTTGTATAAATTTCGCGATATTGACGGCGCCGTTGCCTTCATTACGGATGGCTTCCTCCGCCTCCTTATAGATATCAAGGATAGCGGGATCCGAGACGCACTCGTTCACCCACCGTACGATCCGGTGCGACTGGGTAAAGAACCGTCCGCAGTTAAGGACCGAGGTAAAGAGGTGCATTGATTCATATTCGATATTGGATGCACAATAGAACACGCCAATAGGCACTCCCATGAGGGCGCTGTCCAGCATGGCGTTCGGTCCACCTTTGGTCAGAAGCACATCCGAGGCGCGGTTGAGTTCATAGACCTTCGGCACAAACTCATAGGGGCGCAGGTCAATCTTCGGAGCAACTTTCTCCCGGAGCTTCATCAGACGGCGGTAGAGCCGTTTGTTCGTGCCGCAGATAGCAATCAGAGTAATCGGATATTTGACATGCATAAGCAATGCCATTACTACCCTGCTCATGCCGGAGCGGCCATACCCTCCTGCCGCCACCATGACGGTAAAACGGTCTTGGGGCAACTCATATTTAGTACGATAGAACGCTTTGTTCTCCGTCACGTCCATGATCTCCTTGCGGGTCACAAAAGGAACAATCATCAACTGCTTGCGGGTAAAATCATGATGAAGCGCGTCGTGGAAAGCCAGACGACAGTTGACAACAAACTTATCCACCCGGATATTCCACCAGTTATGGACATTGTTATCGGGATCGTAGGTGACCACCTTCACATGCGGATCCACCATGTCGCGATACTGGGTAGCCAAGAAGGAAGTAAGGTAATGGGTATCTATGATAATATCCGGCTGAATCTCCCGTAGGATTTCAAAGTAAGCCTTTCGCTGGCGACGGTAGAATGTACTGACCACAAAGGGCAGAGAGTTATGAATGCCGAAGATATGGGTCGCCGCCATCTGGATATAGTTATGCCAAGGAAACGTATTCGCCCACTTGACGTCCCGGATAAACTGTTTCTCCAGTTTAAGCAAGGAAGGATGAGCCTGGAACGTATATTTGCGGATTAGCTCTATATTGGGGTCGTGGAGCGCCTCAATAGCGTCCGCAATAGAGTTCGCCGTCGTAATATGTCCAAACCCCGCCTCAATATATGTCACCAGCACGCGTTTCTTGGTATGTTTTTCAGCCATATCTATTTACACAGATTTACTTTGGGCTGCAAAGGTACGAAAAAAATCCCACATACGCAAATATATGTGGGATTTTTTCTCAATTAGGCATTTAAAAGCCCTTTTTAGAATGTTTTATGCGATAGGAGTTCTGAATATCCCGGTATCTGAGAATAACTTCGTCCATGACACTCTCCCACGAACGAGCGATCGTCATAGAGGCTTTGTCTCCCACTTTCTCAAGAACTTCCGGGTGCTCCATCAGCCATGCCAGCCGATCCGCATACGCCTGTTTGTCATTCGGCGTAAGGAATCCGTTGACATCCTTCTCTATGACCTCAGCCGCTGTTGAATCCTGCAGCATGAGTGCCGGGGTGTGCATCGCTGCCGCCTCGCGCACGACAAGCGGTGCGTTGTCATAAAGCGAGGGGAAGAGGAATAGATCCGCCGCCGCATCGATGCGTTTGAGGCGTTCGCGGTCATGGATATTGCCGAGGAGGGTGACATGATCCTGAAGCCTCAGTTCATTAATCTTCTGGCGGATTTCCCGCACGGCGTAGCCGGTACCGACCATAAAAAGATGGAACGGCCGCTCTTTGACAAGAGACAGAGAATCGAGTATAAAGCCTATATTCTTCTCCCAAATATGTTGTCCGACGAAGAGGAGCATCGTCTCATCCTGTGCCATGCCTAATTCCTCGCGCATCTGCGTGCGCATTTCCTTAATAAGGCGTACGGGCGTAGAGAAATCGTTTCCATTCTCCACCACCTCCACGTGCCCGGTATAGCCGTACTCACGGAGGGTGGGCTCAACCGCGGCCTGCGGAATCCAGACTTCATCGGCTTTCTCAAAGAAATCCACCACCTGACGAATCATCCAGTCCACCAATTTCTTATTGGGCACATTGTGCTCAAAATCCTGGCGGTACTTGGAGTGGAAAGTAGCCACGAGGGGTATCTTCTGCTTTCGTGCCGCACGGTAAGCCAAAGAGCCCGATGTAAAGGGGCAATGGGCATGAACGAGGTCGAAGCGCATCTTCCTCCAGTTACGCCAGAACGCCGCATCGGCATACGGCAAACCGTAGCGATACGGATGGCGGAAGGGGATAGGCACAGAGACATATCTATTAATCGGATACGGAGCGGTGTCGATCACCTCCCCTGCCCCAGGAGCATAAGGCGTAATGACGCGCACATCATAACCCTTCTCATGCAACCAATAGGCGTAGTTTTGCGCCGTTAATGCCACACCATCCAGAATAGGCGGGAAATTATCATTGAATATACCGTACATGTGTGTGAATTAACTACCTATTTTTTCCTCTTATCGGAGCATAAACTTACCTCCTTTGGCGATCTTGCGGGTCTTAGAATCGAAGAAGACGTAGAAGTAAATATGCTCGGGTTTCGCCTGGAAGTAAGCACCTGCAGCCGAGGGCAGTGCGTCCACGAGAATCTGGTTTCCTTTCTCATCGATCTCTACCACCACGTCTGCCGGATCGGCGACAGGGATCTCCTGCAACATCAGCATATGTCCGTTGAGATCGTAGATACCCAATTGGATACCGATACCGATCGTGACACCTTTGTACTGGCCGTCTCCGGCATAGAGGAAGATATAGTCGTCCGTGTCCACCACAGCGGATGCAGCCCAGTTGGCATAGACGAAATTGAGGATATAGACGATGGTCGTACCATCCTGAGCGGTACAGTATATCTCAACGCTCTTGCCATTCTCAATAACGGTCTCCATACCTGCTTCCCACGAAGCGAGCGTGTCCACCGGCACAGCCGTGATCTCCGGAATCTGGGCTCCCTGCGCAATGACGATGGTATAGGTGAGGGTGTCTCTATGATAGCCGCGTAATTCTTCGCCGTTCAGCCAGATCATATCCAGATGCGCTTCCGAGGAAAGCAGGATCGACTGGGAGATAGTATAAACGCCTATAGTACCATCCGGCGCGGTCACGAAGATCTGGAGCACGCCTTCGTCCATGGTGACACTCACCGTAGCGTTCGGATCTTGCGGGATAGCGGTGATTGCCGCAGCGGACAGCAATGCGGTTGAGTCAGTGCCGACCGGATAAACGATCTCGTATTCCTGTACGTCGGCATCAAATCCGGCGATCGTCACGCCATTGACCTGCAGGTCTGCCAGATGCCAGTTGGAGGAAAGCAGATGAACGAAGGTAAGCGTATATTCGGAGGTAGTAGCACCGTCTCCGGCAGTAACGAGGATAGTGAGTTCCGTGTCGCCTACCCAAGTGGTGTCCACTTGCTGTTGTTCGTCCGCCGTCACCCATGTCACCACAGGCATTTCCGCTCCATAGAGCACCGCGTTCTGATAATTATATTCGGCAGGATCAAAGCCTTCCTGAAGTACTCCGTCAAGGAGAACAGCCGCCAAATCAGAGTTCTCCGAGGGCAGCCAAGTGAAGGAGAGGGTATAAGTCCGTGTTGTCACGCCATCCTCCGCTGTCACGGTAATGGTATTTCCGGAGACTGCTACCGTTGCCGCCGGATCTTCCGGCTCCGCTGTGATAGCCGGTGTCTGCGCACCAAACGGCAGAGCAATCGAATAGGACTCCTCGTCGGCATAGAAGGCATAGAGACCTATGCCGTCCAGCGCTATAGACGCCAGGTTGGCATTGGAGGATTTGGCTATTGTGAATACCACCGAATAGGTAGCGGTATGTACGCCGTCCTCGGCAGTCACTACTATTGAAACGGTATTGCCGGTGCTCAGCACCTGCGCCGTGCTCTTGCTGTCCGAAAGAATATAATCCACCTTCGGCAGAGCATCAGTACCATGCGGCAGTTCTATATTATAGTTATACTTGTCCGGTTGGAAAGCGGGTACGGATTCATTGCCGACCATCAGGTCCGCCAGCGTACATACATCGGACGGAAGCACATCCACCTGAACCGTATAGGTATTCCGAGCCACGCCGTCCTCCGCCGTCACCACGAAGGTGACCGTAGCCGAAGAGCCGTTCTGCACCGTCGTCATTTCCGCTGTGGCTCCTTCGCATACCACTGCCGCCATAGCAGGTATAGCAGAGCCGGAAGGCAGAGAGAGGGTATAGCTAAACTGATCCGATTGGAATCCCGGGATCGACACGCCATCCGCAGAGATTGAAGTGAGGTATGCCCCAGTAGCCGGCGTATGGAGGTGAACCAGCACGGAATAGCGGCTATGTGTTTTGCCATTCGCGGCAGTAGTCAGCACAAAGACCGCTACGTTTTCTTCGTCTATCCTAACCGTTGTATATTGCACATCCGCATCGGGATCTTGGGCTGTAGCCTCGAACTGGTCCAAAGATTCGAGCGTAACGGTATAGTCGTAGGTCTCCTCATAGAAGTCCGGCAGCGGCTCAGAGTTGGTGTTTATCGAAGCGAGAAGGGCATTGTCTGAAGGATGGCGGGCGATAATATAGGTAGTGTCTATTGCCGCTCCGCTACCAAATACATGGAGGTAATAGCAAGTATCGGTAGTCACCATTACAACGCTATCAAGGGCATATTCGCGGCTGTAGTTCACGATCGGCATCTCCTCCAGATTGACCAGACGGGCGGTGGACGATCCTATGATCGTATTCTCCGCAGGTACGTTGGTCACAGCGGCGGTGTTGACCGCGCTCTTCTCCCATGCCACATAATATACCTTTTGCGCTCCGCTCTCAGCCGTCACACCGATCACATACGCCGTGTCGTTGCGACCGATCACAACGGACTGGTAAGGCGAACCCTTGGTCACCGTCAGATCCATGCCATCGAGGGAATAAGTGATGGCAGTATTGGTCGATTTGGGACGGGTGACGGTCAGCGTATAGTCCGTATAAGAGAGGTTCTCAGCATAGTTGCGGATCGTCGCTGTGCGCACGCCGTTATTCTCCTCCGACCATGTCACAACCGGCATCTGGTCGGCTACTGCGTGTACGAACGCCAACGTAGGCGTTCCATAACTATCCGCGTCAATCGTAGCACTGATGTTCGTGCCGTCTATCGTTGCAGCCACGCCGTTCACATTCACGCCGGAAAGAACGGATGAATAGTTCAGACGCAGGTTATCGAAATACATAGAAGAGGTGAATCGGGCAGAAGAAGAAGCACCGGAAGAACTAATATAATAGTCCTCCAACACATCCGAATGGGCAGAACTAATCAATATATCCAATGTTACCGGTATATAATCCTCGGCATAAGTGATATTTCGCGAGAGTGTGCTCCATTGGTTCTTGGCCATGGTGTTAAATGCCTGCGAATAATTCACCTGTCTCATTCCATTCGCATTGTATATAAACCGCCAGCCGGTCACTTTGTTGTACGCCTGCAGGTTATAGTCGATCGCCACATTGTCCGGGGTGTTGCGGAAAGGAATGGGTTCTCCGAAAGCGAGGGAAGAGTGAATCTCATATAGCCATAAAATCCATTTTCCAACCGACACCGTAGGCTGCGACAAGGACAAGAAGCCCGGCATGGACTCCGCCGAGGTCAGCAGCCATATCGTAGCAAGATTAGCCGCCAGGCTTCCTTCCGTATGTGTGGTGGTGGACTTAGCGGTATTCTCAGGATCATAGGTTCCCGCGTCACCGGAAGTGACGGCATTGATCGCCGAATACCAGCCGTTGGGGGCTTGACCGTCCGAATTGGTGTTGTCGTTATGATGGGATGTCCAGTTCTCAAATCCGAGATCAAAGGTAATGTCGCCCGGATAATAATACGTCACCAAATAAGTGTGTTTGTATTCGCCTTCTTCACCTGCCTCCACAGTCAGTTTGACCCATTTCGCATTAGCATCCTTTTCCACTTCTGCATCGCTTTGCGCCGTGTAGGTCAATTCCGGCGTCTCGGCGACGGAAAGGACATAATTATACACATCGGGACGGAACTCCGGGATGGACACACCCGCCACCTGAATATCCAACAATTGCGCCGGGTCGTACGGATAGACATTGGGCGTCAAGGTATATACCTTGTCTGCTTCGTTCGGGTCAAGCGATTTGACCGTGATCACTGTGGGTTCCAATACGCCGCCACCGATAATCGTCACCTCTTGCTCCGGGTAGTTCTTCGCCACCGAGACGACCTCCATCGCGGTCGTGCCATAAGGCAGATTGATTGTGAAATCCGGTCCTTGGGTCATATCCAGCGCACCTATTCCGTCTAATACGATTGCCGTCAGTTCATTCGCCAAACCGGGCAATGCCACAGTATAAGAGAAGGAGTATGTAGCCTGCGTGCCGTCTTCGGCGGTCACAACGATCGTGGAGGGTTGACCTATAGGCGCTTCGGTGATTAGGAGCGACTGCTCCGGCTCTCCCTTTTCTACGGTCAATGCCGGCGACAGGGTCGTGCCGTAAGGGAGCATAATATCCGTATAGGTTTTTGTAGCCGGATCGAAGGAGAAGTTGACTCCGTCAATCTCTACAGACGCCAGATCCGTGTTGCTCGATTTGGCAACCGGGAAATCAATGGTATAAGTCCGAGTGGTCGTTTTATCTTCCGCCAAGACTTTGATTCGCGTAGGACGGTTGATACCTCCGTGCTCTACGGTGATCGTCTGGCCGGTTGTTGCTGCTACCGGCATGACTGCCGGCACTTGGTAGGTGCGCCATGGCAACGGATAGGTGTATGAGAGGGTCGCGGGGTCGAACGGATTGTATTTCTCGCCTCCTATGTACAACTCCGCCAGCGTTGCGTCCGACGAAGCAGGGAAGGAATCCATCGGGAAGGCAGGAATAACCACCTCTTCCGGCGAGTTGAGACGCACCGTATAAGTGTTCGGAGTACCCTCCTCCGGGGTCACCACGATGCGCGCTGTACCGTAGGTAGAGGGCGAAACGATTGAGATTTTCTGTCCCTCATTTGCCAGAACGGTCACTTGGGGCATGGTGGCATTATTCCAAACCAGCGAATAGTCCAGCTGCTCGGGGGTAAAGCCCTCCAGCTCATTGCCGTTCAGATAGATCATTTGCAACAACGCATTCGCCGATTTCTCCACCTCGAATGCGATCATATACACCCGCGTCGAGCCGTCGCCCGCCGTGACGGTCAGACGGACTGTCATTTGCGACTGGTTCACCGCCAAAGCCACCTGCTGGTAAGTATCTCCGGGTGTATAGGTTACCGTCGGCATGTTCTTTGTGCCAGCAGGCAAAGAGACGGTATAGTTCAGCGTGTCGGAGTGGAACGCCTCCATCGGTTCGCCATCCAACGCTATGCCGGCTAAGGCATTATTGGTCGATTTCTCGGTCTGGAAAAGCAGCCTATAGGTAGTCTTCGCGCCGCTTGCTGCGGTCACTACGATCCGCGTCGTGCCGTCCACGCCGCCTTCCGTCATCTCGACCGTCTGGTAGTTATCGCCCTTGGTGAAAGCGATCGCCGGCAGGGCAGTCGTGCCTAACGGCAGAGTGATGGTATAGAGCGTTTTCTCCGGAGCGAAGTCCGCTATCGGTTCGCCGTCCAGCGTGATACCCGCCAGATAGGAATAAGAAGACGCTTCTATTTTGTATGTAATCTTATAGGTCTTGCTGAGCGTAGAGCCGGGTATGGAAACTTGGACTTGTGCGCCGGAGGCAAGGGTGTTGCTGAGCAATTGGATATTCTGCACTCCGTCCGGGTATGCCGACTGCCATGTGATCGCCGGAGCGTCTGTCGTGCCCAAAGGCAGCGAAACGGTATAGTTCGACTTGGTAGGTTGGAAGCCAGGCAGGAGCGAACCGTCGAGGTAGATCGCTTGCAGCGTCACGTCCGTCAATGGAGCTACCGAGAAATTGACCGTATAAGTCTGGGTCGTCGTACCGTCGCCTGCGGTCACAGAGACCGTAGCTGTTCCAGTGGTAGAAGTAGCCTGAGTGACCGAAACTGTTGCGGAGCCGTCCTGCGCAGAGGCGGTCACTTGCGGCACTTCGGTCGTGCCGTACGGCAGCGCTACGTTGTAATTCGTCAGATAAGCGTTGAAACCGTTCACCGTCTGACCGTTCACCTGCAGGTCTGCCAGACGGGCGTTGTTGCTCGCCTGCGAGACAAACTTGATCCGATAGGTGGTAGTAGTGCTACCATCCTCCGCCCGCACGGTAATGACGGTAGGCGCGCCGTCGACTTGACCATACGTGATTGTACATTCCGCATCGGTCAAACGGCGTCCCGGGAAATTCGCTCTACCTCCACGTGTATTGGTCAATGAACCTGCTCCGCGGACACAAGTGATTGTTGGCATTTGTGTAACTCCCACACCTAATGAACATATCTGTTCGTCCGTATTATCGGGATCGAAGCCTTTCCACTCCTTGTTGGTCACGCCGTTGTTGAGGTATATCTTTTGCACCTTGCTGGAATAGATCAGCGAGATGTCGTCCACGTCCAGCGAAGATCCTGCATACTGTCCGCTATTAGCGCGGAAATCCGGATAGCGCCCCGCAGAGAGAATGACGTTGCATTTCTCCGGCACATCGTCATTGAAATAGTAGATCGGCACGGTGATCTTCGTCCAGTTGGGGTATGCTTTTTTCTCGTAATACCAACCTTCGGCAATCTGTTTGGCTTGTACGGCAGTACCGCACTCATTGCCGTCCAGAGCCTGACGAATATCGGATTCCTCATCAATGGTATATTCCGGATGCGATCCCGACACGTCGGTACAGGAGAGGTTCTTCGCCTTGAACGAAGAAGCACGCGAAGTACCGCTCCAGGCATAGTACAGCAGGTTGAAATTCTCATCTGCGGTATGGTCACCCGCCGCATTGTCCACCGAACTATCATAGTACCGCTTGATCCATACGACCATCGAGTCCGGTCTGTTCGTCCAGCTAATACCGCCATACGTGCCTGCCGTGGCATCTTCAATCGATGTGAGGCTCGATACATACGCCCATGGGTGTCCCAACGAGACATACCCCGGAGAAGTGGCCCCAATGCCCAACGCTCCGACAAACTGGTCCTGGATCTTGAGCGCGGAGCCGGACCTACCCGTCGTCTTATGGGCGAAATTGAATTCTACTTTCAACTGGCTTACATTGGAGAAATTCCAGTATTTAGGCTGCGCCGAACTTTTGAACTGGGCACCCGACCAGTCCTCAAACCCAGGATCGGGGAACTGAAAATTATCCGCACTAACAGCCAAAGGAATTGCCATCCATGCGAAACAGAATAATAAAAGCTTAAAGAATTTACTCATATTCATAAATTATTAAATTTTCTTCGTTTTTTGCGGCTCAAAAGAGCCCATTTTTTATCGGGTGCAAAATTACTGCTTTTTTGTCAAGCGGACAATAGCGTTTATTACTAAAAAATATACGATTATTAAGCCCCGCTCATAAGAGCGAGGCTAAAATTAGGGTTTAGGAGGTTACTATTTTTAAGAATGTCAAAAATTTGAGTATTATTGCCCGACCCGATGGAGGTGGCAAAGCATGAGCGAACCGTCTTCGCGTCGAAGGTGCATGCCGTTTCCTTCGCAGAAGGTCCAGGCTTTGCAGTCCTTGCAAGGTTCGGACTGCTTCATCCATGTGCGATCGCGGTAAGGTTTGAAGCCGTGCTCCCAGACAGACCAGAAGGAATCGCGGTATATATTCCCTTGGTAATACTTGCCGCGGATGGAGGTGCACGCAGAGATAGAGCCGTCAATGAGGATAGACGCAATTGAGATCCCTGCTGCACATTGGTAGAGGTGGTCGCGGACACGCCCTTCGTAAGTGCCGAGATAGCCTTCGCAGGAATAAGAGACATGACGCCCGGCCTCGCGTTCGGAGACGATAAAATCCATGAGGTATCGGAACTGCTCGTCGGTCAGTAGGAGTTCGGGATTGGAGGCAGCGCGTCCCATCGGGTCAATGCCAAAGACACGCCAGTCTCGCACGCCGAGCGACCAGAGCATATCGCGGATCTCGGGCAAGTGGTCTATCGTGCGCTGGTTAACGCAGGTGACGACATCGAAAGCGAGGGAGGGAGTAGAAGCATTGTGGTCAATTATCAATTTAATGGCGCGAGTGGCACCTTCGAAAGCAAGCGGGTGTTGGCGAAGCCAGATGTGGTCTTTTTCGAGTCCGTCGCAAGAGACCGTAATAGAACGGAGTCCGGCGGAGACGAGTTCGTCGAAGCGCTCTTGGGTGAGTGCCAAGCCGTTTGTGACCATTCCCCAAGGGTAGCCGCGCGATTTAAGAGCCCGTCCTATGTCGGCGAGGTCTTTGCGCATGAGTGGTTCGCCGCCGGAAATGATGATTAAAACTTCGTGGGGATTGACATGCGGAGTAACCTCCGTGTCTATGACATGGAGAAAATCTTCGGCAGGCATATCGGGTGTCTCGACCGAGGCGATGCAATCGCTGCCGCAATGGAGGCAATGGACATTACAACGGAGCGTGGACTCCCAAAAGAGCTGGCGAAGAGGGTGCAGTTCCTTGAGGTTTCGCCTCCTCAGGCTTTCGAGCCACAAGGCTATTTTCAGACGCATTTTCACAGGTTTTCCTCCACGATAGATGTCGATGGTACTTCTTGTTGCACTTGTTCAGGTACCGGAATTCCATACTCCGGTACAGGGCCATAGAGCACTTGCGGATCATCCGGCACTCCGTATTTTTGCATAGGTTCACAAGCCGCGAAGCCGAGAGCACTTAACAACATGACGATTAGCGCATTAGCGCGGGTTAAGATTTTCTTTTTCATAATTCAAAATTAACTGTGGCATAGCCGTTATACGGTATTTTTTGATTTTGTACCAAAGCGGTGTCATAGGTAACGGGAGCAAAGATATACTGCTGGGGATATAGACCGGTTGAATCGGTCGCTACAACAGTTATTTCCGTAGGCACTTCGCGTCCGCGGTATCGGATAATCGTATATCGTCCGAGCGAGTCCGTGATCGAATAATTATAGGTCAGGATATCCGGTTCGTTCGGTTCACGTACGCCGGGCAGAGAGACATATATTCCGCTGAGCGGCTGGGATGCCGTATTGGTAACCGTGCCGTTTACAATCAGGCGGGGGCTCGCAGAAGTATAATGTCCTGCTGACTCCGTTTCGCCCGGATTCACGATCCATACACCGCCATCTACATCCGTCGGAGAGTTCGCTTTACATCCGGCAAAACCGCTGCATAACGCAATTAAAAACAATATGTATATATTCTTTCTCATGGCCGTTTGAAAAATTTATACGTTGTAGGACCCAATGTTGTCTCGACACGCAGAAAATAATACCCCGGCGGTAATTGACTGATATCCACGTTTCGGTCACTGGCGAACATCAGATGCCCGTTCCAATCGGCCACAATGATTCGCCTTACCCATAGAGAACCGGTAAAATCGGTTTTCCAGCAACCTATCCGGATGGAATAAAGACCTGTGTGTGTAATCGGGCAAGAGATCTCACCGTAACTGAGTCCGTAGAAATAGTCCTCGTTGTTGCGGTTGCTTTGCTCCTCCTGTATTACGACATAGGACACGGCTTCTTTCTGCGTTTGGATGAAGAGGGTGTTGCCGGATAGCGACGCCCGGAACTGGTTCGGGTCAGTAGGATCCGGTGTACTGCCGGTCGGTCCGTCCATCGGCATATAGGCAAAGACCGACATTTTCAGCGGTATAGAGATCGTGTCATTCGCCCGAATGGAGAAAGAGACGAAGCAAAGGAACACTATGAAAATGAGACGTTTAGGCATGGCTGTTGGCGATCGATCGTAAGGTATCTTGCAGCTGTTTGGCACTCACACCAAGCCGTTTGGCGATGAGGTATTTGTCTTTTCCGATGCCGTTCTCTGCGCGGAAGAGGATCTGCGCCATTTCGGCATAGGAGAAGCCGATGAGGACGAGGACACAGATGCGGATGTCGCGCTCCGGGAGTCCTCTCTGCTCCAGTTTGGAGACGATGCCAAACAGCAGTTTGTTGCAGATCACAGAGAATTGGCGGTAGTCGTTCCATTGGAGCTCCGAGCGGATGTCCGGCGATTGGCGGAGGAGACGGCATTGGGCGTCCAGCGCGTTCTTGCGGCGGCTGGAACGGAGATAGAGCCATGCGGCAAGAGCCAAAAGAAGCAGTATTGCTGTAGCAATAAGCGCGAAGAGGGTTTGGGGTTTCAGAGGCGGCGAATAAGGCTGAAGGGCTTGCTGCGCAAGGAGCATGGCTTCTATCCATTCGGGGTTGTTGCGTTCCAGCGAACGCTGGATGTCCGCCCTTGCGGACGCCAAGTCGCGGATGTCGTCTGCCGCTGCCGTTGAGTCACAATGGGTGAGGATATAACAGGCATCGTCCAGATAGCGAGGATTGTCCGTTTCGGCGAGGACTTGGCGGGCATAGAAGAGCGCGGAGTCCTTGTGGTTCAGGAAGGTATATGCCTGCGCGCGGAGGATGGCAAAATAGGGAGAGGAGTTTTGGGCGAAGTCGAGCGCGGACGTTGGGGCGGAGTCGAGCGCGGGCTTTGGGGCGGTATAAAAGAGGACGGAGTCGTATTCGGCGGCATAGAGACAAGCGGCGGCGCGAGATTCGAGGACTTTGGTCTGTACGGCTTCGGAGGACGAGATGGCAAGGGCTGAGTCGAGAAGTTGAAAGGCGGTTTGTTTGTCCGCAAGGACTGCTTTTTCCCACGCCATATTGTTGAGCGCGAAGGCTTGCGCGAGGGAGTCTTTTGCGGCTACGAACTGATTGAGGGATTGGCGGTAGAGATCGAAGGCGAGTTCGTGCTGTTCGCCTATCCGGCACATGGTAGCCATGTTGCTGTACGAACGTCCTTTGACGGCAAACTCCTCGGACGGAACACGCACGGCGGAGAGAAAAGCCTGCATGGCTTCGACCGGCTGACCGGCTTCGCGGGCTTGTTTGCCTTGGAGATAATACGACTCGGCTGTCGGCGAAGCACAAGCCACCGACAGCAGGAGAAAGAGAGAGAGGAATCCTATTTGACGATGCGCGCGCATCAGTCGTTCACCGGCGATTGAGGGGTCTCTACGACCTCCTCGGGGGTCGGGATACCGTACATCGGCATAGGAGGATCGGGAGAGCCGTACTTAACCAAGGGTTCCTTGCAACCGCTGAGTCCCAGCAGGGACAGGATTGCCGCGCCCAAGAAGGCGTTTGTGCGAGTTAAAAGTTTCTTTCTCATAATGATTCATTATTATCGGATGTGTCGTTTGCAACGGAACGGAGTTGCTGCTCCATTTTCTGCTGGTCTTTTTGGAAGTCCGGTTCGTTCTGCCAATATCTTTCCGACGGCGCCGGTCCATAGCAGGCAGCGAAGGTGAATGCCACGCCGGTAAGCAGGCAGAGTTTGATGCCGAGTCGGAGGAATGTGTCAATCAGTTTGCGCATAATGTCGGGTGTTTTGAAATCCGGTGCAAAGGTAGTGCTTTTTAAAGATATATGCAAATTTCGGGGTTGGGAAAATAGTTGGGATTTTGGTTTTTGCCTTTCTAGGCGGAGTAGATCAAAGGGTTGGGGGCTCTTTGCGGAGGATGGCACGGATGAAATTATCTATGCGGGCATAGATGGTGTAAGTGCCGTCCTTGGCGCGTGGAGCGATGGGGTCAGGAGTACCTTTAAGTTGGGCATTGAAGCGAGCCACGTAAGAGTCCAGGAGTGCCTGTTTCTGAGGCGTCAGGGGTGTTTTGTTTCTAAGTGCGTCGATGAACTCTTGCGCCAGATGGGAGGCTTGTCCGAAAGCGGTTTGATTCGCTCTTTCGCGCGTCAGGACAGGGTTCGCTTTGTAGTTACGGGGTCGCGGGGTGTACGCCTCAAGACGTCCCACTTTCGCCACCGTGCCATCAAAATTGTAGAAGGTTTTGCGGCGCTCGACGAGTCCACCTCGGGCACCTCTGATTTCCTCAATGTCGGGAGTGTGTTTAATTCTAGCCATATATCGCGAATTTGAAGATTATTAACCGATTAGGTGTTTGCGGATGTGTAGCGGATATGGATCTTATAGCAAAGTACCTCGATTATGACGCACTTATCGCGCACTTATCTCCCACTTATCACGCACTTATCACGCACTAATTCGGGCACAAAAGTAGTAAAAAAAATTGGAATGTGCAAGAGTTTGACACATTTTTTAGAAAAGTTGTGCAAAGATAGTACTTTTTTTTGATATATGCAAATTTTTGAGAGATTTTTTTCGAAATATAAGAAATGGCACAGTTTTTGCTACCGATATATCGGTAAATCGAGCTATCGATATATCGACAGCGAGAGAGAACTCGACGCTGACGCGGCGAGCACAAAACAAAGAAAATTTAAAAACACTATATAAAAATGCAAGTAGATATCAGAGAATTGCAAGAGCGCGTGGAACGCGAGAGTTCTTTTGTGGATGCCTTGACGTTAGGCATGAACCAAGTGATCGTAGGTCAGAAGCACCTCGTGGAGAGTTTGCTAATCGGTCTGCTGAGTGACGGGCATATATTGTTGGAAGGAGTGCCGGGCTTGGCTAAGACCTTAGCAATTAAGACATTGAGCGACCTCATCAAGGCGGATTTCAGTCGTATTCAGTTCACTCCGGATCTGCTGCCAGCCGATGTACTCGGTACGCAGATTTACAGCCAGAAAAGCGAAGAATTCAAGATCAAGAGAGGTCCGATCTTCGCTAATTTTGTGCTGGCAGACGAGATCAACCGTGCTCCGGCGAAAGTGCAGAGCGCGTTGCTGGAGGCGATGCAGGAGCGTCAAGTGACGATCGGCGAGGAGACGTTCAAGCTGGACGATCCGTTCCTGGTTCTTGCCACCCAGAACCCGATTGAGCAGGAAGGAACTTATCCTCTGCCGGAAGCGCAGACCGACCGTTTCATGCTGAAAGTGGTGATCGGTTACCCGAAGAAAGAGGAGGAGCAGGCCATCATCCGTCAGAACATTGCGAGCGAGAAAAAGACCGTTCTGCCGATCTTGAGCACGACGGATATTATCAAGGCGCGCAAGGTGGTCGAGGAGGTTTACCTGGACGAGAAGATCGAGAAATACATCGTCGATATCGTGTTTGCGACCCGCCAGCCGGAAGAGTACGGACTGAAGGAGTTGAAGCAGATGATCGCTTTCGGCGGCAGTCCTCGTGCCAGCATCAACCTCGCGAA
This sequence comes from uncultured Bacteroidales bacterium, assembly GCA_902792535.1. Lineage (GTDB taxonomy): Bacteria > Bacteroidota > Bacteroidia > Bacteroidales > Paludibacteraceae > Colicola. The sequence goes on from CADAZU010000007.1 coordinate 56,805, forward strand.
GGCAGCGCGCGCGTACGCGTTTATTCATAGGAGAGGATACGTGACGCCGGAGGATGTGCGTGCTGTTTGCTACGACGTGCTGAGACACCGAATCGGCCTGACGTACGAAGCCGAGGCGAATAACATGACGACGGAGGATATTATTACCGAAGTATTAAACGCCGTACAGGTACCTTAAGGTTTTTGTTTTTTCGCGGTGTCTCCGGCTTTTCGGTTCGGTCATTATGGACCCCATAACTCCCTCACCGGAAAAACCAAATCCACTCGCGAAAAATTCAAAAACAAGAAATTACTAATGAGGCATATTTTATGACTTCAGAAGAGTTATTACAGAAAGTTCGGAAGATAGAGATCAAGACACACGGTTTGAGTCGGAATATCTTCGCAGGCGAGTACCACAGCCAATTCAAAGGCCGCGGTATGGCGTTCAGCGAGGTGCGCGAATACCAGCCGGGTGACGATGTTCGGTCGATCGACTGGAACGTGACCGCCCGTATGAACCGACCCTATATCAAAGTCTATGAAGAGGAGCGCGAGTTGACGGTGATGTTGCTTGTCGATGTCAGCGGAAGCCGTAATTTTGGCACAGTAAGCCAGATGAAACGCGACACGATTGCCGAAGTAGCCGCGACACTCGCATTCTCGACCATAGAGAACAACGACAAGGTGGGCGTGATCTTCTTCAGCGACCAAGTGGAGAAATTTATTCCTCCCAAGAAAGGCAAGAGTCATGTGCTGCATATCATTCGCGAGCTGCTGAGCTTCGAGCCGGAGCACCATGGGACGGATCTGAATGCGGCTCTTCAATACCTGACGAACGCGCAGAAGAGACGGTGTACGGCGTTTGTGATAAGCGATTTCATAACCCCACCCCAACCCTCCCCTCAAGGGAGGGGGCACGTAGATCCGGTGGTGATCGCGAGCCGGAAGCACGACCTGAGTGCTATACAGATATACGACCGGCGGGACGCGGAGCTGCCGGATGTGGGGCTGCTGAAAGTGAAAGACCCGGAGACGGGTGCACGCGTTTGGACAGACACGTCCGTGGCGAGTGTGCGCAAGGCTTATGCCGAGGCATGGCGGGCTCAACAGGCGGCACTCGAAGAGATGTACAACAAGACCGGCATGAACCATGTCGAGATCCGGACGGATGAAGACTATGTGAAGGCTTTAATGAGATTGTTTAAGAACTAGTCAAACCAGTCGAACTAGTTAAACTAGAATAATATGTTACAAAATATTTTATTAGCGATAGTAGTGAGTGCGAGTATCGACTCGACGATGCTGATGATCGGCGACCAGACGGACATGCACTTGAGCGTGACGCACGAGGCGGGCGAACAAGTGGAATGGCCTGCTTTCGGCGAGCAGTTGCAGGAAGGCATTGAGATCGTCGATCGCACGACACCGGACACCACTACCCTGCCCGACGGACGCGTTCAGATACACCAGGATCTGAAGCTGACGAGTTTCAAGGACAGCCTTTTTTCGATCAGCCCGATAGCCATCGCCAGCGGCGAGGACACTTTCCGGACGGATCCCATGGCGCTGAACGTCATTCAGCCGTTTGAGGTGGACACGACGCTCGCTATCACCGATATCAAGGACATCGAGCGGGCACCGATCTATTGGTGGGGTATCATCCGTTGGATTTTGCTCGTGCTGCTGAGTTGCGGACTGATCGCACTCGGTTTCTGGCTCTGGCGCAAGTACGACACTTACCGTCAACGCGAAGAAGAGCCGATCGATCCTGAGTTGCTGCGTCCGGCAGACGAGGTGGCTTTGGAGAAACTGGACGAGATCAAGGCGGCGAAGATCTGGAAGGACGGTAAGGTGAAGGAATACCAGACCGAGCTGACCGACGTCGTGCGCGAGTACATCAGCCGGCGTTTCGGCGTGCAGAGCACGGAGAAGACGAGCGAAGAGACTCTGCGAGAATTGGAGCCAATTCTCGTTAAGGGACAAAGGGACGATGTACAATGTACAAAGGAGGAGGGGAAAGCGCTTTATGAGCGGTTGGCAGGCATGTTGCGGACAGCGGACCTCGTGAAATTCGCCAAATGGCACACCACGCCGGACGAGAACGAGAGCGCTCTGACGACCGCTTATGACTTTGTGAAAGAGACAAAGGAAGTACCAAGTGACCAAGTACCAAGTGACCAAGTACCAAGTACAAAGGAGGAGGAATTATGACATTTGCTAATCCGGGATATTTATTCTTATTGCTGCTGCTGTTCCCTATCATCGGCTGGTATTGGTATGAGTTGCGGAAAGCCGACGCGAGTGTTCAGATCAGCGACACTCGAACGCTGGCAGCGCAACCCAAGAGCTGGCGGGTTTGGATGCTGCACGTGCCGTTTTTGCTGCGCGTAGCGGTAGTGACCTTATTATCTCTCGCGCTCGCGCGACCGCAGTTGACCAACCGCTGGTCGTCGGAGAGCACGGAGGGAATAGACATTATGATGGCACTCGATATATCGGGTACGATGCTGGCGGAGGATCTGCGACCGAACCGTCTGGAAGCAGCCAAACAAGTGGCGTCGGATTTCGTGATCGCCCGTCCAAATGACCAGATCGGTCTGGTTGTTTTCGCCGGCGAGAGCTTCACCCAATGTCCGCTGACGACCGACCATGCGGTGCTCGTGAACCTGTTCAAATCCGTTGAATACGGCATGATCGAAGACGGAACGGCGATCGGTCTGGGTCTCGCGAACGCTGTGAACCGCATGAAAGACAGCAAGACGAAATCGAAAGTGGTGATTCTGCTGACCGACGGTAGTAACAACCGCGGCGACATCGACCCGCAGACGGCAGCGGAGATCGCCAAGAGTTTCGACATCCGTGTTTATACGGTCGGCGTCGGCAGTTACGGTCAGACGCGCGTGCCGGTGAACACGCCGATGGGACGTCAGTACGTGACGATGGATTCGGAGTTCGACGAAGGGACACTTCGCCGCATTGCCGAGACGACCGGCGGTCAGTATTTCCGCGCGACGGACAACGGAAGTTTGAAACGCATCTACGAGCAGATCGACCAGTTGGAGAAGACCAAGTTGCGCGTGCGGGAGTATTCGAAACACACGGAGAACTTCGCGCCGTTCCTGTATGCGGCATTGATCTGCCTGCTGCTGGAAGTGATTTTGCGCTATTTCGTGCTACGCACGATTAGCAATTAGAGATTTGAAGATTTGAAAATTTGAAGATTCATGTTTAGGTTTGCAAATATAGAGATATTATGGCTGCTGTGGACGGTACCGGCTTTCGCAGTCGCCTATTTCTGGTACACCAAGCGGAAGAGAAAGCAGCTGGAGGAGTTCGGCGATGCGGAGCTGGTGGAGCAGTTGATGCCCAATGCCAGCCGTGTACGTCCAACGGTTAAGTTTACGATTCTGATGGTAGCTCTGACGCTACTGATTGTAGCTGCCGCGCGTCCGCAGTTCGGTCAGAGCGAGCGCACGGAGAAACGGCAAGGTATAGAAGCCGTTGTGGCATTAGATATATCCAACTCCATGCTGGCGGAGGACGTGGCGCCGAACCGTCTGGACCGCGCCAAACAGATGCTGAGCAAGTTGATGGACAACATGGTGGACGACAAAGTGGGTCTGGTGGTTTTCGCCGGCGACGCGTTTGTGCAACTGCCGATCACCTGCGACTACGTGTCCGCGAAGATGTTTCTCAATTCGATCAAGCCGGAGTTGATCAAGACGCAAGGAACGGCTATCGGCGCGGCTTTGAACACTTCGATCCGCTGTTTCGGCGAACAGAGCGACGCGAGTCGTGCGATCATTCTGATCACCGACGGCGAGAACCATGAGGACGACGCAGTAGCCGTTGCGCAGCGCGCCAAAGAGCAAGGCATCCGCGTGCTGGTAGTCGGTATCGGCAAGCCCGAAGGAAGCCCTATTCCTCTGCCCGGCACCAATAATTTCATCAAAGACCGTCAAGGGAACGTGGTGGTGAGCCGGCTCAATGAAGAGATGTGCCGCGAGATAGCGCAAGCCGGAGGAGGTATCTATGTCCGCTGCGACAACACCAATACCGCCACCAAAGCCATCCAGAAAGAGCTGGACAAACTGGGCAAACAGGAGATAGAGACACAGGTCTTCACCGACTACAACGAGCAGTTCCAAAGTTTTGCTTTGATCGCATTGCTGCTGCTGGTGATCGATTTCTTTATCTTCAACCGCAAGAACAAAGCGATCACAAGGCTGGATATTTTCGGAGAATCAGGAGTCAAGAATCAAGAATAAGGACATTATGAAGAAGATAGTTGTTATATTTGGCAGTCTGTTAATAGTCTCTATGTCGCTTTTTGCGCAGGAAGAGGCAAGCGACGTGCGGAAAGGCAACCGCCATTACCGCCAGCAGGAGTTCACCGAGGCGGAAGTGGATTACAGGCGTGCGATCGAGACCAACAAAGATAGTTACGAAGCGCATTATAATCTCGGCGACGCGCTCTTCAAACAAGACAAGTACGCCGATGCGCAGGCAGAGTTCGAGACCGCGGCGAAGATGCTGGACAAGAAAACCGACAAAGAGCGGTACGCCAAGTCGATGCATAACATCGGCAACTGCAATTTTGCGCAACAGCAATACGACAAGGCCGTGGCGGCTTATCAGGAGTCGCTGCGCGCGAACCCGAAAGACAATGACACGCGATATAATCTGGTGAAAGCGATGGAGATGTTGCAACAGCAACAGCAGCAACAGCAGCAACAGAACCAAGACAAGCAGGATCAGAAACAAGACCAGCAGCAACAGCAACAACAGCAACAACAGGAGCAAAACCAAGACCAACAGGAGCAGCAGCAAGAGCAACAGCAAAAGGAGCAGCAAGACCAGATGGACAAAGAGACGGCAGAGCAGATCCTGCAAGCGCTGGAGCAAGACGAGCAAGACACGCAGGAGAAATTGCAACGCCAGCAGGGGCGTAAACGTCGCGTTGAAAAAGAATGGTAGGAAATTTGGTTTTTCTTGGAATATTCGGCTTTTCGGTTCGGTCATTATGGACCCCATAACTCCCTCACCGGAAAAACCCAATCTTCTCAAGAACAATTCAAATTTCAGAACTAATTGCGTATGAAATTAAAATTATCTATATTGACATTATTCGTCGGCATCGCCCTAACGGCGTTTGCCGATGAGGTCGTTTTTAGGGCGCAAGCGCCTAAACAGGTGGTAGTAGGTCGCCCGTTTCAGTTAACCTACTCGGTTAATCAACGCAGCCGCGACTTGCGGGCACCAGAGTTCACGGATTTTGACGTGCTGTCCGGTCCGTACACGAGCACGAGCAGCAGCACATCGTTCGTCAACGGCAAACGCACCTCGTCGTTCGAGCAGACCTATACGTACATGCTGATGGCGCGCACAGCCGGTACCTTCACCATCGGTCCCGCAACCATCAAAGTGGACGGCGAGAATGTTCAGTCCAACGGCGTGCGGATCCAAGTACTGCCTGAGGACGAACAGGAAAGCAGTCAACCATCAGCAGGCAGCAGGCAGCAGTCTGCAGGTCAAAGCAGCAGCCAGTCATCGGCCGGTCAAGGCGGAAACGTCTCTTCGGAGAACCTATTTGTGCGAACGATCGCATCCAAGACGCGCGTACACGAGCAGGAGGCACTGATGGTGACCTACAAACTCTATTTCGCGAACGTGGACGTAGCGCAGTTGACCAACAACACCAAGCTGCCGGAGTTCACCGGGTTTCTGAAACAAGAGTTGGAGCAAGGCGAGATCCAGACGGAGTTGGAGCACTACAACGGCCGCAATTACCAGACGGCTGTGCTCTACCGCACGATCCTTTACCCGCAACACTCCGGCGATATCAAGATAGTTCCGGCTAATTTCGAAGCCGTCCTGCGCGTGCAGGTACAGCAACGTCCGCGGTCAATCTTCGACGATTTCTTCGGTTCGTACACCAACGTGACGCGCATGCTGACCGCTCCGGGCGTGACGATCCATGTAGCGGCACTGCCGGGTGGCAAACCGGCAGGATTCAGCGGAGGCGTAGGACGGTTCACCCTCACGCCATCCATCTCGCAGACCGAGATACAAGCCAACGAAGCCGTCACGATCCGTCTGGACATTGCCGGTTCGGGAAACATGAAACTGCTGAAGACACCGGCTATCGACTGGCCCGAAGGATTCGAGCCTTACGACCCCAAAGTGACCAATAATTTCAACACGACCACAGCGGGTGTAAGTGGTACCAAGTCAATCGAGTACCTCGCTATCCCACGTTCGGCAGGCGAATATACAATTCCGGCGGTTAAGTTCAGTTATTTCGACATCGACGAGAAAGCCTACAAGACGCTCTCGACGCCGGAATACACGATCTTGGTGAAACGCGGCGCAGGAGAGCCGGCAGCGAATGGCAGCCAGCCTTCCGGCGTGATCAGTTACACCCAGAAAGAGGACATCAAGCAACTGGGATCCGATATCCGCTATATCGACACGAAAAAGCCCTCAGCTGTCAGCCGCCAGCGTTCCGCTATCAACTATCAGTGGATATGGCTGTGGTACGTTGTGCCCTTGATCATTGCATTGATTCTGCTCGTCGTGCTGCGCAAGCAGATCAAAGAGGCGGCAGACATCACCCGCATGCGGTACAAACGCGCGAACAAGGTTGCCCAGAAGCGTCTGAAAGCCGCTGCAGCCGCCCTGAAGGCGAACGACAAAGACCATTTCTACGAAGAGATCGAGCGCGCGGCGTGGACTTACCTGTCCGACCGGCTCTCTATTCCTACAGCAGATCTGAATAAGGAAAATATCGCTTCTATCCTGCGCCAGAAGGGCGTTTCGGAGGAGCTGATCAAAGAGGTGATGGCCGTGCTCTCGACGGCGGAGTTTGCGCGCTATGCGCCCGCTACCGACCACGCCATGGACGACCTCTATGCCGACACAACGAACCTGATTAACAAACTGGAAAACGAAAAGATATGAGAAAGATATTTGTAATTTGTAATTTCTTATTGGTCATTTGCTCCGTCTTCGCACAAAGCGATTTTGAGGCAGCCAATGCCGCCTATGCGGATGGCAGGTACGACGAGGCAGCGACCATCTACCAGAGTCTGTTGGACGAGCAGCCGAATGCGACCCTATATTACAATCTCGGCAATGCGCGGTTCAAACAAGGCGAGTTGGCACAGGCGATTCTCAGTTATGAGCGCGCCCTGCGGCTGAAGCCGAACTACAAGGACGCCAAATACAATCTCGCTTTTGCGCAGAGCAGGATTGTAGATAATATACCGGAGCAGGATTTCTTCCTGTCCTCCTGGGCACGTACGGTTCGCAACCAGCTAAGCGAGCGCACGTGGATCCGGCTCTCTATCGGGCTCTTTATCCTGGCACTGGCAGGGTTACTGCTCTTTCTGCTTGGACGCGCAATGTGGGTGCGCAAGACGGCTTTTCATACCGCTTGGATCGCCCTACTCTTCTCGCTCGTCACGGGGCTCAACGCCGCTTCGCTGCATAACAGAGACACCCTGCGCAATGAAGCTATCATCACACAGGGTGTCGTCAATGCGAAATCTTCTCCAGATCGCTCAGGAACAGACCTCTTTACCCTTCACGAAGGCACCAAAGTGACCATCCGTGAAACGATCGGCGAATGGGTTAACGTCCACGTTGGCTCGAACGAGGGCTGGATCCGGAACTCGAACCTTGAGAGGATCTAACGGACGAGCCGCTCGTACGTGTAGCACCGGAGGTGCTTCCGGAGCGGGTTGATGTGTTGCTCGAACGAGTAGAACTGCTCTCGCGTTTCACAGTTGTGGTACGACCTGAAGCATCGGTTGTCTTCACCGTTGTGCGGGTCGTACCGCTTTTATTGACCTTGGTCTGAACGGTTGTCGAAGGAGCCGACGAACGGGTCGTAGCTGGGGTATTGGTCTTCGTGCTCGTAGAGCGTGCCGACGTACCACCAGTCTTCGTAGAAGAGGCAGCGGTAGTAGTTGTACTAGACGATCTAGTCGAACTAGTGGTACTAGAAGAACTAGTTGAACTAGAAGATTTAGCCGGCGATTTACTTACCTCCTGACGGAGCTGTCCGGCATTACGGACGGAGACGCCATTGGTGCTGCTCGCCGTACGGGTCACTCGTTGCTCGAACGAGTCGCTCGGATGCTGGGTAGCATAGTCGCTGCGAGACGCACTACGAGTCATATTCGTGTAGTTCGTGTAGAACACCGTCGTCGGGTATTCGCAGGTGTGGCAATAATGATGGTTCGCCATATAAGTCGTCACATACGCCTGGTAGTGGTTCAGATAGATCGGCTTCGGCTGGGTGTAGTATGACGGGAAATAACCATAGTTATACGGCGAAGTCCATACTGCATAGGTCGGACGACCAAACACATCCCACAGCGGCGGACGTTTCACAAACACCGGACGAACGATATAGTTATATCCGTACAGATACCGGTCACCCACTACCTCTACATACAGCGCGTTAGTTCTGCGCTCCGCGATCAGCGTAGCAACATCCTGAAACACACCATAATCCAGACAAGCCTGGATCAGGAAGGTATGGTAATAACCTTGGTAGGTCTCAATCACACGCAGGTAATCAATCCATCCGTCGCGGTTCAGATCCAAGTTATTGATCATATACCGGCTGGAGTTGAGGATCTGCTCAAACTCGCGCACCGAACGGCTCTCAGCGAACGCCGCAGCCACGGCATTCAAGTCCAGATAAAAACACGGATCGCTGTTGTAGGTGGTCACGGTAACCGTGCTCACCGTGGTGTGTTTCGGAGCAGGAGTGGTCACCGTGGTCGTATAAACGGTCTTCACCGGAGCCACCGGCTCAACGGTCGGCGCTACCGTGAAGATACTCGTCCAACAGCCGGTCAGCATAAAGGACAAAGGAACCAAGTACAATATACGAAGGAACTTTTTCATAATAAATATTCTTTATTCATTATTCTATATTCATTCTTACAGCGTCTTCGCTACTTCGATTTCTTCAAATGCCTCCAGCATATCGCCCTGTTGCAGGTCGTCGTATGCCTTGAGACTCACGCCGCACTCGGTGTTGACACCGGCCTCTTTGATATCATCCTTGACATGTTTGAGGGACGCCAGTTCGGCGGTCTTGATCACGATACCGTCGCGAATGACACGCACTTTGTTGCCGCGTTTGATCTTGCCTTCGCGCACAATACAGCCGGCGATCGTACCCACTTTGGAGATATGAAAAGTCTGGAGTATTTCGAGGGTTGCAGTTACTTCTTCTTTCACCTCCGGCGCCAACATACCTGCCATCGCGTCCTTGATCTCGTTGATTGCATCGTAGATGATGGAATAGATGCGGATATCCACCTCTTCCTGCTCCGCCATCTTGCGCGCCGTGCCGGTAGGACGGACGTTGAAGCCAACGATCAGGGCATCGGAAGCCGCAGCCAGCATGACATCGCTGTCGCTGATAGCGCCTACGGCACCATGGATGACGTTGACCTGGATATTCTCCGTCGAGAGTTTGATGAGCGAGTCCTTGATAGCCTCTACCGAACCGTCCACATCGGCTTTGACGATGATGTTCAGTTCCTTGAAGTCTCCGATCGCCAGACGGCGTCCGATCTCCTCCAAACCAATGTGTTTCTTGGTCCGGATGGACTGCTCGCGCTGGAGTTGCTCACGTTTATTGGCAATCTCTCGTGCCTCTTGCTCGGTCGGCAGGACGTTGAACTCGTCGCCCGCCTGCGGCGCACCGTTGAGACCCAAGATCGAACAGGGTTCGCCCGGACGCACTTCGGTGATCTTCTGGCCGCGCTCGTTGAACATCGCTTTGATGCGACCGTGGAAGGTACCGGCAAGCACGATGTCACCCATATGGAGCGTACCGTCCTGTACCAGCAGCGTAGCTACGTAGCCACGCCCTTTGTCCAGAGAAGACTCGATCACCGAACCTTTGGCACGACGTTTGGGGTTGGCTTTCAGATCCAGCATCTCTGCCTCCAGCAGCACTTTCTCCAGCAGTTCATAAACGCCTGTGCCTTTCTTCGCAGAGATCTCCTGGCACTGGTATTTACCGCCCCAGTCCTCTACAAGGATGTTCATGTTCGACAACTGCTCACGGATCTTATCGGGGTTTGCTCCGGGTTTATCAACTTTGTTGATCGCGAAGACCATCGGCACACCGGCAGCCTGAGCGTGGTTGATTGCCTCGATCGTCTGCGGCATGACGGCGTCGTCTGCGGCAATGATGATGATCGCTATATCCGTCACTTTCGCTCCGCGGGCACGCATAGCGGTAAAAGCAGCGTGACCCGGCGTGTCGAGGAAGGTGATATGCTGACCGTTCTTCAGTTTGACGTTGTACGCACCGATGTGCTGGGTGATACCACCCGCCTCACCGGCGATCACGTTGGCGTTACGAATGTGGTCCAGCAAGGATGTCTTACCGTGATCAACGTGTCCCATGACGGTAATAATCGGGCAGCGGGACTCGATGTCCTCTTCGTTCACCACCTCGTCGGCGTTGATCTCTTCCACCACGTGGGCAGCGACGTACTCGGTCTGGAAGCCGAACTCTTCCGCCACGAGGTTGATCGTCTCTGCATCCAGACGCTGGTTGATGGAAACGAACAGACCGAGGCTCATACAGGTACCGATGATCTTGTTGACCGGCACGTTCATCATGACGGCGAGGTCATTGGCGGTCACGAACTCGGTCAGTTTGAGCACTTTGGATTGCTCCTGTGCCTCCATCATCTCCAGTTCATGACGCTCGCGCTCCTGCTCGCGGCGCTCACGTTTGTGTTTCGCCGTTGTGCTCTTGCTCTTCGGCTGCTGCAGACGCGTCAGCGTCTCCTTCAGTGCCTTTTCCACCTCCTCTTGAGTAGCCTCGCGAGGCTGGTTCTTCTTGCCTTTGGGTTTGCTTTGGTTGCGTTTGTCGGTCGGGTCCACTTTGGCGCCCTTGATGCGCTCGCGTTTGCGACGTTCAGCCGCAGCCGCCTGTGCTTGTGCCGCCTGGGCAGCTTGAGCCGCCTGACGCTCCTCGCGCTCCTTGCGTTTCTGCTCCTTGGTCTTCTTCGCCGGACGGGTCGAGGTGTCAATAGACGCCAGATCGATCTTTCCTACCACTTTCGGTCCGTCGGTCACTTCCGGCTTACCGAGAGTGAATATCTCCGGCTTGGACGGTTTGGGTTTCGCAGCCTGCGCCTGCGCCTCCGCTGCTTTGCGTGCAGCCTCTTCGGCTGCTGCTTTCTCTGCCGCTGCCTTGCGTGCCGCTTCTTCGGCTGCTGCTTTCTCTGCCGCTGCCTTGCGCGCCGCTTCTTCGGCTGCTGCTTTCTCTGCTGCTTTCTCTGCTGCTACCTTGCGCGCTGCTTCTTCCGCCGCCGCCTTCTCCGCCTTGGCTGCCTCAGCCGCTTCTTTCTCGGCACGGGCTGCCTCTTCGCGTTCCGCCGCACGACGATCCGCCTCTATCTTCAGCGCCGTGTCCTTGTTGAACTCTTTCGCCAACAGCAGATAGAGATCGTCGTCTATACGTACGTTCGGATCCGACGCCACGGGATGACCGTTCTTCTCGCACCATGCAGTCAGAGTAGCCATTCCGATATTTAATTCTTTACATGCTTTTATCAGTTTTATAGCCATGTCGCGTGAACTATGGCTCAGAACGATTCGCGACGATGTCGCTCATATGATCTTTCGCCATGTTCCCGCTCTTCGGTCCGCGAACACTACGTTCGGTTCACGTCCCGATTTACGAGAACGCCTCTTAGTCCATAGAGGGGTTAAGGGTTAGACTTAATCGTTTGCGAACTCTGCTTCGAGGATGCGGATGACGTCTTCGATCGTCTCCTCCTCCAGATCGGTGCGTTTGATCAAGTCTTCCTTGCTGATCGCCAGCACCTCTTTTGCAGTGTCCAGACCGGCAGCCTTGAAGGCGTCGATCACCCACTGATCGATCTCGTCGTTGAACTCGTCCAGATAGATATCGTCCAAATCCTCATCGATCTCGCGATAAACCTCTACCTCGTATCCGGTCAGCATACCCGCCAACTTGACGTTGTATCCGCCTTTACCGATAGCGAGGGACACCTCGTCCGGCTTCAGGTACACCTTAGCGGTCTTGTTCTCCTCGTCAATCTCCATCGAGCTGATCTTCGCGGGCGAGAGAGCACGCTGGATATACAGGTTGATATTCGGGGTATAGTTGATCACATCGATGTTCTCGTTGCGCAGCTCGCGAACGATACCGTGGATACGGGCGCCCTTCACGCCGACGCAAGCGCCAACCGGGTCGATACGCTCGTCGAAGGTCTCCACTGCCACTTTGGCGCGTTCACCCGGGATACGGGCGATCTTCTTGATAGCGATCAGTCCCTCTTTCACCTCCGGCACCTCTTGCTCAAACAGACGCTGGAGGAACAGCGGAGCGGTACGGCTCAGGATGATCTTCGGCTGCTGGTTCTTGTTCTCCACTTGTACCACTACGGCGCGTACCATATCGCCCTTGCGGTAGAAATCCGAAGGGATCTGGTTCTGTTTCGGCAGATAGAGCTCGTTGCCCTCTTCGTCGAGCAGCAGCATCTCTTTCTTCCACACCTGGTACAACTCGCCGGTAACGATCTGTCCCAGCATATCTTTGTACCGCTGGTAGAGATTCTCCTTTTGCAACTCCAGGATCTTGGATGCCAGAGTCTGACGGAGGTTCAGGATCATACGGCGGCCGAATGAAGCCAGCGAAACCTGATCCGTTACATCGTCTCCCACTTCCGCCTCTTCGTCCAGCAGCCGTGCGTCGCTCAGCGAAATCTGGATATCCGGATTCGCCACATCGCCATCCTCCATCACCAGACGGTCGCGGTAGATCTCCAAGTCACCCTTGTCCGGGTTCACGATGATCGTGTACTTGGCAGACGTACCGTACATCTTGAGAATCACGCTTTTGAACGAGTCCTCCAGTACTGTGATCAAGGTCTGCTTGTCAATACTCTTGTTCTCTTTGAAATCTTTGAAAATGTCAATCAAATTGACTGTTTCTTCTTTGCTTGCCATATATTAAAATTTTAAATCATATTTCACATATTTGGGTTCGTCGTACCGCCAGGTGTAGGTCACGATTTGCGTCTCCTTGCGTTTCTTGCCCTCTACCGCTACTTTCTCCGCCACATCGACGCTGAACGTCTCCTCATCGACGGAAACGAGTTGTCCTTTGTACTTCTTACCATCTGCCATCACCTCCACGTCGTGCCCCAAGTTCTTTTGGTACTGCATCCTGGTCTTGAAGGGCGCCGTCAGGCTCAGCGATCCCACTTCGAGCGAGTAATCCGGCTCTACGGCATCCAGCCGCTCCACGAGAAAACGGTTCAGCTCCGCGCAGAAATCCACATCCACGCCCTCCAGCCGATCCACCTCCACGAGGATATCGTTTGCCGCCGAAATCTCCAGCGTCACTAATTCATACTCCGTACCGCTCAGGTACTCCTCAATCCAAGTCTGTAATTGTTGTTTATCCATGTTATTTTAATAAAGCGAGGAGACCTTTTCGGGTCCCCTCATTCATTTCACGGTGCAAAGATACTGCTTTTTTTTGAATTATACAAATAATTCAGCACTTTTTTTCTTTTTTCCGTTATTTTTACGCGTGTATCGCCTTCTCCCACTCGCGCAAGACGAGCGCCGACATCACCACTACGTGGTCTTTTAGTTGCTCCACTCGCGTCAGTTTCTCGTACGGGATGATGCAAGTGTGCACCCGCACATCCTCTATCCGCGGTTCGTCGCCGCGTGCCTGCCGGTAGCCGAGCAGAGACGCTTGCGCGTTCCATCTCCGGTGCTCCGCTTCCGCGAGCCGCTCGATCATTTCGGGGTCTGTCAGAAGCTTACCTTTCTCCACTCCCTGACGCTCCAGATATGCGAAGACGGAGCGATACATGTCGATCTGGTCGCGCGTCTTCTGGCGGTTCTTCTCCGACAGCGTCATCCACTGCATGCGCCATTCGGGCAAGCGCTCACGCCAGTCGAGGTGCTCGATCTCACCCACACGGCTGATCTCGTCGTAGAAATGTTCGTTATAGAGTCCGTTGACGAACGTAGCCATATCGTCGTTCAGCAGATCGACCGTAGCACCTTCGTAATACGAGCCGAAGGTCTTGAGGTGGGCATACCGCACATCGTTGGCGTCGAGCAGGTCTTGCAGACGGCTGCGCACGGCTTGGTGAACCAGCACCCGGTTGGGGTGGATCAACTCGCCTTTCTCGTAGCGGAAATAGACCTCTTCAGGCAGCGACAATGCGGTCTGCATGGCGTGGTCGGGTGAAGCGAAACAGACAGCGATTGTCAGCAACTGTTTCTCGTCGTTCGCCCATTCCTTGATCTCTTCCCGCACTGCAGGGTCATCTATGTCCGCCTGCTTGAACTCTACGCGGATGTCACTTACCTGCGAAGCGATATAGGGGTATTTGGAGCGGTAACTGCATTCCAGCCGATCCGCCTGCTTGTCGATGATGGTAATGACGGTAGGAGGGGTTACGGAGGAAGGGTTACCGGTTACATAATGGCAGACACGTATGGCTTCGTTCAGCAGCGCTTTGCCCATGTCGTTGAAACCGACGATCGCCAGATGGACATACCGGTCGGTACCCTCCAGCGGCTCATAATCCAGCCGGTCATAGACATACCCGTCACCGGTTACCCGTAACCCGTTATAACTCCATAGCAACCGCGCCCAGTTCTCATAGAAATTATATACATGGATGTCGATGGTCTGCTTGCCGTCGTGCTGTTTGTAGGCCTCCGGTATCGTCAGCCGGCTGCTGATCTGGTACGCCTCGGAGTCATTGATCATCATATAGACCGGCAGCGGCGTTCCTTCGCCGCGTCCTGCTTCCTTTGCGATGAGCGGCAGAACAGAGACGCTGCGGGTGTACATACTCTCCCACTCCGCTCCGTCGAGGGTCATATATACCGCCACGGCGCGGTCCAGATTCAGGGCATGGATATGAAAAGCCGAATGGGGCGAACCGGCATAGATGATCACGCGCTGCTCGAACTCTTTGGTCAGCAGCGCCCGCAGTTCCGCACGGACAGCTTTCGGCGAACGGATCGTCAGAATCACCAGCGCGCGATTCTGATTCTCCTCTTTGCCCAACACATTGGCAATGATGGAACCCGAATAGGCATTGTATCCGATCATCACAAAATGATCGCGCATGCTCTTGTACCGCCGCTGCCCCAGTTGCACTTTCTGCGCCCGATGGCGAATACCCAGCGTGATAGCGGCGAAGACGAAAGGCGTGATGATCACCGATCCGATCAGACCGAGCACGAAATGCAGTTGCTTGCTCACTCCCGCAGGGTTCGGACTCACTTTCATCAGCGAACTGAAAGTTGCCCCCCAGTCCAGACCGTTGATCAGCGTCACGATGATCCAGAACAAAATGACCAGCGCAAGACTGAGAATACAAAGTGCCACATTGCTGGTCGTTTCGTTCCGCCAGATATTATGCCACCATAGCGTTATTTTTCCTCGTTTCATGTACTTTCAGTATAAATACATAGACCTTTGCGGCTGCAAAGATAATGCATTTTTTTGAAATACGCAAGAGTTAAGTACATTTTATGCACAAAAAGCGCCCACGAGGTACGCGTTACGCATCGCGTTCGAGGGTTCATTGAGTAGTTCTTGGCTTTTCGTCAGAACATGGTCGCGTGATGGTCATGTTGCCGACACGATCATCACGGGATCATCTGCCGAGAACGACTTAACGACGAACCGGGAACCGTGCTACCAGTTATCCGAACTGCGGTCGGAATCATGGTCGAAGGAGTTGATAAAGCGATCGTGGATGTCATTGACTATCGCCGCGAACTCCTCCGGCAGAAGGATATTCTCCACATCCATCGCATGGTAGAAAAGCGGTGCTATCTCCTCCGCAGTAAAGCCGGCAATACCGCAGCCGATTGGCGTCACGAGGAAGGTATATTCGGGGTGAGCTTTGGCAAAAGCGATAAACTCCTTGACATAGGGTTCGATGGTATCTACCCCGCCCTGCATGGTAGGTATGGCATAGCTCTGCCCCTGCAGACCGATTCCCTGCCCCCATATAGCGCCGAATTTCTCGCAAGCGATATGCGCTGCACCTCCGGCATGCGCACCCGCCAGATTACTGCCGAAGACAAAAATCTCATTCGGCTTCAGTTCGGAAATCCATTCCGGTGTAAAGAGTCTGTTGTACATATTATAAGACCGCACAAATATTGTTAGGTTATTATTTCCCAGTGACCGCTTTTGGCGGTAATAATCAATCATACGCATCATTTACTGCATATGCGGATTAGTAGCCTGTGAGATTCCACCTCTGTAGAAATCAGGTGCAAAATTACTATTATTTTTTGAAACACACAATAGAGCAACACATTTTTTACAAAAAAAAATCGTCCGCTGGAGCAGACGATTTTTGGGGATTGGTTATTGGTTAGGGGTGCCGACATATTCGCCTTTGTCATTGAAGAGGATGCGGTCGCCGCTGAAGGACACCTCCGCCTCAAAAAGATGGTCGTCCACCATGCGCACCATAAAATACTTCGCCGGAATAATGACATTGCCGTTCAGGTCAATTACGCCACTTCCTTCTCCTACGTCATACCGCCAGTATTTCGGAACAATAAATTTCGTCGTTCCATCCTCTTCGTAGTCATGGCTGCGGTAGGAATCCACGTATTCTAAAACCGACAAACCGTCGTACACGAATGGAATGGTAACCTTCAGATTCCTGTCCACCTCTTGCGCTATGCCGTCTTTCGCGAGGACATATCCATTTCCGTCAGATGCCAAGCGGATAAAATCATACTCCATTGGCAAAGCCATCTTGCCGGACGCGGACAAAAGTCCGTATCGTTTGCCGTCAGAGACGACATAATAGCCGAACCGGGGCGCATGAATGGAATTAAAAACCGGTTCTACCGCCCACTCTCCGCGGGTGTTGATCAATCCCCATTTGTTCTCCATCGTGCGCATCACACAAAGTCCGTTGTGGAACATCGGCGCGATGTCGTAGTAGTCGTCTGTGTAGGTTATCGGGAACGACTGCGGGAAGGCTCTTTCTCCATTCGAATTAATAAAAAATATCTCTCCGTCCTTCAGCGCAGCCGCTATTCCTTCGCTGAAATTCCAAGCGCGGTTATATTGCGCTGGGATGATAATCCTGCCGGTATTGAGATTGAGATAACCGCGCAAGCGATCGAACGTCCGAAAGACCACCAGACTGTCTTCCGAAGCATATTCATTCACAAAGATATGCTGCAATTCCGGCGTCGTGTACTCGCCCGTCTGCAGGTCTTTGAGACGAGCAAACTCCTTGTCTCCGCGATCGCCATAGACCATGAGAATAGTAAGCGAAACGCGCCTCGCCAATGAGTCCCAATAATACGTTTTGTGATACTTTTGCAGATAAAGCGCAGCCATTGCGCACGCAAAGATAAATACTCCGATTGCCAGCACAGAAAGCGCCACAATCCAAACTTTTTTCCATGAATTTGTCATAGTTGTAAAGGGTTTAAGTTAATAATTCCATCTCCTCGTCAGGAGAATTCGGGTGCAAAGGTAGTATATTTTTTTTGATTATGCAAGAGACAGCGTCATTTTTTACAGTTATTTTACTTTTTTTCAGTACACCGACACAAAAAAGCGCCTGAGACAATCTCAGACGCTTGTGATCCATGCAGGATTCAAACCTGCAACCCCCACATCCGTAGTGTGGTACTCTATTCAGTTGAGCTAATGGACCCTTTTCGAAAAGAAGAGAGGCTTGCGCCTCTGGCGGTGCGGACGAGACTCGAACTCGCGACCTACGGCGTGACAGGCCGGTATTCTAACCAACTGAACTACCGCACCAGATAGTCTCCTTTTCAAAAGCGGCATTTAGGGTCATTTTTTTGCCTCTTTTACCGCCCGATGGGCAACTTTTTGTGCTAAACGACGCTCTTTGGCACTCATCTCCGGGTTCTTGTAACCATTCAGTCTTACATCCTTTCCGGTCAAAATTTCGTACCATACACACGCGGCTGTATAACGTCCATAGGTATAGTTCAAATGGTATCCGTCGCGGCAGAATGTGTCGCCTAATTGGGTTTCACGTCCGTACTGGATAGCAGCTCCGCAAGGAATAAGCGGCAGTTTGATCAATTTGGTGCAAGCCTGGATACTATCCCACATCTCTGCCTGCGAGTTATGATAAGTCGGATAGGCAGGATGCGTTGCATCTTGGCTATACGCCCAGGTCTGCATCCAATAGATCTTCGCCTTCGGCTGGTATGCCCGAACCGTATCAACCAGCATATCGAGCCATGGCTCATAGGACGAACGAACCCCGCTGAAATGACTTGCCTGCTGGAGCGAGATAATATCGTACTCTCCGTCCCGCAAGGCTTCGCGCAAAGAGACCGTATCTTTTATCACCCGTTTCTGGAGATGCGGAATATAGGATTCGCGCGCGCCGACCGGATGGCGATGGTTGGTACAAACGCGATGCGAATACGCAGCCGTATCGCGCATTAAGAACTCGGCATGCTGCTCCAGCGAGCAACCGCCATAATACAGATTATGAACCTCCACCTGCACGCCTTTCGCGTCGCAAAGCGGTACTAATTCCTGTTCTACGGCATCCCATGAGAACGAGTTGCCGACACAGAGGATTCGGATTACTAACAATAACGCTAACATATCAAACTATACAATGACGTACATACTGGTCGCGGAGTGGTCGCGGGCTTGACAGATAGATAAACATCAAGGGTTTATTAATGCGCTTCAAGCCAGTTTTCTCCTACGCCACATTCGGCTATTAACGGTATGGACAAATGAACTGCATTCTGCATTTCGGACACAACGATCTCACGCACGCGCTCCACTTCGTCCTTCGGTACATTGAAATTGAGTTCGTCATGAACCTGCATGATCATCTGCGCGCGCAGTCCTTCCGCCTTAAGCCGCCGATGGATAGAGACCATCGCCATCTTGATGATGTCCGCGGCGGTGCCTTGAATAGGCGCATTGACGGCATTTCGTTCGGCAAACGAGCGCACGGTCGCATTATGGGAGTTGATGTCCGGCAGATAGCGTTTGCGTCCGAAGAGTGTCTCCGCATACCCGCGTACGCGCGCCTGTTCCTTTTGAGACTCTATATAACTGATTACGCGCGGGAAAGCCGCGAAATAATCGTCGATGAGCTGTTTCGCTTCCGTGCGGCTGCAGCCCAGCTGCTGCGCCAGACCGAACGCCGAGATGCCATAGATAATACCGAAATTGGCGGTTTTGGCATTGCGCCGCTGGTCCTTTGAAACCTGCTCAATCGGCAGACCGTAAATCTTCGCCGCCGTAGCAGCATGGATATCCTGCCCCGTGCGGAATGCCGCGAGCATATGTTCGTCCTGGCTGAAATGCGCCATGAGCCGCAACTCGATCTGGCTGTAATCGGCGGAGAGGAAGAGACATCCCTCATCTGGAATAACCGCTTCGCGGATGAACCGTCCCCTCTCAGATCGGATAGGCAGGTTCTGCAGGTTCGGATTGCTGCTGGAGAGCCGCCCCGTAGCCGTCACCGTCTGGTTATAGGTCGTATGGATCTTGCCGTCCTTGGGGTCTATGTATCCCGGCAAAGCAGAGATATAGGTGGAGATCAGTTTCTTCAGTTCCCGCTGCTCCAAGATCAGTCCTACGATCTCATGCTTGTCGCGCAGAGCGGAAAGCACCTCCTCCGAAGTGGAATACTGGCCGTTCTTGGATTTCTTGGCTTTGGTGTCCAGTTTGAGTTTGTCGAAAAGCAGTTCGCCTACCTGACGCGGGCTGTTGATATTAAACGTCTCCCCCGCCAGATCATAGATGCGCTGCTCCAAAGCGTTCAGTTCCTCCGAGAGCGTTTGTTCCGCCTGACGCAGCTTGGCTACATCGATGCGCACGCCCGCACTCTCCATCTCGCGCAGGACAGGCACCAGCGGCAGTTCCACTTCGTTATAGAGTGTCCAAAGATCCGCATCGGCTTTCAGCGCAGCGAAATCCGGCTCCTTGTATGGATTGAACGCCACTTCGGGGTTCAGCAGATACTGGCAGAGGCGGTTTTCTATTGTATCGAAAGAGGGGTTACCGGGGACGGGTGACGAGTTACCGGGGACGGGAGTTTCCTCCGCGACCGCGAAGAGATCTAACTGGTTGAGATCCGCAGGTTTGGGGGATTTAGGGGGTCTAGTTGAACTAGATAAACTAGTTAAACTAGAAGAACTAGATATTCCGGTGGTACCGAGTTTGCGCAGGAGGGTGTTGAACTCCAGTTCGCGATAAAGCGCACCAAGTGCCTCTATATCCGGTTCTTTTTTCGCCAAGAGCGCTTCGTCCAAAGCGATAGGCACATCCGTGCGGATCGTAGCGAGGAAACGGGAGAACTTGATCTCCTCCGTCTGGCTCTCCACCTTGGTTCGCAGGGCACCTTTGATCTCGTCGGTGTGCGCCAGCATATTATCAATCGATCCAAACTGCTGCAGCAACGCCACCGCCGTCTTCTCTCCTACCCCTTTGCAGCCGGGGATGTTATCGCTTGCATCGCCCATCAGACCCAATAAATCAATCACCTGGGATTGATTTTGCAGACCATATTTGTCGCATACCTCTTTCGGTCCCATTAACTCAAATCCACCTGTGTGCCGCGGGCGATACATGAAGATATGATCGGACACCAACTGGCCGTAATCCTTGTCCGGCGTGGCCATATAGACCTCAAAGCCGGCTTCTTCGCCTTTCTTCGAGAGCGTTCCGATCACGTCGTCCGCCTCGAAACCGGGTACTTCCAGCACAGGTATATTCATCGCCTGCAAGAGGTTTTTGATCACCGGCACCGCTTTTCGTATATCTTCCGGCGTCTCGGGGCGCTGCGCTTTGTATTGCTCGTACGCCTCATGGCGGAAAGTGCCTCCTGCCGGATCGAAAGCCACACCGACATGCGACGGGTTGATCTTCTTCAACAGGTCCTCCAGCGTGACGGCGAAACCGAAAATAGCCGAGGTGTTCTCCCCTTTGCTATTCATGCGCGGGGCTTTGATGAACGCATAGTACGCCCTGAAAATCATTGCATACGCGTCTATTAGCAGCAGTTTTTTCATAGTACATTACCATTTAATGGGCTCAATGCCGTGATTGATCAGATAATTATTCGCCTGGCTGAAATGTCCGCAGCCGTCAAACCCCCGATAAACAGAGAGGGGCGAGGGGTGCGAAGTCTGCAGGACCAGATGCTTGCGGCGGTCGATGAACTGACCCTTGCGCTGGGCATACGAACCCCAGAGCATGAATACCAAATGGGTGCGCTCCCTATTGAGTGCCTCGATGGCGGCATCGGTCAGTTCCTCCCATCCTTTTCCCTGATGGCTTCCGGCGCG
The DNA here is from genome assembly GCA_902792535.1 of uncultured Bacteroidales bacterium. Taxonomy (GTDB): domain Bacteria; phylum Bacteroidota; class Bacteroidia; order Bacteroidales; family Paludibacteraceae; genus Colicola. Next base: position 78,183 of record CADAZU010000007.1, read on the forward strand.
GTGCGCCTCCACCGTCAGGGTCGCATTCAGCAGCAGCACTCCCTGCTCCGCCCAACGACGCAAATCACCGCTGGCAGGTATAGGAGTGCCTAAATCACGGTGGATCTCCTTATATATATTCATCAGCGAAGGCGGAATAGCCACTCCCTCCGGCACCGAGAAAGAGAGTCCCATCGCCTGCCCCTCCTCGTGGTACGGATCCTGACCGATGATCACAACCCGCACGCGGTCAAACGGGCACGAGTCAAAGGCATTAAAAATCAGACCTGCCGGTGGAAAACACCGACGGGTCTGGTATTGTTGGCGCACATAAGAAGTCAGGAGTTCGAAATAAGGTTTGTCAAACTCCGCCTGCAGCACGCGCTGCCAAGATGGATCTATGCGCACATTCATCAGTCAACGATTAACATAGCGTCTCCGTAATCTCCGAAACGATACCCCTCTTTGACCGCCTCTTCATAGGCATGCATCGTGTTCTCGTAGCCCGCAAAAGCAGCGACCATGAGCAGCTGGCTCGAACAAGGCATATAGAAATTGACGAAGAAGCTGTTGGCTGTCGAGAAATTATAGGGCGGGAAGATGAACTTGTTAGTCCATCCGTCGTACTCTTTGAGCAAGCCATTTGTGCCCGCCACGTGCTCCATAGCACGCATCACTTCCGTTCCGACTGCACAAACACGACGTTGTTCATCATGCGCACGATTGACCGCATCCACCATCTTGGCAGGCAGTATGATCTGCTCCGACTCCATCTTGTTTTTCGTCAGATCCTCTACGTCTATTTCCTTGAATATACCTAAGGACACATGGCTCGTCATGAACGTCGTCTCGATGCCGCGGATCTCCATGCGTTTGAGCAACTGCTTGGAGAAATGCAGCCCCGACGCCGGTGCCGCCACGGCTCCTACTTTGTCCGCAAAGATCGTCTGGTACCGCTCTACATCCATCTCGCGTACCGGCTGGTCGTGGAAAACCTCCTGATACTGCTCCTGCGTTTCCGGATCCATCGGACGACGGATATATTTCGGAAGCGGCGCATTACCCAGCGCATAGAGTTTGGGAACGAACTCCTCGTTGTCATAGTCCGTCAGGAAACGGAATGTACGTCCGCGGCTGGTGGTATTGTCAATCACTTCCGCTACGATAGCCGAATCCTCCTCAAACGTCAGTTTATTACCGATACGGATCTTGCGCGCCGGTTCTACCAGCACGTCCCAATACCGCATCCGGTGGTTCAACTCGCGCAGGAGGAACACTTCTATCAGGGCGTTCGTCTTCTCCTTATGCGCCCATAGACGAGCCGGGAAAACCTTCGTATCGTTGAATACGAACAAGTCCCCCTCGTCGAAATACTCTACCATCTCCGGCAAAGTCTTATGCTCCACTTCACCGTTCTTGCGATGGAGCACCATCAGACGCGCCTCATCGCGGTAGGGCGCCGGAAATTGAGCTATTAACTCTTCTGGCAGTCTAAACTTAAACTGACAGAGTCTCATATCATTGGATTTATACATAATTTTCGTTCAGTTATGCCAAAAATTGGTCAATCGTCATACAATCTTCTACCCTCGTATTCCCCACTCTCGTTCTTCTCAATGCGGTTAGGTACGCGCCTGAATTCAGTTTTTGCCCGATGTCTCTTGCCAAGGCGCGGATGTATGTTCCTTTGGAGCAGACGATGCGGAGGGTCAGTTGCATCTTCTCCTCGTCAAAAGAGAGCACCTCGATCTCGTCTATCTTGAGCAACTTGGGTTTGAGTTCCACCTGCTCGCCTTTGCGAGCCAACTCGTATGCCCGCTTGCCATTCACTTGGACGGCAGAGAACATAGGCGGCACCTGCCATAACTCGCCGATAAAAAGCGGAATGGTTTCGTCAATCAATGCGCGGTTGATATGGGCGGTGGGGTACGTAGCATCCACCTCTTTCTCCATGTCAAACGAAGGGGTCGTAGCACCTAATTGCAGGGTTGCTACATATTCTTTCACGTCCGCCTGAAGTGCCTCGATCATCTTCGTCTTCTTCCCCGTGCAGATGATCACTACTCCGGTAGCCAGAGGATCCAGCGTGCCGGTATGACCGACCTTCAGTTTCTTCGTTCCTAACTTGCGGCAGAGATTATACCGCACCTTCGCTACCAGATCGAACGAGGTCCATCGCAAAGGCTTGTCAAACGCCAGTATTTCGCCTGCTTCAAAATCCCACATATCAGCAGACGGTCGTAATAATCGCCACAGTACCCACTATCGCGCAATATACCGCAAAATAGACCAGACGCTGGCGGCGCACAATCTCTATCATAAACCGGCAAGCGAAACATCCCGTGAAGAACGCGGCGACAAAACCGACCAGCGCAGGCACGACGCCCAAGCCGACAGTTATCTCGCCTTGCAGCAACTTAAGCAGGTCCAGGAAGGCTTCGCCCAATATAGGAATCAGTACCATAAGAAAAGAGAACTGGGCGATACTCTCCTTCTTCACGCCGCAGAGTAGTCCCGTTGCGATCGTCGAACCAGAACGACTCAGACCGGGCAGAACTGCACAAGCCTGCGCCAGACCGATGATGATCGCGTCCTTGTAGGTCACCTCATGCCCTTCGTCCGCACGCTTCTTCTGCAGCCATTCGCTCAGCGCCAGCAGACACGCTGTGACAAGAAGACAAACACCTACCAGCAACAGACCGTTGCCGAAGAAAGCTTCTACCTGGTCTTTGAAGAACATACCGACGATAAAAACCGGTATCATAGACACCAGAATCTTCGCCACATAGTCCTTCTCGCTATTCCATTGCAGCGTAGTGAACGTCCCTTTGAATAACTGCGCCACCTCGCGCCAGAGTACCACCAGCGTAGATAATACCGTAGCGGTATGGACGATAATAGCGAAAGTCAGATTATCTTCGCCCGAAGTGCCCAGCAAAGCCTGACCAATCTCCAAATGACCGGAAGAAGAAACCGGCAGAAACTCCGTCAGACCCTGCACTATTCCTAATATCAGCGCCTCTAACCAACTCATTTCTTCTTGCCCCGATATAAGATAGCAAACAACATCATCACAAAGCCGAAAAGCGAAATCATCGGACCTACTGTGATACGACGGAATGAGAAAATATCCGGATTATATACCTCCCCCGAAGGTGCTCCGACCATGAGGGCAAAACCGATAACGATAATAACGAAAGATACCGCTATCAGAATCAAATTCAGTTTAGATAATGTATGTTTCATTTGTTTATTTGCTTTGATTTTCTCAGATCTCGTATAGAGAATTATTGTCCATGCGGATATACCGTCCGGTTGCTATCAGCGAAGCAAAGAGCGTAATCAGCAGTCCCGAACATAGTACGATCGCCGATATGAAGGCGATATTCTGCCATGTCAGCGCAAAGAGCATCAGTCCCATACGGAACTCTACATAATACACCACGCCGCTCAATATTGCCAATGCCGCCAGACCCGCGATAAAGCCCATCGCCATATTACGTAGCACAAATGGCCGCCGCGTCACCCAAGAGGTGGCTCCCACCAGTGTCATGGTGTTAATCAGGAAACGCTGCGAATAAATCTGCAGGCGAATCGTATTGACAATCAGCACCATGGATACTAACAGTAACGCCAACGCGACTACCAACAGGATCAGCGAGAACTCATGCACATTACTGCTCATCAGGTCCGCCAGATCGCGCGGATAAATGACCTCCTCCACATAAGGAAGGGCTTCCAGATCAGCGGCGATGATCGCCAGACTATCCGGCGCACTATATGCGTCGGTAGGATGGATCTCATAACTGGCGGACAAAGGATTGAAACCCAGGAAAGCCGAAGGATCCTCTCCTAATGAGCGGATATGCTCCTCCAGCGCTTCCGTAGCCGATACATAGCGATAACTGCTGCATCTGTCTCCTGCGTTCAATACCGCCTCCAGACGCGCACACTGCGTACTATCCGCATCCTTGGTCAACACGGCTGTGATTGTCATGTTTTCACGCATGCGCGTAATAAGAGAATCGGCGGAGAGTAATAAAATACCCTCCAGCCCGATTAGACACAGCACCAGCGACACACTGATAGCAGATGTCACATAAGAATTACGAAAACGATGTTTACGCATTAGTATTCCCAGAGATCCTGCTCGAAGTTCAGCATTTCGGTTGCTATACGATTCTGCTCCTTCTTGATCTGCTCTTCAGTTCCGGAATAATCCGGAATCCAACGATTATACATATTTCCCTCGCCTACAATATAGGAGGTGTACAGATGTTTCTGGAAGAACTCATCAAAGGTAACACGCTTTACCTCATTGCGATTCGGGATAGCATATTGCATTGCCATGTACGGACGCAACTTGTCGAACGGAATCCAGAACATGATCGATTCACGCAAAGAACCCATTACATTCGAGCTGTCACGCGTCGTGATCAGATCGGACTGCAACGGAGCGATTGCCATGATCTTGGAGTGCAGACGGGAGGTGTGCTTGTCAAAGAATACCACCTCTTGAATCAGATATTTCAGCTGATTCTTTACGATCGGCTCAAAACGATAGAAGTGCCCCGAGAGTTCGTCGGCAATACTATCATAGTGAATCAGCATAGCATCGGACGATGTAATATCATAGTGAGTCGGATCGTCAGAATAATCAGCAAGCGGGTCATCCACCATAAACATGGTTGGAATCATTGCACGGGAAATCGGTTCTTGCACAAAATCCGGTTTGATGGTCTCCATATTCTTCTCATAAATTGGCAACCCATCGATAACAGCATCCGCTATGACTTTGAACAGGTTACGATAGTCCGAATCATCTGATTTGGTCGGGAAATAAAGCTGATAGTTCTGTTTATAACGCATATCGATAATACGATATACATAGCGGGCCCAAATCACATCGTCGATACGGTGATCTACCAGCACAATCGTGTCATGTGCCTGCGAGAACTCCTCCGTCTGGATACGTGCACTACCCATTTCATCGAAGAACGAAATCACCTGATGCTGCGCCTGAGCTGTTACTACGCCCAGCATCAAGCATGCAATAATACTAATTTTCTTTATCATATTCTTTAGCTGTTAATTAAGTGTTAGAGGGATAGGCGACAACGGAACGACCTTTCCATCCGGACCTTTCGCGCGAATGTCCTTCAAAATGACAGAATTACCGGGTTTCAGTTTTGCCATACGATCCATTTGCTCCTTAGTAAACTTATTACTCTTCGATTCCATCAATACGCCGTTAATGTCGGCACGGAAACCGACAACTTGATAAGGTAAATCAAGCAATCCCTCTGGACCATAGGAAGCAATAACCGATGATGAGGGACTCAACAAGACACTACGCGGGATAGCCTTCTCTCCGTTGTACTCGTTCTCACCCGACTTGAAGTAAGCCCCCGGTTTGGGAAGGGCTTTTACGCGGTAGTCCCTGCTACCCATGGACTGCATCTTACCGTCCAGTTCGGCGGAGACAGAGATCGTCACGCTCTTGGTATTGTCGCCCGGTTTGATGATCCAGATGCCGCCCTGCTGGCGCACCGAAGCACCATTGACATTCACTTTAACCTTGTCATTGGCTACGCCCGGTACGGAGATCGAGAATTTGTTCTCATAGCCTCGGTACATGATATTCAGGTCATTGTTCGAAATCGTCACAGCCGGCTCACCTACGCTATACTCGCTCGAGAACGGCAGATTCTCCATCTCACCCGTGGACGGGTTCTGGTAAGCGATCCAACCCGAATATTTCTTCAGTCCTACGCCGGAAGCTGCCACTTCATAGATACCATGGTCATTGATGCGTTGACCCTCGATATAATACTCCGGACGTTGCGTTGAGTCCACAGCAGCCAAGATAATCTGAGCCGTATATTTACCGCCACGAATCACATAGTTTGAATTCGGTATCACATACGCGTTCAGTTTATTCACGCGCAGGTCACCCGCGTCCGTGCGATCCATCAGGTATTGAACCAACTGGCTCTCCGTCGAACGCACATCATTCTGCATTTTGGTTAGAATAGTGATTGACGCACCTACCGGCATACCTTCGAAGATAGCGATCTCCCAATCGCACGAATCTTTCTCATGCGCGTTCCAGCCGCGCTCGGTAGCCAGATTCTGCATGATCGAGTTCCGCAACTCGGCGTCCTGATCTGCCAATCCGGCAGCATAATCGCGATAGTACGCAACGATCTCTTTCAACTCGGCTCCATGACCCTCGTTTATTGCATATTGCGCGGTCACATCCAGATTCGAGTTGCCTTCAATACGGCGCGTCGGATCCTGCAGACCGTCTTCGCCTCTACGGGCATCTACTTCTTTCTTGCCATCCGCCAAGATAGCTATATGCTCCTTGAAGTCCTGAATATAGTTGACGAGAGAATCTGCACGTTTTTGCACCTCTAATGCCTTATCGTACCACTCTTGAGTCTTCTCCGGGTTATCTGCATTAGCAGCCTTGAAGTCGTTATAGAGCTTCGCATTACGCGTATCCGATGCAGCGATTGAGGAGTGCAGACTATCGTCAACCAATGTAAAACCATTGAGGATATCCGTACTTACGTTCAACGCCAACATGGCGGTGAGCACCAAGTACATCATACCGATCATTTTTTGTCTCGGGGTTTCCGGACAGTTCTTTGCTCCACTCATTGCTGAAGTGTTTTATTGGTTTTGTTTGTATTCGTTTTTTCGATTTCCTTTGCCAATTTATGCGAGTGCGTTCAGCATATTGCCATAAATATCGTTCAGGCTGGCTACTTGCTTCTGCAATTGCTTTGCTCCGGCAGCAAATGCAGCCTGAGCTTCCGCAGACTCCTTCGCTGCTGCTGCAGCTGCCTTCTGAGCCTCGGTCTGCGCATTAACGGACTGAAGTTGCAGCTCATATACGGTATTCAATGCCGCAATGCTCTTGCCTACTTGCTCTACGCCTGCCTTGTAAGCCTTGGTCTCTTCGGCTATATTCTGCATATCGCCGCTCACACGGGCATAAGACTGAGCCAAAGAAGCCGTTGCCGTTGCGTACGACTCGGTTGCCACCTCTGCGGCTGCCAGTTTCTCGCCTAATTTGACACCGGTCTGAGCTACTTTGCCCAACTCGGCAAACTGAGTAGCCGTCTTTGCCAAATCAGCAATACCGTCCTTCAATGCTTTCAGATCCTCATCCTTTAATGTCGGAACTTTTGCACTGGTGGGAGCAGGTTCCGATGCGGGACGGGGAGTTGTCATCGTCCCGATTGTTTGCGGACCGTCAGCGGTTCCGGCGCCTAACAATGTAGGACGAGGTTGATGTGATTTTTCTTCTAATAATTCCGGCTTGGTTCCGTATTCCAGCAACTGCGGGAAAACGTTCTCCCAGTGGAACTCGGGATGCGGATGCTCCAATGTACCGATCAGGAACAGGAATGCCTCGGTAAACATACCGATCATCAGCACCTGACTTGCACCCGGCCAGTGCAGAATTTTAAACAACGCACCGATAATAACCACGGATGCACCCGCGGAATATACGATGTTTACTACGTTTTTTCCCTGATAAGACTCATACCAATGGAAAAATCTTGCGCCCAAACCTTGCTTTTCTGTAGCCATAATTTATATGATTTTAAATATTTTCTTATTATTTATTCATTATTCACCTATGTACGCGCGAACGCAACGGAAGCCGATATACGGACGGCTCTCGTATTGGTACTCATACGTACGCACGCCGCATTGCATGAAATAACTGATATCTTTCCAGCTACCGCCCTTTACCACTTTCCGTTTCAGGATATCCGGATCTGCCTTACGAGCCATATAGCTGAAATCCGGATTCAAGTCGTGGATATGCGTGTTGGCTGCACTCTGGTATGCGGAATTAGTCCACTCCGACACATTGCCGGCCATGTCATACAGACCGAAATCATTCGGACGGAACTGGGCTACCTTCATCGTCGCTGTACCCGTATCATCATTGTATGCACCGCGATAAGGCTTGAAGTTTGCGAAGAAACAGCCCTTGCCGTCACGAGCGTAGTTGCTACCCCACGGATACATCGCCATCTTACGACCGCCGCGAGCAGCATACTCCCATTGAGACTCCGTCGGCAAACGATACTCGTTCACCTCCGTGTTCGAATGCATGTTGAAGTATTTGGTACGCCAGTTGCAGAACGCATGAGCCTGCTCCCATGTCACACCTACTACCGGATACTCTGCATAACCCGGATGCTTGAAATACATGTGCAGCAACGGATCGTTGTACGAGAATTGGAAATCACGGGCCCATACCAATGTATCAGGATAGATACATATGATCTTCTCCGTCAGCAGATCTTTCGGCTCACGAAGCGGACGAATAATGGTCGAGTCCTTGATCTCGTTGTTCTCGTTTACCCAGAATGTATCTACACGCGCCGTTGCTCCGGGAGGATAAGTACTCGTTGCCACATCGAATTTGTTACGTTGCGGCAGCGCCTCGTCCATATTGACCCAGTTGTAACGATAGTGCAGATTGTTGGTATTGAAACGACCGTCGGAATAGAACATGGATGACAATGCATCTACCACATCCTCTTCCTTGCTCCGCCAAGGCACTCTCTTGCTCCAGTTGATACGGAAATTATCCTCGTCGAAATCTTCATCTTTCGGCTGGATAGCATAGTCCGTCATGCCGGCTGCTACCAAGTTCGTCAGAGCAATCGAGTCGCGAACCCAGTTCACAAACTGATGGTACTCATTATTGGTAATCTCAGTCTCGTCCATCCAGAACGCATCTACCGTCACCATCACAATGTTATCCGGCTGCTCGAATACAGCGGACTGAGTGTTGGCGCCCATCATAAAAGAACCCTTCTTAATGAACAGCATGCCATAAGGATTTGCTTCCTTAAAATTGCTTGATTTGTACGCACCTACGAGCTCTCCCGCAGGCTTGTTACAACCTGCCATTACCATCGCTGCCAATGCGACCAATGGCCAAAATTTTGTTGCTTTCATACTTACAAGTATCGAATTGATTTATATTTATTCGTTCTCTTCGGCTTCAGGATATCAAATCCGTACGCCAGATATATTTCGTGACTTCCGTAACTCTCCAATAGTAACTTGTTGGTCGGCAGCTCGCAACTGTAACCCAACTGCAACCCGGAGATAATGTCTATTCCTAATAATATATTTACGCTTCCTGCGATGCGGTAACCCAATCCCCAGCGATACCGGTCTTTGTAATCGCACATCAGCGTCAGGTTCACGTCCCAGCTCCGGAAATCGCTCATCACCATCGCACTCGGCGTCAGCACCCATTCACGGTAGTTCTTCAGTCTGAAATGGTAACCGCCCGTTACGTACATCGTACCGAACAATGTCACCTTTTGTTCCACGCCCGTTGTACCGTCGCTCCAGTCTATCTGGGGACGAGTCACATGGCTGTAACTTGCGCCTACCCACCATACCGGAGTGCAATAATACAATCCTACCCCCATGTCAAATTTCATTCCCGACTTGCTCCCCGCCGGAAGCATCGGATCGTTGGTATCGTGGTAATCATCGCCCATCTTGCTCAAATTGACCGAATCGCCTTTGAATCCCACGTTCACAAATCCCAAATCGACTCCTGCACTCAGATACCCTTTGCCTAATTTCTGGCGGTATGCATACTGGGCATAGAGGGATTGTGTGGTAAATAGTCCGTATCGGTCGTTCAAAAACCGGATGCCTGCGCCATGACTGGTTTTGCCGATCACAAAGGGTGAACTGAAGCTGAACCATGTACTCATCGGCGCATTCGCTATGTCAACATATTGCATGCGGTGCATTCCCGCCACCTTCATCAGGTCGCCCTCACCTACCGCTGCAGGGTTATAGGCTGTCTGGAGGTACATGTATTGCCCCATCTGAGGGTCAAACTGCGCGCTCGCAGTTACAACCAACATCAGCCCAAATAGAATTGCAATACATCGTTTCACCTAATTAGTACTCCTCTTCGTTGTACATGTAGTCATCATCATTCGTCGGAAAATCCGGCCAAATGTCCAATATGCTCTCATATTGTTCTTCGTCGTCATCCTCCAGTTCCTGCAGGTTTTCTATTACCTCAGCCGGGGCGCCCACACGGTTTGCATAGTCGAGCAACTCATCCTTGGTTGCGGGCCAAGGAGCGTCATCCAATCTTGCGGCTAATTCGAGTGTCCAATACATATATTTATACTCTTTTTGTTCCTACAAAACCCGCTTTATGCGGGCATATTTTTTCAAAAAACGTGCAAAAGTACTAAAAATCTATGATACACGCAAATATTTTGGACAAATATTTACAATTTTCGGCATTTTTTACACATTTTGACATCATTCCGTCAATTTTTCTACATTTTACTCCCTTTTCCAACCCATTTCAGCCTCGTCGAGAAGGAAGGCAACATAGCGAGCCAGCACGAAAAGGAAATCACTTAACCGGTTTATAAACTTTAGATACATTTCGCTGGCATGAGATTCGATCATTCTGCGCTCCGCGCGACGACAAATAGTACGCCCCACATGGCATCGGCATACCGCTTCGCTTCCGGACGGCAACAGAAAACAATTCTGCTTCGGCACTACACCTTGCATCGTATCAATCCATTCTTCCAATTGACGCACATCTTCATCCGAAATCCACTCTCCCGGAGCTTCACTCAATCCTGCTCCTAAATTGAACAGCTTGTTCTGTATCCATAGAATCTGCGCATGGATGTCTTCTCTATGCTCCGCAGGCAAAGAAACATCCAGCAATCCCAACCAACTGTTCAATTCGTCCACAGTCCCGTACGCCTCTATACGCGCATCGGTTTTGGCTACCCGCTCGCCGCTTGCCAAGGCGGTTGTACCTTTGTCTCCTGTTTTTGTATAAATTGCCATCTCGTATATAAGTTAAATTCGTATTCTGTAATGCCGTTTCAAAAAGCACGGATTGACAAACAAAATACCTGCGTGATACAGATCCATGCTGGTCGTCACGCGCGCATCTGCCTTCAGTTCATTCCACGCGCGCTCCATTTCTTCGGAATAATGTATATCGTCCAGCACCAGCATACCGTTCTCCGAAATCCTCGGCAGTAAGAACTCCGCATAGCGCATGGTCGCATCATACGTATGATTCGCGTCCACATATGCCAGATCGACTTTCTCGCGCGCGTATAAATATAAGGTGTCGTCTATATTCCCTTGCTGCCATGCGATATTTTCCACTTTCAGCGTCCGCCATATACCTTGCGCCACGCGCAAAACCGCCTCGCTGCCTTCGTATGTAGTAACCCTGTTCTTGCTGCTTGCGCTGGCTAAATAAGCCGTTGTAATGCCTAATGAAGTACCCAATTCCAATATCTCTAAAGGCCTCTCCTCATGCTGTCCCATGTAGTTTACCAGCCGGAATAACAACTGCCCAACCTCCGGACGCTCCAGATGATGAGCCGCTATATCGCATACCCTGCGAACCACATGTGTGCCTTCCGGTGAACCCGCGGATCCGAAATCCACCACGTCCAAACTGTCCTCGCATTGCAGCAACCGCGCGCGCTGGCGCTCAATCTCGCTGAAACAATAAAACGCATTCCTGTCACGCATGATAAAGCGCACGAGATGAAACAGATAAGGAGAATGAATCGCCTCTCCCGTCGTATTCCATGCCGTCATTTGGTGACGAAGAAACGCCAAAGCCCTATGGATTGCTGTATTTTTTGACATTTAGCGTGCAAAATTACAAAAACTTTTGGAAATATGCAAAAAAAATAGTAATTTTGCACCATGATTTTGAATTATATTTGGATTTCGCTCATTTTGCTAGCAGTCCTGATGGGGCTGGTGCAAGCATTGGCTTATGGCAACATAGATATTTTCTCTGCCATTCTCAATTCGACCTTTGATAGCGCTAAAACGGGTTTTGAACTCTCCCTCGGGCTCACCGGAGTACTCTCGCTCTGGATGGGGATCATGAAAATCGGAGAGCAAGCAGGAGCGGTCAATACACTCGGAAAAGCCATCAATCCCTTCTTCAGCCGTATCTTCCCCGAGATACCGAAGGGACATCCTGTCTTCGGTTCCATGCTCATGAATATAGCCGCAAACATGCTTGGGCTTGACAATGCCGCTACTCCGATGGGACTTAAAGCGATGGGCGAATTGCAGGAACTGAACTCCGACAAAACCAAGGCTTCCAACGCCATGATCATGTTTGTCGTTTTAGGCGCCAGCGGTCTGACGCTCATTCCGACGACCATCATGGCATACCGCGCGCAACTCGGAGCTGCCAATCCTGCCGATGTGTTCCTGCCGATTCTCATTGCTACGTATGCCGCAACTTTAGTCGGCTTGATCTGCGTCTGTATAGCCCAGAAGATCAAAATGAAAGATCCGGTCGTTTTAGGCACGATCATTGGGCTTACTGCGCTGGTCGGATTGCTCGTCTGGGGCGCAACACGCCTTTCGCCGCACGCACTCTCTGTCGTCTCGGCTGCCATAGCCGCTATTCTCCTGTTAGGAGTAATTTGCTGGTTTATCATACAAGCCATGGCGAAGCGAATAAACGTCTATGACGCTTTCATAGATGGCGCCAAAGGCGGATTCCAAACGGCAATAGGTATCATCCCTTACCTTATCGCGATTCTCGTGGCGGTCGGTATGTTCCGCGCTTCCGGCGCAATGGACCTGCTGGAGCAAGGCATCGCATGGTGTTTTGCGGCATGCGGCATCAATCCCGATCTCGCAGGAGCGGTTCCTACAGCACTCATGAAACCCCTCTCCGGCAGCGGAGCACGCGGACTCATGCTCGAAGCCATGACAACCCACGGAGCGGACAGCCTTGTCGGAAGACTTTGCTGTATCCTCCAAGGCACGACAGACACCACTTTTTACGTCCTGGCAGTCTATTTCGGTTCGGTAAATATCAAAGATACGCGCCACGCCGTGGCATGCTGCCTGTTAGCCGATTTAGCCGGAGTAATAGCCGCTTTTGCCATCGCGCCGATCTTTTTTGGCTGAAAAAAGCACCACACCCCAGTATTATATACATAGTATATAATACCAATAGAATGAAGGAACTGCAATTAGTGCGTGATAAGTGCGTGATAAGTGGGAGATAAGTGCGAGATAAGTGCGAGATAATCGGGGTAGGTCAAGGGTAGGTCAAGGGTAAATCAATGGTAGCTAACTGACAGATAACTGATAGATATGATTACATATACCACAGATAGTATAGAAATGCCTGCGCTGGATGAGCGCAAAGTGAACCGCTGGATCAAAGCGGTGGCAGCCGATTATGGCTTCGCAGTCGGCAAAATCAACTATATCTTCTGCTCCGACGAGCGGGAGTTGGCGGTCAACCGTGAGTTTCTCGGACATGACTACTACACCGATGTCATCACCTTCGACTACTCCACTCCCTCCACGCTCAACGGAGACATCTTCATCTCGCTGGACACCGTACGCTCCAATGCGGAAATGGTCGGCACTTCCTTTGAGAACGAACTACTCCGAATCCTCATCCACGGTGTGCTCCACCTCACAGGACAAGGGGACAAAACACCCGAAACAAAAGCACAAATGACCGCCAAAGAGGAAAAAGCTTTGGCTATTTACAAATAAAATTAATTAGTTAAAATTAATTAGTACAAATCAAATTAAATAGTACATACACAATGAAACGATTCTTACTCCTCTGCCCGCTGTTTATCGCTGCAATGTCCCTTTCTGCCGTAAACTACTGTGCTTCCTCCTCATGGGGCTATGCCGGAACGGCTGTCACCGGAGGCGGCAATGCCACTCCCACATTGGTCAGTTCCGAGAGCGAGTTGATCTCCGCGCTCAGCAAAAGCAACCGCGTTATTATCATCACGCAGGATATTACCGTCACAAACCATATCAGCACGGACAAGGACAACCTGACCATTATGGCGTTGCCGGGAAAGAAGCTGATTTCCAACCAGCAGAACCAATCCAACTCAGGTATTCTATACCTCAAGGGAAACAACCTCCTGCTGCGCAACCTCACTTTTGAGGGTCCGGGTGCCTATGACTGCGACGGATGGGACAACCTCTGCTTGGACAAAGCCACTAATGTATGGGTGGACCATTGCGATTTCCAAGACGGTTGCGACGGTAATTTCGATATCAAAGGCACTTCGGACAACATCACCGTCACATGGTGCCGTTTCCGCTATCTCAAAGCGCCCAGAGCAGGTGGATCCGGTGGAGCGGATGACCACCGTTTCTCCAATCTCATCGGTTCGGGATCCAAAGACAAACCTTCCGATGGCACATACAACGTAACCTATGGTTTCTGCTGGTGGGACGAGGGCTGCAAGCAGCGCATGACACGTTGCCGCAACTGCGAACTCCATTTCCTCAACTGCTACTGGAACTCCTCTGTAGCGGACTACTATGTCGGACCGGAGAACGCCAAATGTTACTTCGAAGGCTGTACCTTTGCCGGAAGTGCCAATAGTGCCTCCAAGATATGGAGTGACTCATACGGAGGCGACACGAATCGCTGCACCTTCGTCAACTGCACCGGCAAACTGCCGTCTAACTCCTCCACACCGGTTGCAGCTCCTACTTACACGTACGACCAACTGACCGCCGCGGTGGCAAAGAACTACGTCACCAACGCTTGCGGAGCAGGTGCCACACTCACAGTCACCAATACCGCCGAGGTTTCTTCTTCATGCGACAGCGAAAAACAAGGACAAGGAGGTGAAGGCGGACAAGGACAAGGCGGCGAAGCGACCATCGTAAGCGGAGACTGCTGCGTGGATCTCAGTTTGGGCGAAGAACCATCGGTCGCCAACGGAGGTATTCCCGCGGAATTCAGCCAACTATCGATAGTGGCATCACTCAACGCCGGCAAAGGTTCCAAATGGGATCAGGGATTTCTGCATATGGGAGCCAACAGCGACTACATCACCTTCGATTTTTCGGCATACAATGCCACTATTACTGCCGTTTCCTTTGATGTCACCATCCCAACATGGACGGCGACGAACAACACGATCGCTTATCATTGGAACACTAACGAAAACAGCAGTTATACTATCTCCAGTGAGGAGAAAGAGACCGTTTCTCTGACCGCTCCCGCGAACGCCACTTCTTTCACCATCCAGCGTTCCGCCGGCAAGGGCACACGGATCTCCGAAGTATGCTTCACCCTGCAAGCAGCACAAACTCCGGAACCAACAGAAAATCTCCTTCCTTCTGCTGAAAAGACCTCCCCCGCACATAAAATAATTCGCGGAGGACAATTACTCATCCTCCGCGATAACAAAGCCTTCAATATCTTAGGCTCCCGCGTGTATTAATCCTTAAACTTAGCTTTTAAGAATTCGCGGTTCAGTCTTGCTATATTAGCGAGGCTGACGCTCTTCGGGCACTCGGCAGCACAAGCGCCGGTGTTCGTACAGTTACCGAAACCGAGCTCATCCATCTTAGCCACCATCGCTTTGGCGCGAGCCGCAGCCTCAATCTTGCCTTGCGGCAGAAGAGCCAACTGGCTGACCTTGGCAGCCACAAACAGCATAGCACTTCCGTTCTTACAAGCCGCAGCGCACGCGCCGCAACCGATACAAGAAGCTGCATCCATTGCTTCGTCAGCTACGGGCTTCGGAATAGGAATTGCATTTGCGTCAGGCACACCGCCGGTGTTAACACTCACGAATCCGCCGGCCTGCATGATCTTGTCATACGCACCGCGATCCACCATCAGGTCTTTGATTACAGGGAACGCACGGCTGCGCCACGGTTCAACGGTGATGGTCTCGCCGTCGTGGAACTTACGCATATGCAGCTGACAAGTCGTGATCGCGCTGTCTGGTCCGTGCGGGTGACCGTTGACGTACATCGAGCACATACCGCAGATACCCTCGCGGCAATCGTGATCGTACGTCACAGGATCCTTGTGCTCGGCGATGAGCTGCTCGTTCAGGATATCAATCATCTCCAGGAACGAAGCGCCTTGGAATACATGTTTCAGCTCATAGGTCTCAAAATGACCTTGAGCTTTGGGGCCGGCCTGACGCCATACCCGTACTTTAATATCAATATACTGATCCATATTAATTGTCAATTATCAATTATCAATTCTTATAATTACGGGTCTTTCTCTCGGTAAACTCGTAATCCAAAGGCTCTTTGATGAGTTGCGGCTCTTGGTCCTCACCCATGTATTTCCAGCAGCCAACATAGCTGAACTTGTCGTCCTGACGCAGTGCCTCGCCTTCCGGCGTCTGGTATTCCTCGCGGAAGTGACCACCGCAGCTCTCCTCGCGATGGAGTGCATCTACTGCCATCAGACGGCCAATCTCGATAAAGTCCGCCAGACGGAGCGCTTTCTCCAACTCGTTGTTCAGGCTGTTTGCCTCACCCGGAATATAGACGTTGGTCCAGAACTCTTTCTTGATGGCGTCGATCTTCGCGATACCTTCTTTCAAGCCCTCTGCGGTACGTCCCATGCCGACGAAATCCCACATAACGAGACCCAGCTCTTTATGGATCGAATCAACAGAACGCTTTCCTTGAATAGCCATCAGCTTGTCGATCTTAGCCTGCACAGCTTTCTCCGCCTCAGCAAACTCCGGCAGGTCAGTACTCATACGCGGCACGCCGATCTGGTCTGCGAGGTAATTCTGGATCGTATAAGGCAGTACGAAATAGCCGTCAGCGAGACCTTGCATCAACGCCGAAGCACCCAGACGGTTTGCTCCATGGTCGGAGAAGTTCGCCTCGCCGATACAGAACAGACCCTTGACAGATGTCTGCAGCTCGTAGTCCACCCAGATACCACCCATCGTATAGTGGATAGCCGGGAAGATCATCATCGGGTTCTCGTACGGGTTCTCGTCCACGATCTTCTCGTACATCTGGAACAGGTTACCGTATTTCTGTGCCACAACGTCCTTACCCAGACGCTGGATAGCCTCGCTGAAATCCAGGAACACAGCCAGACCGGTGTTGTTCACGCCGTAGCCCTTGTCGCAACGCTCTTTGGCGGCACGCGAAGCTACGTCACGCGGAACGAGGTTTCCGAATGCCGGATAGCGACGCTCCAAGTAGTAATCGCGATCCTCTTCAGGGATGTCGCGTCCTTTGATCTCGCCTGCTTGCAGACGTTTTGCGTCCTCCAGTTTCTTCGGCACCCAGATACGTCCGTCGTTACGCAATGACTCACTCATCAACGTCAGCTTACTCTGGAAATCACCATGCTTCGGAATACAGGTCGGGTGGATCTGTGCGTAGCAGGGGTTAGCGAAATAGGCACCGTGGCGGTACATCTGCATAGCAGCCGAACCGTTACTTGCCATCGCGTTGGTGGAGAGGAAGAACGTGTTTCCGTAACCGCCCGAACCAACTACCACCGCGTGAGCGAAGAAGCGCTCAATACGGCCGGTAACGAGGTTACGGGCGATGATACCGCGTGCGCGTTTCTCGCCGTTCTCATCGGCGATGAGCACGATATCCAGCATCTCGTAACGGGTGTACATCTTCACTTTGCCCTTGCCGATCTGGCGGCTCAATGCGCTGTATGCACCCAGCAGCAACTGCTGTCCGGTCTGACCCTTTGCGTAGAAGGTACGGGATACCTGTGCGCCACCGAAAGAACGGTTGTCCAGCAGACCTCCGTACTCGCGTGCAAAAGGAACGCCTTGTGCCACACACTGGTCGATGATGTTATTACTTACCTCTGCCAGACGATATACGTTCGCCTCACGGGCACGATAGTCACCACCCTTGATCGTATCATAATACAGACGATAAACACTGTCACCGTCGTTCTGGTAGTTCTTCGCAGCGTTGATACCACCCTGCGCAGCAATCGAGTGCGCACGGCGCGGACTGTCCTGAATACAGAAGTTCAGTACGTTGAATCCCATCTCTGCAAGGGACGCAGCAGCCGATGCACCGGCAAGACCCGTTCCCACAACAATAATGTCCAAACGACGTTTGTTAGCCGGGTTCACCAGCTTCTGGTGGTTCTTGTAATTGGTCCATTTCAGCTCCAGCGGACCCTCAGGAATCTTAGCGTCCTTAGGAGTAATAACCGGCGTGGTTGCCTCTTTGTAGGCTTCTGCGGCTGCTGACTGAACCTGCTCGGTCACTTCTGCAGCCTTGTCCACTACTGCCTCGGCTGCTTCCAGCACTGCTCCGGCTGCTTTTACTGCTACTTTTTTCGCAGCTTCAATTATCTCTTCTTTCTTTGCCATAATTTTCAAATCGTCAAATTTTCAAATCTTCAAATTCTCATGCGCACAGCATTCCGATTCCCATCCCCAGATAGTACAGAACAACGACCGTAAACGGCAGGATGGCAAGAGTAGCCACAACGGTAGAGATCACTTCTACGCGTTTCTGCCATTTCAGGTTGTTCAGACCCATAGAGGTCATAGCCGAACCCACACCGTGATTCAGGTGGAGCCACAGCACTACAAACCACAGCAGATACAGCACGCAGTACACCTGACCCCATACCGGAGTGGAGAACAGTTCCTTTACATACGCTGCGCCGTTCTGCGGGTCAAACATACCGGTCTCGATACCGGTCAGCTCCGCAAACTGCATCTTGAACCAGAAATTGTAGAGGTGGAGGCAGACGAAACCAAGGATGATGAAGCCCAGAACAAGCATGTTCTCCGACTCCCAAGTCACACCTTGTTTCTTCGCGCGAACCTCATAACGGTCATTACCGCGAGCTGCACGGTTCTGGATGGTCAGATACAGACCGTAGCAGAAATGAACCAGCACCAGGAAGGCAATTCCCAGCGAGCCGATCACTGCGTACCAGTTAGCGCCAAGCAAACGGCAAATAGTGTTGTACGCCTCTTCGCTGAACACCAGCGCAAGGTTCATACAACCGTGAAAAAGCAGGAACAGCACTAATGCCGCTCCACTGAGGGCCATTACGAACTTACGGCCGACAGATGAATCTTTTAACCACATAAAGATTGATTGTTTTTTAATGAATTATTTAATTATTGTGTGTGCTATACAAATCGGCTGCAAATTTACTGCTTTTTTTTGATATACGCAAGAAAAATTTGCATATATGCAATTTTTGTTGTAATTTTGCACCCGATTTTAAAATGCGGTAGTGTGGACATTAGCAGAAAAATAGTAACGCTGATCCTGTGTACTTTGTCCCTTTGTACATTTGGCCAGGTGTCAAGCGCAGGACGGTCGGTGTTCTCATTTATGAGTCTGCCGACCTCGTCGCGTCTGAACGCGCTTGGCGGATCGAACGTCTCCCTCAGCGACGGAGACATCTCGATGGGTATGTGCAACCCTGCCCTGCTCCATGCCAACAGCCACATGAACCTCCAACTCAACTACTCCTATTACCTGCCCGGAACGATGTTCGGCTCTGCCCTCTACGGACATAATTTCGGAGAAGCCAAGGGCTTGCGCAAGGAGGGAACGGAAGAAGGCGAGCCGCAGAAACCGAATTATTTTGCAGTCGGAATTCACTATCTGGACTATGGGCGGATGAAATATGCGGACGAGAACGGCGTACAGACCGGCGGCAGTTTCGGCGCACGCGACATCCTCATTGATATCATGTACGCGCGCCAGTTGGGACGCATGTTCAAGGTCGGAGTCACCCTCAAACCCGTCTATTCGATCTACGAGAGTTACAGTTCTTTCGCCATCGGAGCAGATGTCGGAGCGCATTTCCAGACACTCGACTCCACCTTCCAGATGGGCTTGGTCTTGCAGAACATCGGATGGCAGATCAAGAGTTTCTATTCCTCCGAAGACGGAACCGGGCATGAGATGCTGCCGCTGAACCTGCAACTCGGACTCACGTACCGCGTCAAGCACGCGCCGCTGCGTTTCCATCTCCAGATCCACAACATGCAGACTTGGTATCTGAACTACGAATGGACCAGTCTGGACAAGAGTCCCACGACCGGCGAGATCCTCCCGCACGACGTCAAATGGTACGACATGCTCTTCCGCCATACGATTTGGAGTATCGAAGTAGTGCCCAAGAGCGAGAAATTCTATATCGCCTTCAGTTATAACCACCGCCGCAGAGCGGAACTGCAACTGACCGACCAGAAATCGCTGGCAGGTTTTGCGCTCGGTGTGGGTGTCAAGATCAAACAGGCACGCGTCGGATTCGCAATCAGCCAACTCACCAAGTCCAATTTCTCCTACCAAGTGGGTCTGACATTGGACATCAATTCACTAATGAAATAAGAAAATTGTCAAATGGTAAATAGTAAATTGTCAAATCGTAAACTGATCGTTGCTATAGACGGCTATTCGTCGTGCGGCAAATCGACGATCGCCAAAGCGCTGGCTTCGTACGCCGGCTACACATACGTGGACACGGGCGCTATGTATCGCGCCATCGCTTTATACACGCTCCGCAACAACCTCTGGGACGATGCCTCAATCATCGCTGCTCTGCCTCAGATAGAGGTCGGCTTTGTGCTCGCAAACGGCGCGCAGCACGTCACCCTCAACGGCGAAGACGTAGAACCCTTCATCCGCACGCTGGAGGTGGGCAATACCGCCAGCCGCGTTTCGGCAATCAAAGAAGTAAGGGCGTTCCTCGTGGCGCAGCAGCAGAAGATGGGCGTCTCCAAAGGCATCGTCATGGACGGACGCGACATCGGAACGGTCGTCTTCCCGCAGGCGGAACTAAAACTCTTCCTCACTGCCAGCCCGGAGGTGCGTGCGCAACGGCGCTTTGACGAACTGGTTGCCAAGGGCGAAAAGCCCGATTTTGCTGCCGTTCTGGCTGACGTGAACGACCGCGACTACCGCGACACCCACCGCGCAGAAAGTCCGCTCCGCCAAGCCGAAGATGCCATCGTCGTGGACAACAGTTTCATGACCCGCGAACAACAAATGGAACTGATATACAAGTTGTTCAACGATACTCTAGATAAACTAGTTTAACTAATTCTACTATATCTACTAGTTATACTAGATTGACTATAATGACGATTTCTATTGATTCCCATAGTGGTTTTTGCTTCGGCGTGACGCGCGCGATTGAAGCGGCAGAAAGCGAACTGAACAACGGTCCGCTTTATTGCTTGGGCGACATCGTGCATAACGGACAAGAGGTCAAGCGGCTGGAGATCAAAGGCTTACAGACGATCGACTACGACGACTTGCGGACGCTGCCTTCCCATTCGCGCGTGCTCCTTCGGGCGCACGGTGAGCCGCCAAGCACCTATTGGATCGCGCAGCAACGGGGCATCGAAATCATCGATGCCACTTGTCCGGTGGTAAAGAAACTCCAAGACCGTATTCGCGCCTGCTACGAAACCCACAAGAACGATGAACCGCAACCGCCGCAGATCGTCATTTACGGCAAACCCGGACACGCTGAAGTGATCGGTCTCCAAGGGCAGACCAACAACACCGCCATCGTCATCGAGTCCGCCGACCAACTCGACCGCCTCGATTTCACGCGACCGATCTATCTCTTCTCGCAAACCACCAAATCCGTCGAAGGTTTCAACGCCCTCGTCGAAGCAATCAAATCTCGCCTAAACAAGGTCTCTCCCCTTGTGGGGGAGCCGGAGGGGGTTTCCGCCTCTTTCGAATACCATGACACCATCTGCCGCAATGTAGCAAACCGCGTAGCGGAGTTGCAGGCTTTCGCTCGCGCCAACGACATCGTGCTCTTCGTCGGTGGCTCCAAGTCCTCCAATGCGCGCGTTCTATACGAAAAATGTGTCGAGGCGAACCCCAACACACTTTTCATCTCCTCCCCCGACGAGCTCGAAGAAAAACTTTCAACTTTCAACTTTCAACTTTCAACTCTCAAAGTTGGCATCTGCGGC
This sequence comes from uncultured Bacteroidales bacterium, assembly GCA_902792535.1. Taxonomy (GTDB): domain Bacteria; phylum Bacteroidota; class Bacteroidia; order Bacteroidales; family Paludibacteraceae; genus Colicola. The sequence continues at coordinate 99,977 of CADAZU010000007.1, forward strand.
GCCACCTCCACGCCTCTCTGGCTGATGGAACAAGTAAGGGACAAGCTCGCGCTCATCCCTTAACCTTTGTACATTGTACTTTGTCCCTTGGTACTTTACCTGACGCTTGTCAGCTTCTTGATCTTCGCATTCAGCTTATCGCATTTCATCAACTTTTCCAGACTGATGTGCATCCGGTAGTTCCAGAAATGGCGCGGGTTAGCGGGCACGTTGATACGGTCGGCGAACTGGTCTTTGATGCGCACGTCGCCGTCGATAGCCAGCCAGTCTTGCAGCGGCAGAATGGTCCACATAGCAGGACTGTACATATGCTGGTTGATGATGAACTCCGCGATCTCCGGCGTCATCTCCTGCGGCGCGTCGCCCCACCAACCCATCTGCTCGTTGTAGAAACGCTGCGTCACAGCGCGGTCCTCTTCCCACCATGCGCGAAGCGGATTCATATCGTGCGTGCCGGTCGTGCAGACACTCTGATACGGTGCGTCCGCCGGGTGGGCAAACTTAACGGTCGGATCTTTCGGCATGCGCTGGATCTCCAGACTCAGGATCTGCAACTCGTGCATCACATCCGGCACGCAAGCAGGAACCATACCTAAGTCCTCGCCGCAGCATAGCATCTTCGTCGCACGGATCAGCGTCGGCAGTTTGCGCATCGCCGAATCGCGCCAGAAGCCCGTATGACGGCGGAAGAAATAGTCATTATAAATGCGCATCAGTACTTCTTTCTGGTCGCTGTACAACTCATTGAACGAGTGGCTCTGGTAGATCGAGATACGCGGATGGAGCCATCCCGGACGGCGCTGGTCTTCCACCATCAGCACTTCGCAATGCAGGTAAATCAACGCATTGCAGATGTTCTTCGCCGCCTCCGCACTCAGACCGGAAGCCTTCAGCTGCTTCTTGTCGCTCATCAGACGGTCGTACCATTCTTGCACTTTGACTTGCGTATCGAACTCCGGACGGAAGAAATAAACATATCCGTCATGCGTGTCCAGCGCATATTTCTTCGCCCACTCGGTGTCGTAACCCAACACGTCGCCGAGGAAATTGGAGCGGATATAAGGCTTCGTCAGTCTGTCCCAGTCCAGACAAACGCCCTGCGCGCAGAGGTCGTCATAACTGTACGGCAGCGCCGGAACGAAATGTCCGCAGAGCCCCCATACATCCGTCTTCTTCATCTGCCATATACGGAAGAAACCGAGGATATGATCTACGCGGTATGCGTCGAAATAGTCCTGCATCTTGCGGAAACGAGCCTGCCACCAGCCGAAATTATCCTCCGCCATCTTGTCCCAGTTATAGGTTGGGAAGCCCCAGTTCTGACCGCGCGCATCAAAATCATCAGGCGGCGCACCCGCAGAGGCGTCCAGATTGAACAACTCCGGATAAACGGCTGCATCGACGCTATCCGGGCTGATTCCGATAGGTATATCACCCTTCATCGCTACGCCGATCGAGTGCGCGTAAGCCACAGCGTCTGTCAGCTGTTTGTCCGCATGGAACTGCAGGAACTTATAGAAATCTTTCGGTTGTTTGTCGCGTTTGTGCAAGAACTCCGCATACGGCTCCAGCCACGAATCGTTCTTCTGGATAAACGCCTTGTATGCCTCGCTGCTGAAAAGCGCGTCCTTATCCTGTTTGTATAACGCCTTGAAGAACACCATCTTAGCGTCATAAACAGCCTGATAATCCGCAAAACTCTTCGCGTTGAACTCCGCCTTCTGCGCCTCGTATTTCTTCTTTTGCGCAGGCGTCAGGCGACCCATTTTCTCGATATTGATATAGATCGGATGAAGCGCAAACACCGAAACGGCATTGTACGGATAGCTGTCTAAGTTATTGTGCCGCAATGTCGTATCGTTGATCGGCAGCGTCTGGATCATCTGCTGACCCGTAGCCGCAGCCCAGTCCGCCATCTTCTTCAGATCCTGAAACTCACCGATTCCGAAACCTTCATCCGTCCGCAACGAGAACACAGGAACGGCGACTCCGGCTCCTTTCCAGCGAGGTTGTGTCCGGCGGAATCCGCGGTCGTTCTGGTAAATAACCTGACCCTTCTCAATTCCCCAGATCTGACGGTTCTCACCCCATTCGGTATCGACCACAGCACCGGTCTTCAGGTCATAAACGACATATTTGTACTCAATTATATCCTGACCTTTCACCTCGATGTCGGCTTTCCAGATCGGGAACTCGGCATCGCTCATCACCAGCTTGTTATCCGGATTCCATTCACCCAACTCGGCGCAGTTTCCGATGATAGCCACGCCCTGCGTCGGCAGGATCTGCGGCAGATCAATCGAGAAACGGATATTACCCTTCGGCGCTTTCACTTTCGCCGGTTTGTGGCGGGCAAAAAGCGATTTCAGGAATACCGTCGTATAGAAACTGTCCTCATACGTACTTGCCTGCCATGCGTCGCGCACCACGATTTTTCCCTTTGCACTTCGTACATCGTCCAATCGCAAATGTCTCGGCTCTCCCGCCTCATAGATAAATCCGCCGTCTTGCAGACGGATCGCATACTTATATTGAATGCTGCCGGCGAAATCGCTCACAGGCACATTGATCTGCCAGAAATCCGTTCCCTGGCAGTTCAGCACAAGCGGCTCTTTCTCCGTCCAACCCAAAATCGATTCTTGCGTCTCAATCACGCATAGACTCTGGCCATACTCGGCACGATAGTGAATCTGAAAATTGATGTTCATGATATTATTGATTATTGTTTTACTACTTTTTTACCTCTCATTTACGTTCCACGAGTGGTGCCACCCGAATTCCGCTACAAAGGTAATACTTTTTTGTCAACTGTGCAAATTATTTTGCGTTTTTCTTCAAAAACACCCATACCACACACGGCAACAGCGTATTTATGATCCATAGCAGCACACCTGCCATGGCTGCATTCATCGTTCCGAACACCAAGATTGCCCACGCCCCGCGAACACCTATTTCCGCGATCGGCACGTTCGGCGTGATCGTCACCAGCAGGTAATACACAAATAGATTGCCAATTGTCAATTGTAAATTGTCTATTGCCCCAAGGGCATAGAGTACCAGCCCCAGTTGCACGCACCAGCACACCAGCCGCACAAAACTCTGCGCGATACTCTTGACCACCAGCGCACCATTCACCTCGGCATACTTCTTCAGCGCCTTGGGCGCCAGTGCAAAAGCAATCATCAGCACCAGTATCACCATCGCCAATGCATACAAATAGCTGTCACCCAACTGCGCCATAATAGCCGGACTGAAAGCCAATGCCGCAACGCCTGCCAGCAAAATCGCTGCCGTCATCGTCGCACTCCCCACAGCCCCCATTGCCAGCACCTTGTACCAAAGAGCTTTGTCTATCATATTTGCTCCCTCACTCATCAAAAACCCTCGTGCCGGGTATTCCCCCAGCCGCCAGGGAGTGATCAGTCCCGCTAACTTGGAATAATACACCTGCCTGTGCGCATCGCGCCAACTCATAGGGACGAGAGTGCGCCACCTCCACGCTTCCAGTGCCATATTGAGCGGCATAAGCGCCACGCAAAGCCCTATTGCCAACCATTGCTGCCAACCCATTCCGCGCAAGGTCTCACCCAGCGCAGCATAGTCCTCATACGTGGCGATTTTCCACACCAAGAACGCACACGCCGCAAATGCGACCGACCATTCGATAAGATGATATAGCGTCTTTCTGTCCATACTCGCCGCAAAATTACTGCTTTTTTTGCATATATGCAAGATTTTTACTAATTTTGCACCGTGAAAAGAACAGTTCTGTCCATATTGCTTGTACTTTGTACTTGGTCACTTGGTACTTTGCCTACCTTCGGGCAGAGCCTTGACGCCATCATCCTCGACATCTACAATGCCGCTACGGAGATCGGCGAAGTGGACTACGAGCAACTGCAAACGGACCTCTATGCCTTGCACGACGCGCCTATCAACCTCAATAACACCTCCGACGAAGAACTGCAGCAGCTCTATTTCCTTTCCCCGCAACAGATAGACGACATTCTGGCGTACGCGGACAGACATCCGTTCCAGTCGCTCTACGAACTCCGCATGATCGCTTCGCTGGCGGATTATGAGATACGCGACCTGCTGCCTTTCGTACGCATAGGCACGCGCACGCCCGAACAAAATATATACGCGCGCGAAGTATTCGCTTATGCCAACCATGAACTCATCGCGCGTATCGACGCACGCGATATAGAGTCCTTCAGCGGTTCGGATCCGATGTACATACAAGCGCGCTATCGCTTTGACTACCAACGCAAAGTAACCTTCGGAGCACAGCTCCGCAGACCCGCCGGAGGCGGAGCACAAGAGCTGCAATACGGCGCGTATATCCAGCTTCGCGACATAGCCCCGCATCTGCACACGGTCGTGGGAGGCAATTTTCAGGCTTCCTTCGGGCAAGGATTAGTGCTTGCGCCCGTCTTCCATACCGGCAAGTCCATGTATATCCAATCGGTCGGACAGAGCCGCGAAGGCTTGCGTTATTACAGTTCCGCAGACGGCGAAGGACTGCATGGCGTGGGAGCCACGCTACGATGGGAGTGGACTAAGAAAACGCGCCTCGATGCTACTGTCCTCTACTCCATGCGGCGCACGAACGACAGCACGTGGCACCACCTCGTCGGAGCGAACCTTACCCTGCGTCATAACCGCCTCCAACTCCAACTGACCGCCATCGAGAATATCTGGACGGACAGCATCCGTCCCTATAGGGACGCAGCCTATAATCAGCACTATTTCCGCGGCAGAAACCAAGCCGTCATAGGCGCTTCCGCCCGCTACAACCACGGTTGGTTTGACGCCTTCGCCGAAGTCGCCACCGCCCAAAACAGACATTGGGGCTTCGCCGCACTCGTCGGCTCGCGCTTCTACCCCGCTTCCGGCGTCTCGCTTGTAGCCCTCTACCGCTACTATTCGCCGTGGTTTGACAACTCGCTGGGATACGCTTTCTCGGAGACATCACGCATAGGGGACGAAAATGGCGGATATGTCGGTTTTGACATCACCCGCTGGCGCAACTGGAGACTCCTCGGCTACGGCGATGTGTTCTATTTCTCCGGACCCAAATACGGTCTCCCGCAAAGTCCGACCATCGGCTACGACGCCATGGCGGAAGCCCGTTATATCCGCCAGGATTGGCGGATCGGTCTCCGCCTTCGCGCCCGCAAGAAAGGTGAATCCACCTGCTCCGCCCGTGCGCAATTCGATTGGGCGCAAGGCGGTTGGAGCCTGCGAACAACAGCCGACGCCAATTATGTGCAATCTTATGGCGTCAGTCTCGCGCAGGACATCGCGTACGATTTTCAGTCACCAATGAGCAATTACCAAATCCCCTTATCCATACGGCTCCGCCTGCAAGGCTTCGATGCCCGCGAATGGGCGAACCGCATTTATCTCTACGAACACGATGTGCTCTACGCCTTCTCCATCCCTGCCGTCTATGGCTTGGGCGGCAGAGCATATATCTGCCTCCGATGGCAGATCATTCCGCAACTCGCACTCTATTTCCGTCTCTCGGAAACCGTCTATGCCAAGCAATGGGCGGCAGAGCATAACCGCTCCATTACCCGCACAGACGTACACCTTCTCCTCCGCGCAAAATTATAAAAAGTGGATTTTGTATAGTTGACTTTGCAAATATTAAAAACTACCAAAAAAACATTCTATATTTTTGCTCAATTCAAAAAAATGTTGTAATTTTGCACCACGTTTAGAAATTACAAAAGTACCAACGGTTAAGACACTACTTTTGCGCATGACTAAAGCAAATGCATATCACCCCTCTACATTTGGCATGGCTAAAAAAGGCTATGCGTATGGGGTCGACTGCGCTTTCTAGAGACAAAACCCGGCAATAAGGTTTTGTCTCTTTTCTTTTGTCCGCCACCATTAGTACACTATCGATCTTTGACATAGTGGAATTACCGAAAAAGCAGAAAAACAAGCGTTTTTTGCCCAAATGCTTGCATATCTATATATCCATCGTATTATGCCCCAAAGCATGATTATTTTGTAAAGTACTCACTATATTATAATTAAAACGGTAATTCCATTATCAAACGGAGTTACCGTTTTTTGTGCGTATACACCATTCGCGCGCGAAATAAGAAAAGAAGATACTACTAATAACTACGAACATAAAAAACAAAATAATAGTTGTGCCCGACACGGATGAGGGAGAATAGAAGATATAGTACTATCGTTCGGTACTTTAAAAGAGGAACGAAAAGATCTTTGACATGGTGATTCCATAAGGAATAATCGAAAAGTGCGATTTTATTGCATTTTGTTGCCGGATTATTTGCATATGTCAGAAATTTTTAGTAACTTTGCAGTGTTTTTTAAACGACTGCAATATTATGAAAAATGAGCCATCGCAAAAGATAACAGAATTGCCGGAGAGTCAACTGCTTTATACGGATGTGTGCCATATCATAGATGAAACGCGCACCCGTGTAGCGGTGTATGTGAACGCTGAAGTCTGTCACACCAACTGGCTGATTGGTAAGCGCATAAAAGAAGACATTCTGTACAACAAACGTGCTGAATATGGCAAGCAAGTCGTTAAGAACCTGTCCGCTCGTCTGACAGAGAAGTACGGACGTGGATGGAGCGACCGCACTCTATTGCATTGTATACGCGCTGCGTATACTTTTACGGAGGAAGAGATTGTATACGCAGTGCGTAGACAATTCAGTTGGACGCATTTACGTTCTATTATGTTTCTTGAAGACCCGCTTGCACGTAAGTTCTATATGCAGATG